>NZ_JAGFNO010000011.1:0-276003 GCF_017592595.1 Streptomyces sp. NEAU-YJ-81 | reverse complement strand
GACGCCGGGTACTGGTACACCAATTTGCGGGAGACGGTGGAGCTGGAGTCGGCGGTGCGGGCTCTGTCGGCGGCCGGGTTCGGGACGTTTCTTGAAATGAGCCCCCATCCGGTGTTGACGATGCCGTTGCAGGCGACGGTCGAGGACGCGGTGGTCGTGGGGTCGCTGCGGCGTGATGAGGGCGGTCCCGAGCGGTTCCTGGCCTCGCTGGGCGAGGCGTTCGTCCGCGGGGTGGCCGTCGACTGGGCCGCGGTGTTCGCCGGGCTGGGCGCGTCCGTGGTGCAGTTGCCGACGTACGCCTTCCAACGGCAGCGCTACTGGTTGGAGCAGCCCCCGGCACCGGTGGCCGCCGCCGGAGGCGACCCGGTGGACGCCGAGTTCTGGGACGCCGTCGAGCGCGAGGATCTGGCGGCGCTGACCGCCGCGCTGGAGGTGGACGCCGAGGAGGAGCGGTCGTCGCTGCGGACCGTGCTCCCGGCGCTGTCCTCATGGCGTCGCGGCAGCAGGGAGCGGTCCGTGCTCGACTCCTGGCGCTACCACGTCACTTGGAACCGGATGTCGGACCCGGCCTCGGCGGCCCTGACCGGCACCTGGCTGCTCGTGGTCCCGGCCGGACACCCCGGCACCGAGCTCATCGACGCCGTACGCGACGGTCTGGAGACCAACGGAGCCACGGTCGTCACCGTCGAGGCGGCCGAGGCCGACCGTGCCGCGGTCGCCGCACGGCTCGCCGAGGCCACCGCCGGAGACACCCCGGCCGGGGTGCTCTCCCTGCTCGGGCTCGCCGACGCACCGCACCCCGGCCACGCGGGGGTGCCCATGGGCCTCGCGCTCACCCTCGCCCTCGTCCAGGCCCTCGGCGACACCGGGATTGCGGCCCCGCTGTGGCTGGCCACCCGTGGGGGCGTGTCCGTCGGGGGCACCGATGTCCTCGACAGCCCCGCCCAGGCGGCCGTATGGGGACTGGGCCGGGTCGCCGCCCTCGAACACCCCCAGCGCTGGGGCGGCATGATCGACCTGCCGGGCACCGTCGACGGCCGGGTCACCACACGGCTGTGCGGCGCGCTCGCGGGCCGTCTCGGCGACGAGGACCAGTTGGCCCTGCGGCCCTCCGGTGTGTTCACCCGGCGGCTGATACGGGCCGCCGGACACCGGGGGAGCGGCGCCTCCTGGACCCCCGAGGGCACCGTGCTGCTCACCGGCGGCACCGGTGGCGTCGGAGCCCAGATCGCCCGCCGGCTGGCCCAGGCCGGTGCCGAACACCTGGTGCTCACCAGCCGCCGCGGCCCCGAGGCGCCCGGCGCGGACAAGCTCAAGGCCGAACTGACCGAGCTGGGCGCCAAGGTCACCGTGGCCGCGTGCGACGTGGCCGACCGTGCCGCGCTGGAGGCGCTCGTACGGGAGGTGGAGGCCGAGGGCCTGCCGATCCGCTCCGTGCTGCACATCGCCGGTGCCGGTGTGCTCGTCCCGCTCGCCGACACCGATCTGGCGGAGTTCGCCGACACGGCGGAGGCCAAGGTCGCGGGCGCCGCCAACCTGGACGCCCTCTTCGACCGGGACACGCTCGACTCCTTCGTGCTCTTCTCCTCCATCTCGGCCGTCTGGGGCAGTGGCGAACACGGTGCCTACGCCGCCGCCAACGCCTATCTGGACGGGCTCGCCGAGAACCGCCGGGCCCGCGGCCTCACCGCCACCTCGGTGGTGTGGGGCATCTGGAGCCCCGAGGAGGGCGGCATGGCCGCCAATCTCGCCGAGGAGCAACTGCGCGGCCGGGGCATCCCGTTCATGACCCCCCGGCTCGCCATCGACGCGTTCTGGCAGGTGATGGACGGGGACGAGACCGTGGTGGTGGTCGCCGACGTGGACTGGGAGCGGTTCGTCCCCGTCTTCACCTCGGCCCGGCCCAGCCCGCTCATCGGCCAGGTGCCCGACGTGGCGCGGATCCTCGCCGCCGACGCCGACACGGGGGCGGAGACGACAGGTGAGTCCTCCTCGCTGCGCGACCGGCTGGCCGACCTGGCCCCGGCGGACCGGCAGGCGGCCGTGCTGTCGCTGGTGCGCTCCCAGATCGCCAGCGTGCTCGGCTACCCCGGCCCGGAGGCCGTCGACGCCCAGCGCGCCTTCCGCGAGCTGGGCTTCGACTCCCTGAGCGCCGTCGACCTGCGCAACCGCCTGGGCACCGCGACCGGGCTCCGCTTCCCCGTCACCGTCGTCTTCGACTACCCGAGCGCGGAGGAGCTCGCCGGACACATCGGCGCCGAACTCTTCCCCGACGACACCGCGGGCACCGGCCTCGACCCCGAGGAGGCCGAGGTCCGCGCGGCGCTGACCTCCATCCCCCTGCTCCGGCTCCGCGAATCCGGGCTGCTGGACGAGCTGCTGCGGCTGGCCGGTTCCCACGACCCCGCCACCGGACCGGTGGACGAGGAGCCCGCCGAGTCCATCGACGACCTGGACGTGGATGACCTCGTCCGCATGGCCTACGACAAGAACGACCTCTGACGAGACTCGACTGCGGAGCTGACAATGGCAAACCCAACCGACAAGATCGTTGGCGCGCTGCGGGAGTCTCTGAAGGAGACCGAACGGCTGCGCCGGGCCAATCAGCAACTCACCGCCGCGTCCCGCGAACCCATCGCCATCGTGGCGATGAGCTGCCGCTACCCGGGCGATGTGCGCGGCCCCGAGGACCTGTGGGAGCTGGTCACCGGCGAGCGCGACGCCATCTCCGGCTTCCCCGGCAACCGCGGCTGGGACCTGGAGAACCTGTACGACCCGGACCCCGACCGGCAGGGCACCGTCTACGCCACCGAGGGCGGATTCCTGCACGACGCCGACCAGTTCGACCCGGCGTTCTTCGGCATCTCGCCCCGCGAGGCCACCGTGCTGGACCCGCAGCAGCGGCTGCTGCTGGAGACCTCCTGGGAGGCGTTCGAGCGCGCCGGAATCGATCCGGCGGGCCTGCGTGGCAGCAAGACCGGCATCTTCGTGGGCGCCGCCTACCAGGGCTACATCCCCGACTGGCCCCATATGCCCGAAGGGCTGGAGGGCCACCTGGTCACGGGCATCTCCGCGAGCATCATGTCCGGCCGCATCGCCTACACCCTGGGCCTGGAGGGCCCTGCCGTCACCCTCGACACCGCCTGCTCCTCCTCGCTGGTCGCCCTCCACCTGGCCTGCCAGTCGCTGCGCCAGGGCGACTGCTCCCTCGCCCTCGCGGGCGGCGCCGCCGTGATGGGCGCCCCGATGGGGCTCATCGGCTTCGCCCGGCAGCGCGGACTGGCGCAGGACGGCCGCTGCAAGGCGTTCGCCGAGGGCGCCGACGGCATGGGCCTCGGCGAGGGCGTCGGCATGCTGCTGCTGGAACGGCTTTCGGACGCCCGCCGCAACGGCCACCCGGTGCTGGCTCTGGTGCGTGGCTCCGCCGTCAACCAGGACGGCGCCAGTAACGGCCTCACCGCCCCCAACGGCCGCTCCCAGCAGCGGGTGATCCGCCAGGCGCTTGCCAACGCCGCCCTGACGGCGGAGCAGATCGACGCGGTCGAGGCCCATGGCACCGGCACCCCGCTGGGCGACCCGATCGAGGCGGGCGCGCTGCTCGCCACGTACGGGAAGGACCGCGCGGCGGACCGCCCCGTACTCATCGGCTCGCTGAAGTCCAACATCGGCCATCCGCAGGCCGCCGGGGGTGTCGGCGGTGTCATCAAGATGGTGCAGGCCATGCGCCACGGCCTGCTGCCCAAGACGCTCCACGCCGAGGAGCGTTCCTCGCGGATCGACTGGCCGTCGGGGGCGGTGGAGCTGCTGACCGAGGCCAGGGAGTGGCCGCGTGGCGAGGAGCCCCGCCGGGCCGGTATCTCGGCCTTCGGGGCCAGCGGCACCAATGTGCACACCATCATCGAGGAGGCTCCCAAAGAGGAGGCTGCGGAGCCTTCGGGCACTTCGGCCGAGGGGAACGCCCCCGTGGGCGGGGGACTGGTCCCGTGGGTGCTGTCGGCGAAGAGCGCGGCGGGCCTGCGGGCGCAGGCCGAGCGGCTGCTGACGCATGTGACCGTGCGCCCCGGCCTTTCCCCGGCCGACATCGGCCACTCGCTCGCCACCACCCGCGGCCGCTTCGACCACCGTGCGCTGGTCCTGGGTGTCGACCGTGACGAGCTGATCGACGCACTGGGCGCTGTGGCGTCGGGCGGCGAGTCCCCGCACGTGGTGCGCGGCGAGGGAGTCACGGCGACCGATGCCCGTCCGGTGTTCGTGTTCCCGGGGCAGGGGTCGCAGTGGGCTGGAATGGCGGTGGGGCTGCTGGATTCTTCGCCGGTGTTCGCGGGCCGGTTGGCGGAGTGTGAGGCGGCGCTGTCGGGGTTTGTGGAGTGGTCGTTGAGTGAGGTGTTGCGGGGTGGGGGTCCGGGGTTGGGGCGGGTGGATGTGGTGCAGCCGGCGTTGTGGGCGGTGATGGTGTCGTTGGCGGAGGTGTGGCGTGCGTGTGGGGTGGTGCCTGCTGCGGTGGTGGGGCATTCGCAGGGGGAGATCGCGGCGGCGGTGGTGGCGGGTGCGTTGTCGTTGGAGGACGGGGCGCGGGTGGTGGCGTTGCGCTCGCAGGCCATCGGGCGTGGGCTGGCGGGTCGTGGCGGCATGATGTCCGTCGCCGAGAGCGCCGATCGGGTGCGCGAGCGGATCACGGCCTGGAAGGGCCGTATCTCGGTGGCGGCGGTCAATGGCCCCGGTTCGATCGTGGTGTCCGGTGACCCGGAGGCGCTGCGCCAACTCCAGGCGGAGTACGAGGCCGAGGACGTACGAGCGAAGATCATTCCGGTGGACTACGCGTCCCACTCGGCCCATGTCGAGGAGTTGCGCGACGAACTCCTCGACGCCCTGGCCCCGATCGCCCCGCGCCGCGCCGAGGTGCCGTTCTGCTCGACGGTCACCGGCGACACCATCGAGACCACCGGGCTCGACGCCGGGTACTGGTACACCAATTTGCGGGAGACGGTGGAGCTGGAGTCGGCGGTGCGGGCTCTGTCGGCGGCCGGGTTCGGGACGTTTCTTGAAATGAGCCCCCATCCGGTGTTGACGATGCCGTTGCAGGCGACGGTCGAGGACGCGGTGGTCGTGGGGTCGCTGCGGCGTGATGAGGGCGGTCCCGAGCGGTTCCTGGCCTCGCTGGGCGAGGCGTTCGTCCGCGGGGTGGCCGTCGACTGGGCCGCGGTGTTCGCCGGGCTGGGCGCGTCCGTGGTGCAGTTGCCGACGTACGCCTTCCAACGGCAGCGCTACTGGTTGGAGCAGCCCCCGGCACCGGTGGCCGCCGCCGGAGGCGACCCGGTGGACGCCGAGTTCTGGGACGCCGTCGAGCGCGAGGATCTGGCCGCGCTGACCGCCGCGCTGGAGGTGGACGCCGAGGAGTCGTCCCTGGCCATGGTGGTTCCGGCACTGGCCTCATGGCGCCGGGCGCGTCGCGAGCGGTCGGTACTCGACTCCTGGCGCTACCACATCACCTGGACGCCCCTGGGCGACGCGCTCACCGCCCCGCACGACCGGTCGTCGATTGGCGCCACCTGGCTGATCGCCGCGCCCGCCGGAGCGCCGGAAGGCCCGCGGGTCGCGGAGGTGCTGCGGGAACGCGGCGCCCAGGTCCGGCTGGTGGAGCTGACCGAAGCGGACGCCGTACGCGAGGCGCTCGCCCGCAGGCTCGGCGAGGCGACGGCGGACGCGCCACCGACCGCGGTGCTCTCGCTCCTCGCGCTCGCCGAGGAGCCGTACGGGGCGGGCACGGCACAGCCGCTCGGCCTCGCCCTCAACCTCGCCCTGCTGCAGGCGCTCGGCGACACCGGCGCCGACGTCCCCATCTGGTACGCCACGCGCGGGGCGGTGTCCGTGGGCCGCGCGGACGTACTGGACCACCCGCTGCAGGCCCTCACCTGGGGCCTGGGCCGGATCGCCGCCGCGGAGTACCCGCGGCGCCGGGGCGGTCTGGTCGACCTGCCCGGCACCCTCGACGACCGCGCCATCGCCCGGCTGTGCGGAGTGCTCGCGGGCCGGCCGACCGGTGAGGATCAGGTGGCGGTGCGCGCCTCCGGTGTCCACGGGCGCAGGCTGGTCAGGGCCTCGGCGGCGCTGACCGACGCCACCGCGCCGTGGCGCCCGCGCGGCACCGTGCTGGTGACCGGCGGCACCGGCGGCCTGGGCGCCCATGTTGCGCGCTGGCTGGCCCGGGGCGGAGCCGAACACCTGGTGCTCGCCGGCCGCCGGGGCCCCGGCGCCCCCGGGGGGGCCGAACTCGCCGCTGAGCTACGGGAGTCGGGGGTCCGGGTGACCGTGGCCGCGTGCGACGCCGCCGACCGCGACGCGCTGGCCGCCCTCCTCGCCACGCTGGACGAGGACCAGGCCCCGCTCGACGCGGTCGTCCACACCGCGGGCGTCCTGGACGACGGGGTGCTCGACACCCTCACCCCCGAGCGCGCCGAGGGGGTGCTGCGCCCGAAGGTGGACGCGGCGCTCCATCTGCACGAGCTCACCCGCGACCGCGAGCTGTCCGCCTTCGTGCTCTTCTCCTCCTTCGCGGGCACGCTCGGCGGCCCCGGCCAGGGCAGTTACGCGGCCGCCAACGCCTTCCTCGACGCGCTCGCCCACGCCCGCCGCGCCCAGGGCCTCCCCGCCACCTCCGTGGCCTGGGGCGCGTGGTCCGGTGGCGGGCTGGTCGACGAGGCGGTCGAGGCGCGGCTGCGGGCCACCGGTATGCCCGCGATGGCGCCCGACCCGGCGATCGGCGCCCTGCAGCGTGCCCTGGACGTGGGCGACACCCATGTGGCCGTGGCCGATATCGAGTGGGACCGGCTCATCGCCGCCACCCCCTCGCTGGACGGGGCCGCCGTGCTCGGCGAACTCCCCGACGCCCGGCGGACGGACGCGGCGGACGCCACCACGGCCGACGCGGACACCCCGCTCGCCCAGCGGCTGGCCGGACTGTCGCCGCAGGAGGCCGAGGACGCGCTGGCCGACCTCGTCAGCACCGAAGTGGCCGCCGCGCTCGGCTATCCCGACACCACGGCGGTCGAGTCCGGGCGCGCCTTCCGCGAACTGGGCTTCGACTCGCTCACCGCCGTCGACCTGCGCAACCGGCTGAACGCGGCCACCGGACTGCGGCTGCCGGTCACCCTCGTCTTCGACTACCCGACCGTCACCGCGCTGACCCGCTTCCTGCTGGCCGAGAGCGGCGCCGGAGACACCGAGGCCACCGCCCCGGCGGGCCCGGTGCCCGCCACCGTCGCGGCCGACGACGACCCGATCGCCATCGTGGCCATGAGCTGCCGCCTGCCCGGCGGGGTGACCACCCCCGAGGAGCTGTGGCAGCTGCTGATGGACGGCCGCGACGCCGTCTCGGACTTCCCCACCGACCGCGGCTGGGACATCGAGGGCCACTACGACCCCGACCCCGACAAGCCGGGCACCTTCTACGCCACCGGCGGCGGCTTCCTCCACGAGGCCGACCACTTCGACCCCGAGTTCTTCGGGATCTCCCCGCGCGAGGCGCTCGCCATCGACCCGCAGCAGCGGCTGCTGCTGGAGACCAGCTGGGAGGCGTTCGAACGGGCCGGGATCGACCCGGCCTCGGTGAAGGGCACCCAGGCCGGAGTCTTCATCGGCGCCAGCTACAACGACTACGGATCGCGCTTCGGCCGCGCGCCCGAGGAGTTCGAGGGCTATCTGGCCACCGGCAGCGCGAGCAGCGTGGCGTCCGGGCGCATCTCGTACACCTTCGGCCTCGAAGGCCCCGCGGTCACCGTCGACACCGCCTGCTCGTCCTCGCTGGTCGCCCTCCACCAGGCGGTCTGGGCGCTGCGCCAGGGGGAGTGCTCGCTGGCGCTCGCGGGCGGCGTCGTCGTGATGTCCACGCTGGACACCTTCATCGAGTTCAGCCGGCAGCGGGCCATGGCCCCCGACGGCCGGTGCAAGGCGTTCTCGGCGGACGCCGACGGCGCCGGGTGGGCCGAGGGCGTCGGCATGCTGCTGCTGGAGCGGCTCTCGGACGCGCGGGCCAACGGCCATGAGGTGCTGGCCCTGGTGCGCGGCTCCGCCGTCAACCAGGACGGCGCCAGCAATGGCCTTACCGCCCCCAACGGCCCCTCCCAGCAGCGGGTGATCCGCCAGGCGCTGGCCGGCGCCGGCCTGTCGGCCGCCGATGTGGACGCGGTCGAGGCCCATGGCACCGGCACCCGGCTCGGCGATCCGATCGAGGCACAGGCCCTGATGGCCACCTACGGCCAGGGGCGGGACGCGGACCGGCCGCTGTGGCTGGGTGCGCTCAAGTCCAACATCGGCCACACGCAGGCCGCTTCGGGTGTCGCCGGGATCATCAAGATGGTGCTGGCGCTGCGCCGCGGTGTGCTGCCGAAGACCCTCCACGCCGATGAGCTCTCGCCCGACGTGGACTGGTCGGCCGGTGCGGTGGAGCTGCTGACCGCGGCCCGGGAGTGGCCCGGGACGGGACGGCCGCGGCGAGCGGGCGTGTCCGCCTTCGGCGTCAGCGGCACGAATGTGCATGTGGTGCTGGAACAGGGCCCCGAGCCCACCGCGCCGGTGGCCGAGCGGTCGATCGACTCCGATGTGGTGCCCTGGGCGCTCTCCGGGCGGAGTGAGACGGCGCTGCGGGCGCAGGCCGGGCGGCTGCGGGCCCATCTGGAGGAGCGGCCGGAGCTGCGCCCGGTGGACGTCGGCTATGCGCTGGCGACGAGCCGCTCGGCCTTCGGCCACCGTGCCGTGGTCGTCGGCGCCGAGCGGGAGGAGCTGCTGCGGGGCCTGGCGGAGCTGGCCTCGGGGACGGCCCAGGAGACGGTGGCCGACACCGGGAAGACGGCCTTCCTGTTCACCGGGCAGGGCGCTCAACGACCCGGTATGGGACGGGAGTTGTACGACGCCTTCCCGGTGTTCGCGGCGGCGTTCGACGCCGTGTGCGCGGAGCTGGACCCTCATCTGGACGGCTCGGTACGGGAGGTGGTGTTCGGGGAGGACCCGGAGCCACTGAACCGGACCGTGTTCACCCAGACCGGGCTGTTCGCCCTCGAAGTGGCGCTGTACCGGCTGGTCGAGTCCTGGGGCCTGCGCCCGGACTTCCTGGTCGGCCACTCGGTGGGCGAGTTGGCGGCGGCCCATGTGGCGGGCGTGTTCTCGCTGCGGGACGCCTGTGCGCTGGTGGCGGCCCGGGGCCGGCTGATGCAGGCGCTGCCCGAGGGCGGTGCGATGGTGTCGCTCCAGGCGGCCGAGGCCGAGGTGCTGCCGCATCTCGAAGGCCATGAGGACCGGGTGAGCGTGGCGGCGGTCAACGGGCCGCGGGCGACCGTCATCTCCGGTGACGAGGAGACCGTCCTGCGGATCGCGGAGGCGGTCGGGGGCAAGAGCAAGCGGCTCACCGTGTCCCACGCCTTCCACTCGCCGCTGATGGACGCCATGCTCGCCGAGTTCGGCACGGTGGCCGCCGGGATCGGCTACTCCGCGCCGCGGATCGCGGTGGTCTCCAACGTCACGGGTGAGGCGGCGGGCGAGGAGCTGTGCTCGCCGGAGTACTGGGTGCGCCACGTCCGCCGGGCGGTGCGCTTCGGGGACGGCATCCGCTTCCTCGCCGGGCGGAAGGTGACCCGCTTCATCGAGATCGGCCCCGCCGGTGTGCTCTCCGCCATGGGCCAGGAGTGCCTGGCCGAGACCGACACCGATGACGTCGCGTTCGTCCCGCTGCTGCGCAAGGACCGGGGTGAGGCCGAGTCGCTGCTGGCCGGGGTCGGCCGGGTGCATGCCCACGGCGGCGAGGTGGACTGGGAGAAGGTGTTCGCGGGCCGTGGCGCCCGCCGGGTGGAGCTGCCCACGTACGCCTTCCAGCGGCAGCGCTACTGGCTGGACGCGCCCGCCACCGTGGGCGATGTGGCCTCGGCCGGTCTCGGCTCCGCCGGGCATCCGCTGCTGGGCGCCGCCGTCGAACTCGCCGGCACCGACGGCCTGGTGCTCACCGGGCGGCTGTCCACGCGTGGTCAGCCCTGGCTGGCCGACCACGCGGTCCTGGACGCGGTCCTCTTCCCCGGCACCGCGTTCCTGGAGCTCGCGATCCAGGCCGGTGACCAGGTGGGCTGCGACCGGGTCGAGGAGCTGACCCTCCAGGCGCCGCTCATCCTCCCCGAGCGCGGAGCCGTCACCCTGCAACTGGTGGTGGACGCGCCCGACGAGGACGGCCACCGCACACTGAACGTCTACTCCCGCCCCGAGGACGCGCAGCGGGAGCTGCCGTGGACCCGGCACGCCACCGGTGTGCTGGCGGTCGGCGCCGCCGAGGGCTCCTACGACCTGGGCGGGGCGTGGCCGCCGCCGGGCGCCGAACCGATCCAGGTCGAGGACCTGTACGAGCGGTTCGCGGCGGGCGGCTTCGGCTACGGCCCCTCGTTCCAGGGGCTGCGCGCGGCCTGGCTGCGCGGCGACGAGGTGTTCGCCGAGGTACGGCTGGCCCAGGAGCAGCAGTCAGCCGCCACCGGCTACGGACTGCACCCGGCCCTGCTGGACGCCGCGCTGCACACCATCGCGCTCGGCCCGACGTTCCAGGATGGCGAGGGCCGGCTGCCGTTCTCCTGGACCGGGGTGTCGCTGCACGCCGCCGGGGCCGGTGAGGTACGGGTGCGGCTCACACCGGGCGGCGCCGACACGGTGGCCCTGACCGTGGCGGACACCATCGGCCGTCCGGTGGCCACCGTCGAATCCCTCGTGCTGCGCAAGCGGCCCGAACGGCTCGGCGACGCCGCCACCGGCGGTGACACGCTCTACCGGCTCGACTGGGTGGCCGCCGACACCTCCGCCGCCGCGCCCGAGCAGCACCCCGCCGGGAGCTGGGGCCTGCTCGGCGACGACGACTTCAAGCTGGTCGGACTCGACGCGCACACCTACCGCGACCTGGACGCGCTGCCCGCCGACCCGGCCGCCATGCCCGCCACCGTGCTGGTGCCCTGCGCACCGGAGCCCCAGGGGGTGGCCGAGGCCGTACGGACGGCGACCCACCGGGCGCTGGCGCTGGTCCGGGCCTGGCTGACCGAGGAGCGGTTCGCCGACTCCCGCCTGGTGTTCGTCACCCGGGGCGCGGTGGCCACCACGCCCGGCGCTGAGGTGCCCGCTCTGGCCCATGCCGCCGTCTGGGGCCTGGTGCGCTCCGCGCAGTCGGAGAACCCCGACCGGTTCGTCCTCGTCGACCTCGACGAGCACGAGGAGTCGGTGGGCGCACTGCCGACCGCGCTCGCCCTCGACGAGCCGCAACTGGCGGTGCGCCGGGGCGACATCACGGTGGCCAGGCTCGCCGCCACCCCCGCCCCCGACACCGCCCCGCCCGCCTGGGACCCCGAGGGCACGGTGCTGGTCACCGGAGCCACCGGCACCATCGGCGGGGTCATCGCCCGCCATCTGGTGGCCGAGGGCGGTATGCGGCATCTGCTGCTCGCCGGCCGCCGCGGACCGGAGGCCGAAGGCGCCGCCGAACTCCGGGCGGAACTCATGGAGTTGGGCGCCGAGGTCACCCTCGCCGCCTGCGATGTGGCCGACCGGGAGGCGCTGGCGGCGCTGCTGGCCACCGTCCCCGCCGCACATCCGCTGACGGCCGTCGTGCACACGGCGGGCGTCCTGGACGACGGGGTGGTGTCCTCGCTCACCCCTGAGCGGATGGACCGGGTGCTGCGGCCCAAGGTCGACGCCGCGCTCACCCTGCACGAACTGACCCGCGACCTGGACCTGTCCGCGCTCGTCCTCTTCTCCTCCATCGCCGGCACCTTCGGCGGGATGGGCCAGGGCAACTACTCGGCGGCCAACGCCTTCCTCGATGCCTTCGCCCAGCACTGCCGCGCCCAGGGCCGCCCCGTCCAGTCGCATGCGTGGGGGCTGTGGGCCCAGCGCAGCGACATGACCGGAAAGCTGGAGGGCGCCGATCTGAACCGGCTGGCGCGCGGTGGCATCGTCCCGTTCTCCTCGGAGGACGGCGCCAGGCTCTTCGACGCCGCACGGGCCGTGGACGCCGCCGTCGTGCTGCCCATGCGGCTCGACACCGCGGGGCTCACGGCGCGCTCCGGTGACGTACCGGCGCTGCTGCGCGGGCTGGTGAGGGCCGCGCCCGCCAAACCCGCCCGGCGGGCCGTCGCGGGTGCGGGAGCCGGGGCCGCACCTGGCCGGCCCGAGGGGCTCAAGCAGCATCTCTCCAGCCTGCCGGAGGCCGAGCGCGGCCGGTTCCTGCTGGACCTGGTCCGCACGACCGTCGCCGGGGTGCTGGGCTTCGACTCGGTGGCCGCCGTCGAGGCGGAACGCGGTCTGCTGGACCTCGGCTTCGACTCGCTCACCGCGGTCGAACTCCGCAACCAGCTCGGCAAGGCCACCGGCCGGCGGCTGCCGGTCACCCTGCTCTTCGACTACCCCACCTCCACGGCGATCGCCGCGTACCTGGAAGCGGAGATCGCCCCGGAGACCTTCACCGCCGCGTCGATGGCCTTTCCGGAACTCGACGCCCTGGAAAGCAATCTGGCCCGGGTCGCCACCGACGACGAGGCGCGCACCACGCTCGCCTCGCGTCTGCAGGACCTGCTGGTACGGCTCGGCCAGGGCCCGGAGGACGCGGAGGACGCGGTCGCCGGCCGCATCGACGCCGCCTCGGACGACGAGATCTTCGACTTCATCGAGAACGAACTCGGCCTGTCCTGACAGTACCCGGAGTTGGAAATCAAAGAGATGGGCGGTACACGGTGAGCGAGGCAAAGCTCCGCGACTACCTCAAGCGAGTGACCACGGATCTGCACCGCACTCGCCAGCGCCTTCAGGAGGCCGAGGCCAAGGACCACGAGCCCATCGCCATCGTCGGGATGGCCTGCCGCTACCCCGGCGGTGTGGCGTCCCCTGAGGACCTGTGGGAGCTGGTGGCGAACGGCCGTGACGCGGTCACCGAGTTCCCCGCCGACCGGGGCTGGGACCTGGAGGCCCTCTACGACCCGGACCCGGACAAGCCGGGGACGAGCTATGCGCGGGAAGGCGGCTTCGTCACCGACGCCGACCACTTCGACCCCGCGTTCTTCGGCATCTCCCCGCGCGAGGCCCTGGCCATGGACCCGCAGCAGCGGCTGCTGCTGGAGACCGGGTGGGAGGCCCTGGAGCGGGCCGGGATCGACCCGGCCACGCTGCGCGGCAGCCGCACCGGGGTCTTCGCGGGGGTGATGTACCAGGACTACGCGACCCGGCTGCGCCAGGTGCCCGACGATGTCGAGGGATACGTCGGCAGCGGTGGCTCCGGCAGTATCGCCTCCGGCCGTATCGCCTACACCTTCGGTCTCGAAGGCCCCGCGGTCACCGTGGACACCGCCTGCTCGTCCTCGCTGGTGGCCCTGCATCTCGCCGCGCAGGCGCTGCGCCGCGGGGAGTGCGAACTCGCCCTCGTCGGCGGCTCGATGGTGATGTCCACACCGGTGGCCTTCGTGGACTTCAGCCGGCAGCGCGGGCTCGCCTCCGACGGCCGCTGCAAGGCGTTCGCCGCGTCCGCCGACGGCACCGGCTGGGGCGAGGGCGTGGGCATGCTGCTCGTGGAGCGGCTGTCCGACGCGCGGGAGAACGGCCACCGGGTGCTCGCGTTCGTCCGCGGCTCCGCCACCAACCAGGACGGCGCCAGCAGCGGGCTCACCGCTCCCAACGGCCCCTCCCAGCAGCGCGTCATCCGGCAGGCGCTGGCGGACGCGGGGCTCACCGCCGCCGATGTGGACGCGGTCGAGGCCCACGGCACCGGCACCTCGCTCGGCGACCCCATCGAGGCCGGGGCGCTGCTCGCCACCTACGGCCAGGACCGGCCCGAGGACCGGCCGCTGTGGCTCGGCTCCTTGAAGTCCAACATCGGCCACACCCAGGCCGCCGCGGGCGTCGGCGGGATCATCAAGACCGTACTGGCGCTGCGCCACGGCGTGCTGCCCAAGACACTGCACGCCGAGGAGCCGACACCCAACGTCGACTGGGAGTCGGGCGCGGTACGGCTGCTGGCCGAGGCCAGGCCGTGGCCCGAGCCGGACACCGAGCGGCCGCGCCGCGCCGCCGTGTCCGCCTTCGGATTCAGCGGCACCAACGCCCATGTGATCCTGGAACAGGCCCCCGCCGAGGAGCCCGGGAACGAGGACGAGACCGAGGCCGAGGCCCCCGCGGACACCGGGCCCGCCGCCTGTGACCTGGTGCCGTGGCCGCTGTCGGGTCGGACCGAGGAGGCCCTGCGGGCTCAGGCCGCGCGACTGCGGTCGTATGTGGCGGGCGCGCCCGAGCCGTCCCCCGTGAACATCGGCTACTCGCTGGCGCTCACCCGCTCCGCCTTCACCCACCGCGCGGTGGTCGTGGGATCGAACCGTGCCGAACTGCTCGGTGAACTGGACCAGTTGGCCTCCGGCGTCACGCACGGCGCGGTGGCCGGTGCGGGCAAGACGGCGTTCCTGTTCACCGGGCAGGGCGCACAGCGGCTCGGCATGGGACGCACCCTGCACACCGCCTTCCCGGTCTTCGCCACCGCGTTCGACACCGTCTGCGCCGAACTCGACCGCCACCTGGACGGCCATGTCGAGCACGCGGTGCGCGACGTGGTCTTCGGCGAGGACGCCGAGTTGCTCGACCGGACCCTCTACACCCAGACCGGCCTCTTCGCCGTCGAGGTGGCGCTGTACCGGCTGCTGGAGTCCTGGGGCGTGACCGCGGACTTCCTGGTCGGCCACTCGGTGGGCGAGCTGGCGGCGGCGCATGTGGCGGGCGTGTTCTCGCTGCCGGACGCCTGTGCGCTGGTCGCGGCCCGGGGCCGGCTGATGGACGCGCTGCCCGCCGGAGGCGCGATGGTCTCGCTGCAGACCGGCGAGGCCGAGGTGCTGCCCCATTTGGCGGGCCACGAGGACCAGGTGGCCCTGGGCGCGGTCAACGGCCCGGCCGCCACGGTGATCTCCGGTGACGAGAGGACCGTCCTGCGGATCGCGGAAGCGGTGGGCGTCCAGAGCAAGCGGCTGCGGGTCGGCGTCGCCGCCCACTCGCCGCTGTTGGACCCCATGCTCGAGGAGTTCGCCAAGGTCGTCGGCGAGCTGTCCTACGCCACCCCCCGGATCGCGGTGGTGTCCAATGTGACCGGCCAGGCGGCGGCCGAGGAGCTGTGCACGCCCGACTACTGGGTGCGCCATGTGCGGCAGCCGGTGCGGTTCCAGGACGGCATGCGGTTCCTCGAGGACCAGGGCGTGACCCGCTATGTCGAGTTGGGCCCGGTCGGTGTGCTGTCCGTGATGGGACAGGAGTGCGTCTCCGGCACCGATGCCGCCGCGTTCGTCCCGCTGCTGCGCAAGGACCGGGGTGAGGCCGAGTCGCTGCTGGCCGGGGTCGGCCGGGTGCATGCCCACGGCGGCGAGGTGCACTGGGAGAAGGTGTTCGCGGGCCGTGGCGCCCGCCGGGTGGAGCTGCCCACGTACGCCTTCCAGCGGCAGCGCTACTGGCTGGACGGCCCCGACCGGGCCGGCGACGTGACCTCCGCGGGTCTTGGCTCCGCCGGGCATCCGCTGCTGGGCGCCGCCGTCGAACTCGCCGACACCGACGGCCTGGTGCTCACCGGCCGGCTGTCCCTGGCGGCCCAGCCCTGGCTGGCCGACCACGCCGTGTCCGGCACGGTCCTCTTCCCCGGCACCGCCTTCCTGGAGCTCGCGATCCAGGCCGGTGACCAGGTCGGCTGCGACCAGGTCGAGGAGCTGACCCTCCAGGCGCCGCTCATCCTCCCCGCCCGTGGCGCGCTCACCCTCCGGGTGACCGCCGGGGAACCCGACGAGAGCGGACGGCGCCCGCTGAACGTCCACTCCCGCCCCGAGGGCGCCGGGTTCGGCGAGCCGTGGACCCCGCACGCCACCGGCACGCTCGCCACCGCCGCCCCGGCCACCCCCGCGGAGCTGACCGCGTGGCCTCCGGCGGATGCCACCGAACTCGACGTCAGCGACATGTACGAGCGGTACGCGGCGGGCGGCTTCGGCTACGGCCCGGCCTTCCGGGGCCTGCGGGCCGCCTGGCTGCGCGGCGACGAGGTGTTCGCCGAGATACGGCTGGCCCAGGAGCAGCAGCCGGCCGCCGCCGCGTACGGGATCCACCCGGCCCTGCTCGACGCCTCCCTGCACGGCATCGCGCTCGGCACCCTCTTCGCCGGAGAGGACCCCGAGACGGCGCAGGGGCGGCTGCCGTTCTCCTGGACCGGGGTGTCGCTGCACGCCGCCGGGGCCGACGAGGTGCGGGTGAGGATCTCCCCGGCCGGGGAGGACACCGTGGCGCTCGCGGTGGCCGACCCCACCGGCCGCCCGGTGGCCACCGTCGAGGGCCTGCTGCTGCGGAAGATGACCGGCGATCAGCTCAGCGGCGCCCGCGCCGCGAGCAACGAGGCACTGTTCCAGCTCGACTGGCCCGCTCTCGCCGGTTCCGCCCCGGCCACCCCGCTGACCCGGGCCGCGCTGGTCGGCGACGACGGACTGGAGGTGACCGAGAGCCTCTTCGCGGCCGGGGTCCACCTGGAGTCGTATGTGGACCTGGAGTCGCTGGGCGCGGCCGTCGACGCCGGTACGGCCGCCCCCGCGGCGGTCCTGGTGTGCTGCCAGGCCGGGCCCGGCGCACCGGCCGACGCCGTACGGGCCTCCCTGGGCGCCGCCCTGGAGCTGGCCCAGAGCTGGTCGGCCGATGAGCGGTTCGCCGACTCCCGGCTGGTGTTCGTCACCCGTGGCGCCGTGGCCACCGCGCCCGGCGCGGACGTCACCGATCTGCCGGGCGCCGCCGTCTGGGGCCTGGTGCGCTCGGCGCAGTCGGAGAACCCCGACCGGTTCACCCTCGTCGACATCGACGAGCACGAGGAGTCCGTACGGGCCCTCCCGGCGCTCCTCCCCTCCGGCGAGCCACAGCTCGCGCTGCGCGCCGGCCAGGCGCACACCCCGCGGCTCGCCCGCGCCCAGGGCGAAACCGGCGCCACGCGTGCGCTGGACCCCGAGGGCACCGTTCTGATCACCGGCGCCACCGGTACGCTCGGCGGGCTGCTCGCCCGCCACCTGGTGACCCGGCACGGCGTCCGCCATCTGCTGCTGACCAGCCGCCGGGGACCGGCCGCCGAGGGCGCCGGGCGGCTGCGGGACGAACTGACCGCGCTCGGCGCCACCGTGACCGTGGCGGCGTGCGACACCGCCGACCGGGACGCCGTGGCCGCCCTGGTGGCCCAGGTGCCCGGCGACCACCCGCTGACCGGGGTGTTCCACACCGCCGGGGTACTGGACGACGGAGTGCTCTCCTCGCTCACCCCCGAGCGGATGGACACGGTGCTGCGGCCCAAGGCCGACGCCGTACTCCACCTCCACGAGGCCACCCGGGAGCTGGACCTGGCCGCTTTCGTGCTCTTCTCCTCGGCCGCCGGTGTGCTCGGCGGCGCCGGACAGGGCAACTACGCGGCCGCCAACGGCTTCCTCGACGCCTTCGCGCAGACCCGCAGGGCGCAGGGGCTGCCCGCCCACTCCCTCGCCTGGGGGCTGTGGGCGCAGACCAGCACGATGACCGGCACGGCGGACACGGCCGGGGCCGCCCGCTCGGGCGTGGCCGCGCTCACCTCCGAACAGGGCATGGAACTGCTCGACACCGCCCTCGCCCTGGACACTCCGCTGCTGATCCCGATGCGGCTCGACCTCGCGGCGCTGCGCGCGAACGCCGGATCCGGCTCGGTGCCGCTGCTGCTGCGCGGACTGGTGCGGGCACCGGCGCGCCGGGCGGGCGCGACCACGCGCGCCGGCTCACCGGGCGGCGACTCCGCGCTGCGGGAACGGCTCGCCGGGCTGTCCGAGGCCGAACAGGAAGCCGTACTGGTGGAGTTGGTGCGCACGCAGGTGGCCACCGTGCTCGGCCACCCGGACCCGTCCGCCATCGGCGCCACCCATGAGTTCGTGGACTCCGGCTTCGACTCGCTCACCGCGGTCGAACTGCGCAACCGGCTGAACGCGGCCACCGGGCTGAGGCTTCCCGCCACGCTCGTCTTCGACCACGAGACGCCCACCGATCTGGCCGCCCGGCTCCGCTCGGACCTGGCCGCGGCCCGGCAGTCGGGCCCGTCCGTGGAGACGCCCACGGGCACGACGGCCGCCGCCGCGGGTGAGTCCACCACGCTGAGCGCGCTCTACACCCAGGCGTTCGAGACCGGGAAATGGAAAGAGATCTTCGACCTGTTGCACGCCACGGCGGCGCTGCGGCCCCGGTTCAGCGCCACCTCCGAGCTGGCGAAGCTGCCGACGCCGGTCAGGCTCAGCAAGGGCCCGGCCGAGCAGCACATGTTCTGTTTCTCCTCGTGCCTGGCGGTCGCGGGCATCCACCAGTACGCGCGGTTCGCGGCCTCGCAGCGGGGCCGGCGCGATGTGTCGGCGCTCGCGCTGCCGGGCTTCGGCCGCGGCGAGCCCCTTCCGGAGACGGCGGACGCGGTGGTCGCCGCCCAGGCCGAGGCGGTGGCGAAGGCCGCGGACGGGGCGCCGATCGTGCTGCTCGGTTCCTCGGCGGGCGGCTGGTTCGCCCATGCGGCGGCGGGACATCTGGAGCGGATGGGCATCCAGCCGACCGCGGTGGTGCTGGTGGACACGTACGTGCCCAAGAGCAGCATCCTCAACCAGTTCGGGCTCTCGCTCATGGACGGGATGACCGAGCGCGAGGGCGTGTTCGTCACCATGGACGACGACCGGCTGTCGGCCATGGGCTGGTATCTCAACCTCTTCGGAAGCTGGGATCCCGAGCCGATCGCGACCCCCACCCTCCTCGTGCGCGCGCTGGAGCCGCTGTCCACCGGTTCGCTGAAGCTCGAAGAGCTGCCCGACTGGCGGTCCTTCTGGGAGCTGCCGCACGACATCGTCGATGTGCGCGGCAACCACTTCACCATGATGGAGGACCACTCCCTCCCCACCGCCCAGGCCATCGAGGACTGGCTGGAGTCCCTGCCGCGCGACGGCGCCTGACCACCCCCGCACCCGCCGCCGAGGCGCCCTCCCCGCACCGCGAAAGGAACGACGACCATGGCGTTGCCCGTCACCGATGAGAGCCTGTGGTTCCGCAGGTTCCATCCGCGTCCGGAGGCCGAGGTCAGCCTGGTCTGCCTGCCGCACGCCGGAGGAGCCGCCAGCTTCTACTTCCCCATCTCCGAGCTGCTGCCGCCGACCGTGGAGGCGCTGGCCGTCCAGTACCCGGGACGGCAGGACCGCCGCCATGACGCGCCCATCGAGAACATCCATGAGATGGCGGGCGAGATCTTCCAGGCGCTGACGCCACTGACCGCACACCGGCCGATCGCGCTGTTCGGCCACAGCATGGGCGCGAGCGTCGGGTTCGAGCTGGCCCGGCTGCTCGAAGGGGAGCTGGGAACCGTCCCCGTGGCGCTCTTCGCCTCGGGCCGGCCCGCGCCCTCACACCACCGGAGCCTGGACATCCACCGGCGCGACGACGCCGGGCTCATCGCCGAGCTCCAGCTGGTCAGCGGGACCGACTCGCGCATCCTCGGCGACGCCGAACTGCTGCGGCTGACCCTGCCGGCCATCCGCAGCGACTACAAGGCGGCAGAGACTTATGAGTACCGGCCCGGCGCCAGGCTGCGCTGCGACATCGTGGGGCTCGTCGGCGACAGCGACATCCGCGTCAGGGCCCCGGAGATGGCGGGCTGGCGGGAGCACACCTCGGGCTCCTTCCGGCTGGAGGTCTTCTCCGGCGGCCACTTCTACCTGGGTGAACAGAAGGCAGCGGTGGCCGGAGTCATCACGGACACCCTGCGGGCGGCCACCGCCCGCCCCCGACGACCTATCGACTGAGAGAGAAACCGACGATGCGTATCCTTTTCGCGACGGTGTCCGAGAAATCGCACCTGTTCACCATGGTCCCGCTCGCCTGGTCGCTGGCCGCGGCCGGCCACGAGGTGCATGTCGCCAGCAACCCCGCGCTGACCGAGCACATCAAGAGCACCGGTCTGACGGCCGTCTCCGTCGGCACCGACCACAATCTCCACGAGATGCTGACGCAGAACCGCGACTCGCTGGAGAACCCGCTGTCCGACTGGTCCACTCCGGACCTCGATCAGCACTCCTGGGAACAGGTGCTGATGAAGTTCAAGGTCAGCGTGATGTTCGCGTACCAGACCTACAACGACTGCATGGTGCACGAGCTGGTGGCCTACGCCCGCGACTGGCAGCCCGATCTGGTCATCTGGGACCCGGTCACCTACGCGGGCCCGGTGGCCGCCCGGGTCGTGGGCGCCGCCCACGCCCGGCTGCTGTGGTGTATCGACATCTACTCCAAGATGCGCGAGGTGTTCCTGACCCGCCTCGCGGAGCAGCCCGAGGAGCGCCGCGAGGATCCGCTGGCCGACTGGCTCGGCGGCATTCTCGCCCGCTACGACCGCACCTTCGACGAGGAGGTCGTGGTCGGCCAGTGGACCATCGACCAGATCCCCACCAGCCTCCAGCTTCCGCTCTCGGTCCACCGGGTCCCGGTCCGCTATCTGCCCTACAACGGCCCCTGTGAGATCCCGGACTGGCTGCGCGAGGTCCCCGAGCGGCCGCGGGTCGTGCTGACCTCCGGCGTCTCCGCACGGGCGGCCCTGGGCGGCACCTTCATGCCGGTCACCGACATCATCGACACCCTCGGGACCATGGACATCGACGTGGTGGCCGCGCTGCCGCCCGAGGAGGTCGAGGCCCTGGAGAAGATCCCCGCCAACACCCACATCGTCGACTTCGTCCCGCTGCACGCCCTGCTGCCCGGCGCCGCGGTCCTCATCCACCACGGCGGCTTCGGCTCCTGGGGCACCGCACTGGTCAACGGCGTACCGCAGTTCATCCCCACCATCCGCTACGGCGACTGGTGGAACAAGGCCACCAGTCTGCACGAGGCCGGTGCCGGACTGGCCGTGCACGCCTCCGAGCTGACCGCAGAGGTGCTGCGGGAGAGCGTCGAACGGCTGCTGGGGGACGCCACGTACCAGGAGACCGCCGGGCGGCTGCGCGAGGAGAACCTGCACACCCCCACCCCGCACGATGTGGTGCCGGTGCTGGAGAAGCTCACCATGGAGCACGGCCGATGAAGGTACGTGAGCTGGCGGTCTCCGGCGCCTACGAGTTCAGCCCGGACGTCCACCGCGACGAGCGTGGCGCGTTCGTCGCCCACTACACCGAAGCGGCCTTCGCCGCGGCCGTCGGCCATCCGCTGCGCCTGGGCCAGAACCACCACAGTGTCTCCCGGCGCGGCACGGTCCGCGGAGTGCACTACGCGGACGTACCCCCGGGCCAGGCCAAGATGGTGACCTGCACCAGCGGCGAACTCCTCGATGTGGTGGTGGACTTGCGGGTGGGCTCGCCCACCTTCGGCCACTGGGACAGTGTGCGCCTGGACCCCGTCTCGTACCGGGCGGTGTATCTGGAGGAGGGCCTCGGCCACGCCTTCATCGCGCTGCGGGACGACACCGTGGCGGCCTATCTGAACTCGGCGGAGTACAACCCGGGCGCCGAGCACGAGATCGACCCCTTCGACCCGGCGCTCGGCCTGCCCTGGCCCACGGACCTGGAGTATCTGGTCTCCCAGCGCGACCGGAACGCCCCCGGCCTGGCCGAGGCCGAGCGGGCGGGCCTGCTGCCGTCCTACGAGGTCTGCCGGGCGCTGCACCCCCGGCGTGACTGACCCGGCCGTGGCGTACCCCCATCCACCGATCGGTTGATGCGGCCGGTCAGCCGGTGGGTGGAGGGAGGATCAGCCCGGTGGGCAGCCGATGGGCCGATCCGCGGGGGATACCCGCTTCCTACGGTGGAAGAGTGAAGGAACCGAGCGAGGAGGACCCGGGCCGATGCCGCTGATCGAGGTCAGTAACCTGCGGAAGGAATACCGCAATCACGTCGCGGTACAGGATGTGTCCTTCTCTGTGGAGGAGGGTGAGATCTTCGGCATCCTGGGCCCCAACGGCGCGGGCAAGACCACCGCCGTGGAGTGCATCGAGGGGATGCGCAAACGGGACGGTGGCGAGATCTCCGTGATGGGCCTGGACCCGCTGAAGGACCTCGCCGAGCTGCGCGAGTCCATCGGGATCCAGCTCCAGCAGAGCGAACTGCCCCCCAAGATGAAGGTGTGGGAGGCGCTCGAGCTCTACAGCACCTTCTACCGCGACCCCGTCGACTGGCGCGAGCTCATCAAGGACTGGGGCCTCTCGGGCAAGGCCGACACGCCCTACGGATCGCTGTCCGGTGGACAGCAGCAGCGGCTGTCCATCGCGCTCGCCCTCGTCGGCAACCCCAGGATCGCCGTCTTCGACGAGCTGACCACCGCACTCGACCCGCACGCCCGGCGCGAGACCTGGAAGCTGATCGAGAAGGTCAGGGAACAGGACGTGACCGTGCTGCTGGTCACCCACTTCATGGAGGAGGCCGAGCGGCTCTGCGACCGGATCGCCATCATCGAATCCGGCCGGGTCGTGGCCCTGGACACCCCCTCCGGACTGGTGTCCCGGGTCGATGAGCAGCAGATCATCCGGTTCAAGCCGTCCGTGCCGATGGACGACGAACTGCTGACCTCGCTGCCCGAGGTGAGCAGTGTGACCCGGTCCAAGTCGCAGGTGACGGTGGTCGGCAAGGGCAATGTCGTCTACGCGGTGATCTCCGTCCTGGCCCGCAATCAGATCGTGGCGAACGAACTCCGCCTGGAGCAGGCGAGTCTCGATGACGCCTTCGTCGCCCTGACCGGCTCCAAGCCCGCCAACTGAACCGCCGAGGAGATCTCTGCCATGTCCGGGCGCACCAAGCTCACCTACGTCGAGAGCAAGCTGTTCCTGCGCGATCCCACCGCGGTGTTCTTCGTCATCGCGCTGCCCATCATGCTGCTGGCCATCTTCCACTTCGTCACCACCAAGTCCAACGACGACGCCGCCACCAAGGAGTCGATGGCCGCGTTCGTCCCCGCGATGGCCATGTCGCTGTGTCTGACGATGCTGGCCCTCAACCTGCTGCCCACGACGCTGGCGACCTACCGGGAGAAGGGCATTCTGCGGCGCCTGGCCGCGAGCCCCGTCCACCCGGGGAACCTGCTGATCGCCCAGCTCTTCATCAACCTGGTCACGGCGGCGGTCTCCGCGGTGCTGGTGCTCATCGTCGGCAAGGCCGCCTTCGACACCAAGCTGCCCGGTGACGTCCCGGCCTTCCTGGTGAGCTTCGCCCTGGGCACCTGGGCGCTGTTCTCCATCGGCCTGGTCATCGCGGCCATCGCGCCGAGCAGCAAGTCGGCTACCGCGATGGGCCTTTCCCTGCTCTTCCCCAGCCTCTTCTTCGGCGGGGCGTTCCTCCCCAAGGAGGATCTGCCCGAGACCGTGTCCACCATCGGCGACTACACCCCGCTGGGCGCCGCGCTGCAGGCGCTGCGCGACTCCTGGGAGAACCAGTGGCCGCAGGCGCTGCATCTGACCGTCCTCGGGGTGATCGCGGTGGCCGCCACCGCGGCCGCGGCCAAGCTGTTCCGCTGGGAGTGAGGTGAGCGCGTCCAAGGACGACGGCGGACGGTGGGAGCGGCACTCCGACATCCTGTTCGGAGGGCTGCCCTACCTTCTGCTGTTTCTGTCCACGGCCCTGAGCGTGGTCCACGGCCCGCCGTCGGCCCGGGAGCTGCTCACCACGCTCGGCCTGGCGGCCCTGGCCGCCCTCTGGATCCTGGGCACCTACAGCCTGCCGACGGGCCGCCGCAGCAGACAGCCGTACGGCATGGCGCGGACGGCCGTCTACTTCACCGGGCTGCTCGCCCTCTCCGCCGCGCTGATGGCGCGGGACCAGGTGTTCATGGTCTTCGCCGCCACCGGGTTCCTGCAGGCGCTGGTGCTGCTGCCGACGGTCTGGGCGCTGGTGTCCGTGGCGGCCACCTCGTTCGTCGTCAACACCGTGCCGGGCGGCTTCCCGCGCCCCACGACCGGCGCGGTGGTCGGCTATATTGCCGCCATCGCCTTCCAGACCGTGGTGATCGGCTGGATCAATCTGCTGTCGAGCCGGCTGAACGAACAGCATCAGCGGCGCAAACGGACCGTGGCCGAACTCCGGTCGGCGCTCAACGAGAACGCCGGGCTCCATGCCCAGCTCATCACCCAGGCGCGTGAGGCCGGAGTGCTGGACGAGCGCCAGCGGATGGCGGGGGAGATCCATGACACCCTCGCCCAGGGGCTGGCCGGCATCATCCGGCAGCTGGAAGCCGCCGAACACGCCGAAGGCGACCGCGAGGTGTGGCGCCGCCATCTCGGCGCGGCCAAGGACCTGGCCCGGGACAGCCTGGCCGAGGCGCGCCGGTCGGTCCAGGCGCTCCGCCCCGAGCAACTGGAGTCCCGGACGCTGCCCGACGCCCTGGAGTGCCTGGTCGAGGGCTGGTCACGGGGGCGGGAGGCGAAGGTCGCGTTCGCGACGACCGGGACCGCCACCCCCGTCCACGCCGAACTGGAGGCCACGCTCTACCGGGTGGCGCAGGAGGCCCTCGCCAACATCGCCAAGCACGCCGAGGCGTCGAAGGTGGGCATCACGCTGTCGTACATGGAGGACGTGGTCGTCCTCGATGTGCTCGACGACGGCGTCGGATTCGACCCCGCGGCCGCGGAGGCCGCGGCCGGCACCTCCGGTGACCACGGGCTGGGGCTTGTGGCGATGCGGCGCCGACTGGGCCGGGTCGCCGGTACGTTGGACATCGAAAGCGCCCGTGGCGAGGGCACCGCCATCAGCGCGGCCGTCCCCGTCATCCCTCAGGAAGCCGGTGCATGAGCGGAATCACCCCCAGCGGCCACACCCACGGCGGTAACCCCCACGACGGCGGCGCCCACCGCGCCACCGCCGCGCCCATCCGCATCCTCATCGTGGACGACCACCCCGTGGTCCGCGACGGGCTGCGCGGGGTGCTGGAGCGGGACCCCGACTTCACGGTGATCGGCGAGGCCGGTGACGGTGCCGAGGCCGTCGAACTGTACGAGCGGCGGCGGGCCGATGTGGTCCTGATGGATCTGCGCATGCCCCGGATGGGCGGGGTCGAGGCCATCAAACGGCTGCTGCGCGGCGACCCGGAGGCCCGGATCCTGGTGCTGACCACCTATGACACCGACAGCGACGTCATGGGCGCCCTGGCCGCCGGGGCGACCGGCTATCTCCTCAAGGACACCCCGCGCGAGGAGCTGACCCGCGCCGTGCGGTCCGCCTCCTCGGGCCAGTCCGTCCTCTCGCCCGCGGTCACCGGACGGGTTATCGGCCAGGTCCGCAAACCCACTCAGGGACCGCTGAGCGACCGTGAACTCCAAGTGCTCAGGCTTATCGCGGACGGGGCCACGAATCGACAGGCCGCGGCAGCGTTGTTCATCAGCCAGGCGACGGTGAAGACACATCTGTTGCATGTTTACGAGAAACTCGGGGTGAAGGATCGCGCGGCAGCCGTCAGCGAGGCCCATAAACGACATCTATTCCAATGACATCGCAGGTCGGCGCGGTGATAGGGGTGGCTGATAGGGGTGGATGAGGGTAGGGGTTGTTCCGCTCGAAGCGGCGCCAATACGGTGGCGATATGGGCCACATGCGAGATCGGCAGGCCGTTGTGATCGGCGGCACCGGATTCATCGGGCGACATATCTGCAGGGCTCTCACCAAACGCGGATATGAAGTCCTGGCAATAGCGAGAAAACCCGCTGAACCCATTCCCGGAGTCGCATTTCTGCCCCTTGACGCGGTATCCGCGCCGAGCGATGACATCGCCCGGGCCGCGAAGTCCGCCGATCTCGTCGTCAACGCCGCGGGCGACAGCTGGGAAGGCGACGAGGCGAGCATGACGGCCTCGCACATCCCGCTCGTCGACCGGCTGGTGGATGCCGTGGCGACCCTCCCCAGGCGGCCGCGGCTGATCCATCTGGGCTCGGTGCACGAGTACGGCCCCGTCCCCGACGGCACGGCCATCACCGAGGACCACCCCACCGCCCCGCACACCCCCTACGCCCGCACCAAGCTCGTCGGCAGCCGGATCGTCCTGGGCGCGGCGGACGCGGGCCGCATCGACGGCTGTGTCCTGCGCGTCACCAACGTCTGCGGACCGGGCACTCCCCGGGGCAGCTTCCTCGGCGGACTCGCCCACCGGCTGCGCCGGACCACAAAGGACGCTCCGCTCTCCCTCACCCTCGTCGACGACCAGCGCGACTTCATCGACGTCCGCGACGTCGCCGAGGCCGTGGCGCTGGCCGCGAGCAGCCCGGTGACCGGCCGGGCGATCAACATCGGGCAGGGCGACGCCTCCAGCATGCGCGAACTGGCCTGGCTGCTGATTTCCGCCTCCCAGGTCCCCGCGGATCTGGTACGCGAGGAGAGCGGCGCCGTGCACAGCAAGGGCGGCGGCTGGACCCAGGCCGACATCCGCCTCGCCCGGCGGCTCATGGGCTGGTCCCCGAAGGTGGCCCTGAAGGAATCCCTCCACGACCTGTGGGCCGCCTCCGCCACCTCGAGCCGACCGGCTGCCGAGGCGGCCCGTACCGAAGGACACTGATGGAGTACACCTATCTCGGACGTACCGGCCTCAAGGTGAGCCGGGTGTGCCTGGGCACCTTGAACCTCGGGGTCAGGGCGAGCGACGAGGAGAGCCACGCGATCCTGGACACCGCACTGGACCGCGGGGTCAACTTCGTCGACACCGCCAACCAGTACGGCTGGCAGAAGCACAAGGGCTACACCGAGGAGTTCCTCGGCGGCTGGTTCGCCCAGGGAGGCGGCCGGCGCGAGAAGGTCGTGCTGGGCACCAAGGTGTTCAACCCGATGAGCGACTGGCCCAATGACTCGGGGCTGTCCGCCCGGCACATCATCGCCTCCTGCGAGGACTCGCTGCGCCGGCTGGGCACCGACTGGATCGACCTGTTCCAGATGCACCACATCGACCGCCACGCCCCCTGGGAGGAGGTGTGGCAGGCGATGGAGACGCTGACCCGGCAGGGCAAGGTGCGCTACGTCGGCTCGTCCAACTTCGCCGGCTGGCATATCGCCGAGGCCCAGGAGACCGCCGCCCGCCGCCACTTCCTCGGCATCGTCTCCGAGCAGAGCGTCTACAACCTCGTCACCCGCCATATCGAACTGGAGCTGATCCCCGCCGCCCAGCGGTACGGGGTCGGGGTGCTCGCCTGGTCCCCGCTGCACGGCGGACTGCTCAGCGGGGCGCTGCGCAAGCTGGCCGAGGGCACCGCGATGAAGACCGCCCAGGGCCGGGCGGCCCAGGCGCTGGAGGTCCACCGGGACGCCGTCGCCGCGTACGAGAAGCTGTGCGACGGCCTCGGCGCCGACCCGGCCGAGGTGGGCCTGGCCTGGGTGCTGGGCCGCCCCGGCATCACCGCGCCGGTCATCGGGCCGCGCAGCCTGCAGCAGCTCGAAGGGGCCTTCAAGGCCATGGAGCTGACGCTGTCCGACGAGGTGCTGACCGAACTGGACCGGCTGTTCCCGCCGATCGGCAACGGCGGCCCCGGACCGGAGGCGTGGGCGTGGTGAAAACGCTCCAGGAGCGGCTGGTCCGTTCGGCCACCACCGTCGACAGCTCGGTGACCCTGCTCGCCGACTTCCAGCGCTGGTTCCGGGAGCGCGTCGACGCCGACGAGTCCCGGGTCGAGATCATTCCGTTCGAGAAGATGCGTGGCTGGGCCTTCGCGCCGGACACCCACAACCTCGTCCATGAGACCGGCCGGTTCTTCAGCGTCGAGGGCATCCGGGTGCGGATGCCCGGGGCGCCGGTGGAGGAGTGGCGCCAGCCGATCCTCCACCAGCCGGAGATCGGCATCCTCGGCATCCTGGTCAAGGACTTCGACGGCGTACCGCACTTCCTGATGCAGGCCAAGATGGAGCCGGGCAACCACGGCGGGCTGCAGCTCTCACCCACCGTCCAGGCGACCCGCAGCAACTACACCCGGGTGCACAAGGGCCGGGCCGTGCCGTATGTGGAGTACTTCCAGCGGGCGGACCGGCACCGGGTGCTCGCCGACGTCCGCCAGTCGGAGCAGGGCAGCTGGTTCTTCCACAAGCGCAACCGCAACATGCTGGTCGAGGTCGCACCGGAGACGGACGTCGAGGTGCGCGACGGCTTCCGCTGGCTGACGCTGGGCCAGCTGCACCATCTGCTGGCCGTGGAGGACCTGGTGAACATGGACGCGCGCAGCGTCCTGGCCTGTCTGCCGCACTCCCCGCTGGACCCCGAGGAGACCTTCCCGGCCCTCAAGACCCACAGCCGCCACCGCGACGCCGACATCCTGAGCTGGATCACCGGGCTGCGCACCGAGCGCGAGGTGTTCACCGAGCGGATACCACTGCGGGAGACGGCCGGCTGGCACCGCAGCGCCCATCGGATCTCCCATGAGAGCGGGCGCTTCTTCAGCGTGATGGCCGTGGACGTGACCGCGGGCGGCCGTGAGGTGGGCGGCTGGACCCAGCCCATGATCGAGCCCCATGGCCCGGGCGTGGCGGCCTTTTTGCTGGCCTACGCCGACCAGGTGCCGCATGTGCTGGTGCAGGCCCGCGCCGAACCCGGCTACACGGATGTGGTGGAGCTGGCCCCCACCGTGCAGTGCACACCGCGCAACTACACCCATCTGCCCGAGGGGGCCACCCCGCCGTTCCTCCGGGAGGTGGTGGATGCGCCGGCCGACCGGGTGCGGTTCGACACCGTGCTCTCCGAGGAGGGCGGCCGTTTCTTCCACGCCTTCAACCGCTATCTCGTCGTGGAGACCGAGATGAGCGCCGTCCCCGAGGAGCCGCCGCACTACCGCTGGATGGCGGTGCGTCAGCTGCTCGACCTGATACGCCACAGCCATTACGTCAATGTCGAGGCCCGCACGCTCATCGCCTGTCTGCACTCCCTGGCGGTATAGGGGGGCGCCTAGGGGGGGCCGGACCTGGGCGGACGTAGGGGTTATTCGGATCGTGGCCGCTGCCATAGCCTCCGGGACACAGGGTGCCCGGGGCGGTACATCGGAGGACATGTCATGCAGGACATCATCAGCGCCATGCTGGCAGAGGATGCGGTGGCCGCGGATTTCGCCGCCTTGAAAGTGCCCGAGTCCTATCGGGGCGCGGTGATCCTCAAAGAGGAATCCGAGATGTTCGAGGGCATGGCCACCAAGGACAAGGACCCCCACAAGTCGCTCCACATCCGTGAGGTGCCCACGCCCGAACCGGGCCCGGGCGAGGCGGTGATCGCGGTCATGGCCAGCGCGATCAACTACAACACCGTGTGGAGCGCCATCTTCGAGCCGCTGCCGACCTTCGGCTTCCTGGAGCGGTACGCGCGGACCGACGACCCCGGAGCGGCCCGCCACGACCAGCCCTACCACGTGCTCGGCTCCGATCTGGCCGGTGTGGTGCTGCGCACCGGGCCGGGGGTGCGCCACTGGAAGCCCGGCGACCGGGTGGTGGCCCACTGCCTGTCCATCGAACTGCGCTCACCGGACGGCCACGACGACAGCATGCTCGACCCCGAGCAGCGCATCTGGGGCTTCGAGACCAACTTCGGCGGGCTCGCCGAGCTCTCGCTGGTCAAGGCCAACCAGTTGATGCCGATGCCCGCCCACCTCACCTGGGAGGAGGCCGCGTCCTCCGGCCTGGTCAACTCCACGGCGTACCGGCAGCTCGTCTCCCGCAACGGCGCCCAGATGAAACAGGGCGATGTGACCCTCATCTGGGGCGCGGCCGGTGGCCTCGGCTCGTACGCCACCCAACTGGCCGTCAACGGGGGGTCCATCCCGGTGTGCGTGGTCTCCGGGCAGCGCAAGGCCGAACTCGTCCGCTCCATGGGGGCCGAGCTGGTCATCGACCGGGCCGAGGAGGGCTATCGGTTCTGGAAGGACGCGGCCACGCCCGACCCCAAGGAGTGGAAGCGCTTCGGCGCCCGGATCCGCGAACTGACCGGCGGCGACGATCCGGACATCGTCCTGGAGCACCCCGGCCGGGAGACCTTCGGCGCCAGTGTGTATGTGGCGCGGCGCGGCGGAACGATCGTCACCTGCGCCTCGACGTCCGGCTACCGCCATGAGTACGACAACCGCTATCTGTGGATGGCGCTCAAGCGGATCATCGGCACCCACTTCGCCAACTACCGGGAGGCATGGGCGGCCAACCGGCTGATCGAGAAGGGGATGGTGCACCCCACGCTCTCCAAGGTCTATCCGCTCGCCGCGGTCGGCACGGCCACCCAGGACGTCCACCGCAACCGCCACTCCGGGAAGGTCGGCGTCCTGTGCCTGGCCCCGGAGGAGGGTCTGGGGGTGCGCGATCCGGAGCTGCGGGAGCGCCATCTGCCGTCCATCAACCGCTTCCGCCAGGACTGAACCGGTCCACGGCCGCGGTCAGGACGCGGACGGCACCACCGGCCGCCAGGGCGCGAACGGACTCGCCCCGCGGGGCAGCACTCCGGCCAGCTCCGGGCAGTGCCGCAGGATCACCGAGGTCATGCTGGACTTCTCCACCCAGTCCAGCCCCTGCGGCGTGTACACCTCGGGCCGGAAATCCACGGTCAGAAGGCGATCGTCCTGAATCCGCCGGGTGGCCATGAGCAGCAGGACATGGCACGCGGTCTCGCTGAAGCCGGCCCCCTCGGGCCGGTTCTCCGCGAACAGCCCGACCATGGTGTCGATCTCATTGACCGAGGCGTAGACCTCCTCGAGCCGCGCGACCGTGTCCGGATCGGGGGACAGCTCCTCGAAGGAGCGGATCCGCGCTCTGCCCAGCCGGGCCCGGAAGTCGTTGTACCGCGGTACGCCCCGCCGCCGGGCCCGCATCAGATCCGCCACCGGCAGATCGAGGAGCTCGCCGTCCCGCTCACAACGCCGCAGTGCGCGCGGGTAGTTGCCCAGGGTGATCGCGCCCGGGTTTGCGATGCCGAAGGAGTAGAGGGCGTCGGCGAGCCCCGTCTTGCGCATCACCGCCTCGGCCGCCGCGCCCCGCACCTCGTCGAAGCCGAGCGACCGCGACCGCCGCCCGAAGCGGTGGTCGCACAGCTCGACGTCGTCCGGGACCAGCGGATGCGTCCGGTAGACCGTCATGAACTCCTCGGCGAGGGCGAACGGCACCCCGGGATGGTCCGGTACGCCGCGGGGGCCGCCCGCCGACGCGCTCGCCTCGAACAGCCACAGGCCGAGTCGGGACAGCCAATGGGCGGGCGGGCCCTGCCAGTTGGTCTTCGAGCCGAGGTCGATCACCTCGGTGGTGAGGATCGCCGGAATCCACTCCACCGTATGGATCTTGGCGATGAGCGCGGAGACCACCAGCCGGGCCGTGTGATGCACCGACTCCTCGTCCATCGCCGGATGGGTGCGGCGCAGCGCCTCGCACACCGCCTCGTGCTCACGGGCGAAGAGCGTGTGCATCGCACTGAGCCCCAGCCACCAGGCGCCGGCCGAGCCGATCGGCGGCACTCCGCCCGGGCCCAGCGGCAGATGGCCCTCCTCCAGGCGCGGCCCGGCGCCGCCGTACACCTGCGAGCCGTCCCACCGGTGGGAGGTGGCGCCGACCCAGTCCGGGGACTGGAAGTGGGTCCAGGCGGCAGCCAGGACATTGAGCGAGGTGGCGGGCCGGAAACGCTCCCGGTGCAGCAGCCGTCCGCTGACCGTGGCGGGGTGGGGCACATGGAACAGCTCGGGCCGGTGGACCGGTGACAGGCGACGGCCGACGGCGGCCCCGGCCACGTCTCTTTGCGCCATGCCCGGATCGCCGGTCGGGCCGTCGTACGAGCGCGCCACCCGCGGCCTCTCCCCGGCCGGGGCGGGGGCCGGATCGGGGCGCGGCGGCGCCTCGGGCGGGGCCGCGTCGAGGAGGCCGAGCCGGCGCAGCGTCCGGCCCAGCGCGACCGGGTTGAGCAGCCCCAGCGGGTCCGGCAGCCGATGCCAGGGCACACAGCGGTTGACCAGGCCGAAGGCCGCGCGCACCGGCAGGTCGAAGGCGGCGCGCACCGGAACGGGCAGCAGCGCGGTGGGACGCGGTTCGCAGGAGGGGCCTGGCCCGGCGGCAGGGCCTGGCTCGGCGGTGGGGAAGCGCAGGCCGAGGCGGTGCGCCGCGGCGACCTCGTACGCGGCCTTGCGCGCCCGGTTGAGATTGCCCAGCGGACGGAACTCCTCGGTGGTGTGCCAGGGGTTGAACGCCAGCAGCTCGACCCGGCGGGCCGCCGCCCGGGCCCGGGCGCTGTCCAGGTCCTGGCACGGCACGGTGAGCACCGCGACCGGGACGACCGGGGCGTCGCTCTCCCGCCACTCCACCGAGCCGTCCTCGACCGGGGTGTGGCGGTCGTCCAGATAGCGCTGCACACACAGCTCGAAGGCGATGTCGCCGGTGGACAACCGCATCGCCAGCTCACGGTCGAGATAGCCGGGGTCGCCGCGGTCGGGCGGGGGAGCGGCGGTGCCGCCGGGCGCCGGACGGAGTTGATACCGCACCGGACCGGCCGGGCCCCACAGGATCGCGCCACGGCTCCAGAAGGTCTCGCGGGCCAGCGAGCCCACCGTATGGCGGGTGGCGATCCGCACGTTGCGGCGCATCCGGTCGGCGGTGGCCCAGCCCACCGCCAGCGGCAGCCGGACGAAGAGCCCGAACGCCTTCTCCACGGTGCTCCCCGCGCCCGCCGTGGCCTTGGCGAAGGCGACGAACTCGTGCACATCGGCGGCATGGGACACCGGGAAGCTGGTGGCCAGCAGATCGTGGGTCTCCTCCGGACCGGCCTGGACCCGCACCGCCATCCGGCGCAGATCGGGCGTGGTGTCCTGCCGCTCGGTGCCGCTCGCGCTGGACAGCCGCACCACGGCCGGGTACTCGGCGCCCGGCCGGGCGTATCCCACGCACAGCTCCGGCGGAAGGTCGTCACGGAACCGCAGCCGGGCGTTCTCCACACCCAGCGCCGCCTTGGCCCGGAAGGGGCGCAGGAGCTGCGGGGCGCCCGGGCTGTCCGCGCCGCCGGGGCGTGCCCGCTGCGTCCGCATCAGCTCGCGGGTCAGCTTCTCGAAGCGCCGCCGCTCGGCCTCGGGGCTGCCGCCCTCGTACGCCTCATAGCCCTCGTACGTCGCGCCTCGCCTCCCGCCCGTCGCCTCGTGCCGTGCCGCCTCGCCGACGCGTGCCGCCGCACCGCCGCGTACTGCCTCGCTTCGCACGGACTGCTGTCCGGTGTCGACCATGGGGAACGCTCCGTACGGGGCAGGCTGGGACGAGAAGGGACAAAAGAGACGGTAAGGGAGCGCCCGCGAGGCCGCAGCCCGGAGCGGTGCGCCGGTGGTAACCGGCCCCCTCCGGGGCGCCCCGGGTGAATCGCCTGCGCCCTGCGGCACACTGGTGGCATGCCGGAGCTGCCCGAGGTGGAGGCCCTCACCGCGATCCTGGCCGAGCGCGCCGCCGGCCGGGAGATCGCCCGTGTCCTCCCCGTCGCGGTGAGCGTCCTGAAGACCTACGACCCGCCGCTGAGCGCGCTCGAAGGCCACACCATCACGGCGGCGGCCCGCCGCGGCAAGTTCCTCGACCTGGCCACCGACGGCCCCCATCTGGTCGTCCACCTCGCCAAGGCGGGCTGGCTGCGCTGGCGGGACGGACTCCCCGAGGCCCCGCCCCGCCCCGGCAAGGGCCCGCTCGCGCTGCGGCTGCTTCTGGCCGGTCCGGAGCGCTCCGGGTTCGACCTCACCGAGGCCGGGACGCGCAAGGGGCTCGCGGTGTACGTGGTCCGCGACCCGCAGGAGGTCCCCGGGATCGCCCGGCTGGGCCCGGACCCGCTCGACGACTCCTTCACCCTGGAGGCGTTCGCCGGGCTGCTGCGCGGCGTACGCCACCGGATCAAGGGGGTGCTGCGCGACCAGAGCGTCATCGCCGGGATCGGCAACGCCTACTCGGATGAGATCCTGCACGCCGCCCGGATGTCGCCCTACCGGCTCGCCTCGGACCTCACCGAAGAGGAGATCGCCGGGGTGTACGAGGCGATGGGCGCCACGCTGCGCTCCGCCGTCGAGCGCTCCCGCGGGCTGGCCGCCACCGACCTCAAGGGGGAGAAGCGCGGCGGCATGCGGGTGCACGGCCGCACCGGGCAGCCGTGCCCGGTGTGCGGGGACACCGTCCGCGAGGTGTCCTTCCGCGACTCCTCGCTGCAGTACTGCCCCACCTGCCAGACCGGCGGCAAGCCGCTCGCCGACCGGCGGCTGTCCCGGCTGCTCAAGTAGGCGGGACCGCTGATGCAGCGGAGCCGCTCATGTAGCGGGGCGGCTCATGTGGCGGGCCGCTCACGTGGCGGGTTGCCGGAGCTGTCCCAAATGCCGCCCACCACCGGGTAGTTGAACTGCCGCTCTTGACCCGGGGGGCTCCGGTCCGCCATATGGTGCTGTCGCAACCCCATGACACGACCACCCCACGCCACGTCACGGAGCACCATGACCACAGCCCTGATCATCGGTGGCGGCATCGCCGGCACGGTGACCGCGATGGCCCTGCGGAAAGCCGGGATCGACGCGGTCGTCTACGAGACGTACCCCACGGACGCCACCGACGCGGGTGCGTTCCTCGTCGTCGCCGCCAACGGCCTGGAGGCATTGCGCACCATCGACGCCCATGAACCGGTGCTGGAGAACTCCTTCCCGGTCGGCCGCGTCGAGTTCATCAGCAACACCGGCAAGCGGCTCGGCAACCGGCCCATGTCCGGATCGCAGGACGGTGGCCTCGGCTCCGTCACACTCAAACGCGCCACCCTCGCCCGGGTGCTGCGCGAGGAGGCCGTGCGCCGCGGAGTGCGCATCGAGCACGGCAAGCGGCTGCTCGCCGCACACACCAGCCCCGACGGCCGGATCGTCGGCTCCTTCGCCGACGGCGGGCGCGCCGTGGGCGATGTGCTGATCGGCGCGGACGGCATCCACTCGCTCGTCCGCAGGTCCATCGACGCGGCCGCGCCCCGGCCTCGCTACACCGGACAGCACACCGTCTGCGGCTACACCCGTGACGCCGAGACGCCCCCGGACCCGGACGCCTACACCATGATCTTCGGCAAGCAGGCGTTCTTCGGCTGCACCACCGCCCCGGACGGCGAGGTGTGGTGGTTCTGCAACGCCCCCGCCGAGGAGATGTCCCAGGGTGAGCTCGCCGCCATCACCGCCGAGGAGTGGCGGGAGCGGCTGCTGAAGCTCTTCGCCGAGGACAACACCCCCGCCGCCGACCTGGTCCGCGCCACCGGCGACGCCATCGTGGCCACCGCCGCCTACGACATCGTCTCCACCCCCACCTGGTCCGAGGAGGCCATGGTCATCGTCGGCGACGCCGCACACGCCTGCGCGCCCAACGCCGCCCAGGGCGCGTCGATGGCCATCGAGGACGGTGTCGTGCTCGCCAAATGCCTGCGCGATCTGCGCTCGCCCCAGTCGGCCTTCGCCGCGTACGAGGCGCTGCGCCGGGAGCGGGTCGAGAAGGTCGCCGCGGCCAGCGCGGGCATGGCCCGCCGCACGGCGCCGGGGCCCGTGGCGCGGGCCCTGCGCGATGCCACCATGCCGCGCAAGCTGGACCGGGCCGGCAACGGCGCCCCCGACTGGCTGACCGGCTACCGCATCGACTGGGACGAGCCGGTCGACGCGCAGACGGCCCGCCGGCGCCGCTGACCCACCGCGGCCCCGCCCCCGGACCGTACCGGGACCCTCCGGAACGCGGTCCCGGGGGCGGGGCCGCGTGGGCCCGACGTTTGGTCCGGACTCTCACGGGCACTTGGTGCTCCCTGGCCCCGTATGCCCGGGAGATTAGTGTGAGCCCAGTACGCATAGTGATCGTCGGTGCCGGTTTCGCCGGTTATCAGGCCGCCCGTGACCTCTCCCGCACCCTGCGGGGCGCCGCGGACATCGTCCTGATCAACCCCAATGACTACTTCCTGTATCTGCCGCTGCTGCCCGAAGTGGCGGCCGGGGTCCTGGAGCCCCGGCGGGTCTCGGTCTCCCTCACCGGCACCCTGCCGCATGTCCGGCTGGTGCTGGGCGAGGTCCACGGCGTCGACCTGGACGCCCGCCGGATCTCCTGGCGGGACCCGGACGGACGGACCGGCGAGATGGCGTACGACCGCCTCATCCTCTCCGTGGGCAGCGTCAACAAGCTGCTGCCGATTCCCGGTGTGGCCGAGCACGCCCATGGCTTCCGCGGCATGCCGGAGGCGCTCTACCTGCGCGACCACGTCACCCGGCAGATCGAGATGTCCGGCACCAGCGAGGACCCGCGGGAGCGGGCCGCCCGCCGCACCTTCGTGGTGGTCGGCGCCGGCTACACCGGCACCGAGGTGGCCGCCCACGGGGTGCTCTTCACCGACTCGCTCGCGCGCGAGAACACCACGCTGCGCGACGCGCCGCGGCCCCGCTGGCTGCTGGTCGACATCGCGCCCCGGGTGCTGCCGGAGCTGGACAAGAAGCTGTCCCGCACGGCCGACCGGGTGCTGCGCAAACGGGGTGTGGAGATCCGCACCCGTACCACGGTCAAGGAGGCCACCTCGGAGGGCGTTCGGCTGGACGACGGCGAGTTCATCGACACCCGGTCGCTGATCTGGTGTGTCGGGGTGCGCCCCGACCCGCTGGTGGAGCAGCTCGGGCTGCCGACCGAACGCGGCCGGCTGAGGGTCGACCAGTATCTGGCCGTGCCCGGCCATCCGGAGGTGCTGGCCTGCGGGGACGCCGCCGCCGTACCCGATCTGACCCGGCCGGGCCAGTTCACCCCGATGACCGCACAGCACGCCCACCGGCAGGGAAAGGTCGCGGCCCACAACGTCCTGGCCTCCCTCGGACGCGGCGACCCCAAACCGTACAAACACCATGACCTCGGGTTCACCGTCGACCTCGGCGGGGCGCAGGCCGCCGCGGACCCGCTGCACATACCGCTGTCCGGGCCAATCGCGGGCGCGGTCACCCGCGGCTATCACCTGATGGCGATGCCGGGGAACCGGGTCCGGGTCGCCACCGACTGGCTGCTCGACGCGGTGCTGCCACGTCAGGCGGTGCAGCTCGGGATGGTCCCCCCCTGGGCGGTGCCGCTGGACACCGAAACGCCCGAGGTCGCGCAGACGGTACGGGCGGGTCGCGGCTGACCGTCGGCGAAACCTGGAAGGAGAACAATGCGACACGAACAACTCAGCGAGCTCGGCCAGCAGCTCCGTGTGGACTCGGTGCGCGCCGCCGATGCCGCCGGGTCCGGCCATCCCACGTCGTCGATGTCGGCGGCGGACCTGATGGCCGTCCTGATGGGAAGCCATCTGCGCTATGACTTCGAGCAGCCCGAGCGTCCGGGCAATGACCACCTGATCTTCTCCAAGGGCCACGCCTCCCCGCTGCTCTACTCGGTCTACAAGGCGGCCGGGGCCCTCCGCGACGAGGAGTTCATCACCTTCCGCAAGCGCGGCAGCAGGCTGGAGGGCCACCCCACGCCACGGCTGCCGTGGGTGGACGTGGCCACTGGATCGCTCGGGCAGGGCCTGCCCTACGGCGTGGGCATGGCGCTGAGCGGCAAGCGGCTCGACCATGTGCCCTATCGCGTCTGGGTGCTGTGCGGCGACAGCGAGATGGCCGAGGGTTCGATGTGGGAGGCGTTCGAGCACGCGGGCTATGAGCGGCTGGACAACCTCATCGCCATCATCGATGTGAACCGGCTCGGCCAGCGCGGCCCCACCCGCCATGAATGGGATCTGGACGCCTACGCGCGGCGCATCCGCGCCTTCGACTGGCACACCATCGAGATCGACGGCCATGACATCGAGGCCATCGACCGCGCCTACGCCGAGGCGCTGTCCACCGTCGGCCGCCCCACCGCCATCATCGCCCGCACCATGAAGGGCCGCGGCGTCGCCTCGGTGGAGAACCGCGAGGGCATGCACGGCAAGCCGCTGAAGAACCCGGAGGAGGCCATCGCCGAACTCGGCGGCGTACGCAACCTGGCCGTGCCGGTGCTCGGTCCGCCCTCGGTCTCTCCCACCCGGCCCTTCGCCGAGGGCCCGCTGGTCCTGCCGCGCTACAACACCGGCGACTCGGTCCCCACCCGTGACGCGTTCGGCGAGGCGGTGGCCGCCGTCGGCACCGCCCGCGGCGATGTGGTGGCGCTCGACGGCGAGGTGGGCGACTCCACCCGCCTGGAGTACTTCCACAAGGAACACCCCGAGCGGTACTTCGAGTTCTTCATCGCCGAGCAGCAGCTCGTGGCCGCTGGCGTCGGCATGCAGGCCCGCGGCTGGAACCCGTACGTCTCCACCTTCGCGGCCTTCTTCACCCGCGCCTACGACTTCATCCGGATGGCCGCCATCAGCGACGCGGACCTCAACCTCATCGGCTCCCACGCCGGGGTGGCCATCGGTGAGGACGGCCCCTCGCAGATGGGCGTGGAGGATCTGGCGGCCATGCGGGCGGTGCACGGCAGCACGGTGCTCTACCCGTGCGACGCCAACCAGACCGCCCAGCTGACCGCGGCCATGGCCGCCGAGTCCGGCATCTGCTATCTGCGTACCACCCGCGGCGGAACGCCGGTCATCTACCCGCCCACCGAGAGCTTCCCCATCGGCGGCTCCAAGGTCGTCCGCGCCACCGACGACGACCAGGTCACCCTGATCGGCGCGGGGGTCACCCTGCACGAGGCCATCGAGGCCGCCGACCGGCTCGCCCAGGAGGGCATCCCCGCCCGCGTCATCGACCTGTACTCGGTCAAGCCGGTGGACGCCGAGACGCTGCGCACCGCCGCCGAGGTGACGGGCCGGCTGATCACCGTGGAGGACCACCACCCCGAGGGCGGACTGGGCGACGCGGTGCTCGGGGCGTTCGGCGACGGCCGCCCGGCGCCCCGGACGGTCCGGCTCGCGCTGCGCACGATGCCGGGCTCCTCGACCCCCGACGAGCAACTGAGCGACGCGGGGATCGACGCGGACGCGATCGTCGCGGCCGCGCGGGAGCTGGTCGGCCGGGCCGGCTGAGGAGGCGGACGGCCGAGTAGCGCCGGGACGGCCGAGGACCCTGGGACGGCCGAGGACACGACGCGGCCGGAAGGAGCGGACACATGGGCATCAAGCAGGGCATGCGCGTGGTGGTGGTCGGAGCCACCGGCAACGCCGGTACGAGCGTCGTCCGCGCGCTCGGCGAGGCCCCGGACATCGAGTCGATCGTGGGCGTCGCCCGCCGGGTGCCCAACTGGTCGCCGCCGAAGACCACCTGGGTACGGGCGGACATCGGCCGGGACGCCGGTGCGCAGGCCGATCTCGTACGGCACTTCGAGGGCGCCGACGCGGTCGTCCACCTCGCCTGGCTGATCCAGCCCAGCCACCGGCCCGCCGTCACCTGGGACACCAATGTCCTCGGCAGCATCCGCGTGTTCGAGGCGGTGGCGCGGGCCGAGGTGCCGGTGCTGGTGTACGCCTCCTCGGTGGGCGCCTACTCACCCGGCCCCGAGGACGGCCGCCCGGTGGACGAGTCCTGGCCCACCCACGGCTGGCCGGAGGCCGCGTACTGCCGTGAGAAGGCGTATGTGGAGCGGGTGCTCGACGCCTTCGAACGGGAGCGTCCGCAGATCCGGGTGGTGCGGATGCGGCCGGGCTTTCTCTTCAAGGAGGAGGCGGCGGCCGAGCAGCGCCGGCTGTTTATGGGGCCGTTCCTGCCCCGGCGGCTGATCCGCGCCGGCTTCCTGCCCGCGGTCTTCGACCTGCCCGGGCTGCGCCTCCAGGTCCTGCACACCGACGACGCCGCCGAGGCGTACCGCCTGGCGCTCGGCCGGCAGGTGCGCGGCGCCTTCAACCTCGCGGCCGAACCGCCGGTCGACGGCGAGACGCTGGCCGGCCTCCTCGACGCACGGACGGTGCGGATCCCGCGCCTCGCCGCCCGCTCGGCCATGGCCACGGCCTGGCATCTGCGTCTGCTGCCTCCCTCACCCCAGCTGTTCGACGCGGCCCTGCGGCTCCCGCTGATGGACACCACCCGTGCCCAGGAGGAACTGGGCTGGCGGCCCCGGCACACCGCCGTCGAGACGCTCCGGGAGTTCCTCACCGGGCTGCGGCGCGGCACCGGTATGGATCAGACCGCCCCGCTGGCTGCCAAGCTGCCCGGCGGACGGCCGCGCGAGGCCGCGACGACCGGTGTGGGGGAGCGACCCTGACCCCGAGCCACTGACCCCGCCGATCCCCTGACCCCGAAAAGGGCCCCGGCCGGGGCGTCGGCCGGGTGGGAAACGGCCCCAGCCGTGTGAGACGCGGCACATGAGACGGGCTCAGCGGCAGCACCGCCGCGGGGCCCGTCCCGCTGTGACCCATAGCCCCTCGTAACCCGTGACGCGACTCCCGTACGCTTCTGCCCAGTTGGTCGGGTTGTCGACGAGGGTGGGGACACATGGGCAGGGTGGGGAATCCGGCGCGCGGTCATGCCCGGCGCACGGGAACGGTGGCGGTCGCAGCGGCGGCCGCCGCACTGTGTCTGACGGCACCGGCGGAGGCCCGGCCCGCCGCCGCGGACGATCCGTCCTATTCCGCCACCACCTCGGTAGGGGTGCACAACGCGTACGAAAAGGCCAAGTATCCGTACTTCGCCGACGCGCTCGACTCCGGCGCCTCGCTCCTGGAACTCGACGTGTGGACCAATGCGTTCGGCGCCGGCTGGCGGGTCTCACACGGCAATCCGCTCGGCAACGACAACAACTGTGAGAACGCCGCCGGCCCGGACGAGCTGCGCACCAAGCCCCGTGACCAGAGCCTGACCGGCTGCCTCGCCGATATGCGGGCCTGGCACCAGGCCCATCCGGGCCACCGTCCCATCTTCATCAAGGTGGAGATGAAGGACGGCTTCTACGGCAAGAGCGGACGCGGCCCGGGCGACCTCGACGCCCTCCTCGGCGCCACCCTGGGCGACGCGCTGCTGCGCCCGGCGGATGTGGTGGGCGGCCACGCCAACCTCGACGAGGCGGTGCGGGCGGACGGCTGGCCGTCCCGCTCCGCGCTCGCGGGCAAGTTCGTCGTCGAGCTGATCCCGGGCACGGTCGAGGAGAACAACCCGCTGGACTCGCTGTGGACCGACCGTGAGTACGCCACCCATCTGCGGGACCTGTCCGCGGCCGGGAAGCTCGGTCAGGCCGCCGCCTTCCCCGCCGTCCACGGCGCCGCCTCGGGCGACCCGCGCACCCGCTACACCGACGCCACCCTCCGGCCGTGGTTCGTGGTCTTCGACGGGGACGCGTCCACGTATGTCACCAGCGGTGTCGACACCGCCTGGTACGACGACCGCCACTACCTGCTGATCATGACGGACGCGCACAACGTGGCGCCCGCGATCGACGGCACCAGCCCCACCGAGGACCAGGCGCGCACGCGGGTGTCCGAACTCGCCGCCCGGCACGCCAGCTTCGCGACCGCCGACTGGTATCCGCTGCCGTCCGTGCTCTCCACCGTCGTGCCCCGTGGCTGAGCACGCGACCGCTGAGGCCGTGCCCGCTGTGCTGCGGGCCCGGCCGGGGTCAGTCGGGGTCCTCGAGCCGGAATCCGACCTTCAGCCCCACCTGGTAGTGCGCGATCCGGCCGTCCTCGATATGCCCGCGCACTTGACCGACCTCGAACCAGTCAAGATTGCGCAGCGTCTTGGAGGCACGGCCGATGGCGGTGCGGATCGCGTCGTCGACGCTCTCGGTGGACGAGCCGACGATCTCGCTCACCCGGTAGGTGTGGGCCATGACAGTCTCCCCGGTCCCTGGGGTGGTCCGTTCGTTTCTCCCACCGTGCCTCACCGCGCCGGGCTCCGCGAGCCGGCAGGGGTCCTACGGCACCACCGTGACCGGCCAGCGGCCCGCCTTGACCAGCCGTACGGCCACCGAGCCGATGAAGCGGTGCCCGGCCTGCTCGGACGCGCCCACCACCACGGCGTCGGCCTTCAGCTCATCGGCCGCCTGGGCCAGGCCGTTGTACGGATCGCCCCGGAAAGTGTGGAACTCCCAGCGCACGTCGAAGACCCCGCGCAGCCGCTCGGTGGCCTCCCGCATCTCCGTCATCAGCTCCTCGGCCACCTCGCCCGTGGTGTCGGCCACCGAGGCACCCAGCGCCGCCCCGGCGGCCAGCACCGGCTGGATATAGACCACGACGAGCAGCGCCTTCTGGCGTCTGGCCAGTCCGGCGGCGTAGGCCGTGGCACGCCAGGAAGATTCGGAACCGTCCAGTCCGGCGACGATGACCTTGGGTCCGTCGGTTCCCCGTTCAAAAGACGGAGGGAGTTTGTCCACCACATCTGCGAGGCTAGCGCCAGGGACGGTCCGGTGATCACCCGGCCCGTCCCGCGGCGCGTGAGCACCGCGACCGCGTCATGACCGCCACCGTACGACAGGAGAGACAATGGGTGGCACCCACGGGGGCGAACTCCTCGCAATCAGCGACCTGCATGTGGCCTATTCGGAGAACCGGGCGATCGTGGAGCGGCTGCGGCCCGGCTCCGACGACGACTGGCTGATCGTCGCGGGGGACGTCGGCGAGGTCTTCTCCGAGATCGAGGAGGTCCTCGGCCTGCTGAGCGAGCGCTTCGCCAAAGTCATCTGGTCACCGGGAAACCACGAGCTGTGGACCCATCCCAAGGACCCCTTGGAAGCCCGGGGGGTGGCGCGCTACGAGGCGCTGGTGGAGATGTGCCGGGCCAAGGGCATCGTCACCCCCGAGGACCCCTACCCCCTCTGGGAAGGCATCGGCGGACCGCTGGTCATCGCCCCGCTGTTCCTGCTCTACGACTACACCTTCCGCCTCGACGGCATGGCCACCAAGGAGGCCGCGCTGGCCCACGCCCATGAGGTGGGCGTGGTCTGCACCGACGAGCACTTCCTGCACCCCGACCCCTACCCCACCCGCGACGCGTGGTGCCGGGCCCGGGTGGCCGAGACCGAGGCCCGGCTGGCGGCCGTCGATCCGGGGCTGCGGACCGTGCTCATCAACCACTGGCCGATGACCCGGCTGCCCACCCGGGTGCTGCGCTACCCCGACTTCGCGCTGTGGTGCGGCACCGAGCTGACCGCCGACTGGCATGTGCGGTTCCGGGCCGAGACCGTCGTCTACGGCCATCTGCACATCCCCCGGACCACGGTGGAGGACGGGGTGAAGTTCCAGGAGGTCTCGGTCGGCTACCCCCGGGAGTGGAAGGCCCACGGCCGGCTGCCGGAGGACCCGCTGCGCCGGATCCTCCCGGTGCCGGTGCCGTAGGGGCCGCACGGCGTCCGACGGGCTCACGGTCTCCGGCGGGCCCGGGGCGTCCGGGGGGCCCGGGGCGTCCGGTGGGCCCACGGGGTCCGGGGGGCTCGCGGGGTCCGGAGGGGACGAGGTGTCTGATGGGCTCAGGGGGTCTCTGGTGGGCTCAGGGGGTCGGTGGGCTCCGGGCGTCTTGACGGGCCCGGAGGGCGGCGCCGTACGGTCTCGGCTGTGAACCCTGTCGAGGCGTTCCTTCCCGAGACCTACACCGCCGGTGTCCCCTACGCGCTCTTCGCCGAACTGCGCACCACCCGCCCGGTCTGCCGGATCGAGGAGCCCGCGGTCGGGGCCTGGCCGGCCGGCCCCGGCTTCTGGGCGGTGTTCCGGCACGCCGACGTCAAACACGTCCTGCGCACCCCCGAGGTCTTCTCCTCCCACCTCGGGGCCACCCAGATCCGCGACCCCGACACCCCCGCCGACCTGGAGTTCGTGCGGGCGATGATGCTCAACCAGGACCCGCCCGACCACTCCCGCACCCGCCGCATCGTCGCCGCGGCCTTCACCCCGCGCGCCGTACGGGAGCTGGAGGAGGTGATCGAGGAGCGCGCGGCGGCGCTCGTGGACTCCGTGGCCGGGCGCGGCGAGGCCGACTTCGTCGAGCTCGCCGCCGATCTGCCGGTCTGGACCCTCGCCCATGTGATGGGTATCCCAGAGGGCGACCGGCGGTTGCTGTTCGACTGGGCCGGCAGGGTCATCGGCTACCAGGACGCCGACTACGCCGAATCGTCCACCGTGGCCATCGAGGAGCTGAGCCCCATGGGGCGCGCCGCCCTCGCCCGCAGACCGGCCCCGGCGGCGCGACGCCCCGACGGCCGGCCGATGAACCCGCGCTCCCGCGAGGCCCTGGCCGACATGTTCGCCTACGCCCACGCGTTCGCCGAGCGGCCCCGTCCGGGCAGTGTGATGGCGCGGATGCGCGAGGGCGGGCTGAGCCGGGACGAGTTCGAGAACATGTTCTTCCTCTTCGCCGTAGCGGGCAACGAGACGCTGCGCAACGGCATCCCCGGCGGGCTGCTCACCCTGCTCGACCACCCCGAGAGCCTGCGACTGCTGCGCGACCGGCCCGAGCTGACCGGCCCGGCAGTGGAGGAGATGCTGCGCTTCTGGCCACCCGTCATCGACTTCCGGCGCACCGCCACCCGCGATGTGGAACTGGGCGGACAGCTCATCCGGCGCGGTGAGAAGGTCGTCGTCTTCCACGCCTCGGCCAACCGCGACGAGACGGTCTTCACCGACCCCGACCGGTTCGACATCACCCGCACCCCCAACGACCATCTGAGCTTCGGCTTCGGACCGCATGTCTGCCTGGGCGCGCATCTGGCCCGCGTCCAGATGCGGGCCATGCTGCGCGCCACCCTGGACCGGCTGCCGGGGCTGCGCCGGGCAGGTGAGCCGGTGCGGCTCACCTCCAACTTCCAGAACGGGCTCAAGACCCTCCCCGTGCGCTGGGGAACAGATCGGTGAAGGCCGTGGTCGAGTCGCCGACCGACCGGCCGAAGGGCGCGTCGAAGTCCCACACCAGGAAGAGCAGGAAGACGATGAGCGCGGTGAACATCACCGCGAGCATCAGCTCCCGGGGCGAGCGGCGGATCTGCAGGGTGAAGACCAGCCCGACCACCAGCGCCGCGCCCAGCACCAGGCCGAACCAGACCAGATGGGGCATCGTGGGCCCCGCGCTCTGCTGCCGGGCGTTCCGCGCGTCGTCCACGGCGGCCACCTGATCCACCAGCGGCTGATACGCCTGCGACTGGAGATCGCTGTGCGGTGTCGCGAGGGTGACGTCGCGGCGCAGGGTGGTCAGCAGCTCGCCGCCGCGGTCGGTGAGCTCGCCCTTGTCGATCATCACCTTCCACTCCGTGTGCACCACATGGTGCACATACGCGTCCACGTCGTCACGGATGCGGTCGCGCACCGGGCCGGGGTAGACGCTCGACCGCTCGATCACCTCATGCAGCGCCTGCGCCTCCGTACGGACCCCGTCCTGCGCGGCGGAGCGGCCCTCCCAGACACCGGCGATCGCCAGGCCCAGCACGATCGCGTAGACCACGCCGATCATCATGATCATGTAGTCGAGGACATCGGGGGTCTCGTCCGGATCGTCCTCGTCCCCGAGCCGACGGGCGTTGAGGACCGCCCCGGTGACCACGACCGCGCAGGTCCCGGCCATCACCAGGACCATAATCAGCCATTCGGGCATGCATAACCTCCCAAGCGGTTCGACAGTGAGCCGTCAGCCGCGCCGCCCGCCGCGCCCGGCGGAGCGCGAACGGGGACGGAGAGCGGCGGCCGCGAGGACCGCGGGCGCGGTGAGCAGCAGGGTGAAGGTGACCAGGGAGGTGCCGTCGTCGGGCTTTTGGCGCGTGGGCTTCTGATACGCGTGCACCTCGACGGCACGGGTCCTGGTCGGTGTGGGAACCGGCGTGGGGGGTGAGGCCGGAGGCTTGGTGCGCAGGGGCGGGGACGGCAGCGGAAGCGCGGGCTCGGGTGTGGGCCCCGGCGTGGGAAGCCGCGGAGAGGGCTTGGGGGAGGGGGCCCGCGGCGTCCGGGTGGGTGTGGGGGTGGGGCTCGGGGTCCGCGTGGGCGTGGGCGTAGGGGTCGGTGTGGCGGACGGGCTGGGGGTGGGCGTCGTCGGGGTTGGTGTCGGCGTCGGTGTCGGCGTAGGGGTGGGCGTGGGTGTCGGGGTAGGCGTGGGCGTCGGGGTCGGCGTGGGTGTGGGGGTCGGCGTGGGCTTCGGCTTGGGGCACCAGCCGTAGTGGGCGAAGAAGCCGACCGGGCCCGCCGAGGCGGCGACGCAGACGCATAGGCCCGGACCGATCCGGATCTTCACCCAGACGTGCGGTCCGTGGTCCGGGCCCCCGGTCCCGGGCCGGGCACCGGCCGTCGGCCGTGGGGAGGCGGACGCGGCCGCCGGACCGTCACCGTCCTGGTCGGCCAGGGCTGTCGCCCCCGCCGAGGCGAGGACAAGGGCAGTGGTCAGGACCCCCGCACGCCATACGCGCTGCCATCGCTTCACGAGGAGATGTTCCGCCGAACAGGCGCCCGCCAGCCGTGTGAACACCGGGATTCCCCCGAATAGGGGAATAGACCCGGACATTGGCGCTTCGAGGTTTACCGGAGGACATTCACCTCATGGCGTTCGGCTCGCCCTGCGGCGGCCCCGCCCCTGGTCACGGCGCGCCGAAGCTCCCATGCCGACCCGCGCCCGCCGCGAACCGCGCCGCGCCGTCCAGCCCCTCGGCCAGCGTGGCCTGACCGTGGCGCAGCTCCCGCGCCATGGCCTCGTCCTCCGGCAGCCCCTCCTGTTCCAGCAGCGAGGCCCGGTCCGAGCGCAGACACGTCTGCGGAAAGCCGGCGATCTGGGCCGCCAGCCGTTCCGCCTCCGCGCGCGCCCGTCCCGGTGGTACGAGGCGGTTGGCGAGTCCGATGGCGTACGCCTCGTCGGCCGGCACCGGCCGGCCCGTCAGCACCAGGTCCATCGCCCGGCTCGCGCCGATCAGCCGTGGCAGCCGTACCGTTCCGCCGTCGATCAGCGGGACGCCCCAGCGGCGGCAGAACACCCCGAAGACCGCGTCCTCCTCGGCGACGCGCAGATCGCACCAGAGCGCCAACTCCAGCCCGCCCGCCACGGCGTGGCCGCTGACCGCCGCGATCACCGGCTTGGACAGCCGCAGCCGGGTGGGTCCCATCGGTCCGTCGCCGTCCTCGGCCACCCGATTGCCGCGCGCTGTGCCGACCGCCTTCAGATCGGCGCCGGAGCAGAAGGTGCCACCCTCGCCCCACAGCACCGCGACCCGCGCCGCCGGGTCGGCGTCGAAGGCGCGGAAGGCGTCGGCCAGCGCCGTGGCGGTCGCGCCGTCGACGGCGTTGCGCACCTCGGGGCGGGAGAGCACGACCGTGGTGACCGGGCCCTCCCGCTCCGTGCGAACCGTAAGGGGCGCACCAGCCGCGTCCACGGCTTTCCCCGCGTCCTCCGTGGGCGTCACCGCGCGTCCTTCGGGCGGGCGCGCTCCAGGATCGGGCCGGTGTCCGTACCGGGCGGCAGGGTGCCGAAGGCATGCCCCCAGTCCCCGTCCAGCCGCGAGGCGCAGAACGCGTCGGCGACCGCCGGATGGCTGTACCGCACCAGCAGGCTGCCCTGCAGCACCAGCGTCATCTGCTCGGCCAGCCGGCGCGCCATCAGCTGCGCCCGCTCGGGGTCGGCGAGCTGCGGCAGCAGCCCGCGCAGCCGGTCCACGGCCGCGTCCAGCCGGGCGTCGGCCCCGGCCGCGGCGTCGACCTCGGCCAGGAACGCCTCCAGCGCGCCCGACTCCCGGCACAGCGCGCGCAGCACATCGAGCGCCGCGACATTCCCCGAGCCCTCCCAGATCGACAGCAGCGGCGCCTCGCGATACAGGCGCGGCATGCCGGACTCCTCCACATAGCCGTTGCCGCCCAGGCACTCCAGGGCCTCGGCGGCGTGGGTGGAGCCGCGCTTGCACACCCAGTACTTGCTCACCGCGAGCCCCAGCCTGCGTAGCGCCGCCTCGCCCTCGTCCGCCGCCTCCGCGCGGTCCAGGGCGGTCGCGAGCCGCATCGCGAGCGTCGTGGCCGCCTCCGACTCCACCGCCAGATCGGCGAGCACATTGCGCATCAGCGGCTGGTCGACCAGCTCGGCCCCGAACGCCCGGCGGTGCTCGGCGTGGTGCAGCGCCTGCCGCAGCCCGGCCCGCATGCCCGCCGCCGAGCCGATGACACAGTCCAGCCGGGTGACGTTGACCATCTCCACGATGGTCCGCACCCCGCGGCCCGGTTCGCCGACCCGCCAGGCCACGGCGGACTCGTACTCGATCTCGGCCGACGCGTTCGAGCGGTTGCCCAGCTTGTTCTTGAGCCGCATCAGCCGCAGCGGGTTGCGGCTGCCGTCCGGCAGTACCCGGGGCACCAGGAAGCAGGTGAGCCCCTCCTCCGTCTGGGCCAGCGTCAGGAAGACATCGCTCATCGGCGCGGAGGTGAACCACTTGTGGCCGGTGAGGACGTAGCCACCGGCACCGTCCGGTACGGCCTGGGTGGTGTTGGCGCGGACGTCCGAGCCGCCCTGCTTCTCCGTCATCGACATGCCCGCGATCAGGCCCCGCTTGGCGAGCGGTGGCCGCAGCCCGAAGTCGTAGGTGCGGGCGGCCAGCAGCGGTTCGTACACGGCGGCGAGCTCCGGTTCGGCGCGCAGCGCCGGGACCGCGGCGTACGTCATGGAGATCGGGCAGCCATGCCCGGGCTCGGCCTGCGCGAAGGCGTAGAACTTGGCCGCGCGCACCAGATGGGCGCCGGGGCGGGTCTCGCTCCAGGCCGCCGCGTGCTGGCCGCTCGCCACGGCGACGTCCATCAGCCGGTGGTAGGCGGGGTGGTACTCGACCTCGTCGATGCGATGGCCGTAGCGGTCGTGGGTGTGCAGCACCGGAGAGTGCTCCTCGGCCATCCGCGCCCAGTCCTGGACCTCGGCGGAACCGGCCCGCGCGCCCAGGTCCCGCACCTCCGGCTCGCCCCAGCCGCCGCCGTCCCGCCGCAGGGCCTCCAGCAGGGCGGGGTCGTCCGCCGTGCTGAAGCCGACGAGCGGCGGGGCCTGGTTGAGGACCTCGTGCGTAGCGCTCATGGCAGACATCTCCTCGTTCGCGGTGGTCTCCCGGGACCGGGCGGCCGGTGGGGCGGGCGGCCTTACACTTCCATCATGCGCGATTGGGAACTGTAATGGATAGGGTTTCGCGTAGCCATGGACGACACCGACACCGACACCGACACCGGAACGCTCACCCTGCGGCCGCTGACCGCGCGCTCGATCGTGCTCAGCACCCTGCTGGGCCATCACCCGCCCCAGCTTCCCGCCCGCGCGCTGGTGCGCGTCGGCGCGCTCTTCGGCACCGCCGAGGGCACCATCCGGGTCGCGCTCACCCGTATGGTCGCGGCCGGTGACCTGGAGCAGAGCGACGGCACCTACCGGCTCACCGACCGCCTGCTGGCCCGCCAGGCGCGGCAGGACGACAGCCGCGCCCCCCGCACCCGGCGCTGGGACGGCGGCTGGGAGATCGCGATCGTCACCTCCGACCGCCGCGAGGCGGCCGAGCGCGCCGCCCTCCGCCAGGCCATGGCCGCCCTGCGCCTGGCCGAACTGCGCGAGGGCACCTGGATGCGCCCCGCCAATCTCGTCCATCCGCGCCTGGATGTCGCCGCCGAGCAGTGCGGCTGGTTCACCGGCGCGCCGGAGGGCGATCCGGCCGCGCTCGCCGCGCGCCTGTGGGACCTGGACGGCTGGGCCCGCCAGGCCAGGCTGCTCGGCGCGGCGCTGGACGACGCGGATGAACCGGCCGAACGGTTCACCGTGGCGGCCGCGGCCCTCCGGCACCTCCTTGCCGACCCCGTCCTTCCCGCTCGGCTGCTGCCGCGGGACTGGCCCGGTGCTGAGCTACGGCGTCGCTATGACGGGTTCGAGCGGGACTTTCGGGCGTGGCTGCCGCGGTATGCGGGTGGTGGCTGAGCCGTGGCGGTGCCTCCGCCGGGGGGCGTGGTGCGGTGCGGGCACCCCGTCATGCCCTCGGCTACGCCGACTCGCGAATCACCAACTCGGTGGGCAACACCAGCGCCGGTTCGATCGTCTCCCCGGCCGTCAGCCGCAGCAGCTGGCGGGCCAGCCGGCGGCCGATCCCGCCGATCGGCTGGCGCACGGTGGTCAGCGGGGGTTCGGTGTAGCGCGCGGGCTCGATGTCGTCGAAGCCGACCACCGCCACGTCGTCCGGCACCCGTCGGCCGGTCCGGCGCAGCGCCCGCAGCACCCCGATCGCCATCAGGTCGGAGGCCACGAACACCCCGTCCAGCCGGGGCTCCCGGTCCAGCAGCTCCCGTATCGCGACCGCCCCGGACTCCTGGGTGAAGTCCCCGACCGCGACGTACGCCTCCAGCCGCGCCCCGGACAGCGCCGTCCGGTAGCCCGAGAGCCGGTCGATCCCGGCGACCATGTCCTGGGGGCCCGCGACCGTGGCGATACGGGTGCGCCCGGAGCGGATCAGGTGCTCCACGGCCAGCGCCGCGCCCGCCGCGTTGTCCACCCCTACGTACGGTGGCGAGGCCGGGCTCAGCACCCGCTCGTTGCAGACCACCGGGATGCCCATCCGGGCCAGCGCGGCCGGCAGCGGATCGGCGCCGTGCATCGAGGCGACCATGACCCCGTCGACATGGCGGGCCAGGGCGAAGCGCTCGATGCGGTCACGGCTGGCGGGGGAGCGGGCCATCATCAGCACGAGCTGCTTGTCCGCGGATTCCAGCTCCTGGCTGACCCCGCGCACCACGCCCGGGAAGAACCGGTCGTCGGAGAAGACCCGGCCCGGCTCCTCGGGGAGGACCAGCGCGAAGGAGTCGGTGCGCTGGGTGACCAGGCTGCGGGCCGCCTGGTTGGGGACGTAGCCCAGCTCCTGGATCGCGCCCAGCACCGCCTCCCGGCTCTCCTCGGCGACCTTGGTGGAGCCGTTGACGACACGGGAGACGGTGGCGCGCGAGACACCCGCGCGCCGCGCCACGCTCTCCAGGGTGGGCCGGGGACGGTGCATCCGCGCATACCTCGCTGTGTGCTCACTGATGGTCGGTACAGCATGGATCAAGACCGGTCAGGGCGCGAGAACGCGGGCACGGCAGATCGACGGAGAGCACGTCACGATCGTCGAGCGGTTGTAGAGCCCCGCGCCGCTGACGCGGACTCCGACCGGACGCCTTCCCGTGGCGGCCGTTCCCGGCCCCACGGATGATGGTGCTGCTCCGAGGGCCGGACCGAAGCCGGGAGGACAGTGGCATGGCGTGCGGATCGACCAAGCTCTGGAACGGCGAGGCCACCTGGTTCTGTTGTGGCAACGCCTGGGGTCCGTGCGCCTCGGCGGGCGGTGGAGCGTGCGGCACCTGCCGCTCCAGCGCCCTGCAGGCGGCCTGGCCCAACGCCTCCAAGGCGTGCTGGGACCTCACCCGGCCGGACCTGTGCGGCGAGGACATACCCCGGCGCGGCTGCGGCTCCGTGATGAAGGTGCGCCATGACTGCTCGGGCGCGAGCGTCTGTGTCACCGTCAGCGACTGCGGCCCGCGCACCCGCAGCTTCTGCTCCGAGTCCACCTGCTGCGACGGGGTCTGCCGCACCAACCGCGTCATCGACCTCACCCCCGCCGCCTTCTCCGCCATCGGCAGCCTGAGCTCCGGCACCCTGCCGGTCTCCATCTTCGAATGAGACGGGCCCGGCCATGAGCGCGTACCGAACCGGCGACCCCCTCGGCCGCCGTCGCTTCCTCACCGCCGCCGCCCTCCGCGGCGCCACCGTCATCGGCACGGGAGCCCTGAGCACGGGAGCCCTGAGCACGGGAGCCCTCGGCACCGGAGTCATCGGGGCGACCGCCCTGGGCGCCGTGGACGCCGACGCCGCCTTCGCCGCACCCATACGCCCCCTGGACCCCGCGGTCGCCGAGAGCGCCTTCGCCGAGGGGCGGATCACCGCGATCAACCACGACGTCCTGGAGGTCGCGGGCTCCTACGGCGACCACTCCCGCGTGCGGGTCACGAACGCCACCAGCGTCTGGAAGGCCCGGGCCACCACCGCGGCCGACATCGAGACCGGCGACGGGCTCTACGCCCGCGGCCTCCCCCTGCCCGACGGCACCCTCGCCGCCGATGCGGTGTGGGTCAACATCGTGAACCTCCACGCCACCATCCGCGGTATCGAGAAGACCCGGCTGCATCTCGCCCACGGGCAGCACGAGATCGTCGGCAACCTCATGGCGCAGACCACCAGCGCCTCGTACGGCGACGCCTCGCCCACCGCCGATCTGTCCCGGCTCACCATCGGGCAGAGCGCCCAGGTCCTGGGCGCGTGGCGGCCGTCCGACGGCTCTGTGGATCTCGTCCGGGTCGCGGTCGCGCCCGGTGCGGGGAGGCGGCGGTGAGCGCCCTGGTCTGCGCCCTCGCCCCGCTGGTGCTCGCCGGGGTGCTCGGACCGGCCGGGGCGGGCAAGCTGTTCGGCCGGGGCACCGCCCGGCAGGCGCCCCGTACCGCGCTCGCACGGCTGCTGCGCGACGGCGGCCGGGCCGCGCTCGTCCTGCGCGCCCTCGGCGCGGTCGAACTCCTCGTCGCCGCCGCGCTGCTGGCGCCGCCCGCCACGCCGCTCCCGGGAGCGGCGGCCGCCCTCCTCGGCGCGGGCTTCCTCGGCTATCTCGGCTACGCCCGCGCCGCCGCGCCCGGCTCCTCCTGCGGCTGTACGGCACGGCAGGACGCCCCCCTCACCTGGCGCGCCTTCGTCCGCGCCGCCGCGGTTCTCGCGGGCGGGGTCGCGGCGGCCCTGGCCCAGCAGCCCTGGTGGACCGCGGCGGCCCGCCGTCCGGCCGCGGCGCTGTGCCTGGTGCTGGCCGCGGCGGCGGCCCTCACGGCCCTCTCCGCCGATCCGGACCGCCGCTGGCGGATGCCGCTGCGCCGACTGCGGCTGCGGATCGCCGGACACCCCCTCGCCGCGACAGGTCACCCGCTCGCGGCGACCGGACACCCCCTCGCCGCGACCGGACACCCCCTCGCCGCGGCCGGAGCCCCGGCGGCGGTCCCGGTCGCCGCGACCGTCGAACTGCTGGAGCGCTCGCGTGCCTGGCAGAGCGCCTCCCGCGTGGTGCGCTCCGCGCTGCTGGACCACTGGGACGACGGCGGCTGGCGCATCCTCCAGTTCGCCGGGGTGCACGGCGGCGGCGCGGCCGCGAGGCCGGTTCTGGTGCTCTTCGCGGTGGACGCCGCGGCCAGCCTGGACACGGTGCGCGAGCCCGCCGTCCGGGTCAGCGTCATCGACGCGGACAGCGGGGCTCCGGTCATGGCCACGGCGTGAGAGGCCGGCGCTCGGCGGGTAATCTGGATCAAACGAAAATTTCCTGGACAAAACGATCGAACCGCGGGGCGTCCAGCGTAGATGGGTGCCGAGGCGTACCAGGCATGGATGGACAAGCCCGGCCGACACCCGTACCCGTACTGACCGACACCCCTGCCGAGGGGGGCCCGCGGCGCGCGCGCCGCCCGGCGCGCGTTCCCGCCTGCCGGGGGCTGAGCCGGTGGCGCCGGTAGGGGAGTGGGTGTATGTCCGAGCATCGGTCCGCGTCCGGCTCCCGGGGGCCCAGGTGGTGGCGGCGGCTGGAGGACGCGTTCCACCGGTCCGCGATCGGACGCGGATGGCGGCGGGGCAGTGATTTCGAGCTGCTGCACCGCGCGATGGGCTTCGCCGCCCTGGGCTTTCTCACCCTGGTGCCCCTGCTGATCGTGGTCGCGGCGGCCGATCCGGTGGACCGGCTCGGTTTCGCCCAGTGGCTGGCCGAGGGCCTCGGGCTCTCCTCGACCTCGCGGGACGAGGTGCAGGAGCTGTTCGCCCCGCCCAAGCAGGCGCTGGAGTCCACCACCGCCTTCGGTCTGGCGACGCTGGCCGTCTTCAGCCTGCGCTTCGGCACGGTGCTGCAGGTCGGCTACGAGAAGGTGTGGGAGCTTCCGGCCGGCCGCTGGCACACCGCCTGGCGCCATCTGGTGTGGTTCGTGGTGCTGATCTGCTATCTGCTGCTCTCCGCCCATCTGGAGCCCGGCATCTCGCGGGTGCTGGTGGCGGTGCTGGGCACAGTGCTGTTCTTCTGGTGGTCGCAGCGGCTGCTGCTCGGCGGGCGGATCAGCTGGGGCGCCCTGCTGCCCGGCGCGCTGGCCACCGGCGTCGGGCTGCTGGGGCTGCGGGTCTTCTCCCAGCTGGTGTTCTCCCCGCTGATCGCCTCCAACGCCGTCTCCTACGGCCCGGTCGGCACCGTCCTGGTCGTCCAGTCCTGGCTGGTCGGCGTCGGATACGTGGTCTTCGGCGGTGCGTTGCTGGGCCGGGTGCTGTACGAGGAGTATCTGCGGATGGTGGCATGGCGCCGCAAGCGGCGGCGCGACCGGGCCAAAGCGGCCCCACCGGCGGACTGACGCCCCGGCCGACGATCACGCGGGAGTGGCCCGCGAACCCTGGCGCGACGCCTCCCGCCGGTGGTCGCTTCCATGATCGTCAAGCCCGGGGCCGGACCCGAAACGCCGTCGCCCCGGGCCGGGCGCGCCTGGCATGCTGGCGGTGTGAACGGACCCGAGATCCACCTCAGTCTCGCCCCTGAACTGCGATTCTTCGCCGTCCAGGAGCGGCGCCGCCCCTGGACGGCCGTGGTCACCGACGGCGTCTCCACCCTCGGCCATGTCGTCGAGTCGCTCGGGGTCCCGCTCACCGAGGTCGGCCGGCTGGTGGTGAACGGCGAGGAGACCCCCGTCTCGCATGTGCCGGGCGCGGGGGAGACCGTGGAGGTCCATCCGGTCGTCCGCCCGCAGCGGGTGCCGGGCGCCCCGCTGCGCTTTCTGCTCGATGTGCACCTGGGCACGCTCGCGCGCCGGCTGCGGCTGCTGGGCGTGGACGCCGCGTACGAGAGCGAGGACATCGGCGACCCCGAGCTCGCCGCGCGCTCCGCCGCCCAGCGCCGGGTGCTGCTCTCCCGCGACCGGGGGCTGCTGCGCCGCCGTGAGCTGTGGGCCGGGGCGTATGTCTACAGCGACCGCCCCGATGAGCAACTGCGGGACGTCCTCGGCCGGTTCACCCCGAGCCTCGCGCCCTGGACCCGCTGTACCGCCTGCAACGGCCCGCTGGAGGACGCCGACAAGGAGTCGGTCCGGGAGCTGCTCCAGCACGGCACCCGGCGTACGTACGAGGTCTTCGCCCGCTGCACGGTCTGCGAGCGGGTCTACTGGCGTGGCGCCCACCACGCCCGGCTGGAGGCCATCGTGGCCGGGGCGATGGACGAGTTCGGCGACGCCCGGGCCGCCCTGCCCTGAGCGGAGCCGCCGGGCAGGGCGCCTGGTCCTGGGCGCGAGCTCAGGACACGTCGTCCTGGAGGGCCTCCGGAATCGCGGTGTGAAAGGCCGGATGGGCGTGCAGCCGCCGCACATAGGCGCGCAGCCGCCCATGGCGGGAGACCCGCTGGGCGGCGTCGGCGTCCAGGCGGAGCCGGTGCTCGGTGTCGAGCTGGACGAGGGCCACCCACAGGTCCACATCGGCGGCGGTCAGCTCGTCTCCCAGTGCGTATGGCGCGGCCGCGAGCCTGCGGTCGAGCCGGCCGAGGGCGGTCAGCAGCCGCTCCAGCGCGGCGTCCCGGCACTCCGCCTCGCGCGCCGTCCCGGCCTGCCGCGCCGCGTGGGTGATGTCGTCGTCGAGGAGTTCGCGGAGGGCGTCGATGTCCGCGGCGCGGGGCGCCGGGCGCAGCCGGGGACGTCCGGGTCCGCTGTGGTCGCTCAGGTGGCCGGCGAGGTCGCGCAGGATGTCGGGCGTGTGGTTGCTGACGACACGTCCGGTCCAGCCGTCGCACAGCGCGGGCGCGTCCACCGGTCCGCCGTAGCGGTGCCAGGTGGCCTCGTAGGCCCCGCGCAGTGCGGCGAACGCTTCGGGGGTGTCGTCCGGGAGTCCGACGAGGGTGGTGGCGACGGTGTCCCGCAGCCCGAGCAGATCGAGGGTGATGGAGACGCGCAGCGAGAGGGGACAGCTCGCGGAGAGATAGAGCCGGTAGCGATGCGGCACCGGATAGAAGCCACCGGCGAGGTCGACGCCGATGCGGCTGCGGAAGCGGTGCGGCGGAGTGGGCGGGGCGATCCGGGGGCGGGGCGAGCAGGGGTCGGGGTCGAGAAGAGCGGCAGGACCTGAACTGACCGGAAACGTCTCGGACATGGCTCTCCAAGGCAAGGACGGAGCCCCGGCCCGCCGGTCTGGGCGGCGCCGATGGCGCAACGGAAGGGAAGCCCGCGCGGGGCGTTCGCCGGGACGGTGCCGGGACACACCGGACCCCGGCGCGCTGGGCCGCGCTCGGTGACCGCGTCGATTCAGCCGGCTGGACTGGCGGCGCTGCAGATGCGCAGCAGATCGATGTGCAGACGCCTGGTCAGGAGGTGGCGACGGCGGAGCGGGGACCACGGCCGGGGACGCCGACGGGCGCAGTCCTCGTCGCTGTCGGTCCTGGGCATCTCACCGATCCCATCATCGGGGGCTCGCGAAGCAGCGAGACCGCGCTTGTCCCGTCCACACCGACGGAACCTGGTCGTCACCCGGGGGCACCCCGTCGCGGGAGAAGGGTTGCCTGTCAGCGAGCCGGGGCCGATGACCCACCTGAGCGGGGATTCCGCACGGTGGGCACTGACAATCGTGACCGTCCCTGACAGTGTCGTCGCGCTCCGCGAGGGCGTCAACCCATGCCGGGATGGCCAACGCGGGCCGACGGCACGGTGGATGCCCGCTCAGCGGAACGGCCGCCGCGCGCCGCCGGTGGCCCGCTCGATGAGGACCATGGCCGCGTCGTCCGCCAGCCGTCCCTCGGCATGCCGGACCAGGGCGTGGCGCAGCCGGTCCAGGTACTCGCCCGGGGTGGCGCCGTCCAGCGTCTCCATGGTCCGGTGCAGCGGAAAGAACTCGTTGTACTGGTTGCGGGCCTCGACCACGCCGTCGGTGTGCAGCAACAGCCGGTCACCGGACAGGAACGGAAAGGTCTCGACGCAGATCGGGGGAGGGCTGAGGAACTCCTCAAGGCCGAGCGGCGGCAGCGGGCGCGCCGGGTCCAGGGAGCGCACCTTGTGCTCGCGCATCACCAGGGGCGGCGGATGCCCGCGGTTGATCAGCTCGACCGACTCGTCCGACACCTGGGCGAGGAGCACGGTGACGAACTGCTCCTCCAGCTCCTGCGGGTCCTGGAGCTGGGAGCGGTCCAGCAGCTGGTACTCGCGCGCCAGCGCGGCCGCACAGCGGTGCATCACCTCGGCCAGGTCCTGCTCGTAGTGCACCGCCTCCCGGAAGGCGCCCACCACGGCCGCGGCGGACCGCACCGCGGCCAGCCCCTTTCCCCGCACATCGCCGACGATCAGCCGCACTCCGTAGCGGGTGCACATCGCCTCGTAGAGGTCCCCGCCGATCTGCGCGTCGCGCTCGGCCGCCATATAGACGCTGGCGGTGTTCACGACACCGATCCGGGCGGGCAGCGGCCGCAGCACCACGTTCTGGGACACCTCGGCGATCCGGCGGACATGGGCCAGCTCGCGGTCCCGGCGCACCCGCACCGCGCTGGTCGCCACGCTCGCGAGCGCCACCACCAGCAGGGCCAGCAGATTCGCGTACACCATCTCGCTGCCCCAGACGTTGTTGTGGGTGGCGGTGATCGCACTCACCGCCATGGCGAGCAGCGCCACCCCGCCGGTGCCGAACGGCCCCATGGTCACCGCCGCCAGCGCCGGCGCCGGGGAGAGCAGGGGGCCGGTGTAGACGGTGTGCGCGGGGGAGAGCTCAATGCTGAGCACCGCCGCCAGGTCCAGGAACGGCAGACACCGTGTGACCGCGAACAGCGTATGGCTGCGACCGCTCGCCCCCGGGGCGAAGCGCATGAATCGCATAACTTGGACCTTATCCGATGAAAGCCGCCAAAGGAGTGGTTCTCTGTAACGCGCGACGGAGACCCCGGGCGTAGCCTGACGCTATGCCCGAGCTACCGGATGTCGAGGGGTTCCGGCGAACGCTGGCCTCCTGCGCCCAGGGCCACCGCGTCGAGCGGGCGGAGGTCGCCGACGCGGGGGTGCTGCACGGGGTGACCGCGCAGCGGCTGAAGCGCGATCTCAAGGGCCGCCGCTTCGCCGCACCGCGCCGCCACGGCAAGTGGCTGATCGCCCCCACCGACGGGCCCACGGTCGTGGTGCACTTCGGCATGACCGGGCGGCTGGTCTGCGGGGCGGACTCCGAACCGGGCGGCCGGTTCGAGCGCGTCGCCTTCGACCTCGACGACGGCCACCGCCTCGGCTACGAGGACCAGCGCAAACTCCAGGGCATCTGGCTCGCCGCCACCGAAGCCGACGTCGACCGGATCCTCGGCGATCAGGGCCCGGACGCGCTCTCCCTGAGCCGGGCCGATCTCGACCGGCTGCTGGCGGGGCGGCGCGGACGCGTCAAGGCCACGCTGACCGACCAGACCGTGATCGCCGGGCTCGGCAACCTGCTCGGCGACGAGATCCTGTGGCGGGCCCGGATCCATCCGCAGCGGCCGGCGAACGCGCTGACCGACGACGAACACGAACGGCTCCACACCGCGATACGCGAGGTCCTGCGCGCCTCGGTGCGGGCGGAGCGGGTGCCGGACGACCCGGACTGGCTCACCGGACAGCGCGACGACCCGGACCCGCACTGCCCCCGCTGTGGCCATCCGCTGCGCCGTGGCCGGATCGCGGGGCGGACCAGCCTGTGGTGCCCCCACTGCCAGCGGGACGGCGGCTGACGCCCGCCCGGGGTGACCCGTGGCCCGCTTGGCGCCCTCGCGTCCGATCGATCAGGACACCCATGCCTTGTACGACATCACGTCGCCCGCCTTCAGCTTGTACTCCGGATCGTCCCGGGTGACGGTCTCCTCGACGTCCAGCACGTTGCCGTCGTCCGGATCGAGGACGATCAGGTACCGCATCCCGGAGGAAGCGGGGGTGAACCGGAACGCCTGCCCCTCCCGGCCGAGCCGGTCGGTGACCTTGCCCGCCGGGCGCAGCCCCTCGATCCGGGACAGCAGGGTGACGATGTCCGCCCGCTGGCGCGGACCGGGAGTCCACACCGCGAGAAACGCCTCGATGGCCGAGATCAGCTCCGCCGGGTCGTCGTCCGCGCCCGGGGACCAGACGGCGAGATAGGCGCGCAGTGCCGAGGCCCCGGCCGGAGGATCCTCGAAGTAGCTCTCGTTGGCCCCGTTGATACCGGCCGGATACTTCTCCTCGCGCAGCACCTTGCCGTCGTGGACCGCACGTGGCGGCGTACCGTCGGCGATCACCGGGCGGTCCGGGTGGCGCGGATCGATGGCCACTTCCAGGAGCGAACCGCTGCCGTCGGGCTTCCAGCGGGTCAGGGACTCCTGCGGAAGAGTCACCGCGTCCTTCCCCGACTCCATGCTCAGCGACCAGGTCCGCAGATGGCTGCCCCTCCTGCTCTTCTCGGCGGAGCTCTCGGCCGCGGCCCGCGCCTGCCGGACGATCTCGGCCAGCGATACGTCCGCCCGGGAGGCATGCGCCACCAGCGGCAGCGGCCTGGACGCGGCCACGGCGGAGGGGGAGCCGGTGCCCGAGACGGTCAGCGCGAGGGCGAGGATCGTCGCGGCCGCCAGGGCCTCCAGGCTCCAGACCGCGCGCCGGACGGTACGGCGCCCCCGGTCCCGGGACGGCAGCCGCCACAGCAGCAGCTCGGCGCGCGCGTCCAGCGGCCGGTCCCGCCAGGGGCCGGTGTCGGCGGACACGGGGTTGGCCTCGCGGAGCAGATCCAGTTCGTCGGTCATGCGTGTCCATCCTTGTGGGCCTTGCCGGCCCTGTCAGCCCAGTCGGCCATGTCGCCCTTGCCGCTCGTGCACCCCAGCGAGACCCGGTCGTCCCGGCGCGGGGTCTCTATCTGCTCGCGCAGCCGCCGCCGTGCCCGGTGCAGCCGCATCGCCGCGGCGGACCGGCCGCACCCCAGCACGACGGCGAGCTCCTCGACGGTCAGCTCCTCCCACGCCGTCAGCCGCAGCACCTCCTGGTCGGCCTCGGCGAGCCGGGACAGCGCCTCCAGCACCCAGGAGCCCGGCCGTTCCGCGTCCGGGCTCGCCACGGTGCGCCCACCGCGCGTCACCTCGTGGTGGCCCAGCTTGGCCAGCAGCCTGCGGTAACGGCCCTTGCCGCGCACGGTGTTGGCCAGACAGTGCCGGGCCACCCCGTACAGCCATGGCAGTGGTGACTCGGGCAGTTCGGCCCGGCGCCGCCAGGCCACCGCGAAGACCTCGGCGACGACTTCCTCGACCTCCCATGCCTGGTCGTCCAGCCGCCGTGCCACAAAACGGCTGACCGCCCAGTAATGCTCACGGTAGGCGGCGTCGAAGGCGTCGTCGGTGCTCATGATCCGAAGGTGTCCGGCATGCCTCGGATCATCACACCCCGGAGCGAGAAATAGGCAACAGCTGTCGGAGTGACGGTTCGAGGGGTGCCGGACACCTAGCGGTCATGAGGAACAACACCGTTGTCGCGGCGGCGCCGGCCGCCCCGCCGTCGCGCCGCCCCGGACCAGGGTCTACCGCCGTCAGATGGCTGACCACCACCGATCACAAGACGATCGGCACGCTCTACCTGATCACCTCGTTCGCCTTCTTCTGCATCGGCGGGGTGATGGCGCTGCTGATGCGCGCCGAACTGGCCCGACCGGGTTTGCAGATCATGTCGAACGAGCAGTTCAACCAGGCGTTCACCATGCATGGCACGATCATGCTGCTGATGTTCGCCACCCCGCTGTTCGCGGGGTTCGCCAACTGGATCATGCCGCTGCAGATCGGTGCGCCCGATGTGGCGTTCCCGCGGCTGAACATGTTCGCGTACTGGCTGTATCTCTTCGGCTCACTGATCGCGGTGGGCGGGTTCCTGACCCCGCAGGGCGCGGCCGACTTCGGCTGGTTCGCCTACTCCCCGCTGTCGGACGCGGTGCGCTCACCGGGGGCGGGCGCGGACATGTGGATCATGGGTCTGGCCCTCTCCGGCTTCGGCACCATCCTCGGCTCGGTCAACTTCATCACCACGATCATCTGCATGCGCGCTCCGGGCATGACGATGTTCCGGATGCCGATCTTCACCTGGAATGTGCTGCTGACCGGTGTGCTGGTGCTGCTGGCCTTCCCGGTGCTGGCCGCCGCGCTGTTCGCCCTGGAGGCGGACCGCCAATTCGGCGCGCATGTCTTCGACGCGGCCAATGGCGGGGCGCTGCTCTGGCAGCATCTCTTCTGGTTCTTCGGCCATCCGGAGGTCTATATCATCGCCCTGCCGTTCTTCGGCATCATCTCCGAGGTCATTCCGGTCTTCTCCCGGAAGCCGATGTTCGGCTATATCTCGCTCATCGCGGCGACGATTTCCATCGCGGGTCTTTCGGTCACCGTCTGGGCGCACCATATGTATGTCACCGGCGGAGTGCTGCTGCCGTTCTTCTCGTTCATGACGTTCCTGATCGCCGTGCCGACCGGTATCAAGTTCTTCAACTGGATCGGCACGATGTGGAAGGGGTCGCTGAGCTTCGAGACCCCGATGCTCTGGGCGATCGGATTCCTCATCACCTTCGTCTTCGGCGGTCTGACCGGCGTGATCCTGGCCTCGCCGCCGATGGACTTCCATGTCTCGGACACCTACTTCGTGGTGGCCCACTTCCACTACGTCATCTTCGGCACCGTGGTCTTCGCGATGTTCGCCGGATTCCACTTCTGGTGGCCCAAGTTCACCGGAAAGATGCTCGACGAGCGGCTGGGAAAGATCACCTTCTGGACCCTCTTCCTCGGCTTCCACGGCACGTTCCTGGTGCAGCACTGGCTGGGCGCCGAGGGAATGCTCCGCAGAATTCCCGACTACCTGGCGGCCGATGGCTTCACCACCCTGAACACCATCTCGACCATCAGCTCCTTCGTCCTCGGCCTGTCGTTCCTGCCGTTCCTCTACAACGTCTGGAAGACTGCCAAGTACGGCGAGAAGGTCGTCACCGACGACCCCTGGGGATATGGCCGTTCCCTGGAATGGGCGACCTCCTGCCCGCCGCCGCGCCATAACTTCGTCAGCCTGCCGAAGATCCGTTCCGAATCCCCCGCGTTCGACCTGCACCATCCCGATGTCGGCCAGAAGGAGAGTGTGGCGTGAGTATGGCCAGAGCCGCCGAGCCCCCCGGTATCGCCGCCGGAATCAACCAGATCGAGGGCTATCTGCTGCTGCAGACGGAGCGGGACGCGGCCCGGGAGCGGGCCTGCCGCCTCACCGCCCGGCTCGACTGGCTGACCTCCGCCCAGCGGGCGGAGGTCGAGCGGCTCTACATCCAGGACCAGCTGGCCGTCACCGAGCAGACCCTGCGCAAGGTGGTGCGGCGCTGTGAGGAGCTGCGGGCGGAGTACCAGGAGGTCTACCGCACGCTGCGCCGCCGGCTGCTCCTGGTCTGCCTCCTCGGGGCCGCCGCCCTCGCCGGCGGCTTCGCCGCCGCCCTCACCGTCCGGTAGGCGCCATCCGGGTCGGGTTCGGAATCGCCCCGGCCTCGGAGCCGGAGTCGAACCAGGTCGCGGGTACATTGCGCAGCGCCTGGTCGGTGTAGTCGCTCCAGAGGTCGGCGACCCGCTGGGCACTGGCGTTCTTGAGCGGGATCTGCTTGCGCTTCTCGGCGTCCTCGCCGAAGAGGGCGACCGCGGTGACCAGGTCCGGGGTGTAACCGACGTACCAGGCCGCCCTCTTGTCGTCGGAGACCCCGCCCTTGCCCGCCGAGGGGCGCTTGACGGTGCGTACCGCGTCCGTTCCGCCGGCCATGACGAGATTCCGGGTGACCAGCTGGGCCGCCGCGGGGGCGATCGCCTGATCGCCCACGGCCTTCGGCAGCCCGGCCGTTTCGTCGCCGCGCCGTGCGGACTTCACGATGCTCGGGGTGACCCGCTTGCCCTGGTGGCTGAACGAGGCGTAGACACCGGCCATCTTCAGCGGGCTGGAGCCCATCAGCCCCAGCCCGACCGACTCCTTGGTGCCGAAGCCGCCGTCGGTGTCCATGCCGAGGGCCCGGGCGGTGCGCTTGATCTCCGGCAGTCCGCCGGCGTCGGGCCCGTTGCGTATCTTGGCCTCCATGGAGGCGGCGTCGGTGACCGGCTGGAAGGCGGAGCCCACCTGGTAGTCGCCGCGCGTCGCATTGGACAGATAGTGCCGGGTGTAGTCCCGGCCGCCGTAGAGCGCGAGGATTTGTCCGTTCCTCGGGTCCAGCGAGACCGCGCCGCCCTGGGTGGCGGCGGCGTCCGCACGAGCCTGCTTCTTCTCGGCGGAACCGTCCGCCCGGGGCTTCCCCTTGGCGGAGCCGTCGAGGCCCTGCCGCATCGTCTTCTCCAGCGCCCGCTGTTTGGCCGGGTCGACGTTGAGGGTGATGGTCCAGCCGCCCGCGGCGAGTTCCTGTTCGCTGACGCCCGAGGCGATCAGCTCATTGCGGGCCGCGTCCACGAGATAGCCGGCCTGGCCGTCGAGACCGGGGGCGGGCTTGGGGTCGACCGGCACGGGGAAGCGCATGTCCTTCCGCTGCGCGGGGTCCAGCCAGCGCATGTCGACCATGTTGTCCAGCACATAGTTCCAGCGCCGGGTGACCAGACGCTTCGCCTTGGGGCTCGCGACGGCCCAGTCGTACTGGCTGGGGGCCTGCACCAGCGCCGCCAGATACGCGCCCTCCTCGACCGTGAGGTCGTCGACGTCCTTGTCGTAGTACGCGCGGGCGGCGGCCTGGATGCCGTAGGCCACGCGGCCGAAGAAGCTGGTGTTCAGATACCCCGCGAGGATGTCCTCCTTGGAGTTGCGCTGGTCGACCTTGAGGGAGATCACCAGCTCCTTGATCTTGCGGCTGGCGGTCTGTTCCTGGCTCAGGTAGTAGTTCTTGACGTACTGCTGGGTGATGGTCGAGCCGCCCTGGGTGCCCTTGCCGGCCACGGTGTTGACCAATCCCCGCAGAAGGCCCATCGGGTCCACGCCCCGGTCCTTGTAGAAGGACTTGTTCTCCGCCGCGACGAACGCGTGCTGCACGCCCGTGGGTATCCGGTCGAGGGTGACCATCTCGCGGTTGATCTCGCCGGTGCGGGCGAGGATCGTGCCGTCGCTGTACTTGTAGACGTTGCTCTGCGCCTTCGCCTGGGCGTTGGCCTTGGGAACGTCGATGGAGTAGTAGAGCACGGTGAACGCCCCGATCAGCAGGGCGCACAGGCAGGCCACATAGGCGATCAGCTTCCGCCAGGTGAAGAACCGCCGGATGCCGGTCCGCTTCCGCCTTCCGTGTCTCTTCTCACCGCGCTGTCGGCTCGGGGGTCTGGTGTCCCGCGGCGCCTGCTCCGAGTCCGGGGTGAACCGATCGCGTAGTGCCGTGAGGGGACCTGCCATGCCGATTGCTCCTCCATCGATCCCGGCCGCGAGGATTCGCGGGGGTCGGCGCCATCCTCCTCAGCGAAGATCTTCGGAACGGCAACGGGCGATCTCGGCCGGGGCTCGACCGCTTCTCGACTTCCGCTCGATGATGTATCAGCCGTGTATCGGTCCGGGCTCGGGCCGCTCCGGCAGGTGCAGCGTGGCGACCGCGCCGCCGTCCGGTGCGTTGCCGAACGTGAGCGTGGCGCCGAGGACCTGAGCCTGTCCCGCCGCGATGGTCAGTCCGAGACCGTGGCCCCGGCCCCGCTCCCGGACCCCGGTGCGGAACCGCTGCGGACCCTTCTCCAGCAGATCGTCCGGATAGCCGGTTCCATGGTCGCGGACGGTCACGGTCCGGCCGTCCGCCGCCACCGTCACCTCGACCGGTTCACGGCCGTGGCGATGGGCGTTGACCACGAGATTGGTGACGATGCGGGTCAGCCGGCGGGGATCCGTCCACACCTTCGGGCCGTCCTCGGGGGCCTGAGGCCCGCTGTCCTCCGCGTCGCCGGTGCGCAGGCACGCCGACAGCCCGGTGCCGGCGATGGCATCGTCGAGCACGGGTCCCAGCGGGCAGGGCGACAGATCGGCCTCCTCGGCCCCCGCGTCCAGCCGGGAGATCTCCAGCAGATCCTCGACCAGTGTGCTCAACACCCGCACCCGGTCGCGCACATACCCGGCCGCCTCCCCCGGCGGGAGCAGCTCGGCGGCGGTGACCAGGCCCATCAGTGGAGTGCGCAGCTCATGCGCCACATCGGCGGTGAACCGCTGCTCGTCGAGCAGCCGCTCCTGCAGCGCGGCGGCCATCGAGTCCACGGCCCCGGAGATCTCGGCGATCTCGTCGTGCGGGCGGGCGGCGGCGGAGATCCGGGCGTCCAGGTCCCCGGCCGCGATCCGCCGCGCGGTGGCCGCCGCGAGCCGCAGCCGCCGGCTCATCCGCTCGGCGGTCAGTACGCCCAGGGGCAGCACCACGGCGGTGGTCATCAGTCCGGCCAGGATGATGTTGGTGTCCAGCGCGCCGATGTTGCGCATCGCGGTGCTCATGTCGACGCGTACGGACAGGACCTGGCCATCGGCGGGCCGGGCCGCCCACATCGCGGGCCCGTCCGGGCCGGTGGTGAACTCGGTGCCCTGATGCCCCTTCTTCACCAGCCGCCGCAGACCCTGGGGCAGCCCGGGTGCGTCCATCACCGCACCGGAGCCCTGGACGCCGCCGGTGCGGGCGTAACTGAGCGCGGCACGGTCGAGCGTGGTCCGTGCCCCTTCGCGCGCCTGGGACAGTTCGCGGTCGCGTGAGGCATGGTGCACCAGCACCCCCACCGCGGCCGCGGCGGCACAGGTCGCCGCCGCCACCAGGGCCACGATCCGCCATCTCAGCGTCATATCAGCGCCGCAGCTTGTATCCGAAGCCGCGGACCGTCTCGATCCGTTCGGCGCCTATCTTCGCTCGCAGCCGCTGCACATGGAGGTCGACCACCCGGGTGTCGCCCTGCCAGGCGTGGTCCCAGACCCGGCTGAGCAGCGTACGGCGCTCCAGCACCACACCGGGTGAGCCGGCGAACTCCAGCAGCATCCGCAGTTCGGTGGGGGTCAGGGCGAGCGGCTCTCCCGCGCGGCGCACCTCCATGCCGAGGGTGTCGATGGTCAGATCGCCGAAGACGAGGGTGTCCGGCCCGGCCGCGCCGTCCGGCTCCGCGGCCCCGTTCCGCGTCTCGGCGTGCGGGGCGCGGGCCGCGGGGGTGAAGGAGGCGCGGCGCAGCAGCGAGCGGATACGGGCCACCAGGACCGCGCTCTCGCACGGCTTGATCACATAGTCGTCGGCACCCGCTTCGAGACCGGAGACGACGTCGAGGGTGTCCCCGCGCGCGGACATCATCAGGATCGGCGCCAGGCTGAACTCGCGGACCCTGCGGCACAGTCCGATGCCGTCCAGCTCGGGCAGCATCACATCCAGGAGGAGCAGATCGGGCTGCTTCTCACGGAAGATCTCCAGGCCGGTGAGACCGTCGCCCGCGGTGAACACCGTGAAGCCGTACCGCTCCAGGGCCATCCGCACCGTATTGCGGATCACCTCGTCGTCCTCGACGAGCAGCAGATGTGCCTCGGTCGGGGAGCCGGTGCCCGGGGCGGGGCCGGGCGGGAGGAAGCCGGTGGTCATCGCGTCGTCCTCGTCTTCGTACGGGGGCCCGGGGCCGCCGTGCTGCTGCTGTCCGGCGTTGGTTCCGGTACGACAGCCGGGTCGGCCCCCGGCTCCTTCGCCCGGGTGTCCGCGTCACCCTCGGGCGTCACGGCCGCCATGACGCGGCCGTTCCAGCGGAAGCGCGTGGTGACCCGCCCGTCCTGGCCGGTCGCGCTGATCAGCAGATCGCGGCCGAAGGTTTCGCCGGTGAGCCCCGGCGGGCCCCAGTAGATCAGCACGGGGCGGACCGTGCGGCCCGAGGCCGTGTAGACCTGAAGCAGCGTCCGCTCGAGTCTCGGCAGATCGACCGCCACCACCTGTTCGTCCTTGCCGTCGCCGGTCAGATCGCGGTGGACGGCGCCCCGTAGCGGGCAGTCGCCACTGCCCGGGCACACGGAGATCTCCTTCTGCACCAGCGCCGGCACATTGGGGTCGTTGAGCAGCAGGTCCTGCGCCGAGACGGCGGTCAGTCCGCCCGAGGGCAGTCGGAGTCTGCTCACCGGCAGATAGCGGTCGAAGTCCGGCTTCTGACGGGGCGACGACGTGGCCGAGGGAGTGTACTGGGGCCACAGCGGAACCGCGCTGGCCGGCGCCGACAGTGTGGGCGCCGCGCCGTCGTCCCGCACCCCGGACTGGGCCGCGCACCCCGCGGCGGTCACGATGGCGCACGCGGCCGCCACGGCGGACAGAAGGCCGCGTGGCAGCCGAGGGCGGGGGCGTCGTCGCGCGGTGCGCGACGCGTGGGGGAGTGAACGCATGGCCGTCCCAGACTACTGAGCGGCGGACGCGTTTCACGCCGGGCCCGTGGAGTACCGGCCGGTAGGGGTGGGGGCGGCCGAAGGCGACGGGCCCGGGGCATGCCGCCCCGGGCCCGTTCGGAGTGACGTGGTGTCACATGACCGGCCTCATTTGACGAATTCCGGCCGCACCCGGGCCGGCCAGGTGCCCACGGTCAGCATGCCTGCCGCGTAGGCGCGCGAGACCAAGGCGGCCCGGTTGGGTGCCTTCATCTTCCGCAGCATCGATCCCACGTGGTATTCGACGCCCTGTCTGCTCAGGTAGAGCTTGGCGGCCATCTGTACGGTCGACGCGCCGGTGGCCACTCCCTCGAGTATCCGGGCCTCCAGCGGCGAGAGCAGCTTCTGGCTGGTGGGGGCGGGTGCCTCCTCGGGTCGTTCGTCATCCGGTTTGACCATGACGACGATGGCCGAGAGGCGGTCGGACCGGCCCTGGATGGCCGTGCCGGTCAGCTTGCCCGAGAACACCTGGCCGCGTGAGTGGCAGCCGAGGACGCGCTCGGTGAAGCGGGTGCGCCGTCCGTCGTGCAGCCGCGAGAAGTGTTCCCGCAGGACGGAGGAGGTGCTGGGGTGCAGCAGGTCGAACAGGCTGCGGCCGCACAACTCAGCAGAGGATGCGCCGAAATGTCGGCAGAAGTCCTCGTCCCCGGCCACCACATGGAGGTCGGGGGCGAGTGTGGCCATTCCGGTGGCGTGCCGCGAGGCGGCGGCGGGCACTGCCTGTCCGGGCACTCGAGGGGCACTCTGAGCGCTGTGGGGGAGGGCCAAGAGGAGTCACCGCTTTCAGTCGGTTCGTGACGGAGTGGTCAGTCCGTCTCGGGTCAACCCCCAGGTGACGGAGGGTCGGCGCACAGCGGGCCACGCAATGCGCCGTACCCCAGGGGGAATTCAGTGACGGGTGTTAGATCCGCTTCCTGGTGTATACCAACGCTACAGTGACTGTGGGGTGCCCGTTTCCAACAGAGTCGTGCCCGCTTTTTGCCCGCTTTGCTGACGGAACCGGCGGGAGGCGGGAGCCGCTGGTGGGAGCGCTACGCCGCGGCCTTGGCCGACTTGCGCGTCTTGGCGCGACTCCCCGAGCGGCTGCTCTTCGAACGGCCCGTGCTGCGGCCTTCGGTGCCCTTCTCGGCCGGCGGGGCCATGATGCCGCCCTTGCGCAGCACCGCATAACCTACCCCGATGCCGACGGCCACCGGCCATTCGATGACCTCCACGGCACCCAGCGCGCCGAGCCCCACGTACAGCGGGAGTCCGCCCTTGGCGGGCAGCACCCGGCGGGCCATCTCGACCGGCTTCAGGGCAACCCTCGCCGCACCCCCGGTGGCACGGGTGGTGGCGTGGCCGACTGTGTCGAAGGTCTCCTTCGTGGCGTGACCCATGGTGTCGAGGGTGCCCCTGGTGGCGTGGCCGACGGTGTCGAGGGTGCCCCTGGTGGCGTGGCCGACGGTGCCGAGGGTTTCCTTCGTCGCGTGGCCCATGGTGTCGAACGTGGGCACCGTAAGGGTCAGGCTGCGCCTGCCGTCACTGCGCGACGTCTCCATGGCGCCCTTGGCGCCCTTGGCGGCCTTCGCCGTCCGCTGTCGCTGCGTGGTCTTCGATGGCCTGGTGGTCTTCGTCGCCTTCTTCGGCTGCGAAGACTTCGACGTGGCCGACGTGGCTGCCGCGGCGGACTTCGTCGACTTGCCGCCGCGCCCCGGTGCCGTCTTCTTCGCGGCTGTCGAGGAGCTGCGCTTGCGTGAAGTAGCGGGAGTGGTCACTGGTCTCACGTCCACACGGTGATGACGGATTGAATCTTCTTCCTATTTAAGGGTAATAGGGATGAACCGGGCAGGCCGCCCGGGGAGCGGAGGTTCCCTCGATGTCACCGCTGTCACCGCTGCATCTGCCCCTGGCGACGCTGAAGCTGCTGCCCCTGCCACCTCTGCAGCTCCTCGCGCCCATCAAGGCCGGTGTGGCCGCGGGTGTGCGGGATGCCGCCGGAGCCGTCGGGCGCCTGGTCCAGCCCTCCCAGCGCGGGATCTGGTCCTACCCGGGGCGGTACTACATCGAGGTCCGCGGGGTGCATGGGATCGGGGGCGAGCAGGTGGCCCGCCGGGTGGAACGGGTCCTCGAGGAGCATCCGCGGGTGCAATGGGCACGGGTCAACGCGCCCTCCGAGCGGGTCGTGGTGGCCGTGCGCAAGCCGCCCCCGTCCGAGCAGGACCTGATCGCACGGATCGAGCGCGCGGAGGTCCAGGAGCCCGTCGCGCCCACCGAGGAGTTCGACGAGTGGGCCCCGGAGCCGCGCCATCCCTCCGGCGGCGCGAAGGAGGCCCAGTCGCTGGCCGTCGTGGCGGCGGACGTCGTGGGGCTGAGCGTGGCCACCGCCCTGCGTCTCACCCCGTGGCTCAAACTGCCGAACGAGGTGGCCGCGACCCTGTCCATCATCCAGCACCACCCCCGCCTGCGGCGGCTGGCCCTGGCCATCACCCGCGGGCAGCCCACCGAGGCGGCATTGCCGGTGCTGACCGCGCTGACCCAGGGCGTGGCCACCCGGGGCGGCGGCCTCGCGCTCGACCTCGTCCAGCGGGCGGCCCTGTGGCGGGAGGCGGAGGCGGAGGGCCGGGCCTGGGCGGCGATGGAGCCACAGCTCGTGCACGGCCCCCAGGACGTGGTGGCCGAGCCGATCGTGGTCGAGCGGCCCGGAAAGCCCCCCCAGGACACCGTGGAGCGCTTCGCGGAGCGCTCCATGGCCGCCGGGGCCGCGGCCGGCGTCCTCGCGGCCCCGTTCGCCGGTCCGCGTCGCGGATTCGCGGTCGCGTTCTCGTCCGTGCCCAAGGCGCCGGGGGCCGGCCGGGAGGGGTTCGCGACCAGCCTCGGCCAGTTTCTCGCCCTGCGCGGCGTCCTCGCCATGGACCGCAGCAGTCTGCGGCGGCTGGGCCAGGTCGACACCGTGGTGCTGGACGAGGCGGCGCTGCGCGGCGACCGCTACGAGCCCATCGACCTGGAACTCCTCGGCGGCGCCGACCCCGAGCCGACCGCCGAGCGGCTCTTCGGCCTCTTCGACCCCGATGAGCCCCTGGAGACCCGCCACGACAACGGATGGGTACTCGGCTCCCTGGACCGGCTGGAGCTGACGGGCCGCACCGGGCAGCAGACCGCGGCGCGGCTCCGCCGCAGGGGCAGCGAGCGGGTGCTCGGCCTGGCCCGGGGAAGCACGCTCCAGGCGGTGGTGGGCCTCGCCCCGCAGACCGTGCCGGGCGCCGAGGCCGTGGCGGCCGCCGCCCGCCGGGCAGGATCCCGCATCGTCCTGGCCACCGACCGGCCCCATCCCACGGGCTTCACCTTCGCCGACGCGGTGGTGCCCTCCGGCCGCCGCCTCGTGGCCTCCGTACGGTCCCTGCAGGCCGACGGCGCCGTGGTGCTGCTGCTCTCCGGCAACCGCCGGGCCCTGGGAGCGGCCGACTGCGGCGTCGGCGTGCACCGCGACGGCGAGCCCCCGGCCTGGGGCGCCCATCTGCTCGTCGGCGCCGACCTGGAGTCGGCCGGGCTCATCGTGGACGCCGTGGGCGTGGCCGCGCGGGTCGACCGGGAGAGCGCCCTGCTGTCCGCGGGCGGCAGCGCCGTCGGCGCGGTGGCCGCCCTCCAGGCAGCCCCGAACCAGGCCACCGCCCGCGCCGCCGCGGCGGGTACCACCGCGGGGACCCTGGCCTTCGCCCTGGGCCACTGGCGGGCGCGCCAGCTCCTCGCCCGCCCCATGGACCCGCCGGTGACCACCACCCCCTGGCATCTGATGCCCGTCCCCCGGGTGCTGGAGCGCCTGGAGGCCGACCACGACGGCCTCACGCCGGAGGAGGCGACCGCCCGCACCGCGCTGGGGCCGCGCCGCGGCGAGCCCACCCGCACCACCCTGCCCGCCGCGTTCATCGAGGAGCTGGCCAACCCCCTGACCCCGGTCCTCGCCGCCGGGGCCGCCCTGGCCGCCGCCGTGGGCTCGCGCACCGACGCCGCGCTGGTGGCCGCCATCACCGGCATCTCCGCCCTGGTCGGCGGATTCCAGCGGGTCAGAACCGAGCGGGCGCTGTCCGAGCTGTTCGCCCGATCGGCGATCGGCGCCCGGGTCCGCCGGGGCGGTACGGAACGCCTCGTGACCGCCGGGGACCTCGTCCCCGGCGACATCGTCATGCTGGGCCCCGAGGACGTGGTGCCCGCCGACTGCCGGCTGCTGGAGGGCGAGGGGCTCGAGGTCGACGAGTCCTCGCTGACCGGCGAATCGCTGCCCGTGAGCAAGGATCCGGCGCCGGTCGTCGGCGCGCACATCACCCAGCGCCGGTCGATGCTCTACGAGGGCACCACCGTCTCCGCGGGGCGCGCCGTGGCCGTCGTCGTGGCCACCGGACCGGCGACTGAGGTCGGCCGGAGCCTGGCCACCGCCCGCCAGGCAGCCCCCGTCACCGGTGTCGAGGCGCGGCTGACCTCGCTCACCCGGTCCAGCGTGCCCATCGCGCTCGGGTCCGCCGCCGCGGTCGCCGGCGCCGGACTGCTGCACGGCCTCCCGCTCACCGAGAACCTCGCCTCCGCCGTCAACCTCGCCGTCGCGTCCGTCCCCGAAGGGCTCCCGTTCCTGGTCAACGCGGCCCAGCTGGCCGCCGCCCGCCGGCTGGCCGACCTCGGCGCCCTGGTCCGCAACCCCCGCACCATCGAGGCGCTCGGCCGCGCCGACGTGCTGTGCTTCGACAAGACCGGAACCCTCACCGAGGGCAACCTCCAGCTCGCGGCCGTCAGCGACAGCGGCGGCCCGCTCCCAGCCGACCGGCTCGACGCGCGCCGTAAGGCAGTGCTCGCCGCCGCCCTGCGCGCGACCCCGCCGGCCCGCCAGTCCGAGCCCATGGCGCACCAGACCGACCGCGCGGTGAGCGTCGGGGCGCGCCGGGCCGGGGTCGGGGTGCGGCGCGGAGCGCCCCGCTGGCGCCGTACCGACGCGCTGCCCTTCGAACCCTCCCGCGCCTACCACGCCACCACCGGGCGCACCGTGCACGGTCCGCTGCTCAGCGTGAAGGGCGCGCCCGAGGGCGTCCTGGACCGGGTCGCACGGCGGCGCACCCCGGGCACCGGCCAGGCCACCGAACTGGACGCGGAGGGGATCAGGAAGCTGGGCGAGACCGCTGAGGAGCTGGCCGGCGCCGGACGCCGGGTGCTGGCGGTGGCCGAGCGGCGGATGCGGGAGGGCGAGGAGCTGTCCGACGAGGCCGTACGGGACCTGGACTTCCTCGGCTTCATCGCCATCGCCGACCCCGTGCGCACCAGTGCCGCCCCCGCCCTCGCGCGGCTGCGCGAGTCGGGTGTGCAGACCATGATGCTCACCGGCGACCACCCCGCCACCGCGGACGCCATCGCGGCCCCCATCATGGATCTCCCCGAGCCGAAGGTGTGCACCGGTCCGGAGCTGGACGAGATGGACGACGCGGAGCTGGACGAGCTGCTGCCGACGGTGGACGTGATCGCCCGGTGCAGCCCGCACCACAAGGTCCGCATCGTCCAGGCGTATCAGCGCCTCGGCCGGGTGGTGGCGATGACCGGGGACGGCGCCAACGACGCCCCCGCGATCCGGCTCGCGGACGTCGGGATCGCCCTGGGGCGGCGCGGCACCCCCGCCGCGACCGCCGCGGCGGACCTGGTCGTCACCGACGACCGCCTGGAGACGATCGTCTCGGCCCTGATGGAGGGGCGCGCCATGTGGGCCTCGGTCCGGGCGGCCCTCGCCATCCTCATCGGCGGCAATTTCGGCGAGGTCACCTTCAGCGTGGCCGCCTCCGCCCTGACCGGCACCACACCCCTGAGCGCCCGTCAGATCATGCTGGTCAACCTGCTGACCGACCTCGCGCCCGCGCTCGCCATCGCGGTGCGCGAGCCGACCGGGCACACTGGCGAACGGCTGCTCAAGGAGGGCCCGAGCCGCTCCCTGGGCGCGGCGCTGACCAAGGAGATGCTGCTGCGGGGCGTCATCACGGCCGCCGGGGCCGGACTGGCGTGGACCGGCGCCCGGGTCACCGGCAGAAGCCGCCGGGCCGGTACGGTGGCGCTCGCCGCCCTGGTCGGCACCCAGCTCGCGCAGACCCTGACCACGGGCGGCCTTGACCGGCACGTCCTGGTCGCGGGCCTCGGCTCCGCCGCGGTGCTCGCCGCCATCATCCAGACCCCGGGCGTCAGCCAGTTCTTCGACTGCACCCCGCTCGGCCCGGTCGCCTGGGCCATCACCCTGGGGTCCATCACCGCGGCCACCCTCTTCGGCCCCATCCTGGCGCCGCTGCTGCGCCTCGAGAGCACGCCCCTCGAAGCGGATCAGGCGGAGGGCTCGGCGGAGGGTGCGGACGCCGCCGACGGGGCGGGGGTCGCCGCCGCATCGCGGTGACCACCGAACCTCTTGCGCCACCCGGCCCGAGCGATAGTGTTGAATGTCCCGGTTTGAGATGACGGGGGCGGGTCGGTGCTGAGGAGGGCGTGATGCGGAGCCCAGAGAGGTATGAGCTGATCTTCGCGGATGCGGCCGTCCCGGGGGCCGAGGACGTCGTGGTGGTGCACCGTACGGACAGCAGCGGTCCGGGCGGGCACCCCGTGTACGCGGACGACACCGGCATCGTGCGGGCGGAGATCAGCGACCGTGCGGAGGTGCGGATGATCGCCAGCGGCGGCCAACAGGTGTACGCCGCCGCGGTCAGTGCCCGCCCGGTGGCCTGAATCACCCGTCCGGTGCCCGATGCGTCTGTCGTCTCCGCAGGTCGGCGCCATTGTCAGTGGTGCCCGCTACGTTTGCCCCATGGGAGTCCGAAGAGCGATGAGGTGCGGCGATGAGTGATGTGGCGGCGGTGGACGGCGCGACCGGTGTCGAGCTCCAGCTGGAGCCGTACCGCACGCAGCTGACCGGTTACTGCTATCGGATGCTGGGCTCGGCCTTCGAGGCCGAGGACGCCGTCCAGGAGACGATGGTGCGCGCCTGGCGGGGCCTGGACCGCTTCGAGGGCCGCTCCGCGCTGCGGTCCTGGCTCTACCGCATCGCCACCAATGTCTGCCTGGACATGCTCAACGGGAGCAAGCGCCGGGCCCGGCCCATGGATCTGACCTCCGCGGCCACCCCGTTCCCGGCCGCGCTCGCCGAGCAGCCGGAGGCCACCTGGATCGGGCCGGTCCCGGACGGCCAGGTGCTGCCGGACGGGGGAGACCCCGCCGAGGTGGCGGCCCAGCGGGACGCGGTGCGGCTCGCGTTCATCGCCGCGCTGCAGCATCTGGCGCCCCGCCAGCGGGCGGTGCTGATCCTGCGCGAGGTGCTGGCGTGGAAGGCGAGCGAAGTCGCCGAGCTGCTGGGCACCACCGTCGCGTCCGTCAACAGCGCGTTGCAGCGCGCCCGGGCCACCCTCGCCGCGAGCGAGATCAGCGACTCCGACCCGGTCAAGCCGCTGGACGAGGAGCAGCGCGCCCTGCTGGCCCGCTATGTGGACGCCTTCGAGCGCTATGACCTGGACTCCCTCACCGCCCTGCTGCACGAGGACGCCACGCTCTCCATGCCGCCGTACGAGCTGTGGCTGCGCGGCCACGAGGACATCCGCCAGTGGCTGCTGGGCCACGGCATCGGCTGCCGCGGCTCCCGTCTGGTCCCGACCGTGGCCAACGGCCTGCCCGCCTTCGGCCAGTACCGTCCGAGCGGCCCCGACGGCCGTCATGAGGCCTGGGCGCTTCAGGTCCTCGAGATATCAGGGGGCCGGATCACCGGGCTCAACTCCTTCCTGGACACCGAGCGCCTCTTCCCGCTGTTCGGCCTCCCCGCCCAGCTCGAGCCCCAGGGCGTGGCCTGACGCCAGGGCGTGCCCTGACGCCGCGGGGGTCGTCAGGGCCTCGTCCAGCCCCGTCCAGGCGAGCAGCCGCCGCAGTTCGCCGCAGGCGTTGCGGAGCTGGATCCCGCGCCCCAGTCGGCCGGCGGTCAGCCGCAGCCGGGCCAGGGCCTCGACCACGGCCAGGTCCGGCCGGCCCACCCCGCCCACGTCCACGGTGACCGGTCCAGGACCGGCCCGGCGCGCCAGCGCGGACAGCCGTTCGCACAGCCGCTCCACCTCGGCGCGGGTGACCGGCCGCCCCAGGAGCAGCACGGCCGGGGGCGGCGGGGCCGGGGGCGGCGTGGGCGGCTTCTCGGGCTCGGGACGGGCCAACGTCCACCTCCTGTCGTGGTGTTCACCGGTGAAGACCGCCCGGCTGAGGAAAAGTCATCGGCCGCGTCCCTCCGGCCGCGCCCCGCGATGCCGCCGCCTCGCGGACGCACAACTGTGGTGCACGGCCGTCAGGGGCCGTGCACCACAGTCCGTTCGCCGCCGGGGCGGCGGGGTCAGTTGTTCTGGATGAACTGCTTCGCCAGACCGTCGCCGACCGACACGGCCTTGTCGTGGTTCTCGATGGGGGAGACGGAGGAGTTCTTGAAGACGATGTACGTCACCCCCGATTCGGCGCCGCCGGTCTCCGGGTCGGGGTCGATGCCGAGCGCGTTGGCCGTGGCGTAGGACGCCTCACCGATGATGTTCGTCGGCCCGGTGTCGCCCACCACCGCGTACTGCACCTTGTTGTTGTAGATGACCGCGACCACACCGCCGCCCTTGATGCCGGACTTGGTGTAGTCCCAGGTGGAACTCGGGCTCGGCACCACGACATACGGCAGCTTGTCGGCGATGAGGGGCTTGCCGTCCGACTGGTGGAAGGCGGTGTCGTCCTGGAACCACGGGTCGGTGTCCTCGTTGCACCGGGAGGTCACCTGGCCATCGCAGTCGATGTCCATGTCGGCCTTCCAGAAGACCGCCCCATTGGCACCGCAGACCGGGATGTTGGCCGATGTCTCGTCGTCGGTGCGGTACTTGCCACTGGATATCTGTGAACAGCCCTGCACCTTGGCGAGGAGCTGCGCCGCGGTGACCGTGCCCTCCTTGGTGGACGCGGGGGCCGGCGCGGGGCCCCGGGTGGTGGCATGGGCGCCGGCGGTGACGGAGCCGGCCAGCAGTCCGGCCGCGGCGAGTACGAAAGCGAAACGCTTGCGCATAGGACACCCCTTTGTTAGGAACCTTTCCTAACCTCGTCGGGCATCCTGGCGAGTTGATAAGCTCATGTCAATACACCCGCCCGGGGAAAGCCGATGCGTGATACCGCGTGAATCGGCGGCGTTCGGAACATCTTCCGGCAGGCGCCCTCAGTGCGTGGCCCGCACCAGCTTCAGCAGCCGGGTCACCTCGCGCGCCACCGCGTCACGCGCGGCCGCGACATAGCGGCGGGGGTCGACCACCTCGGGGTGGCCCGCTAGATGGTCGCGGATCGCCCGGGTGAAGGCCACGTTCAGATGGGTGGCGATGTTCACCTTCGTCAGCCCCGCCTCCACGGCCCGGGTCAGATCCGCCTCGGGCACCCCGGAGGAGCCGTGCAGCACCAGCGGTACGGGCACGGCCGCGCGCAGCGCCGCGACCAGCGGCAGATCCACCACCGCGGCCTTGACGACCATGGCGTGCGAGGTGCCCACCGCGACCGCGAGCGCGTCCACACCCGTCGCCGCCACATAGGCGGCGGCCTCGGCCGGATCGGTCCTTGCGCCCGGTGCGTGGACGCCGTCCTTGCCACCCACCTCGCCCAACTCGGCCTCCACCCACACCCCGTGGGCATGGCAGTCGGCCGCCACCTCGGCGGTCGCCGCCACATTGCCGTCGTACTCCAGGGCCGAGGCGTCGAACATCACCGAGCCGAAGCCGAGGTCCACCGCCTCCCGCACCAGCTCCGGCCCGGTGGCGTGGTCCAGATGTACGGCCACCGGCACCCGCGCCGCGCGGGCCACCTCCACGGTCGCCCGGCCGATGGCGGCCAGGGCGCCGTGATACCGCACCGCGTTCTCGCTGATCTGCAGGATCACCGGCGCGCCCGCCGCCTCCGCCCCGGCCACGATCGCCTGGGCATGCTCGATCTGGATGACATTGAACGCACCCGCGCCGAGCCCGGCGCGTGCGGCCGTCCCGACGATCTCCCCGGTGGCCACCAGCGGCATCTACCGGCTCCTTCCGCCCGTTTCCATGTTCTGGCCGTTCCCGTGTTTGTTCGGTTTCTGTCTTCGTTCGGTTCGCGTGTAGCGTCCGCCCCGGCTCAGCCGAGGATCACCGAGCGGGTGAGATGGCGCGGCTCGTCGGGGTCGAGCCCGCGCGTCGCCGCGATCGCGACCGCGAGCCGCTGCACCACCACCAGTTCGGCCAGCGGGTCGCGGCCGAAGCCGGCGACCCGGCCGCCGGTGCGGGTGATCTCCTGGTCCGCCACATCCGACGCCCCCTCGCCCAGCCACCACACCACGCTCCGCGGGCCGGTCACGCTGATCGGGCCGTGCCGGTACTCCTTGGCCGGATATGCCTCGGTCCACGCTCCCGCCGCCTCGCGCATCTTGAGCGCGGCTTCCTGGGCGACCCCGTAGGTCCAGCCCCGCCCGAGGAAGGTGAACTGCCCGGCGTCCACGAGCGCTCCGGGCAGCGGCTCGGCGAGCGCCGCCTCGCCGTCCGCCTCCAGGTGCTCCAGCGGTGCGCCCAAGTGGGCGCGGAGCAGGGCGAGTTCGCTGGTGGCCCAGCGGGTCTGCACCACGGACCGCTCATCGGCGAAATCGAGCACGACCGCGGCGTCCGCGGCGCGCACGACCGGGGAGTCGGGGACCGCCGTGATGACGGTGGTGGGCACCCGGCCGCGCACCGCGCCGAGCAGCTCCAGTACCTCGGTCGTGGTACCGGACCGGGACAGTGCCACCACCCGGTCGTAGGCGCGGCCGGCCGGCATCTCCGACGCCGCGAAGGCGTCCGTCTCGCCCTGGCCGACCGCCTCGCGCAGCGCCGCGTACGACTGGGCGATGAACCACGAGGTGCCGCAGCCGACGACGGCGACCCGCTCACCCGGCCGGGGCAGCGCCGCCCGTACGGGCCCCTCCGGATCCCGGGCCAGGGCGATGGCGCGCCGCCAGCAGTCGGGCTGGCTCGCGATCTCGGCCTCGGTGTGGCTCATGGGACTCCCCTCGTCGCACGGATGACCCGAGCACTTCTCATGCGCGGAGTTGTTTCGTACGAGCAGATAATGCGCAGGATCACGCACGAAAGTCCAGAGCCGATGTGTGCGAGGTAGGGTGATCGACGTGAAACGGCCCGAGCGCTGGAACGCCCTGCTGGATCTGCTGACCAGGGACGGCAGGATCGATGTGGAGGAGGCGGCCGCCGAACTGGCGGTGTCCGCCGCGACCATCCGCCGCGACCTGGATGAGCTCGCTCAGCAGCAGATGCTGACCCGTACCCGGGGCGGCGCGATCGCGCAGAACCTCTCGTACGACCTTCCGCTGCGCTACAAGACCGCCCGGCGCGCCTCGGAGAAGCAGCGGATCGCCGCGGCCGCGGCCCGGATGGCCGAACCGGGCTCGATCGTGGGTCTCAACGGCGGGACGACCACCACCGAGGTCGCCCGCGCCATCTCCCTGCGCGGCGATCTGTCCGCCCCGGGCGGCGGCCCGGCCGTCACGGTCGTCACCAACGCCCTGAACATCGCCAGCGAGCTGGCGGTGCGCCCCCAAGTCAAGATCGTGCTCACCGGCGGGGTGGCCCGTCCGCAGTCCTTCGAGCTGATGGGGCCGCTGGCCACCGGAGTGCTGGGCCAGGTGTCGCTGGATCTGGCGATCCTCGGCGTGGACGCGCTGGACACGGTCCAGGGCGCGACCGCCCACCATGAGGGGGAGGCCAGCATCAACCACCTCATGGCCGGCCGGGCGGCCCGGGTGGTGGTCGTGGCCGACAGCTCCAAGCTGGGCCGCCGGGCGTTCGCCCGGATCTGCGCACTGGAGGAGATCGATGTGCTGATCACGGACACCGGCGCCGATGCGGAGCTGGTCGCTCCGTACACCGAGGCCGGTGTCCAGGTGATCAGGGCCTGACGCGCCGGACGTCTACGCCTTGGCGGCGGCCAGCAGGCCGGCCACCCGCTCGACGGCGAACGCGTAGCCCTGGACACCGCATCCGGCGATCACCCCGTTGGCCAGCGCGGAGACATAGGAGTGGTGCCGGAACGTCTCCCGCTGGTGGATGTTGGAGATGTGCACCTCCACGATCGGCAGACCGTCGCAGGTCGCCAGGGCGTCGCGCAGCGCGACGGAGGTGTGGGAGTAGCCCGCGGGGTTGATGATGACCGCCGCGTGGTGCTCACGCGCCTCATGGACCCAGTCGATGAGCTGCCCCTCGTGGTTGCTCTGCCGGCAGTCGGTCATCAGACCGTGCGGCGCGGCTGTCACGGCGACCAGCTTCTCGATGTCGGCCAGGGTGTCCGTCCCGTAGATCTCGGGTTGCCGACGGCCCAGGAGATTCAGATTCGGCCCGTTCAGGACCATGATCGTGGAACGGTCGCGCACGGGGGTGGTCGCCATGGCGTGGTGGTCCTTCCTGGGCGGTCGGTACATCGAGGGCGGTTCACCGGGGACACCCGCCCGCGACGCATCGTAGATCAGGGATATGACACCACGGTCGACGGCACGGTGGTGGTGCCCGACGTGGGGGATCCGATGTCATTGATGACGCGTTCGTACTGGCCCTGGCCGCCGAGCGAGACGACCAGCAGATTGTGGAACTTCACCCCCGACGCGTTCGGGGCGGCGAAGCCGTGGTGCTGCACGATGCTCGGGTCGACGTTGTAGTAGCAGTAGCTGCCGAGCCCCCATCCCTCGTGCGTGGTCACCGAATCGGCCACCTTGTAGGCCGCGTAGCCCTTGATGGAGCCGTTCTGGATGGCCGCCTGGTTCGGGGCGTCGTACGCCTTCTCGTTCTGGAAGAAGATGGTGCGGCCCCGCTGCCCGTACCACTGCACGTCGTACTTGTTGAAGTGCTCCACGAACAGCCCCGTGGCGAGGACGTCGTCGCCGTTGACCCGGACTCCGTAGTCGGCGCGGTTGGTCTCCCAGCCGACCCCGTCACCGTGGTCGGCGCGCCAGACCCAGGTGTGGTCGACGATGGTGTGACGGCTGTTGATCACCATGCTGGTGGTGGCCTTGCCGGGGCCCGCGCCGCCGATGCGGATGAACACGTCCTGGACGGTGGTGGGGTTGGCGGAGTGGTCGGCCGAGGCTCCCTGCGGGCCGACTTCCAGCAAGGTGGTCGAGTTGACCGATCCGGCGTCGATGAGGAAACCGGCCAGCCGCACCCCGTCCACATCGGCGACCTTGACCGCGGTGGCGCCGTTGTCGGGGATGAGCGTGGCGTAGCCGAGCCCGAGGACGACGGTGTTCGCCCGGTTCACCTGGATCGGCTGGTCGAGGTGGTAGATCCCCGGGGTGAGCAGTAGCTGGAGCCCCTGGGTGAGCGCCTCGTTGAGGGTGGCCGCGGTGACGCCGGGCTTGGCCACGTAGAACTGCGACAGCGGCAGCGAGGTGCCTCGGGGGGTGCCGTTGCCCCAGGTGACCCCGCGGGCGTTGGTCCGCTTCTCGGGCAGGAAGACCCGGTACTCGCTGCCGTCGAGGTACAGGAAGGGCTTCTCCCGGGAGACGGGGGTGGTGTCGAGCGTGGTGTACGGCGGGTTGGGGAAGCTCTGCCCGGGGGCGCCCTCCACACCGGAGAACACCATGTTCCACACGCCGTTGAGCCAGCTGCCGATCGCGCTGTCGCGGGTGTACCACTGCTGCTGGGAGTATGGTCCGACCTGGCCGTCGATGCGGCTGTCCGCGATGTAGCCGCCGCTCGCCCAGCCGTAGCCGTCGGGGGAGAGGTTGAGCCCGCCGCGGACGTGCATCCGCCGGAAGGGCGCCGCCTGCGCCACCGCCCAGCGGTTGGTGCCGTTGACGGGGACGACCGCGAGGTTCTCCGCCGAACGCCAGAAGTTCTGGGTGGCATTGCCGTTGAACCACCCGGCGTCCACCGTGATGTCGCCGTTGATGGTCGTGTCGTCGGGGGACAGCCCCAGCCCGGCGATGGAGGTGTAGAAGCCGATCTGGGCGTTGAGCCCGCTGTAGGAGCCGGGCTTGAACAGCAGGGCGTAGCGCCCGGTGCCGAACTGCGCCGACTCCTGCTTCTTGAACACCTCGTCCAGCTTGGCCTGGATGCCGGGCGTGGACGGGTCGAAGACGATGACGTTCGGGCCGAGGTCGCCGCCGCCCGGCAGGGCCCGCGGGCTCTTTCTCCGGCCCGCGGGGGCGGCGGACGCGGGAGTGGCCAGGCCGGCGAGGGCGGGGGCCGATGCGACGGCGGCCGCGGCCCCGAGCACCGCCCGGCGGCCGACCGGGGAGCGGCCGGAGGAAGAAGGCGTGGGGGAAGGCGTCATGGGGGCGTCTCTCCTGGTTCAGTAAATGAACGGGATGGGGGTGAGGGAGCGCTCTCTTGCCGTCGCATGCTTCAGCCATGTGAACGACTCGTCAAGAGTTGTGACCGCAGTCTGTGCGTGTTGTTGCCTTTTGAACATCAACTGGCCTGGAAATTCAGCTAGTTCGGGCGCACTTGGGGCGGATTCGCGGCCGCTCGTGTCTATGGATGTTGTGTTCAAGAGGTAAGCGGAGTCGGCGTCTGATCCTTTCCGCTCGACGCCTTGACACCTTTGCCTCCCCGCCCGGACACTCCGGTCTTGGAGAGCGCTCTCCCACTGTTGTCGCGGGCCCATGACGGCCCGTCATGCGGGCGGCCCGGCCCGCACCCACGGCGCCGCGAGTCCTCGCCGTGTACGGCCGCCCGGCCACCTTCACCCTCTCTCCACGTGGCAGGAGTCTCCATGGCACGGAGATCGAAGATCGTTTCAGGAACCCTGATCGCAGGCGCGTTACTGCTGACCTCGCTCGGGCTCGGTGGTATCGCGATGAGCGCCGAAGCGCCCCCGGCGAAGCCCGCGAGCGGCGGTGTCACGGCCGCCCACGCGGGGCATGTCATGGCGGCGCCGTCGTCCTCCTCGCCCGAGGACCCGGACGGCGACGGTTACATTCCCGCGAACCCGCCGGTCACCGGCGTCACCCCGTCCACGCAGGAGCCGCCGCACCGCTATTTCCACGAGTTCCAGGCCAACTGCTCGGTGAGCCACACCAAGGCGGACGACCCCATCGTGTACCCGCAGCAGCCGGGCGCGTCCCATGACCACACCTTCATGGGCAACACCACGACCGACGCGGCCAGCACCACGGCCTCCCTGGACGCCGGCCGCACCACCTGCAAGGCGCCGGGGGACAAGTCGGGCTACTGGATGCCCACGCTGTTCAACGACGACCGGCCGGTGCTGCCCATCGGCCCGCAGACCATCTACTACAAGGCGGGCGTGACCGACTACACCAGTGTGCGGCCGTTCCCCAAGGGGCTGCGCTTCGTGGTGGGCGACCCGATGCAGACCGCCGAGGAGTTCCGCCGTCACCCCGGCTTCGTGGAGGGGTGGGAGTGCGGCGACAGCTTCTTCAACGTCGAGTTCCCCAAGGACTGCCCGAGCCGGCCCGATGTCCAGCTCAACATCCGTTTCCAGGCGCCCAGTTGCTGGGACGGCAGGTATCTGGACACGCCCGACCACCGCAGCCATATGGCCTACCCCGTGGTCAACCCCGGGACGAACAACAACGTGTGCCCGGCCGACCACCCGGTGGCGCTGCCGATGGTCGAGTTCAAGATGGCCTTCCCGGTCAACGGTGACCTCTCGCGGGCGAGGCTGGCCAGCGGCCCGAGCTGGTCGTTCCACTACGACTTCTTCAACGCCTGGGACGCGCCCACGCTGAAGGCGCTCGTCGACCACTGCGTCGTCGGGGCGCTGCAGTGCGACGCCCGCGGCTACGACCAGACCCACCCCGAGGCCGGAGCGGCCCTCGACGAGAACTACGAGCTGCCGTGAACCACGGCCCGGCCACCGGTGCGCACACCACCGCGGCCGGGCCGTTCGCACGCCACTTCCCCCGACACACCGAAAGACACCACCATGACCCGGACCCGTACCGCCCCACGCCGTATCGCGGCGCCCCTCACCGCCGGTCTGCTGGCCGCCGGCGCCCTAGCGCTGCCCGGCCAGCAGGCACACGCCGCCGGAAGCGTCGTCAAGGTCACCGGCACCCAGGGCGACTGGCGGCTGACCGTGGACGGCCAGCCCTATCAGATCAAGGGCCTGACCTGGGGCCCCGCCATCGCGGACGCCGACCGCTATCTGCCCGATCTGCGGTCGATGGGCGTCAACACCCTCCGCACCTGGGGCACCGACGCCACCAGCAAACCCCTCTTCGACGCCGCGGCCGCTCACGGCGTCAAGGTGATCGCCGGTTTCTGGCTGCAGCCCGGTGGCGGCCCGGGCAGCGGTGGCTGTGTGAACTACCGGACGGACACCGCCTACAAGGACCAGATGCTCGCCGAGTTCCCCAAGTGGGTCGCCACGTACAAGGACCACCCGGGCGTGCTGATGTGGAACGTCGGCAACGAGTCGGTGCTCGGCCTGCAGAACTGCTACAGCGGCGATGAGCTGGAGCGGCAGCGCGACGCCTACACCACGTTCGTCAACGACATCGCCAAGAAGATCCATGGTGTCGACCCCGACCACCCGGTCACCTCCACCGACGCGTGGACCGGCGCCTGGCCGTACTACCAGCGGAACGCCCCCGACCTGGACCTGTACGCCGTCAACTCCTACAACGCCGTCTGCGACATCAAGGCCACCTGGGAGCAGGGCGGTTACACCAAGCCGTACATCGTCACCGAGACCGGCCCGCCGGGGGAGTGGGAGGTCCCCGACGACGCCAACGGCGTGCCGGAGGAGCCCACCGACCAGGCCAAGGCCGCGGGCTACACCAAGGCGTGGAACTGCGTCACCGGCCACCAGGGCGTCGCGCTCGGCGCCACGATGTTCCACTACGGCACCGAGGACGACTTCGGCGGCGTCTGGTTCAATCTGCTGCCCGCCGGCCAGAAGCGGCTGTCGTACTACGCGGTGAAGAAGGCGTACGGCGCGGACACCTCGCACGACAACACCCCGCCGGTCATCTCCTCACTGGCCGTGGACGGCGACCCCGCCAAGGTGGAGGCGGGCCGCGACCTGACGCTCACGGCCAAGGCCACCGACCCCGACGGCGACGCCCTCTCCTACCAGGTGCTGGGCAGCAGCATGTACCTCGACCAGGACAAGAAGCTCACCCCGCTGCCCGCCACCGACCTCGGCGGCGGCCGGCTGAGGGTCACCGCGCCGGACCGCCCCGGCGTGTGGAAGGTCTACGTCAAGGCCACCGACGGCAAGGGCAACGTGGGCATCGAGACCCGTTCCGTACGGGTCGTCCCGCCCGCCGTGAACGGCACCAATGTGGCACTCGGCAAGCCGGCCACCGCCTCCTCGTACCAGACGGGCAGTGGCGACTGCCCTTGCCCCGCCGCCAACGCCGTGGACGGCAAGGCGGACACCCGTTGGGCGGCCGACTGGAGCGATCCGCAGTGGCTCCAGGTGGACCTCGGCGCGTCCACCCCCCTCACTCACGTCCAGCTGGTCTGGGAGGCCGCCTACGCCAAGGCGTACACCCTCCAGACCTCCGACGACGGCCAGAGTTGGCGCACCATCCGTGAGGTGACCGACGGCAACGGCGGTGTCGACGATTTCGACGTCTCCGGCACCGGCCGCTATGTCCGCGTCCACGGCACGGCCCGCGGCACCGGATACGGCTACTCACTCTACGAGTTCGGTGTCTACCGCTGATCCATGACCGGTCATGATGTGCCCCTGGTGGTGGCGGGAGAGCGCTCTATGCCCTCGGGGCGCGCTGCCACTAGGGTGCGGGCATGAACCGACACGCCCCGACCTTGGAGGATGTCGCCCGGGAGGCCGGTGTCTCCCGGGCGACGGTGTCCCGGGTCGTCAATGGCGTCCGCAACGTGGATCCGGCCATCCAGGACCTGGTCCGCGTCGCGATCGAGAGGACCGGCTACGCGCCCAATCGGGCGGCCAGATCGCTGGTGACCCGGCGCACGGGCACCGTGGCGCTCGTCGTCTCCGGGGCCGGGGACGGCACCGGGGACACCTCGGAGGAGGAGCAGAACGCCTTCGCCGCGCGGGTGTTCGCCGATCCGTTCTTCGGCCGGGTGGTCGGCGGGGTGGTGGGATTCCTGCGGCCGCGCTCGACGCACCCGGTGCTGATGTTCGCCGAGTCCCCCGAGGCCAGGCAGGAGGTGCTGAGGTATCTGCGGCAGGGAAACGCGGACGGGGCGCTCGTGGTGTCCACCCACCCCGACGATCCGCTGCCCGCGCTGCTGGCCGAGGCCGGACTGCCCGCCGTGCTGTTCGCCCGTCCTGTGCGGCCGGTCGCGCTGAGCCATGTCGACCTGGCGCACTGGGACGGTGGCCGCCTCGCGGCCGAGCGTCTGCTGGCCCGGGGGTGCCGGAAGGTGGCCACCGTGTCGGGGCCGTGGGCCGTGGCGGCGAGCCAGGAGCGGCTCGCCGGGTTCCGCGACACCATGGCCCGCGGCGGCCGTCCGTATGTGCCTATGGCCGAGGGGGGCTTCACACTGGACAGCGGGGTGGCGGCGATGACGGAGCTGCTGGCCGAACACCCCGACGTGGAGGGCGTGTTCGCCGCCAACGACCTGATGGCCCAGGGGGTCTGCCAGGTGCTGCGGGAGCGTGGCCGGCGGGTGCCCGACGATGTCGCGGTCGTCGGCTTCGACGACTCCAGCGTGGCCGCCACCTGCCGGCCGCCGCTGACCTCGGTGCGCCAGCCGGTGGAGGACATGGCGGCGGCGATGGCCCGGCTGCTCGACGAGCACGTCCGGGGCCTGCGCACCGAGCCGGCCTCGGTCCTCTTCGAACCGGAGCTGGTGCTACGGGAGTCGGCGTAGCCTTCGCGCCCGGACGGTGCGTGTGGCCCCTGCGCGGGAGGTGCCGGTAGCCGTGCGCGGGAGGTGTGTGTGGCCCTCGGGCCCGGACGTGTGTGGCCCCTGCGGGGGAGGTGCCCGTGGCCGTGCGCGGTAGGTGTGTGGCCCTCGGGCCCGGACGTGTGTGTGGCCCCTGCGCCGGACGTGCCGGTAGCCGTGCGCGGGACGTGCGTGGGGCCCCTGCGCCCGGACGTGCGTGTGGCCCCTGCGCAGGACGTGCCCGTAGCCCTGCGCGGGACGTGCGCGTAACCCCCGCGTCCGACGTGCCCGCAGCCCTGCGCGGGACGTGCGTGGAGTCCCCGCGCCCGGACGTGCCCGTAGCCCTACGCCAGCCGCGCCCGTACCCCCTACGCCAGCCGTGTGCCCAGGGTGGCGCGCCATGCGGGGGACGGCTCCGGTGCGGGAGTGGGCGGCAGACGGCGCCCGCCGCGGGCGAAGAACGCGGCGAGCGGCAGGATCGCGGCGCCCACCGTGACCGCGTCCGGCCCCAGCGCGCCCAGGTCGATGCCGACCCGCCCGGAGGGGTACGGCAGCGCGTAGGACACCGCGTGGCCGCGCACCGAGTCCAGGAAACGCGCGCCGAGCTGGAGCCCGGCCCAGCCGCCGACGAGGATGCGCTCGGGCTGGAAGAGGTTGATCAGGTCGGACAGCCCGGCGCCCAGGTACTCCGCGGTCTCGGCGAGGACGGCGGCCGCCACCGGGTCCGGGGCGTCGCCGTCCGCGGGGTAGGCGGCGGCCAGCATCGCCGTCAGGGCGGTCTCCTCGTCGGTGTCGGGCGGCGGCTGCCCGCCCGCCTCCTGCCAGCGTTCCAGCAGCGCCTCCGCGCCCGCGTACGCCTCCAGACAGCCCAGTGCCCCGCAGCGGCACCGGCGGCCCCGCACCCGCACGGTGAGATGGCCCCACTCCACCGCCCGGCCGTGCTCGACGTCGTCGGTGACGACGCAGGCGCCGACGCCCGACCCGAAGAGCACGACCACCGCGTTGCGCGCACCGCGCCCGGCGCCGAACCACATCTCGGCCTGCCCCAGCGTCTTGGCGCCGTTCTCGATGAAGTACGGGACCTCGTCGGGGAGATGGCCCGATCCGCGCAACATCCGTTCCAGCGGCACCGCCTCCCAGCCGATCGGCTGGCCGTGCACCACCGCACCGTCCTCCTCGGAGTGTTCGACGATGCCGGGGACGCCGATGCCGACGCCGAGGATCCGCGCGGGGTCGCGCCCGGCAGCCTCCAGGACCTCGGCGATGCCGTCGCGGATGTGGCCCGCGATCAGTTCGCTGTCGTAGCGCACCCGGCGCCCGGCCCCGCGGGTGGGCAACGGCCGGTCGGCGCGCGCCCGTTCGGCCAGCGAGAGGTCGAACAGCTCGACGCGGACCCGGGTCTCGCCGACATCCACCCCGATCATGTGGCCGCTGTGTGGCGTGATCCGCAGCAGGGTGCGGGGACGGCCGCCGTCGGAGTCGATGCTTCCGGCCTCCTCCACCAGCTCCTCGGTGAGCAGTTCGGCGACCACATTGCTGATGGAACCTGAACTCAGCCCGGTCGCGGGGGCCAGCGAGAAGCGGCTCATCGGCCCGTCGAAATACAACCGACGCAGCACGGCGGCGCGGTTCTCCCGCCGCAGGTCACGAACGTTACGCCCGTTGTGCGCTGCCACCTGGCCTCCTCAAGTCCCGGCTCCGCGCCGCAAGATACCTCCGCCGGATCTCTTGACGCGACCTTCTCTTGAGGTTTAACTCACGTCCTAAATTAAGCCGTGAGCGGCTTCGGGAGTTGAACGCGGTTGGCGTGCCCGGGCCCTTCTTGGCATTCACCCCTCCCGGAAGGGACACCTGGAGCCATGCGCAGGATCCGAGCCGCGGCCATAGGCGCCGTCACCTTGTCACTCGCCCTTGCCGCCTCGGCGTGCGGAGGTGGTTCCTCGACGGACGGCGGCGGTTCCAACGACTCGCCGAAGACGCTCACGTACTGGGCCTCCAACCAGGGCGCCAGCATCACGGTGGACAAGAAGGTCCTGAAGCCCGAACTCGACAAGTTCGAGAAGCAGACCGGGATCAGAGTGAAGCTGGAGGTCATTCCCTGGTCCGAGCTGCTGAACCGGATCCTCACCGCGACCACCTCCGGCCAGGGCCCCGACGTCCTGAACATCGGCAACACCTGGAGCGCCTCGCTGCAGGCGTCCGGGGCGCTGCTGCCGTGGGACACCAAGAACTTCGGCAGCATCGGCGGCAAGGACCGCTTCGTGGCCTCCGCGCTCGGCTCGACCGGTGCGCGGGGCGAGGACCCGGCCGCGGTGCCGCTGTACTCGATGGCGTACGCGCTCTACTACAACAAGAAGATGTTCGCCGACGCGGGCATCTCCAAGCCGCCCGCCACCTGGGACGAACTGGTCGCCGACGGCAAGAAGCTCTCCAAGGGCGGCAAATGGGGCCTCGGCGCCGAGGGCGCGAACCTCTCGGAGAACATCCACCAGGTCTTCGTCTTCGCCAAGCAGCACGGCGCGGACTTCTTCACCGCCGACGGCAAGCCTGACTTCACCTCCGACGGCGCGGTCACCGCCATCAAGCAGTACGTCGACCTGATGGCCAAGGACAAGATCATCGCCCCGGGCAACGCCGAGTACGCGCAGAACCAGTCCCTCAGCGACTTCGCCAAGGGAAAGACGGCGATGGTCCTGTGGCAGACCGCCTCCGCCACCCTCACCTCGCTGGGCATGAAGGACGACGAGTGGGGCGTGGCCCCGGCGCCCGTCCGCTCCGGCACCCCCGGCTCCGGCACCTCCGTCAACTCGATGGTCGCCGGCATCAACCTGGCCGTCTTCAAGAACACCGACAACCACGACGGCGCCCTGAAGTTCGTGAAGTTCATGACCAGCGACGCCGAGCAGAAGATCCTCAACAAGGCGTACGGCTCCATTCCGCCGGTCAAGGCCGCCCAGTCCGACCCCGCCTTCAACACCAAGGCGACGGCCGCCCTGCGGGACACCCTCGCCAAGAGCGCCGCGGCGCTGCCGCAGGTGGCCGACGAGTCGCAGTTCGAGACTGGCGTCGGCACGGCCGTCAAGGAGCTGCTCGCCGACGCCGCCGGCGGACGCCCGGTGACCACCGAGTCGGTGAAGGCCAAGCTGGAGAAGGCCCAGCAGCAGATGCCGGCGAAGTGAGTGCGGACACCTCATGACCACCACGACCGCGACCGCTGAGAAAGACCGGCGGACGGTGTCGGGGAGCACCCCCGGGGCGGCGCGAGGCCCGCGCCGCCCCGGGCGGATCCGCCGCATCGGACTGCCGTACCTGCTGCTCCTGCCCGCCCTCGTCCTCGAGCTCCTGGTCCATCTGGTGCCGATGGTGATCGGCATCCTGATGAGCTTCAAGGCGCTCACCCGGTTCTCCATCCGGGACTGGGGCGCCGCGCCCTGGTCCGGATTGGACAACTACAAGATCTCGGTGGACATCAACGCCCCGGCCGGGGAGGCGCTGCTCCACTCGTTCTGGGTCACCTGCGGCTTCACCGTGCTGTCGGTCGGGCTGTGCTGGCTGCTGGGCACCGCCGCCGCCATCTTCCTGCAGGACACCTTCCGCGGACGGGGGCTGCTGCGCACCCTGTTCCTGGTCCCGTACGCGCTGCCCGTCTACACGGCTGTCATCACCTGGGCGTTCATGTTCCAGCACGACAACGGGCTGGTGAACCACGTCCTCCACGACCAGCTGGGCCTCACCGACAAGCCCTCGTTCTGGCTGATCGGCGACAACAGCTTCATCGCGCTGCTGACCGTGTCGGTGTGGAAGGGCTGGCCGTTCGCGTTCCTCGTCGTCATGGCCGGTCTGCAGAACATCCCCAAGGAGCTCTACGAGGCGGCGGCACTCGACGGCGCCGGGATGTGGCAGCAGATCCGCCGCATCACCCTGCCCTCGCTGCGCCCGGTCAACCAGGTGCTGGTGCTGGTGCTGTTCCTGTGGACGTTCAACGACTTCAACACCCCGTACGTGCTGTTCGGCAAGGCGGCGCCGGAGGCCGCGGACCTCATCTCCATCCACGTCTACCAGACGACATTCGCCACCTGGAACTTCGGCACCGGCTCCGCCATGTCCGTGCTGCTGCTGCTCTTCCTGCTCGTGGTGACGGGCCTGTACCTCCTGCTGACCTCCCGACGAAGGAAGACGGCCGATGTCTAGCACCGCTCCGGCGCCGCCCCGCTCACCGGTGGCCGCTCCCCGCTCACCGATGGCCGCCCCCCGGTCCTTCCTGTGGGCCCGCCGGATCTTCCTCACCCTGCTCACCGGCTTCGTCCTGCTGCCGGTGTACGTCATGGTCTCCAGCTCCCTGAAGCCACTGCAGGACGTCTCCGGGACGTTCCGCTGGCTGCCGAGCGGACTGACCATCCGCCCCTACATCGACATCTGGTCGACGGTCCCGCTCGCGGACTACTTCGTGAACTCGGTCATCGTGGCGGGCGCCGCGACCGTCTGCTCGGTGGTGATCGCCGTCTTCGCCGCGTACGCGGTCAGCCGCTACCGCTTCCGGGGCAAGCGGGTGTTCACGGTCACCGTGCTGTCCACCCAGATGTTCCCCGGGATCCTCTTCCTGCTGCCGCTGTTCCTCATCTACGTCAACATCGGCAACGCCACCGGCATCGCCCTCTTCGGCTCCCGCGGCGGCCTCATCCTCACCTATCTCACCTTCTCGCTGCCGTTCTCGATCTGGATGCTCATCGGGTACTTCGACTCGGTGCCGCGCGATCTGGACGAGGCGGCGCTGGTGGACGGCTGCGGACCGCTCGGCGCGCTGTTCCGGGTCGTCGTCCCGGCCGCGATCCCCGGCATCGTCGCCGTCGCCGTCTACGCGTTCATGACCGCCTGGGGCGAGGTGCTCTTCGCGTCCGTGATGACCAACGACACCACCCGCACCCTCGCCGTCGGCCTCCAGGGGTACGCCACCCAGACCGAGGTGTACTGGAACCAGGTCATGGCCGCCTCGCTCGTCGTCAGTGTCCCCGTGGTCGCGGGCTTCCTGCTCCTCCAGCGCTACCTCGTCGCCGGACTCACCGCCGGAGCCGTGAAGTGACCGGCCTTCCCACCTCTGAAAGGACGTACGTGTCCGAACTCCTGGACCTCACAGCCTTCCCGCACGACTTCCTGTGGGGCACGGCCACCTCGGCCTACCAGATCGAGGGAGCCGTTGCCGAGGACGGACGGTCGCCCTCGATCTGGGACACCTTCTCGCACACCCCCGGCAGAGTCGCGGGCGACGACCACGGCGACGTGGCCTGCGACCACTACCACCGCTGGCGCGCGGACATCGGGCTGATGAAGCGGCTGGGCACCAACGCCTACCGGCTCTCCATCGCGTGGCCACGGGTGGTGCCGGGCGGCGACGGGCCGGTCAACGCCAAGGGCCTGGCCTTCTACGACGAGCTGATCGACGGTCTGCTGGAGGCGGGCATCACCCCGTCCGTCACCCTGTACCACTGGGACCTGCCGCAGGTGCTCCAGGACCGGGGCGGCTGGCCCGTGCGCGACACCGCGGAACACTTCGCCGCGTACGCCTCGGTGGTGGCCGACCGCCTCGGCGACCGGGTGCACCATTGGACCACCCTCAACGAGCCGCTGTGCTCGGCCTGGATCGGCCACCTCGAGGGCGTGATGGCGCCCGGGCTCACGGATCTGACCGTGGCGGTCCGCGCCTCGTACCATCTGCTGCTCGGCCACGGCCTCGCCGCCCAGGCGATCCGGGCCGCCGCACCGGGCGCCGAGATCGGCATCGTCAACAACCTCAACACCGTCGAGGCCGCGAGCGACCGGCCGGAGGACCTGGCGGCCGCCCGGCGCATGGACGGCCACACCAACCGCTGGTGGCTGGACCCGGTCCACGGCCGCGGCTTCCCCGCCGACATGCGCGAGGTGTACGGCGTCGAACTGCCGGAGCGCCCCGGCGACCTGGAGACCATCGCCGCACCCCTGGACTGGCTGGGCCTGAACTACTACTTCCCGGCCACCGTCACCGACGACCCCACCGGCCCGGCCCCCCACGCCCGCGCCGTCCGCCGCCCGGACGTACCCCGTACGGGCATGGACTGGGAGATCGACGCCACCGGTATCGAAACCCTCCTGCTGCGTCTGACCGGCGAATACGGCGCCCGCAAGCTGTACGTCACCGAGAACGGCTGCGCCTACCCCGACGTCGTACGCCCGGACGGGACCATCGACGACCCCGAGCGCCAGGACTACCTCGTCCAGCACCTCGCGGCCTGCGCCTCGGCGGCCCGCAAGGGCGCCCCGCTGGCCGGCTACTTCGCATGGTCGCTGCTCGACAACTTCGAGTGGGCCTACGGATACGACAAGCGCTTCGGCCTCGTCCACGTCGACTACCGCACGCAGACCCGCACCATCAAGGGCTCCGGCCACCGCTACGCGGAGATCATCCGCGACCACCGGGGCCGAGCCCGCCGCGCGGCGTAGGGGGTGCCGGACGGATAGTTCCGCCTGCGGCGGGCTGCTCCCCTCCCCGCCCCTTCCCGAAACTGGGGCTCTGCCCCAGACCCCGGTCCGGGGCTTCGCCTCCGACCCCGAACCGGGGCTCCGCCCCTGGCAACGCAATCCAGCCCCTCCGGCGTTTGAGGAGCGGGGTCCAGGGGCGGAGCCCCTGCCACGCGGCGGAGCCGCATATCGATGCCGTGGGAAGGGGCGGGGAGGGGAAAGCACCGATATGCGGCTCCGCCGCGTGGCCCGCCGGACGCCCCCAGGGCCCGTACAGACGGCACTACGCGCACCACAGCACGCAGGCACGACGGAAAGCACATCGGCACTACGGCACATCGGCACACGGCACACGGCACGAAGGCACTTCAGCACCACCGCACTTCGGCACCACACGTGTACCCCCACGACCTCCTCGAGGAGAGCCGCATGCCATCCCGTACCCACCGCCACCGCACCCTGCTGAGCGCCCTCGCCACCCTGGCCACGGTCGCGCTGCTGTCCACGGGCCCGGCCCTCGCCACGCCCGCGTCCCACTCCAGCAAGGCCGCCGCCGAGGCGACGTGGGACACCGACCGCGCGGCGGCCGCGTACGCCGCCAATCACAACGCCGTCACCGCCTCCGGCAGCGAGAACGACGGCACCGCGCCGGGCCTGGCCTTCGACGGCAACGGGTCGACCCGCTGGGCCAGCCCGTTCAGCGACGACGCGTGGATACGTGTCGACCTCGGCGCCACCATCCGGATCGACCGGGTCGTCCTGGACTGGGAGGCCGCCTACGGCAAGAAGTACGTCCTGGAGGTGTCGAAGAACGGGACCGACTGGACCCCCTTCTACACCGAGAACGCCGGCACCGGAGGATCCCTCACCGCCCACACCTATCCGCAGGACGTCACCGGCCGCTACGTACGGATGCGTGGCATCGAGCGTGGCACGCCCTACGGCTATTCGCTGTTCTCGTTCAAGGTCTACGGCGGAGAGCCCGTCCCGGCCTCCACGACCCGCACCAACCTCGCCCTGAACCACCCCGCCTACTCCAACTACTACCAGCACGCGGGCAATTCACCCGCCTTCCTCACCGACGGCGGCTGGCCCGCCAACCTCAAGGACGACCAGACCCGCTGGTCCAGCGACTGGAACGCCGACCGCTGGGTCTCGGTGGACCTCGGCGCCACCTCCACGATCGACACCGTCGACCTCTACTGGGAGGCGGCCTACGCCGTCGACTACCAGGTGCAAGTGTCCGACGACAACCGCACCTGGCGCACGGTGTACCAGCCCTCCGCCGCCGAGGTGGCCACCCGTCGCGCGGACGTCAAGTCGCCCGCCGACGCGGTGGGCCGCCGTGACACCGTGAAGTTGTCGCAGCCCGCCACCGGCCGCTATGTGCGGATGCTCGGCAAGGAGCGCCGCTCCTTCTACAACCCGGCCCCGGCCACGGCCCAGTTCGGCTACTCCCTCTACGAGTTCCAGGTCTGGGGCACCGGCGGGAGCGCCTCCGCCGCCTACCCCGCCCTCCCCGGTGAACAGTCCGGTGCGTACCGGACGACGTTCCTCGATGACTTCACCGGTGCCACCCTCGACCGCTCCAAGTGGCGTGTGGTGCGGACCGGCCAGGAGATGGGGTCGGTCAACGGCGAGTCGCAGGCGTATGTCGACTCCTCCGACACCATCCGCACCGAGAACGGCAATCTCGTCCTCAGGGCGAAGTACTGCAAGGGCTGCACTCAGGCGGGCGGCGGCACCTACGACTTCACCTCCGGACGCATCGACACTCACACCAAAATGGACTTCACCTACGGGCGGGTCAGCGCCCGGATGAAGCTGCCGGTCGGCGATGGGTTCTGGCCCGCGTTCTGGCTGCTGGGCAGCGATGTGGATGATCCGTCGGTGTCCTGGCCGTCCTCCGGCGAGACCGACATCATGGAGAACATCGGCTACGCGGACTGGACCAGCACCGCCCTGCACGGCCCCGGCTATTCGGCGGACGGCAATATCGGCGCCCGCCAGATCTACGAGGGCGGCGGCCGCGCCGACCAGTGGCACACCTACGCGGTGGAGTGGACACCCACCGTGATGCGCTTCTTCGTCGACGACCGGGTGGTCCAGGAGACGACCCGCAACAAGCTCGAATCCACCCGTGGCCAATGGGTCTTCGGCCACAACCAGTACGTCATCCTCAACCTCGCCCTGGGCGGGGCGTATCCGGCGGGGTGGAACAAGGTCACCACCCCCTACTGGGGCCTGCCGCAGTCCAGCGTCGACCGGATCGCGGGGGGCGGAGTGCAGGCGGAGGTGGACTGGGTGCGCGTCGAACAGAAGGGCTGAGCGCTGCATTATGGGACGTTGACGGGCGGCCACCGTGGCCGCCCGTCAACGGAAGCGGCAGCGGAAGAAGGAGGAGCGTCCATGCGGGTGGCGTTGCACTCGGTTCTCAAGGAGGGCCAGGAGTCCGGTTATGAGCAGGCGCACGCCACGGTCCCGGAGGACCTGCTGGAGGCACTGCGACGGGCCGGGATCACCAACTGGCGGATCTGGCGCAGTGGCCGCCATCTCTTCCACCTCGTGGACTGCGAGGACTTCGCGGCCGCCATGGCGGCGCTGGACAAGGATCCGGCCAACCAGCGGTGGCAGGAGTTCATCGGCGCCTATGTCGACCACTTCGAGGACACCGGCGGTTCCCCCGCCGAGTCGGAGCGGATGACGCTCGGCGAGGTGTGGGAGCTGAGCGCCCAGGCGGAGGCGGCCGAGGGCCGCTAATAGGAGGTGTCCGGCGGATCGTGACGCCTGCGGTGGGCTGTTCCCCTCCCCGCCCCTTCCCGCGGCATCGATATGCGGCTCCGTCGGCAGCATCGATACGCGGCTCCGCCGCGTGGTCCGCCGGACACTCCGTAGGCGGGAACGACCGGCCGAACCGGCGGAGCCTACCCATCCGGATCGTTCGGCGCAGCTATTCATCAGACCTTGAGTACGGGTGAGAACGGGGCGAACGCGTCCGCGTACGACGTGGTGGCCCCGCGCGGGGGCGTGGCGGAACGCGACAAGCGCTCCGTACGCGCCTGCCGCGCATCCCCGACTGGAGGTCAGTGAGTTGAGCCACCGACGTGTGAACAAGCGGACCCTCGCCATTTCCGGAGCCGCCGTCGCCGCGCTCGGAGCAGCGGCCATTCTGCTGCCCAACGCGAATGCGAACCCGGACGAGACGTCGGGCGCCAAGACCTTCTCGTCCCCGGTCGCGGTGAAGCTCGCGAGGAGCCTCGCCGCGGACCTCGGTGACAACGGCGCGGGCTGGTACTACGACAACGCCAACCGCCAGCTGGTCATGAATGTGGTGGACGAGGACTCCGCCGAGGGCGTCCGGGCCAAGGGCGCCGTGGCGAAGATCGTGACCAACAGCATGGAAGACCTGAAGGCCGCCACCAAGACGCTGAGCAGCGACGCGTCGGTGCCCGGCACCGCCTGGTCCATCGACCCGGTCACCAACAAGGTCCAGGTGACCGCTGACCGGACGGTGACCGGCGCCAAGTGGGCCACGCTGACCAAGGCCACGGACCAGATGGAGGGCACGGTCAGCGTCAAGCGCAGCCAGGGCGAGTTCAAGAAGTTCGACGGCGAGGAGGCGGCCCAGCCCGGCGACAACGGCGGCGCGGGAGCAGGGGATGCCGCGGGTGACGCGGGTGACGCGGGTGACGCGGGTGCCGGGGATGCCGCGGGTGACGCGGGTGCGGCAGGCGGTGCTGATGATGCGGGCGCGGGCGGTGCGGGCGACGCGGGCGCGGGCGGTGCCGGTGATGCCGGTGCCGGAGACGCCGCCGGCGGGGAGCAGGGCGCGGGTGGTGCTGGTGACGCCGGTGGCGGCGGTGACGCCGCGGCCGGAGGGCTCGACGGCGGCGATGCCATCTTCGGCGGTGGCGCCCGCTGTTCGCTGGGCTTCAACGTCAGCGTCGACGGCGCGCCGGGCTTCCTGACCGCCGGCCACTGTGGCAACGCATCCCAGACCTGGACCTCGGACGAGGCCGGCGCCCAGCAGGTGGGCACCGTGCAGGACTCCCAGTTCCCCGCGAGCGACTTCGCGCTGGTGATGTACGACGACGCCACCACCCAGGCGTCCAGCACGGTCGACCTCCAGGACGGCAGCACCCAGGAGATCGGGCGTGCCGTCGAGGCGAGCGTGGGCCTGAAGGTGCAGCGCTCCGGCTCCACGACCGGGGTCACCGACGGCACGGTCACCGGCCTCAACGCCACGGTGAACTACGGCAACGGCGACATCGTCAACGGCCTCATCCAGACCGATGTGTGCGCCGAGCCCGGCGACAGCGGCGGTGCGATGTTCGCCGAGGACGCGGCGGTCGGGCTGACGTCCGGCGGCAGCGGTGACTGCACCCAGGGCGGCGAGACGTTCTTCCAGCCGGTGACCGGCGCGCTGGAAGCCACCGGCGCGGTCATCGGCGCAGGCGACGGCGGCGCCGGTGGCGGCGACGCGGCGGGCGGCGCTGGTGATGCGGCCGGTGGCGCCGGTGATGCGGCTGGCGGTGCCGGTGACGCGGCCGGTGGTGCTGGCGACGCGGCTGGTGGTGCCGGTGATGCAGCCGGTGGCGCCGGTGACGCCGCCGGTGCGGGCAACGCCGGAGCGGGTGACGCGGGTGACGCGGGCAATGCGGGTGCCGGTGCCGCCGCCGGGGCCGGTGACACCGGCAGCGATGCGGGCCAGGGGCTCAACTGATCCGGCCCACCCCATGATCGGAGGCCCCGGGCGCCCTCCTGCCCCAGTGCCCGGGGCCTCCCCTTCCCTCCGCCCGCTGATGGCCCCTGATGGAATCCCGCCCGACGGAATCCCGCGGTGGTCAGGACGGTTCCGGGCCGGAGACCGGAAGCCCGGCCGCCTCCGCCGCTGCGCCGAGCACTTCGCGCAGCATGGCCGGGGTGAGCCGTCCGGTGAAGGTGTTCTGCTGGCTCACGTGGTAGCAGCCGAAGAGCGTGAGCGGCGCCCCGCCGTCGGCCGCCCGCAGTGTGCTTCGCGCGCCGTGCCCGAACACGGGCCGCGGCCGGGGCACGGCCCATCCGGCCGCCTCCAGCGCGGGCAGCACGGCCTGCCAGCCGAACGCGCCGAGCACCACGGCGGACCGTACGGTCGGCCGCAGCAGCCGCAGCTCCCGGGCCAGCCACGGGCGGCAGGTGTCCCGCTCCCCGGGGGTGGGGCGGTTGGCGGGCGGGGCGCAGTGCACCGGTGAGGTGATCCTGACCCCGCGCAGCTCCAGCCCGTCGCCGCGATGGGTGGCGGTGCGCCGGTTGGCCAGCCCCAGGTCGTACAGCGCCGAGTACAGGAAGTCGCCGGCGCGGTCGCCGGTGAACATCCGGCCGGTGCGATTTCCACCGTGGGCGGCCGGTGCGAGGCCCACGATCGCCACCGAGGCGTCCGGTGGCCCGAAGCCGGGCACCGGCCGCCCCCAGTAGTCCCAGTCGGCGTAGGCGCGGCGCTTGGTGCGCGCGGTCTCCTCGCGCCACTCGACCAGCCGTGGGCAGGCACGGCAGTCGATGAGCGCTTCGTCCAGCTCGGCGAGGGTTTCGGCGCCGGGGGCCCGACGGGCGGGGTAGGAGGGCGCGGGTTCGGAAGTGGTCATGTGGAAGGCTGCTGCCCCTTGTCCTTGCGCAGAAAACGCCGCAATCGGGTCAGCGGCCAGGTGTTGATGATGTCGTCCGGGGTGAGCCAGCCCCGCTGCGCCACGCCCACCCCGTATCGCATGTTGTCCAGATCCCGGGTCGAGTGGGCGTCGCTGTCCAGGGCGAACACCACTCCGTACGACTTCGCCCGCAGGATGTTGTCGTCCGACAGATCGAGCCGGTCCGGATGTGCGTTGATCTCCAGCGCGGTGCCGGTGCGGGCGCAGGCGGCGAACACCTCGTCCAAGTCGGCGTCGATACCGGGCCGTTTGCCGATCAGCCGGGTCGTCGGATGGCCGATGACATGGACGTACGGATTCTCGCAGGCCCTCACCAGCCGCCGGGTCATGGCCTTGCGGTCCAGGCCGAACTGGGTGTGCACCGAGGCCACGCACACGTCGAAGCCCTCGAGGAACTCAGGCGGCCAGTCCACGTCTCCCTCGGTGTCGATGTTCAGCTCCACACCGTGCAGCAGCCGGGTGTGCCCGCGTCCGCGCCCCCGGTCGAGCTCGCGCACCCGCTCCCGCTGGGCCAGCATCTTCTCCTCGGTCATCTGCTGCATATACAGCTTGGGCGCGTGATCGGTGATGGCGTAGTACGCGTATCCGCGCCGCTCCGCCTTGGTGATCATGTCCTCCAGCGGTTCCAGCCCATCGGTGAGGTTGGTGTGGGTGTGCAGATCGCCCCGTAGGTCGGACTCCGTGACCAGCTTGGGGAGTTGGCCTTCGAGGGCGGCCTTGACCTCGCCCCGGTCCTCGCGCAGCGTCGGCGGGATCCAGTCCATGCCGAGCCGAGCGTAGACGTCCTCCTCGCTGCGTGAGGCGATGGTCTTGCCGCTCTTGGTCTCGAAGAGGCCGTACTCGGAGAGTTTGAGGCCATGGCGCACCGCGATCGCGCGGACGCGGATGTTGTGCGCCTTCGAGCCGGTGAAGTAGAGCAGCCCCGCGCCCCATGAGTCCAGGGGCAGGACCCGCAGATCCACCTGCAGCCCCTTCGTGGTGCGGATCGATGTCTTCTTCTGGCCGTGTGCGATCACCTCGGAGGTGAGCGGAAGCCCGGTGAACGCCTCCATGAACGGGCCGGATTCCTCCGCCGCGACCAGGATGTCCACATCGCCCACGGTCTCCTTCATCCGGCGCAGCGACCCGGCGTACGCACACCGCCGGCAGCCGCGCACCTTGGACAGGGCGGAGACGATGTCATCGGCCACGTCCATGGCCTCGTCGAGCGGGATGCGGTCGCCCGCGGCGCGCATCAGCGCGATGCCGTGGAGGATGTTCTCCTCCGATTTCGGCCCGAAGCCCTTGAGGTCGCGCAGCCGGTGCTCCTCGATCGCCTGGGCCAGCTGGTCGACCGAGGAGATCTGCAGCTCCTCGTAGAGGATCATGGCCTTCTTCGGCCCGAGCGCCGGGATGGCGGTCAGCTCCCGCACCCCGGCCGGGATCGCGGCGCGCGCCTCCTCGACGGCGGGCATGGTCCCGGTGCGCAGATACTCGACCACCTTGTCGGCGATCGACCGGCCCACATTGGGGATGTCCCGCAGCGCCTTCGCGTCGAACTGCGAGATGTCGGCCGCATGGCCACCGATCGCCCGGGCGGCCTTCTCGTACGCACGCGCCCGGTACGCGTCCCCGCCCGTGATCAGGAGGAGATCGGCGTACTCGCGCAGGAGGGCTTCGACCTCCTCATTGGAGCGAGCCATGCCAGCGATTCTAGTCGTCTCTGGCGAACCCGGTGAGGTGGAGGGATCCTGGTGTCAGGAGCGAAACGGCGATCCGCGGAATTCGGGTCGGCCGGTTCCTGCCCTGTGTGTCCCCGGGTTTGGGGGAGGTCATGGACGTTGGATTCCTGAAGCCGTTGTTCGACCGTGCCGGTCCATGGGCCGGTGTGTACATGGACACCTCCCGCAGCACGGAGGACGCGCCCAGACGGCGCACGCTGCGGGAGCGGTTCGTGGCGGATCAGCTCGCCGAGCAGGGTGCCGACCGCGCCACCTGTGACGCGGTGATCGAGCGGCTGGCCGGTGAGCAGGTGGCCAGGGCGTCCGCGGGGCGGGCGCTGTTCGCGGCGGATGGCGAGGTGGTGCTCGACCTGCCGCTCGCCACGTCCCCGATCGATGTGGTGACGTCCTGGTCGATGCTGCCGCGGGTGGCGCCACTGGCCGCGTTCCGTGGCGAGTGGCCGGCCTGTCTGGTGGCCATCGTCGACCAGGCGGGCGCCGATCTGGAGCTGCGGGACGACACCGGGAGCCGCCCGGCGGGCCGCGCCGCGGGGAGGCGAGCGCATGGCCGGGGCCACCGCTCGGTGCCCGCCGACCGCCACGAGTGGCACTACCGCAACCGGGTCGGGAACACCTGGGAGCTGACCGCCGATCGCGTGGCCGACGAGCTGGTGCGGCAGTGGTCGGACGGCGACGCCGAGTTGCTGATCCTGGCCGGTGATCCGCGCGAGCGCCGGGCCGTACGCGACCGGCTGCCCGAGCCGCTACGGGCCACGACGGAGGAAATGCGCCACGGCAGCAGGGCCTCCGGCTGCTCCGAGCTGCTGAACGTGGAGATCGACCATGCCCGGGCGGAGTACGCCCGCGCCCATCTGGAGTCGGTCCTCGATCTCTTCCGCGCCGGTCGGGGCCGCCCCGGAGGGCCGGGCCCGGGCGGGCACGACGGCAACGGACCGTCGAGCAGCGGGGCCGCGGAGGGGGTGCCCGCGGTCGTGGAGGCCATGCGCAGCCATCAGGCGGCCACGCTGCTGCTGGGGACCGCGGGGGGCGATATGCGCCATGAGGTGTGGATCGGCCCCGACGCCGATCAGCTGGCCGTGCAGCGCTCCCAGGCGCGTGCCATGGGCGTCAGAACACCCGAGGCCGCCCGCGCGGACGACGCGCTGATGCGGTCCGCGGCCGTGGCCGACACCGAGGTGCTGGTGGTGCCCGAGGGACTCCAGGGACCGGCCGGGGGCCTGGGCGCGGTGCTGCGCTGGCACGCCTGAACGAGGCGCGGGGGCCAGGCGCGGAGCGTCAGCGCTCCGCGCCGGTCGTGCTGCGCCGGTCGTGCTGCGCCGGTCGTGCTGCGCCGGTCGTGCTGCGCCGGTCGTGCTGCGCCGGTCGTGCTGCGCCGGTCGTGCTGCGCCGGTCGTGCTGCGCCTGGCCGGTCTGGCCGTGCCGTGCTTGGCCCGCGCCTGGCCGGGCTGACCGCGCCGTGCGTGACCGCGCATGACTGTGGCACCGCGCCCCACCGCGCTATCCGCCGGAAGGGCATTTCTCGGCGGGGCTGGTTGACATGCCTCCCTCAGCTCTCTACCGTCCCTAGATTGTTAGGAAACCTACTTAACCAATGCTCTGCCTGCCTTCAGGGAGACATCCGTGGTCCTCCGTCCGGCACCATCCCGGCGGCGGGCGCGAGCCCGCGTCCGCCGCGCCCTGACCGCCTCGCTCGCCGTCGGCGGCCTCCTTCTCACCGTCTCCCTGACCACGGGCGCCGCGCCCCCGCGCCCCGGGACGGCGGCGGGCGCCCCGGCCCCGGTGACCCGGGTGGGCGGGGCTCCGGGCACCGCGACTCCGCTCGCGGGCTTCGCCACGCAGTCCTCGGCCAAGGTGTCGGACACCCCCGCGGCCATCTCCACGCCCGGCTACCCCACGTCCGGCTGGCACCCCGTGGGGCCCCGGTCGACGGTGCTCGCCGGGCTGCTCAACGCCGGCACCTACCCGGATCCGTTCTACTCGACCAACCTCGAGAAGATCCCGGCCGCCGACTTCGCCGTCCCCTGGTGGTACCGAAGCGACTTCACCGTGGCCGACCCCTCCCGCCGCACCTATCTGGACGTCAGCGGTGTGGTGTCCGCCGCCGATGTGTATGTCAACGGCGTCCAGGCCGCCACCAAGGAGCGGATCGCCGGCGCGTACACCCACCATGAGCTGGACGTCACCGACCTGGTCAAGGCGGGCACCAACACCGTGGCGTTCCGTGTCCAGCCCAACGATCCGCGCAAGAACCTCACGATGGGCTGGATCGACTGGCTGCAGCCCCCACCGGACGAGAACATGGGCATCGTCCGCGATGTGCTGATCCGCCGCGGCGGCCCGGTGGCCCTGCGCGACGCGCATGTGACGACCCGGCTGGACACCGACTCGCTCGCCTCCGCCGAACTCACCGTCAAGGCCCAGGTCCGCAACGACTCCGGCTCCCCGGTCACCGCCACGGTCTCCGGTACGGCCGGCCCCGCGGCCATCAGCCGCACGGTTTCGCTCGCCCCGCACGAGACCAAGGCCGTCACCTTCACCCCCGACGACGTTCCGGAGCTGCGACTGGACCGGCCCAAGGTCTGGTGGCCCGCCGGGATGGGCGATCAGCCGCTGTACGACCTCGGCCTGACCGCCACGGTCTCGGGCACTCCCTCCGACACCGCTCACCACAGCTTCGGCATCCGCGACGTCAAGGCGCCGCTGAACGCCGACGGTGCCCGCCAGTACCGCATCAACGGACGCCCGCTGCTGATCAAGGCGGGTGGCTGGTCGCCCGATGTGTTTCTGCGCTGGGACGCCCGCTCGGTGGAGGACCGGCTGAAGTACACCCTCGACCTGGGCCTGAACACCGTCCGCCTCGAAGGCCATATCGAGCCGGACGAGTTCTTCGACCTCACTGACCGCTACGGCATTCTGACCCTCCCCGGCTGGGAGTGCTGCGACAAGTGGGAGGGCCAGGTCAACGGCGATGAGACGGGGGAGAAGTGGAGCGCCGCCGACTACCCGGTCGCCAAGGACTCGATGGCCGCCGAGGCCGCGCGGCTGCGCGACCACCCCAGCGTCATCTCCTTCCTCATCGGCAGCGACTTCGCCCCCGACGCCACCATCGAGAAGAACTACCTCGACGCCCTCGAGGCGGCGGACTGGCCGAACCCGGTGATCCCCGCCGCCTCCGCCAAGTCCTCCCCGAAGCTCGGCAAGTCCGGCATGAAGATGACGGGCCCCTACGACTGGGTCCCGCCGGACTACTGGTACGCCAAGCGCGAGGGCGGTGCCACCGGCTTCAACTCCGAGACCAGCGCCGGACCCGACATCCCCACCCTGGACACGCTCCGGCGCATGATGTCCCCCAGCGAACTGGAGACCCTGTGGCGGGATCCGTCGGCCAAGCAGTACCACCGGTCCCCGTCGGACACCTTCGGTGACCTCAAGCTCTTCGACAACGCGCTGATCGGCCGCTACGGACCGCCGACCGGGCTGACGGACTATGTGCGCAAGGCGCGGCTCGCACGCTACGAGGCGGTGCGCGCCCAGTTCGAGGCGTACGCGCGCAACTTCTCCGACGCCTCCCGGCCCGCCACCGGTGTCGTCCACTGGATGCTGAACAGCGGCTGGACCTCGCTCCACTGGCAGCTCTTCGACCGCTATCTGGACCAGGGCGGGGCCTACTACGGCGCCAAGAAGGCCAATGAGCCGCTGCACATCCAGTATTCGTACGACTCCCGCTCGGTGGTCGTGGTCAACAACCGGCACACCGCCGCCACCGGTCTCACCGCCCGGGTCAGCCTCTACACCCCCGACGGCACCCGGAAGTTCGACAAGAGCGCCACCGGTCTTCGGGTGCCGGGCGACGGTGGCAAGGCCACCGCGCTCACCGTCCCGGCGAACGTGAGCGGAGTGTCCGGCACCTATCTGGCCAAGCTCCAGCTCACCGATGGCGCGGGCAAGGAGATCGGCCGCAATGTGTACTGGCTCTCCACGGAGCAGGACGTGCTCGACTGGGACAACACCGACTGGTACTACACCCCCACCACCTCGTACGCGGATCTGACCGGGCTCGACGACATGGCCGAGGCACCCGTGTCCGCCACCGCCACCACGACCGGCGGGCCGGACTCCACCGCCACCACGACCGTCACCCTGCGCAACACCGCGAGCCGCGGCACACCGGCGCTGCTCGTGGACGCCCATCTGGTGAACGGCTCGGACACGCCCGTCCTGCCCGTGCGCTGGTCGGACAACGAGGTGAGCCTGTGGCCGGGGGAGTCGGTGACGCTCACCGCCACCTATCGCACGGCGGATCTGGGCGGTTCGGCCCCCTCGGTCCGGATCTCAGGCTGGAACACCGCCACCCGCACCGTCCCCGCGGCGGCCAAATCCCGCTGATCGGCCCCGTCCTGAAATCGTGTCGAAAGGAATTTTTTCGGCGAGTCCGATGCATGGAGCAAGTTCACACTTTTGTATGCTTTCTCCAGCGCGTCGTTCCCCCGTGTCGGACAGTCACTGTCCGTACGTTTACGAAAGGGGCTCCATATGCACACCATGGAGGTTCGCCCACCGGTACCCAGCCGTTCCACCAGCAGATGGCGTCGATACGGCCGACTCGCGGCCGCCAACTTCGTCCGCGGCGCGTCGTACGCCTGCGGCACCGCGGCCATCGGCCTGATGGCGTGGTGGGTGCAGACCCGCTGACCCGCCCCGCCACCCCGTCCCGAGCCGGAGCCCTGACCGTCCCGCACCGTCGCGGCGGCCGTGAGCGGCCATCGCGACGGCCCGGCTACGCCTGAGGATGCGGCTGTGAGCGGAAGCGGGGGAAGTGCAGACCCCGGTGCTCCGCGCGGGGGGCACCGCCGCCGAGATGGGTGCGCAACTGGATGCCGTGCATGATCTCGATGATGCCCAGGGCGAGCAGCCAGATGCCGGCCACCACGGTGAGCGCCGTGATCGAGCCGAAGGGGGCCACGATCAGGATGATCCCACCCAGGATGGTGAGCACACCGAGGAACAGCTGCCAGCCCCGGGCGGGCATGCCCTCACCGGAGACCGCCGTGGCGGTCTGCATCACGCCCCGGAGCAGCCACGCGAAGCCGATCCACAGCGCGAGCAGCAGGATCGACTGGGCCGGACCCCGGAAGCAGAGCAGCCCGAGCAGCACGCTCAGCGCCCCGGTGACGAAGCTCAGCACCCGCAGATGCCTCGGTATATGCGCACCGAAGGCCCCGACAAGCTGGAAGATCCCGCTGATCAGCAGATAGGCGCCGAACAGGGCGCCGACCACCACCAGCGTGGCCCCCGGCCACACCAGCACCATGATGCCCAGCGCGATCGCCACCACACCCGCGGCCACCAGGACCTGCCATGCGGTGTCGGACAGCATGTTCTGCAACGTGGTGTACGGGGTGCCCTCGCCGGGCCGCTCTCCCAGCCGGCCGGAGGGTTCCCCTCTCGGCCGCTCGGCGTCGTGCGGATTGTCGGAGGAGTAAGTCATGGTCGTCCACCTCCTGGGGGAACAGGATGGCCGTAGCCCCACACAGCCATCGTCCCTCCGCGCCCGTCTCCGCGCCTGATGACAAACGGGTAGTGCCTCGCGGGCCGCGGTCACGCATGGCATGGTGGTGGATGAGGCCGTGTCCTGGGCGCGTCATAGGGAGGCCCGCATGGACGACAGGGAGTTCTTCCGGACAGTGGCGGACCGCACCCAGCTCTCACGGCAGGAAGCGGCCGATGTCACCCGCGCCACGCTCGAGACCGTGGCGGCCCGCCTCAGCGCGGGCGAGGCCCGTGATCTCGCCCTGGAGCTGCCCGAACACCTCCGGGAGTCCCTTCAGCGCGGGGAGGGGGACATGGAGATCTTCGACCCCGACGAGTCGATCCGCAGGGTGCATGAGCGCACCGGGCTGTCCGAGCCGGAGGCCGACCGAGGTGTCCGGGCGGTCCTCGCCACCCTCCGGGAGGCCGTCTCCGCCGAGGAGTACGACCACGCCATGTCCCAGCTGGGCAGCGAGTTCGCGAGGATGGCGGAGTCCGCGCGCTGACCCGCCCACGGGCGGCGCGGCTCATCCGGCCCGCCAGCCGCTCCACCGCCCGACGGTGATCTCCACGACCGGCCCGCGCGGCGGCCGGTCCTCGTACTGGACCGGGTAGGTGTCCACGAGCAGCCGGACGTAATCCGAGGACAGCGCCGATTCGTCGGCCGGGGGCAGGACGCGGGCCGTGCCGTCGCCCCGCGCCCACCACAGGTGGTCCCAGTTCTCGTCGTAGTCGTCCACCAGGAGGCATACGGCGGGGTGGGCGCGGATGTTGTCCAGGCGCCTCAGCCGCATTGTCCGCTTCGGCTTGTGGTCGACGGCCGTCACCACCGTGTCGCCGGTCAGCGCGAAGACCACCGGCACCAGATGCGGGCGGTCCTCGGCGCCGACGGTCGCCAGCCGGGCCAGCCTGGCCCGCGCGAAACGCTCGCGCGCCTGCGCGCTCGTCAGCTCCGGCATCGCGGCCCCCGGCGGCTCACCGGAACCGGGCGGCGACCTGGGACATCGCGTCCAGCCGGGTGAGCGTCTCCGCCTCCGGCATCGTCGGCAGATAGAACAGCACCCGCTCCACCCCGATGCGCTGATACCCCTCGACCGCGTCGGCGTCCTCCGGCATCGCGTACACCGTCACCGGCACCTCGCGGCCGGCCACCTCGCGCATCCGCTCGATCTGCGGGCGCAGCTCCTCGGGGGATCCGCTGTTGGCCAGCCAGGCGTCGCCGAGGTCCGCGATCCGCCGGAACGCGGCGTCGCCGCCACCGCCCACATAGATTGGCGGATGTGGCCGCTGGACGGGCTTGGGCCACTGGAAGACGGGGTCGAAGTTCACGAACTCCCCGTGGAATTCGGCCTTCTCCTTCGTCCACAGCTCACGGATGGCCCGCAGCCGCTCGTTCATCAGCCGGCCCCGGGTGGAGGGATCCGTCCCGTGGTTCTCCATCTCCTCACGGTTCCATCCGGCGCCGACCCCGAAGATGGCTCTTCCGTCGGAGACCAGGTCGAGGGAGGCCACTTCGTTGGCGGTGGTGATCGGGTCCCGTTGCACCACCAGGAGGATCCCGGTGCCCAGCAGCAGACGCTGAGTGACCGCGGCGATCGCGGCCAGCGTCACGAAGGGGTCGAGAGTGCGGTAGTACACCTCCGGCAGATCTCCGCCACCCGGATAGGGAGTGCGGCGGTCCACCGGGATATGGCTGTGCTCCGCGATGAAGAGCGAGTCGAAACCGCGCTCCTCCAGGGCCCGCCCCAGCGGGGCGGGCCGGATGCCCTGGTCGGTGACGAACGTGGATACGCCGATTTTCACTGCGGCTCCCTGGGAAGGTGCGTCGATGATCTACGGGAACCACATGGGTACCCGGCCCGGCGGAAACCACAACGGTGCGCACGAGTGACACGGCGTGCCCGCGGCCAGGACCCCGGGACGGCGGATGCCTTGCGACCGGCGCGAGCCCTCGGCCCTACGACCGGCGCTCACCCCGGGCCGAGCAGGACACCCCGCTCCGCGTAGAACCGCCCGAGGTCGGCCCAGGGGACCTCGGCGAAGCGCTGCGAGCCGTCCGGGAAGCCCGACGGGTTGTGTACGAGGAGATGGTCCGGGGTGGCGCCGACGGCCAGCACCAGATGGCCGCCCTGGTGCGGCGGCCGCGGGTCAAGGGTGCGCAGCGAGGGGTGGACGGACAGCATCGCGAGCCGCCCGGCCGCGAGATGTTCCGGCAGCTCCTCGGCCGGCAGCCGCGGCCGGGACTCGGCGAACAGCCCCCAGCGCCGCCGCGCGTAGGCGGCGAACGGAGCGTAGACGAGCCCGTCCACCCGGTCCGGGTGGCGCACATAGGCCCCCGCCTCGACACACTCCTCGGCGAGCGTCACCGCGGGTGGCGCGGTGCCACGCCAGTGGTCCAGGGCCATGCGCAGACACGCCATCCCGCACAGCCGCCACGACCAGAACGCGTACTCCTCCCGGCTCGCCGCCCCGGACTTCTGCCACAGCGGGTCGTCGGCCGCCGACAGGGTGCCCGCGATGATGTCGGGCACCAGGGCGGCCGACTCCCACTGGGCGTAGTAGGGGACGGGATGGGTGAGGGAAACAGGGGCCTCGGACATGTGCGCCAGTCTTCCCGAAATCCGCCCGCCGCGCCGTGGCTCCCGGTCAGCCGCCGGTGGCGAAACCCGGGAAGAGGGTCATGCCGCCGTCGACGTAGATGGTGGTGCCCACCACGTAGTCGCACAGGTCGGAGGCCAGGACCACGGCGGCGTTGGCGATGTCCAGGGGGTCGCCGATCCGGCGGTACGGGATGAGCTCCAGGAGGGCGGTCCGCGCCTCGGGGGTCTGCCAGGCACTGCGGTTGATCGGGGTTTTGATGGCGCCCGGGGCGATCGCGTTCACCCTGATCTTCTGGGGCGCGAACTCCTGGGCCAGGGTCTGTGTCAGCATCGCCACGCCGCCCTTGGACGACGCGTAGTTCACATGGCCCGCCCACGGGATGATCTGGTGGACCGAGCTCATGCAGATGATTTTCCCGGCCGCCCGCGACACCTCCGGGACCACACCGCGCCGCAGGAACTCCTTGATCGCCTCCCTGGCGCACAGGAACTGGCCGGTGAGGTTGACGGAGATGACCTTCTCCCACTGCTCGAGTGTCATCTCGACCGTGGGGGCGTCGCGCTGGAGCCCCGCGTTGGCGACGAGGATGTCGATCGTGCCCAGGCGGTCGACCATCGTGGACACCAGGTCGATGACCTGGTCCTCCTGGGACACATCCGCCTGATGGGCGTAGGAGTGCACACCGTGGCTCTGGATCTCGGTGACGACGGCCTCGGCGGCCGGCCGGTCACTGGCGTAGTTGACCACCACATCCGCGCCGGCCCGTCCCAGGGCGATCGCGGTCGCCTTGCCGATCCCCGAGTTCGCCCCGGTCACCAGCGCCTTCTGCCCCTTGAGGAGTTCCGGGACGTGCACCGGAGGAGGACGCTCGGGATTGGTGTTCACTGGCTTTCGTCTCCTTCGTTTGGGCGTCCGTCACCCGCCGCACCGACCCTCGCAGTCCGTGGGGGGAGCCGCCGCTCCCCACGGCGCCACGGTCACCCACTAAGGCGATGCACATCGTTCCAGCGGCGCAACGCGCGCCCGGCCCGGTCGGCGCCCGCTCAGCGGACCTCGGCCAGCGCCTGGTCGCGCAGTGTCGAGCAGGTGCGGTTGATGAGCCGCGAGACGTGCATCTGCGATATGCCGAGCTGCTCGGCGATCCGGCTCTGTGTCATATCGCAGAAGAAGCGCATGTAGAGGATCTGCCGCTCCCGGTCGGGGAGCCGGCTGAGACCGGGCCGCACGGCCTCGCGGTCCACCACCCGGTCGTACGCGGTCTCCTGGGTGCCGAGCGTGTCGGCCAGGGAGTAGCCGTCGTCGGAACCGGTCAGCTGGGCGTCCAGGGAGAGCGGGGTGAAGCTGCCCATGGCCTCCATACCGGCCCGTACCTCCTTCTCGGTCAGCCCGGTGCGCTCGGCGATGTCCTGGGTCCGCGGCGGCCGGTCGTCCGCTGAATGGGACAGCTCCCGGTGGGCGGCCCGCACCCGGTTGCGCAGGTCCTGGACCCGGCGGGGGACGTGCAGCACCCACAGATGGTCCCTGAAGTGGCGCTTGATCTCGCCGACGATGGTGGGCACCGCGAACCCGGCGAAGGCGGTGCCGTGTTCCGGGTCGTACCGCTTGACGGCCTTCACCAGACCGAGCGCGGCCACCTGCTGCAGGTCCTCCAGGGATTCGCCGCGGTTGCGGTACTGCCGGGCCAGCCGCTCGGCCATCGGCATCCACGCCTCCACCACCCGACGGCGCAATGCCTCCTTCTCCGGCCCGTCGGGGAGACGGGCCATTTCCGCGAACTCGGCGCTGGTGTCGGGCGCGTCGTCATGCGGGTGCTTCGTGGGGCCGGTCTGGGGCCGTGCCATGTCCTGCGTCGCGGTCGTCACGGAACACACCTCCTGCGATGGGCTGACGGGTCACCTGGGACCGGGGGTGCATCGCGGGAGGTTCACGGGGACGTGCTGACCGGCGCGCCGCCGCGGTGTGGAGCAATGCAGACTGCTCCCGCGGTGCGTGCCTACGGTCCGAAGCACGAGTATCCGCCTGCCCTGGGCCCCGGGGGGCAAACAAAGTTCTTCCGGACGGGTCCGCGCGGCGGCACACCGCGGCGAACACCTGCCCCGAGCGGCCGCCGTGGGGCCGGGCTCAGCCCAGCAGCGCGGCGACCGTCATCAGCACCGGTGGTGCGAGCAGCGTGGACAGCAGGATCGACTCACGGGCCAGGATGGTGGCGGTCTCGTACCGCGAGGCGTAGGTGAACAGGTTCTGAGCCGCCGGTAGCGCGGAGGTGACGACGGCGGCGAAGAGCGCCGGGCCGCTCAGCCCGAACACGCCCGCCGCGATGGCCCAGGCCACCACCGGCTGGGCGAAGGACTTCAGCGCCACCGACAGCAGCACCGGCCCGCGTTCCGCGCCGCGCCCGGGGAGTTGAGTGCCCGGCAGCGAGATACCGAACGCCAGCAGGACGGCGGGAACGGCCATGCCGCCCAGCAGTGAGAGCGGTTCGGTGACGGGCCCGGGGATCCGCCAGCCCGCGGCGGACACGAGGACGCCGGACAGCGAGCCGATGACGATGGGGTTGCGGAACGGTGTGGTCAGCCTGCGGATCAGCGAGGGCCGCCGGTCGGGGCGGCTGAGATCGATGACCGTCAGGGCGATCGGGGTCATGACGAGTTGCTGGAAGAGCAGCACCGGGGCGATCAGGCTCGCGTCGCCGAGGACGTACATCGCGATGGGGATGCCGAGGTTGCCCGCGTTCACATAGCTCGCGCACAGCGCGCCGATCGTCGTCCGGCCCACGCTCCACCGCCGTACGGCGCCGACGGCGACGAACGTGCCCGCGACGACGAAGGTGCTCAGGGCGGTCACCAGCAGCGGGGTGGAGATGATGGCGGAGAGGTCGGCCTTGGAGAGCGTGGTGAACAGCAGCGCGGGGGAGGCGATATCGAACGAGAGCTTGGTGAGCACCTCCCGGCCGTGGTCGCCGAGAGAGCGGCGGAGCCCGATGACATAGCCGGTGACGATGATGGCCGCGATGACACCGAAGCCGGTGATCACACCGCCCACTGGGCCTCCAGCCCACCGTGGCCCGCGCGGTGTGCCGCGGGGTCTCGTCCGCTCGTCGTGGTGGTCGAGGGCCAGGGCGCGGCGGTCATCAAGGGCGTCTTCCGGGTGCGTAGCGGTCAGCATGCACCCTACAAGTTAATTCGGCCGCGGCGCTGGTGAAGTCGGTTACCGGCCGCTGGTCAGGGGTCAGGTGATGGTGAGCGTGCGTCCCCGCTTCGCCAGGGAGCTGTTGCCCGCGAAGACCCGGATCTCGCCCTTCTGCAGCAGGAACCTGCCGTGCGGGTCCTGGGTCCAGAAGCCCAGCTCCTCGGCGCTCAGCCGGAAGCGGACGGTGGTGGCCTTCCCGGCGCCGAGGCTGACCCGGCGGAAACCGCTGAGCCTGCGCACCGGTTGCACGATGCTCGCCACCGGATCGCGGATGTACAACTGCACCACCTCATCGCCCTTGCGGCGCCCGGTGTTGCGCACCGCGACCGCGACCTCGACGGTGTCGCCCTTGCGCAGTGCCTCGGCCCGGACGCGGCTGACGCTGAGCCGGGGTTCGCCGATGTCGAAGGTGGTGTAGCTGAGGCCGTGGCCGAAGGGGAACTGGGGCCCGTAGGCCAGGTCCAGATACTTGGAGGTGTAGTGGTTGGCCCGGTCGTAGGGGCGTCCGGTGTTCTCGTGGTTGTAGTAGATGGGGATCTGCCCGACCGTGCGCGGGAAGGTCACCGGGAGCTTGCCACCGGGGTTCACGGTGCCGAAGAGCACGTCCGCGATGGCGTTGCCGCCCTCGAGCCCCGGATGCCATGCCTGCAGCACGGCGGGGGTGCGGTCCAGCCAGTCGCCCATCGTCAGCGGACGTCCGCTGAGCAGCACCACCACGAACGGCGCGCCGGTGTCCGCGATCGCGGTGATCAGCCGCTCCTGCCGGCCGGGCAGTCCGAGGTCGCTGCGTACCGACGCCTCCCCGCTGAGCGTCGCCGCCTCCCCGACCACCACCACGGTCACATCGGTCGCCCTGGCCGCCGAGGCCGCCCGGGCGATGCCCCGGGTGCTCCGGCCGGAGGCGTCCACGCCTTCGACATGGCTGACACTGGCCTTCGGCGCCGCGTCCTTGACCGCGTCCAGGACGGTGACCGGGCGGAACGCGTCGGCCCACGTCCCGGCCCAGGAGCCGCGCAGGTCGGTGGAGTCGGCGAAGGGCCCGACGACGGCGATGGAGCCCGATCGGTCCAGGGGGAGCGTGGACTTCTCGTTCTTGAGCAGCACCATGGTGCGCCCGGCCGCCTCGCGCGCCGCCGCCCGGGATGCCTTCGTGGGCCCGGCGATCGCCGTCTCCTCGTCCGCGTAGGGGTGCTCGAAGAGCCCGAGCCGGAACTTCAGGCGCAGGATGCGGGCCACCGCGTCGTCCAGCCGGTCGGTGGTGATCTGCCCGCTGCGCAGCAGCCGCTTGCCGTACTCGTTGATGGTGGTGCTGGCCATCTCCATGTCGATCCCGGCGTTGAAGGCCAGTCGGGCCGCGTCGGAGCGGTCGGCGGCATAGCCGTGGACGATCATTTCCTGGACGCCGTTGTAGTCGCTGACGACGAAGCCGCGGAAGGCCCACTCCTCCTTGAGGATTTCGGTCAGCGCATGCCGGTAGCCGTGCGCGGGGACCCCGCTGACGGTGTTGAAACTCGCCATGACGGTGGCCACTCCGGCGTCCAGGGCCGCCCTGAACGGGGGCAGGTAGAAGTTGCGCAGCCGGGCCTCGGAGACGTCCACCGTGTTGTAGTCGCGGCCGCCCTCGACACCCCCGTAGGCGATCATGTGCTTGGCACAGGCCGCGAGGCGGTGCCGGGAGCGGAGGTCGTCGCCCTGGTAGCCGCGGGTCTTGGCGGCCGCGAGCGCCGCCGCCAGATACGGGTCCTCGCCGTCGCCCTCGGCGATCCGCCCCCAGCGCGGTTCATGGGTGACGTCCATCATCGGGGAGAACGCCCAGTGCACACCGTTGGAGCGGGCCTCCCTCGCCGACACCTCCGCGTCCCACTCGGCCACCGCGGGGTCGAAGGCGGCGGCCTGGCCGAGGGGGATGGGGAAGGTGGTCCACATGCCATGGATGACATCGAGGCCGAAGATCAGCGGAATGCCCAGCCGGGACTTCTCGACGGCCATCCGCTGCAGGGTGTTGGTGGTGCGGGCCCCGTAGATGTTGAGCACGGAGCCGAGCCTGCCCCTGCGGGCCGCCTTCTCCGCGGCGGCGGTCTGCCCGCCGCCGGGTCCGGTGTCGCCGGTCCAGGCGAACTGCTGGAGCTGGCCGAGCTTCTCGTCGATGGTCATCCGCGCCATCAGGGCCCGGATCCTGGTCTCGTACGGGCCGGATTCCGGCCCCGGCCGGGGCGCGTCGGAGGAGGGGGCGGGCGGGGCCTGGGCACGGGCGGTCGCGGCCTTGCCCGCGATGGCCGTCCCTCCGGCCGCGGCGAGCACCGTACGTCTGCGCACATCATTCATGGTCTTCGTCCTGGCCTTCGGCGATCTGTTGTCCCCGAGTCCGAGTTCCTCAAGACCATGCTGGTCACGACCCTGTGCGGGATGTGGGCCGCCACCTTGGCCGTGGGTCTTCTGCCAACGTACGACAGGATCGGCGTCCGGGCTCCCGGTGCGTCCTGGGCCGTGCGTGCGGGCGCCCTGCTGTCCGCACTGTTTCCGGGACTGTTCCGGGCGAGGCGCCGGAGGGCGATAATGAGGTCAACGGTTAACCGTTGACCAGTGCCGGTCCACCCGCCGGAAGGAGCCCGCCGGTGCCCATCACCTCGCTGCAGCAGCAGTCCCTCGGCGATCTGGTCGCGCATGAGCTGCGTGTCCTCATCATTTCAGGACGGCTGCGCCCCGGCACCCATCTTGTCGAAGGTGCCCTCGCCGAGCAGTACGACGTCAGCCGCGGCCCGGTGCGGGACGCGCTGCGTCACCTGGAGGCCGAGGGGCTGGTCGAGGCGCGCCGCCGCGGGGTCTTCGTCACCGGGCTCACCGAGGACGACGTCGACGAGCTCTACACCCTGCGGGAGTCCCTGGAGGCGCTCGCCCTCACCCTCGCCATCGGCCGGGCGGGACCCGGCGACTGGGAGCCCGCCGAGCGTTTCGTGCGGGACATGCGCGACGCCGCGGACCGCTCCGCCGCCGGTGACTTCGCCCTCGCCGACCTGAAGTTCCACTCCCAGTTCTATGTGCTCTCCGGACACCGCAGGCTGCTGGCGGTCTGGGAGCAGTACCGCCCCACCTTCGGTGTGATCCTCGACGTCACCAACGCCCAGGACGTCGATCTGCGCCCCTCCGCCGAGGCCCATGTCGACCTGCTGGCGACCGTGCGCGCCGGTGACGTCGAGCACGCCGCCACCACCCTGCGCGAACACCTCCTCGGCGCCAGGAACCGGCTTCGTGCCGCGCTGCGCTCCGCACGCGCGGCGGCCGACCAGGGGTGAACCGCCCGTCCCCGGAGGGGCATCGCCACCGGGTCGGCCAAGGGCGCCGCGGCCCGCGTCAGGCCCGGCGCTCGTCCATGCCCGCCATCAGGGCCTGGTGGCTCATCCGCACATGCTCCCGCATCACCCGCTCCGCGCCGTCGCCGTCCTTGGCCTGGATCAGGTTGAGGACGCGATGGTGCTCATCGTCGGACTCGTCCAGCCGGCCGGGCCGGGACAGCGAGGTGCGCACCAGCCGGGCGTAGGCCAGCTGGTTCATCAGGGTGCGGTAGTGCGCCTCCAGCTTGCTGTTGTCCGCGCCCACCACGATCAGATCGTGGAACTCGTGGACCAGCGCCGCGTATTGCTCGGCGTCACCGTCCCGCACTGCCGCGTCGGCCGCCTTCATATTGGCCTCCAGCCGCTCCACTTCCGGTACGTTCCCGCGGAAGGCGAGGAGCCGGGCGGCGGCGCCCTCCAGCAGCTCCTTCATCTGGAACAGCTCGGTCAGCTCGCGCCGGGACGGTACGGCGACAAACGTTCCGACCCGTGGCCGCACCTCGACCAGCCCCTCGATCTGGAGCTGCTTGAGGGCCTCGCGGATGGGTGTCCGGCTGACGCCGAAGGTCTCGGACAGCGCCATCTCGGAGAGGCTGGAGCGGGGCGGCAGTTCACCACTGATGATCATCTGCCGCAGCTCTTCGGCGACCCTCGCCTGCATGCTGGTCTGCTGAAGCCGCTTTCCGGTGGGTTGTTGCATGGCACGTGACCCTAGGGGCGGCCGTCGCTTCCCGTCAACTGAGGAGTCGCATAGGCCGGCCGGGGATGCGCTCGGGTGTTGTGCCATACAAGAACCCTTCCCTCGGTCCAAGACCGGCTCAGGACCTCAGGATGAAGGGATCCCCGGCGGGCTCCTCACTGGTGTTGATCCAGACGCTCTTCAGCCGGGTGTACTCCCGGATCACCTCCGTGCCGTGCTCGGTCCCCATCCCACTGGTCTTGAACCCGGCCCGTGGCGACATCGGCGACATCGAGCGATAGGTGTTGGCCCACACCGTCCCGGCCTCCAGCCGGGCGGCCATCCGGTGCACCCGGTTCACATCCCGGGTCCACACACCCGCCGCCAGGCCGTACGCGGAGTCGTTGGCGATCGCCAGGGCCTCCTCCTCGGAGCCGAAGGGCATGACGGTCGCGACCGGCCCGAAGATCTCCTCCTGGCAGATCCGCATCCCGTTGTCGGTGCCGGTGAAGACGGTGGGGGAGTAGAAGTACCCGTCGAGGCCCGTTTCCGGCCGCCTGCCGCCGCAGACCACCTTCCCGCCCTCGGCCTGCCCCAGCTCGACATACGACTCGACCTTCTCCAGTTGCTCGGCGAGGGCGAGCGGGCCGAGCTCGGTGGTCTCCTCCAGCGGATCGCCGACGCGGATCGTGGCCGCCCGCGCCGTCACCTGCTCCAGGACCTCGTCGTATGCCTCCCGGTGCACCAGCACCCGGCTCCCCGCCACACAGGTCTGGCCCGCGGCCGCGAAGATGCCCGCGATCACCCCCATGGCGGCCGACCCCAGATCGGCGTCCGGGAAGATGATGTTGGGCGACTTCCCGCCCAGCTCCAGCGTGCAGCCGATCAGCCGGTCGGCACAGGTACGGGCGATCCGGCGGCCGGTCCCGCTGGAGCCGGTGAAGGTCACCTTGGCCACGGCCTCGTGCTCGGTCAGCGGCGCGCCCGCCTCTGCGCCGTACCCCGTGACCACATTGACCACGCCCGGCGGGAACCCCGCCTCTTCGAAGAGCGGTGCGAGCGCCAGCAGCGAGGCCGAGGTGTGTTCCGAGGGCTTGACCACCACCGTGTTCCCCGCGGCCAGGGCCGGGGCCAGCTTGGTGGCGGTGAGCAGCAGCGGGGAGTTCCAGGGGGTGATGGCGCCGACCACGCCCACCGGTTCGCGCAGGGTGTAGTTGAGCAGCTCCCGGCTCGCCCCGGGGATCACCTCGCCCTGGATCTTGTCGGCGAGTCCCGCGTAGTAGTAGAAGTACTCGGGCAGCCCGGCGAGTTGGGCCCGCATCTCCCGCAACAGCTTGCCGTTGTCGAGGGTCTCGGTACGGGCCAGCCGCTCCGCGTGGTCACCGATCAGATCGCCCAGATTCCGCAGCAGCCGCCCGCGCCGGGGCTGGCTCAGATCGCGCCAGCGCGGATCCTCGAAGGCGGTACGGGCGGCGCCCACCGCACGGTCCACATCGGCGGCGGTGCCGCGCGCCGCCTCGTACCAGGGCTCGGCGGTGGCCGGGTTGACGCTGGCGAAGTAGCCGCCGTCGGCGGGGGCGGTCCACTCGCCCGCGATGTAGTGGTCATGGCGCGGCAGAGGGTTCATGAGCGGTGGGACTCCTGTCCGGTGTGGGCTCCGGTGCCGGTTCCGGGGTGGGCTCCGGTGTGGGATCCGGGATGGGCTCCGGTGTGGGTGAGGATCACCTCGGCGAGTTCCTGGGGGCACTCCAGCGGTAGCAGATGGCGGGCGCCGGGCACGATCACCGCCCGGCCGCCGGGGATCCGCGCCGCCAGCCGGTGCGACATGGCCGGGGTCGAGCCGGGGTCCCGCTCGCCGGTCACCGCCACGGTGGGGGCGGCGATCCGGGGCAGCCACCGCCACAGCCCGGTGTCGGCCGTCGCGAAGACCCGGTAACACGGGAGGTAGGAGGCCCGGTCGTTGGCCAGCAGCGTGTCGAGCACCCGCTGTGCCAGACCGGGGTCCTGGGCCCGCCAGGCGGGTGAGAACCAGCGGTCGACCGCCGCCCACGCGGACGCCCCGAAGTCCTCGGCGGCCAGCTCCTGGCGGCGGGCCACCGCCGCCCGCTCCTCCTCCGACCGGCCCGCGACCGAGCTGACCAGGGTGAGCGAGGCGGTGAGGTCCGGCCGGTCCAGCCCCAGCCGCTGGGCGACCAGGGCCCCGAGCGAGAAGCCGACGACATGCGTGGGGCCGCTCAGCAGCGCTCCGACATCCGCGGCCAGCTCGGCGAGGGACACCCCGGCCGCCGCGGCCGGGGAGGCGCCGTGGCCGCGCAGATCGACCAGCGTCACGCGGTGCCGGGCGGCCAGCGCGGGCAGACAGCGGTCCCACATGCGGCGGTCGAGGCCCACGCCGTGCAGCAGCACCATCGGCGCTCCCGTGCCATGGGACTCATGGGCGAGCGCCACCGGCGGCCGGGCCCCCGGGCAGCCGGGAGCGCCCGCCCCCGGCGCCCCGCCGGGAGCCCGCACCGCGTCCATGCCGCTCACCGCTCCGTCGACAGCGGGGCCAGCCGGGCCTGTGGGCGGCCCTGGGCGGCCGCCGCGAGCCCGATGACGATCTCGTCGGCGCGAGGCCCGTCCGCCACCCGGACCTCGATGCTCTGGTGGTGCGAGCGGATGGTGGCATCGGTGATGTGCTTGAGCGGAATGTCGAAGACCGTCCCCGCGGCGGCCCGCTTCTCCACGGCCGGCAGCAGGGTGGTCGCGTTCGCCGCCCGGCGGAAGTGGTCGCCGAACTTCAGGGTGTGGATCAGCGCGGAGCCGTGCTCGATCTCCCCGTCAAGACCCACGATCGCGGCCTTGCCGTACGCCTCCACCGGCGCGTCCAGAGCCTCGACCACGCGGGGCGCCAGCAACTCGCCCAGCTTCGGCGCCGCCTCGTCGATCCCGGGCAGCAGATCGGCCACAAAGCCCTGACCGGCCCAGGGGTTCTCGATGACGGCGAGCACCACCGCCGTACGGGCCGGCGGGTCCACCGGGCGGCCGCCCTCGCTGTGGATGTCCTCGGTGAAGGTGATGATCTTGCGGATGTTCACGTCACAGTCTCCAGGTCGACGTCGTCGTCCAGATCGGCGAGGCGGATGAGGGGGTCGGTGGCGCGGTCCCCGATCCGGGCGTTCGGGCGGGGGCCGGACGCCCCGGCCGCGATGACGACGATCTCGTCCGGGCGGGGCGCGTCGGGGATGCGGATCTGGCAGGTCTGGTAGTGCGAGCGGGTCGCGGCCGCGGTCTTGTGCCACAGCGGCACGGTCAGCGGCTCACCGGCCGGAAGCCGGTCGTCGCTGAAGACGATGATCGAGGTGCCCTCGGTCAGCTCGCGGAAGACATTGCCGAAGAAGGGGGTGTGGATCAGTGCGCCGCCGTGCTCGATCTCCCCGTCGAGCCCCACGATCGCGGCCTTGCCGAAGGACTCGATCCGGTCGACCCCGCCCAGCGCCTCGCTGATCCGGCCGGTGAGCAGCCGGGCCAGCCCCGGTGCGATCCGCTCGACCTCGGGCCCCAGATCGGCGACGACGCCGCCGCCGGCCCAGGGGTTGTGGATCACCGCGGCCGCCGCGACCCGGCGCACCGGCACCGCGACCGGGCGGCCGAGCTCCAGCAGCAGCTCATCGGCGACGGTGACGACCTTGCGCAGCCGCGCCTCAGCCATGACCACCGCCGGTGGTGAACTGCGGCATGACCTTCTCCGCGAACAGCTCCAGGCTGCGCATCGCCTTGCGGTGCGGCAGACCGGGGTGGGTGGTCCACAGCAGCAGATGCTCCAGGCCCACCTCGTCGCGCAGCTCGGCGATCTTCTCCGAGACGTACTCGGGGGTGCCGACCAGCAGATTGCGCCGCTGGAGGAAGTCGAAGGACAGCTCATGGACGTCGGTGAGCTCCTCGCCCGCCTCCATGAGGTTGCCCAGTCCCCGCCAGTGCATGATCCACCGGTAGGTGGTCATCAGCGCCTCTTCGAATTCGGCGCGCGCCTGCTCCATGGTGTCGGCGACATACACATCGCGTACCAGGCCGATGCCCTCGCCCAGCGCGTACTCGCGCCCCGCCGCCTGGCTCGCGGTGTCCCGGTAGAGCTCGAACCGCTCCTTGAGCGCGGAGACCGGCGGCAGCCAGAAGAGCCCCTGGACGCCGTCCGCCGCCGCGGCATTGATCGAGCGGGGGCTGTCGATGACCTGCCATAGCGGAGGATGCGGCCGCTGCAGCGGAAACGGCGTGACCTGCATCTTCGTGATGACACCGGCCTCGGTGTACTCCGGGGTGGCGGGGGAGAGGGGGTGGTTCCACTTCACCCCGGGGGCGGGGAACTCGTAGAAACGGCCCTGGTGCGAGAAGAACTCGCCGCTCCACGCCTTGCGCAGGACCTCCACGGTCTCGTCGTACAGCGCGCGGTTCTGCTCCTGGTCGCGCGGATCGGCCAGGGCGTTGAGGTTGAGCGCCTCGCGGCCGTACAGCCCCCGGCCGAGACCGACCTCGACCCGGCCCCCCGAGAGCTGGTCGAGCATCGCGATGTCCTCGGCGAGCCGCAGCGGATGCCAGAAGGTGGCGATGGAGGCCGCCTGGCCGATCCGGATATCTGTCGTACGGGCGGCGATGTCCGCCCCCATCAGCACCGGGTTCGGGGTGATCTCGATCGCCTCGTGCCCGAAGTGGTGCTCGGTGTACCAGGTGGACCAGAAGCCCGCCCGGTCCGCGGTGACCGCGAACTCCCGGGCCTCCGCCATGACGTCGGCGTACTCGCCGAGACGGCCCGGGGCACCGAGATTGTGGAATATCGAGAAGCGCATGCAGCGTCCGTCCTGTTCTTCCGGCTCACGCTGTGCCATGGCAGGGAGGCTAGGAGTCCGATTCTGGCTCCGTCAAGGGCTGCGGTCGAGGCAACTACTATTGACCTGTGTTTTTGCTGTTCGGCCGAGTCTCGCTGGCCCTTTTCCGCTTCATTCATCCCTAGGTGTTGACAGCGGCTGATGCCCCTTCCTACGGTCCTCTGCCATACAAGAGCTGAGTGAGGGAAGACGTCATGACGCACACTCTTGACCGCACCGCCCGCATCCGCTCCACCTGGCAGGCCGTCTGGGACCGGGGCCAGGTCGACGCGCTCGACCAGTTGCTCAGCCCCGGCTATGTACGCCGACGCGGTCCCGCCGCGGCCCCCCAGGACCGAGAGCAGTTCAAGGAGTCGGTCCGCGCCATCCGCCGGGCCTTTCCCGATCTCCATACCGAGATCGAGGAGATCGTCGAGGAGGGCGAATCGCTGGCGATCCGCTGGCGCAGCACCGGCAGTCACACCGGCGACTTCCTCGGCGTGCCGGCCACCGGCAGGCCGGTCGAAGTCTCCGGCGCCACCTTCACCCGCTTCGACCACGGTGTGGTCAGCGAGGAGTGGGTGACCTGGGATCCCCGCCAGTTGCTGGAGGCGCTCGGGATCATCACCACCACCCAGCGAGCGGCCGTCGACGCCGATCTGGTCCGTGGGGTGCACCGTAAGTTCATCACCGGTGTCACTGTCGTGACCTGCCAGGACGACGGCCGGCCCCGGGGTCTCGCGGTGAACGCGTTCGCCAGCATCTCACTGGATCCGCCGATGGTGCTGGTCTGCGTGCAGCGCACCTCCACCACCCACCCCGCGCTGCACCGGGCCACCCATCTGGGGATCAACATCCTCGCCGCCGGCCAGCTCGATGTGGCCAAGACCTTCGCCTCCAAGGCGGACGACAAGTTCGCCGGGCTGGCCTGGACCTCAGGGGAGTTCGGCGCCCCGCTGATCGACGGGTCCTGCGCCCAGCTCGAGGTGGAGATCGGCGAGCGGCTGGAGGCCGGCAGCCACACCGTCTTCACCGGCCGGGTGGTCTCCGCCCGCCATGCGGAGCTGGCCCCGCTCGTCTACAGCGGCGGCGGCTTCTTCGACATCTCGCAGACCGCGCCGCTGCCGTGGTGAGAGGCCGCCGCCCGGATCCGTACGCCCACCGGTCCCCCCTGACGTCCACTCCTCCCGTCCCAGGAGCACGCCCATGACCCACGACGACACGGCGCCGGTGTACGGCAGCGCGGTCACCAAGGTGGAGCCCTTCGGGGTCGACCACATCCCCGACAACGAGCGGCACGGCAAGCCCAGTTCGCAGTTCTTCGTCTGGTTCGCCGCCGGTCTCAACTTCCCCATCATCCTGCTCGGGTTCAGCGCGGTCGGGCTCGGTCTCAGCTTCGGCGCCGCCGTCGCCGCGATCGTGGCCGGCGCGGGTCTCGGCTCACTGCTGATGGCCGTGATGTCCCGGATGGGCGTACGGCTGGGGGTGCCCCAGCAGATCCAGGCGCGTGGTCCGCTCGGCTTCTTCGGCAACTTCCTGCCGGTGGCGTACATCAATGTGTTCGCCGGGGTCGGCTGGGCCGCCGTCACCGTGATCCTCGGCGGCAAGGCCATCGCCGAGCTGACCCATCTGCCCTTCTGGGTCTGTGGATTGGCGCTCACCCTGGTCGAGCTGGTGGTGTCCATCTACGGCTACAACATGATCAATTTCCTGCAGCGGGTGCTGACCTATGTGCTCACCCCGCTGTTCGTCATGATCACGGTGGTGGCCCTGGTCCGGGGCGCGGGCACCTTCGGCGCCGATCCGAAGGCACCGGACTACGTGGGCTCCACCGGCGGCTGGATCACCTTCGGCGGCTGGTTCCTCTCCTTCCTCGTCGCCTGGGCGCCGTTCGCCTCGGACTACTCGCGCTATCTGCCCGACTCGCCACGCGTGGTGAGCCGCACCGCCTGGTACACCGGGCTCGGCAACTTCGTCACCATCTGCTGGCTCGGCATCCTCGGCGTGCTCCTCGGCTCCAACGCCACCAGCACCGACTCCATCACCGCCCTGCACCAGCTGACCGGGCCGTTCGCCATCCCCGCCCTGATCGCCATCGGGCTCTCGGCGCTCGCGCAGAACTTCCTCAACGTCTACGGCGGCGCGATCTCCGTCCAGACGCTGAAGGTGCCGGTCACCCGGACCCAGGCCGTGACCCTCATCTGCGCCCTGGCGTACGGGATCAGCCTGTGGGGACACTCGGGGATCGAGGACAAGTTCTCGGTGTTCCTCAACCTCACCGCGTACTTCATCGCGCCGTTCGCCACCGTGCTGCTGCTCGACTACCACCTGGGCGGCCGTTCCGACCCCGGCCGGATCGCGGAGCTGTACGACCGCGGACGGGTGCTCTCCTGGGGCTTCGTCGCCTGGGCAGGAGGTGTGGTGGCCTCGGTGCCGTTCTGGCAATCCGACCTCTACACCGGGGCGTTCGCCTCGGCGTATCCGCATGCGGGCGATCTGAGCATGTTCGTCGCGGCGGCCGCCGCCGCGGTGCTCTATCTGCTGACCTACCGGCTGCGGCCGCTGTGGACGCGCGATGTTCCCGCCACGCCCGGGCCGCGGCCGGAGAAGACGGCGGCGGTGGCGGGCTCCTGACCTCCCGGCAGTGCACGGCCCGGGGCGGGCGGCGTCGTGACGGCGCCGCCCGCCGCCGAGGTGAGGCCCTCATCCGGCACTAGAATGCGGTGGATGGCGGCAGACGCGGGGGACGACGACAAGGCGCTGGAGCGGATCATCGCGGTCCGGGCGCGGGAGTACCGGCAGGCGGCCGGGGCGTCGGTCGGTGGGATGGCCCAGCGGGTGGGCATATCGAAGGCCATGCTGTCCAAGATCGAGAACGCCCAGACGGCCTGCAGCCTCACCACCCTCTCCCGGCTCGCGCGTGGCCTGGGCGTGCCTGTCACCGCGCTCTTCCGGGGGATGGACGACGAGCGCGAGGCGGTCTTCGTCCCGGCCGGCCACGGCGCCCGCATTGTGCGCCGCGGCACCCGGATCGGCCATGAGTACGCCCTGCTCGGCGCCCTGCGCGGCAGCAATCAGCGGATGGAGGCGCTGGAGGTCACCCTCACCGAGTCCAGCGAGGTCTTCCCGCTCTTCCAGCACGGCGGTACCGAGCTGATCTACATGCTCGAGGGCGTCATGGTCTACGGCCACGGCAAGTCCAGCTACACGCTCGGGGCCGGTGACGCCCTCCAGTTCGACGGCGAGGCGCCGCACGGCCCGGAGAAGCTGATCACCCTGCCCATACGGTTCCTGACCGTGACGGCCTTCGGCGACACCCCGCACCACTGACCCATCCCGTCCCTGACCCGACCCGTTACCGCCTCCGGCGGGAGGGCGCCGGGCGCTCGGTGGGGGCCGGGTCGATACAGCGCGACTGGGCGTGTTCGTAGACCATCGTGCTCTGCACATCCGCCACCTCACGGCGCTCGGTGAGGCGGTCGATGACGAACGCGTACAGCCCATTGGTGTCCGGCACCGCCACATGGATGAGGAAGTCATGGGCGCCGGAGGTGACGAAGAGACCGATGGTCTCCGGTAGCCGGGCGGCCCATTCCCGGAAGCCCTCGATGACCGGCCGGGACGGCGGGCGGATCCGCACCGAGATCAGCGCCTGGACGGGGCGGCCGACCGCCTCCAGGTCGACGGCGGCGTGATAGCCGCTGATGATGCCGCGCTCCCGCAGCGTCCGGACCCGCTCCAGGGAGGTCGACGGCGAGACCCCCGTCCGCTGGGCCAGCTCGCGATTGGTCTGGCGTGCATCGTTCTGCAGCTCCCGCAGAAGAGCGCGGTCGAGTGCATCAAGTTCCACGAATGCGCTCCTTTGCCTGAGGAAATTCGGCGGGCCGTGCCGCAGCTCGGATGGATGGGTACCGTCCACCACATTAGCCATCGACAAGGAGTGCCGCTCGTGTCCGTTCCCCAGCTGACCGACGAGGATGTCCGCACCGATCAGTCCACCCGGCAGGCGAAGCTGAAGTGGGTGATCGTCGTGGCCGAGGAACTGCCGGCGGGCCGGGCGGTGAACGCCGCCGCCTGCATGGCCGCCGCCGTCGGCCGGGCGATGCCGGAGCTGCTCGGGCCGGACGGCAGGGACGGCTCGGGCGCCGGCCACCCGGGGCTGCCGTGGGCCGGCTGCTCGATCCTGGTCGCCGGCCCGGAGACGCTGCGCGAGCTGCGCGCGAAGGCCGCCGGGAAGGACGACCTGTTCCTCGTCGACATGCCCGGGCAGGCCCAGACGTCACGGGTCTACGACGAGTACCTCGACAGCCTGGCCGGCACCAAGACCGAGGACCTCGACTATCTCGCGGTCAGCCTCGTCGGCCCGCGGAACAGGGTGAGCAAGCTCATCGGGAAGCTGCCCCTGCTGCGCTGACATCCGCGCCGCCGGTCGCGGCCGGGTCGCCCAGGGCATACGGGGAGAGGATGTCGGCGATGGCCCGGTTGCGCGGGGTCGCGACGCCCAGCTCGGCGCCGAGGTCGGCCACCGCCCCGCTGAGCCAGCCGAGTTCGAGCCGGTTGCCGCGCAGCAGGTCGTTGTGCATGGAAGACGTCATCGCGGCGGGCAGCGTGTCGCAGAAGGCGAGCCGGTCGTCGGCGAAACCGGGGTCCAGGGCCACCCCCTTGGCCCGTCCCACGGCGACCACCTCGTGCATCACCTCACGCAGCAGGGTCCGCGACCTGGGATCCCCGCGGACCACCCCGATCGGCTGCCGCACCGCCGACGTCGTCCCGGAAAGGCCCACCAGGAAGACGAACTTCTCCCAGACGGTGCGCTCGATGTCCGCGCTGATCTCGGCGTCGATACCGGCCGCCACAGCGCGGTCGAGGAAAGCGCGGGCGCGCGGGGACTCCGTACGGTCGTACTCGCCGAACACCAGCCGCTGCAGTGTGCCGTTGTGCACCACCACCCCGGGCTCCTCGATGAACGCCGAGATATAGCCGACCCCGCCGAGGACGGACCCGGCCGGCAGATGGCGGCGCAGCACCGTGTCCTTCTGGACCCCGTTCTGGAACGACACGACGGCGGCGCCGCCTTCGGCGAGGGGCGCCAGCTGCCGGGCGACGTCCTCGGTGTCCCACAGCTTCACCGCCACCATGACGAGGTCCGGGGCCTCCAGGTCGGAGACGGCCGGCACCACCGCCTCGGACGGCACCCGCAGATCGCCCAGCGGGCTGCGCACCGTCAGCCCCTTCTCCCGGATCGCCGCGAGATGGCGGCCCCGTGCCACGAAGGTGACATCGTCACCCGCGGCGGCGAGCCGCGCGCCGAAGTATCCGCCGACGCCACCCGCGCCGATGACCGCGATCCGCATGATGTGCCCTCACCCTCAGCCACTTGGTAACCCTTCGGACGGTTACTATATGCGGATGGATTCCTCGACGAAGCCGGTCCCGCGGCCGCGGGTGACCGCCCGGCTGCGGGCGCTGCGCTTCGACGCCGGCAGCCTCGCCCTGAATCTCGTCGCGACCCTCGGGCGGCGCACCAGCGCCCCGATCGAGCGCCTCGGCACCCTCGACCGGCTGCGGGAGTGGTGCGACGGCGTCGGGCTGCGGCTGCACGATGAGGCCGTCACCGATGAGCTCCTCACCGAGCTGTGGACGCTGCGCGAGGCGGCGTACGACGTGGTGGCGGCGGTGGTTTACGGCCGGTCCCCGTCGGCCGTGTCCGTGGCGCTGCTCAACGACCGGGCGCGCCCCGCTCCGCCGCAGCCGCTGCTGATAGCCACCGGCACCGGCGTCGGGGTCGCCGGCGCCGATCGCCCCCTGTCCGGGCGGGAGCTGCAGTCGGTCGTCGTCCGCGACCTCATCGCGGTGCTCGGAGACCCGGAGCGGCGCGGGGCGCTGCGGGTGTGCGACGCCTCGCTGTGCACGATGGTCTACCTCGACCACACGCCGGGCGGACGGCGCCGGTGGTGCTCCATGCGGCTGTGCGGCAACAGCGCCAAGGCCGCGAAACACCGCGAGCGGCGGGCAGCCGCCGCCCCGGCCGGCTCCTGACGCCCCCGGCGCTCCCAGGACCGTTGTTTCCGGTGCGCCGCCCGGGGCACCCGAGGTGGCCGGAGGAGTGCCGATGGGCGATGAGAGCGACACCGACCCCGCGCCGAAACGACGGCGCCCGGGCCGGGCCGCCGGTTCCGGGGGAGTGGCGGCCGCCGTCGCGCTGACCGTGGCGACCGGGGCGATGGACGCGATCAGCTTTCTGGCGCTGGGCGGGGTCTTCACCAGCGTCATGACCGCCAACCTCTCCCTGCTCGGCATGTCGACCGCCTCCCTGGACGCGACGCTGGCCCGGGACACCGTGGTCGCCATCGCCGGATACATCGTGGGCGCGCTGCTCAGCGGCCGGATCGTCCGCGGCCCCCGGCCCGCCTGGCGCGCCCGCTGCGCGCTCACGGTGGAACTGCTCGCGCTCGGCGGGCTCTGGGCGGTGTGGGCCGCCGCCGGCGGCCACCCCTCCGGCGGTCGGCAGCTAGGGCTGCTGGCGGTGGCCGCGCTCGCGATGGGCGGGCAGAGCGGTCTGGTGCGGGCCGTCGGGCCGCCCGGCTTCTCCACCACCTATCTCACCGGCGTCCTGACCGGGCTGCTGGTCGACGTGGCACGCAGCGGCACGGTGGGGAGGCTCAGCATGGCGCTGCTGGGGGCCCTGGTGGTGGGCGCCGCGGCCGGAGGGCTGCTGGTGGCGCATGCCGCGCGGGCCGCGCCCGCCCTGCCGACCGGGCTGGTCGCCCTCGTTCTGCTGGCCTCCGTGACCTCGCTGGCCCGGGACGCGCAGGGCCGTCTGTGGCCCCACGCCGAGTAGGGCGCCCCAAGTCTGGTGCCGCCCGGGACGGTTGACCGGCGATTCGCTCTTCCAGCGGGGCGTCATCCGATGCCAGACTCGGTCCGTGACCGACTTTGACATGCTTGTGATTGGGTCCGGACCGGGCGGCCAGAAAGCTGCCATCGCAGCCGCCAAACTCGGTCGCCGGGTGGCCGTCGTCGACCGGAAGGAGATGGTGGGCGGGGTCTCCCTCCACACCGGAACCGTTCCGTCGAAGACCCTGCGCGAGGCGGTGCTCTATCTCACCGGACTGACCCAGCGGGATCTGTACGGCCAGAGCTACCGGCTCAAGGACGACATCACCATCGCCGACCTGACGGCCCGGACCCAGCATGTGGTCGGCCGTGAGATGGACGTCGTCCGCAACCAGCTGTCCCGCAACCGGGTCGCGCTGTTCCCGGGCACCGGGCGGTTCGTGGACGACCACACCGTGGCCGTCACGGACGCGGCCGGTCAGGAACAGCTGCTGACCGCGCGGCATATCGTGATCGCCACCGGCACCCGCCCGGCCCGCCCCGCGAGCGTGGAGTTCGACGAGCGGACGATCATGGACTCCGACAGTGTCCTCAACATGGAGCGGGTGCCGCGCTCCATGGTCATCGTGGGCGCCGGGGTGATCGGCATCGAGTACGCCTCGATGTTCGCCGCCCTGGGCAGCAAGGTCACCGTGGTCGAGCAGCGCGAGGGGATGCTGGACTTCTGCGACGTCGAGATCGTCGAGGCGCTGAAGTACCGGCTGCGCGACCTGGCCGTCACCTTCCGCTTCGGCGAGACCGTGGCGGCCGTCGAGCGCCACGCGCGGGGCGCCCTGGCCGTCCTGGAGAGCGGGAAGAAGATCCCCGCCGACGCGGTGATGTACTCCGCCGGGCGCCAGGGGCTCACCGACGGGCTGGACCTCGACAAGGCGGGGCTCACCGCCGACCGGCGGGGCCGGATAGCGGTGGACGAGCACTACCGCACCGCCGTACCGCATATCTACGCCGTCGGCGATGTGATCGGCTTCCCGGCCCTGGCCGCGACCTCCATGGAACAGGGGCGCAGCGCGGCGTACCACGCCTGCGAGGAGCCGGTGAACCCGATCCACCATCTGCAGCCGATCGGGATCTACAGCATCCCCGAGATCAGCTTCATCGGCCGCACCGAGGACCAGCTCACGGACGAGAAGGTGCCCTTCGAGGTCGGGGTGTCGCGCTATCGCGAGCTGGCCCGGGGCCAGATCGTCGGCGATGCGCACGGCATGCTGAAACTGCTGGTCTCCCCGGAGGACCGGCGGCTGCTCGGGGTGCACTGCTTCGGCACCGGCGCCACCGAGCTGATCCATATCGGCCAGGCCGTGATGGGCTGCGGCGGCACCGTCGACTATCTGGTGGACGCGGTGTTCAACTATCCGACCTTCGCCGAGTCCTACAAGGTCGCCGCGCTCGACGCCACGAACAAGATGCGCGAGGTCGACCACCTGCGGGACTGAGCCCCGGCCCGCCTCCCCGCCCGCCCCGAATATCCCTTTTTGGGATACTGGGAGGCAGATCGGGAGGAGGGCTCAGATGACTCGCGCAGTCGGTATTGACCTGGGTACGACGAACTCGGTCGTATCCGTCCTGGAGGGCGGCGAGCCGACCGTCATCACCAACACCGAGGGGACCCGGACCACCCCCTCGGTGGTGGCCTTCGCCAAGAACGGCGAAGTGCTGGTGGGCGAGGTCGCCAAGCGCCAGGCGGTGACGAACGTGGAGCGCACCGCGCGATCGGTCAAGCGCCACGTGGGCGAGGACCGGTGGCGGTTCCCGGCCACGGGCGACGTCGACGGCAAGCGCTACACCGCGCAGGAGATCTCCGCGCGGGTGCTGCAGAAGCTCAAGCGCGACGCCGAGGCGTATCTCGGCGAGGACGTCACGGACGCCGTGATCACCGTCCCCGCGTACTTCAACGACTCCCAGCGCACCGCCACCAAGGAGGCGGGCGAGATCGCCGGGCTGACGGTGCTGCGGATCATCAACGAGCCGACGGCCGCCGCCCTGGCGTACGGGCTGGACAAGGAGAACGACCAGACCATCCTGGTCTTCGACCTCGGCGGCGGCACCTTCGATGTCTCGCTGCTGGAGATCGGCGAGGGGGTGGTGGAGGTCAAGGCCACCAACGGCGACACCCACCTCGGCGGCGACGACTGGGACCAGCGGATCGTGGACCACCTGGTCACCCGTTTCAAGGGCGGCTACGGCGTCGATCTGGCCAACGACAAGATGGCGGTCCAGCGGCTGCGCGAGGCGTCCGAGAAGGCCAAGATCGAGCTCTCCGCGGCCAGCGAGACCACGATCAACCTGCCGTACATCACCGCGTCCGACGCGGGCCCGCTGCATCTGGACGAGAAGCTCACCCGCTCGCAGTTCCAGCAGCTGACCGAGGACCTCCTGGAGCGCTGCAAGGCCCCCTTCCACCAGGCGATCAAGGACGCCGGGATCAAGACCTCCGATATCGACCATGTGATCCTGGTCGGCGGCTCCACCCGAATGCCCGCCGTGACCGGCCTGGTCAAGGAGCTGACCGGCAAGGAGCCGCACAAGGGCGTCAACCCCGACGAGGTCGTGGCGATCGGCGCCTCCCTGCAGGCCGGTGTCCTCAAGGGTGAGGTCAAGGACGTCCTGCTGCTGGATGTCACCCCGCTGTCCCTCGGCATCGAGACCAAGGGCGGCATCATGACCAAGCTGATCGAGCGGAACACCACGATCCCGACCAAGCGCTCGGAGGTCTTCACCACGGCCGAGGACAACCAGCCCTCGGTGCAGATCCAGGTCTTCCAGGGCGAGCGCGAGATGGCCGCGTACAACAAGAAGCTCGGGATGTTCGAGCTGACCGGTCTGCCGCCGGCCCCGCGCGGGGTGCCGCAGATCGAGGTCGCCTTCGACATCGACGCCAACGGCATCATGCACGTCTCCGCCAAGGACCTCGGCACCGGCCGGGAGCAGCGGATGACCGTCACCGGCGGCTCCGCGCTGCCGAAGGACGACATCGACCGCATGATGCGGGAGGCCGAGAGCTATGCGGAGGAGGACCACAAGCGCCGCGAGGCCGCCGAGACCCGCAACCAGGCCGAGGCACTCGTCTACCAGACCGAGAAGCTGCTGCGGGACCAGCCCGACAAGGTGCCGCAGGACGTCCGGCAGGAGGCCGAGGCGGCGGTCGCGGAGCTCAAGGGGACGCTCGAGGGCGAGGACACCAACGCGATCCGCGAGGCGACCGAGCGGACCGCCGCCGTCGGACAGCGGATCGGCACCGCCATCTACGCCCAGGCTCAGCAGTCCGCCCCGTCCGACGGCGGCGGATCGAGCGGCGCCGCGGCCGGTTCCTCCGGTGACGGCGGGGACCAGGCCCACGCGCCCGACGAGGAGGTCGTGGACGCGGAGATCGTCGACGACGAGAAGACCGGGGACGAGAAGCCCAAGGGAGGCGCCGGCTGACCGGCACCGCTTCCTCAGCGGCCCGGGCCGCTCAGCGCCCCCTGGACGGCCCGGCCGTCACTGCTTCCTGGCCGGCTCGCCCCGTCGTGCCGATACCTCCACGAGTTCCGAGCGCCCCTTCGCGTTGAGACGCAGGATCGGAATGGCCTTGTTGCGCGGATTGCCATTGTTCTGGAACGAGATGAACCCACTCGCCCCCGGTACCTGCTGACGGCTGTTCATCTGGTGGAACATCCGCGCCACCGAATCCCCGGTCACCTCGCCCTGCGCCGCCATCTGGACGCCCCAGGCGGCGGTGAGCACCGCGTCATGCGCCATGATGGCCTGGCCGTCCTGGTGCTGGTCGTCGGGGAACGACTTGTCCAGCAACCCGCCCGGCTGGAAGAAGCCGGCCGACGAGCGGGACACGGATTCGCGGTCCTTATGCCACATATCGGGGTGTGCCAGGCCCGTGTAGAGCACCCGCACCTTGCTCTCGGCGGCGTGGGCCAGGTCATCGGCGGTGAGGTTGGTGGTGTCGTCGCCGGTGATCACCATGAACTCCCGATCCTGGCACGGACGGTTGGCGATCGCGTCCAGGAACCGGGTGAGGTGCTTGCCGCGGCCCGCGAAGAAGACTGCCTCCGGCTTCTGATCGCAGAGCTGCCCGGGCATGTAGCCCAACTCGTTCTCCCAAGCGCTGCGCACTGAAGAGTCATAGGTCATCCGGTCCGCCACCAGCTTGTGGCCCTTGATGTCCTGGAAGACCTTGGTGAAGGCGTCACCCAGCGTCTTGGCGTAGTAGTTGTCCCGCGCGTCGTCCTGGACCACCACCGCCCGACGGACCTTCTCCTTCTTGAGATACGCGGAGGCGGCGTACGCCTCGTCCACATTGGTCGGGGAGACCCGGACGAGCCCCTTGATGCCCTCTATGTTGGTGGCCGTCATGGTGCTGGCGACCAGGGCGAGACCGTTGTCGGACAGCCGCCTCAGCGCGTCGACGTTCTGGGTGTCGCTCGGGCCGAGCCCGGTGACCGCGACCAGCTTGTCGTCAGAGGTCTTCCGGTCGATCAGCTCATCGACGGTGTGCTCCCAATGGGCCGCGCTGCTGCCCATATTGGCGACCAACAGCTTGATCTTGGGGGAGAAGGAGAGATCGCCGCGGTTGTACCGGTGCTGCGCCAGATACGCGCCCTCGAGCTCATGCCGGACCGATTCCTCGGAGTTGCTGTCGTCGTCGGTCAGCGTGAAGGAGGTCATATAGGCGACGCTGACGTACTTGACACCGGCCTTCTCCACCCGGTCGTTCTCCTCCTTGATCTTCTTCTCCACGGGCTCCAGATGGTCGGCGAAGGTGAACGAGCCGTCGGTGACGCCCACGCACTCGCGGTCGTCGCCCATCTTGACGACGCCGTCGCCGCACCGCGCCCGCTTGTCCTCGATCCAGTTCACGGTGAGGGGAACCGCCACCGCGAGGACCGCGACGACGATGACGCCGATCACCACCCGGCGCACGATGTGCAGCGGCCATTCCAGTCTCGGCACGATCTCACCCCTCGCCCGCGCGCGTCAGCGGATGGCGCCAGTGGCGGTACCGCTCCGCCTCGTTGAACAGGGCCACGATGTCGTTCCTCCGCAGTCGTGAGAGCTGGTTGAAGCCGTCGGCGATCATGTCGTTGAGCCGCATTCCGGGGTCGGCCAGCGGATCGCTCCACACCCAGCGCACCGTGATCAGCTCCCGGATCACCGAGGCGGTGGTGACCGCCTCCGGGGGCTCCTCCGGGGCGAGGCCGGCGAGCAGTTCCAGCGGTCCGCCGGCCTGGCCCAGCCGGTTGGGCGCGGCCGTGATCGTGTTGAACTCGCTGATCCACTGCGCCGCGGGCACCGCCGGGAACCGCGCCACCAGATACCCGGTCACCTCGTCGATCCGCTCGGCCGCCAGCCGGTGGTACATCTCCTGGACGGTGCGGCCCTCGGACCTGAAGTGCTCGGCCAGCAGCTCGTGCACCGCGTCCCAGTCGTCCGGACGCGCGGCCAGCCGCCACAGCAGCAGCCGCCGCGGCCAGGGGTGGAGGGCCGGGGTCACCGTGCCCGGGCTGTGCAGCAGCCAGCGGCCGCGGACCTCGCCGAACAGCGAATCGCCCGAGCCCAGCAGCCGGGTGCCGATGGACAGATCGCGCGCCGCGGCGCACTCCTCCAGCGCCGCCCGCTGCATGGGGTCGAAACCGCGCAGCAGATGGTCCAGGGCGGCCTCCACCAGCGTCCGGGTGTCCTCGCCCTCCCGCGGCGTACGGTCCGGCAGGGTGCGCAGCCAGCGGTCCTGCTCGGCGCCGTCCTCGGTGGGCACGGTCGAATGCCGGAACAGCTCAAGGACCTGGCTGACCGCCCGGGGGAGCCCCGCGGTCAGCCGGTGGATGAAGGGCGCGAGCCGGGTGAACGGCGCGAGGTCGGGGTGGTGGCGCAGCTCCAGCTCGACCCGGATGCGCACCTCGTCCAGATTGAGATCGCGCAGCCGCAGCGGATACCACCAGGTGTCATCGCTGTCCCGGCCCGGCCGGTGCTCCGTCCAGTCCGTGAGGGAGGCCCGGTCCGGGCCGCGCAGCCGCCAGGGCCACTGGTCGCCGGTGGCCGGGCCCCAGCGGGGCAGCCACCGGTTGGAGCTGGCCACGACGGTGAGCGGATCGCAGTCGGTGCCCGCCACCACGGCGTCGTCATGGCGGGTCCGGATCAGCAGATCGAGGAAGCGACGGCCGTACTCCGTATGGGAGTTGTCGAGCAGCAGCAGATAGGAGCGGGGCATGAACGAGTGGCGCACATTGCCGCGCATGTCCTCCAGCAGGGCCGAGAACAGCACCCGGTCCAGCCGCTCCTGATCGTCCTCGTCCCCGTCGTGGCGCCACAGGTTGAGCTCGACCAGCGCCTCCCACGGATCCCGGCTCTGCAGCAGCGGATGGCCGCCGTACCAGGCGGCGCTGCTGGTGAACTTGCGGCCCGGCAGCCGCCTCCGGCCGCGCCGCAGCGCGTCCCGCAGCAGCGCGAGCGCCGCCGTGGAGGCGCCGTCGGGGGCGCCCACGGCGCCTCCGGCCACCTCGAAGAAGGCGGCGAGATAGTCGCCGTAGCGCGCCTCCGCCCGCTCCTGGAACGCGTCCAGCTCCCGCCGGATGTTGCGCCGCCCCTCCGCCAGGCTCGTCATCCGCAGCTGGTGGTCCGAGGCGAGCAGACCGAGAGTGAGCCGCGGGAAGTGGGAGCGGCGGTAGCGCGGAAGCTTGCGCTCGAGCTGGCGGGCGAGCAGCGCCAGCGCGTACCGCGGCAGCAGGGACTGCTCACCGCCGAAATTGATATACGCGAACGGCGTCTCGGGCCCGAACTTCTCCATCAGCGCGCCATGGGCCTCGCTGGCCCCACTGCCGCGCGGCCCCAGCAGCATGATCACCGGCCGCTCGTCCGTGGGACCCAGCCTGAGACACTCTCCGACCAGACTGATGATCCCGCTGCGGCCTCTTAAGCCCACACCCATTCCGGATTCCGCCACGTGCCCCCGTCCCCCCGTCGGCCCCCCGTCGGCAACTCGTGGGGTCTTTACCCACGTTCGCCCCTTCTATAGCCGACCGTTCCCCAACGTACCCCGGGTAGGGCCGATGCCGACATCCCCTTTACCGGCCATGCGCCGCCGCCCGCTCAGCGGCGGAAGATCTCCAGCCGGGTGGGCGCCGGCCGGCCCGGTGCGGGCAGGGTGAGGCCGCGGCGCCCCGGGGTAATCGACCCCAGCACGCTGGCATGGCGGGCGCCGGTGCAGCTCGGCGCCGTACCGGCCAGCCCATGGGCGGTCAGAAAGGCGAGGACGGCGAAGGCGTACGCCTCCTTCGCCGCCGCCGGAAGGCCGAGTTCATCGGAGGTCCGCAGCGCGATGGTGCCCAGCGCCCGGCGCAACGCCCCCATCAGGGTGGGGTTGCGGGTGCCGCCGCCCGAGGCGATCACCTCGGTGGCGTGCACCGACCGCACCGCGTCGGCGACGGTACGGGCCGTCAGCTCGGTGACGGTGGCGACCACGTCATCGTCCGGCACCGGGCCCGCGGCCGCCAGGGCCGCCCGCAGATAGGAGCCGTGGAACAGCTCCTTGCCGGTCGTCTTGGGCGCGGGCAGCGCATAGTACGGCTCGGCCAGCAGCCGCTCCAGCAGAGGCTCGTGGACGGTGCCGCGCGCCGCCATGGCGCCGTCCGCGTCATGGTCCAGCCGGCCGCCCGTCAGATCACCCACCGCCGCGTCGACGAGCGCGTTCGCCGGGCCGGTGTCGAAGGCCAGCGGATCGCCGGCGCTCGACACCACCGTGATGTTGGCGATCCCGCCCAGGTTCAGGGCGGCGCACACACCGGGCCGCCCGCGCAGCCACAGGGCGTCCACCAGGCTGACCAGGGGAGCGCCCTGGCCGCCCGCGGCCACATCACGGGTGCGCAGATCGGAGACGACCGGGCAGCCGGTGGCCTCGGCGATCCAGGCGGGCTGGCCGAGCTGCAGCGTCCCGTGCACCCGCCCGCCCTCGGCCCAGTGGTACACCGTCTGACCATGGGAGCCGATGAGGTCCGCACGCCCCTCGCACAGCTCCCGGTCGGCGCGGGCCGCGAGCGAGGCGAACGCCTGGCCGATACGGGTGTCGAGCGCGCACACCTCCTTCATGGTGGTGGCCGCCGGGGGCAGCGCGGCGCTCAGCGCCGACCGCAGCGCCTCCGGATACGCCTCGCCGACCAGCCCCAGCGGGGCCAGCACCACGGTGTCGCCGTCGAGCACCAGATCGGCTGCCGCGGCGTCGACCGCGTCATGGGACGTGCCCGACATCAGGCCGATCACGCGCATGGTGTCTCCTCCTCGGTCTCGGCTGCCTTCCCCGCCCGCGCCACCTCGGGCAGCGCGCCGCGGTGGTCCTGCCCGCGCAGGGTGAACAGCGCGAGCACGCTGATGGCGCAGGTCACCGTCACGTAGTAGGCCGGGATGTCGACCTCGCCGGTGTGCTTGATCACCTCGGTGATGATGAGCCCCGCGCATCCGGAGAACACCGCGTTGGACAGCGCGTACGCCAGCCCGAGGCCCGTGTAGCGGACCCGGGTCGGGAACATCTCGGCGAGCATGGCCGGACCCGGCCCGGCCATCAGACCCACCACCACACCCGCGACGAAGACCGCCGCTCCCTGGACCCACGCCGAACTGCCCGGCTCCTGCAACACATTGAGCAGCGGGAAGGCCAGCACCGCCACCAGCGCGGCCCCGGTCAGCATCACCGGCCGCCGCCCGATCCGGTCGCTGAGCAGGCCCGCCGGGAGGATGGAGAGCGCGAAGCCCGCGTTGGCCACCACGGTGGCGACCAGCGCCTGCTGGAAGGTGGCGTTCAAGGTGGCCTGGAGATACGAGGGCATGACGACCAGGAAGGTGTAACCGGCCGCCGCCCAGCCCATGATGCGCGCGGCCCCCATGACGATGGCCCTGGCCATCTCACGCGGGTCCGCCACCCGCTCGGGTGGGGCGGGCGGTGACCCGGGGCCCGGCGCGGTGCCGGTCTCCCCGTCCGCCGCCGCGCGGAAGAACGGGGTCTCCTCCAGCCTCAGCCGCAGCCACAGGGCGACCAGCCCGATCGGCAGGGTCGCCAGGAACGGCAACCGCCATCCCCAGTCGCCCAGCGACTCCTCGCTCATCACCGTGGCCAGCAGCGCCGCCACACCGGCCCCGGCCAGCAGCCCCAGCGCCACGGTGAACGACTGCCACGCCCCGTAGAGCCCGCGCCGGCCCGGTGGCGCGAACTCCGTCATGATCGACACCGCACCGCCGAACTCCCCGCCCGCGGACAGCCCCTGGAGGATCCGCAACAGGGTGAGCAGCCAGGGCGCGGCCGCGCCCAGCGTGTCGTACGTGGGCAGCACTCCGATGAGCGTCGTGGCGCCGGTCATCAGCAGCAGCACCAGGATCAGCGTGGGCCGGCGGCCGATCCGGTCGCCGATCCTGCCGAAGACGGCGGCGCCGATGGGGCGGAAGAAGAACGCGATCCCGAAGGAGGCATAGGTCTTGACCAGGCCCTCGAGCTCGTTGCCGCCGTGCGGGGTGAAGAAGTTCGCCGCGATGATCGTCGCGAAGAAGCCGTAGACACCGAATTCGTACCACTCGATGAAATTGCCGACCGAACCGGCCACCAGCGCACGGCGCGGGGCCCGCCCGGCGGCACGCTCTCTGGGATCCGCTGGGGACGTCGTCACAATCGGGCCCTTTCGCCGTCACCGCCAAGGGGAACGTGATGTGCGTACCCGTTGGGGGCGGCGGCTACCGGTGCGAGCGCGGCTCCAGCGGCGCGCGAGGCCCTGGCGGCACGCCTGCCCTCATGACGTGCGTCATCGTCACCGGAGCCGCCGACGGCCGGGCGCGTCAGCCGCGCAGCACCGCGTTGCACTCCCGCTGCAGCGCGATGTCCTGCCACATCGGGTGCTGGGGCGCCGCGTTGGAGCACACCACCGCGCCCCACGCCCCCACCCGCGCCGATTCCTCGACGGCGCGGCGGCAGAACGCTGCCCCCACCGGGCCCTCCTCGAAGGTCCCGTGCAGCGGGGTGTAGCCGATCCAGCCCTCGCCGAAGACCAGCGGGACCCCGCTCCCGGCCGCCCAGTCCGCGGCCGCCTCGATCCAGGTGGTCAGCCGCTGCTCCATCGCCAGACGGTGCATGGCATAGCGGTCGTACAGCCAGGCGTCCCAGCGGTCGGGGTCGCACCAGTCGTGGACGTAGATCTCCCGGGGGCCGACCGTGGTGGCCTCCAGCCGCCAGCGATCGCCGGGCGGAGGAGTCCAGTCGGCCAGATCGGGGGCGCCGGGTCGCAGCAGCTCCCGGCGCACCGGCTCCTGGGCGAAGGGGCGGCCCCGGTCGCGTATGGCGAAGGTGGCCAGGAGCTCGTCCAGCACCCCGTAGACGTAGGGGTGGAAGACCGCCACATCCACCTCGCGGGGGACCCCGCGCAGCGAACCGACCGGCACCTTGGCGTAGTTGACCGTGACGGGCCGGTTGGGGTGGCGCTCCTTGAAGCGGGCGATGCCCCGCTCCAGCCGCGGGCGCAGGGCGACGACCTTGTCCTGGCCCTCCAGCCCCTCGGTGAGCCGGCTGCCCTGGACCTCGTTGTGCAGCTCGGTGAAGGCGATCCGGTCGTCCAGACCGTGGATCACCAGGAAGTCGATCAGATCGGCCAGCGCGTCCGCGAGCGCCTCGGGGCGCCGCTCGGGATCGACGGCCATCAGCGCGTCGAACCAGGCGCGGTCCTCGCCGAACGACGGGCTCTGCTGGTACTCCCAGCTGGAGAGGATGACGAAGCAGTCATGGCGCAGGGCCGCCTCGAACAGCTCGCGCAGCCAGGCCCGTCCGTCGATCTCGCCCCCGCCGCCCACGTCGTACCAGCGCATCCGCTGCCCGTACGCACCGCCCAGGCCCGACGGCCGCAGCTTGCCCGTGTCGAGCCGGGAGCCGAAGAGCAGGAACGGCATGGCGCAGATGCGCACGGTGTTGTAGCCGCGCGTCACGGCCTCCTCGAAGGCGCGGTCGAGGTCGGCGAAGGGCTCGCCCGGGCCGGTGCGGGTGTACCAGCTGAAGTCCCACAGCGAGATGGTCAGTTTGTCCGGCAGATGCGGCGACAGCGTCACAGGGGGCTCCCCGCGGTCGGCGGCTCGGCGATGAGAGACCGGTTCATCGTCCGGGGGTGCCAAATGGGCTGTCAAGATGTATTCATAAATAATGGCCAGCGCTGGTGCGGTTGGTTTTCCGCTCCGTTCCTCCAGCCTTCGCCGAGGCCGTCAGCGCCTACCGGACCTCGCCCCCGAGGTCCGTACTACGGTCGTGTCCGGCTCCTCAGGCGATCCAGCCGTAGCCGGGCCGCGGCCTGCGCGAGGCCGGGGGCGCGCCCACGCTCTCCAGGTCCCGCTCGGCGGCGTGCACGAGCTGCTGCCCCAGGTCGCTGAGCGCCCGCGCGGCGGCGAGCTCATCGCCGATCACGGGCACATCCTCGTCGTCCGGGTTGCACCGGGCCAGTCCCCGGCCGGTGAGCGCCGCGGACCCGGTGTCCAGCTCGACACGCGCCGTGGTCCGCCCCTCGTCCTCGGAGAGGTAGAGATGGACCCTCCACTCCACTGTGTGCGACATGGTCTGCTCCTCATCTTCTGGCGGCCGCCTCTGATTTCTTCTGGTGGCTGTGGCTGCTTTCTGGCGGCCTGTGGCCGTTTCTGGCGCCGCGCACCCCGTGGAGGCGGCCGGAGCCCCGCTCAGCGGCGGTTCCGGCCGGACCACGCGGGTTCCACCACCTTCCACTCTGCCTCCCATCGCGCGTACCGCCTGCGGTCCAGGGCCCGCCGGACCCGGGACCGCCCCGTGAACGCGACCCCGGCCACCGCCGCGGCGGTGACACAGCCGGTGAACCAGCCCATGGTCCGCGCGGTCGCCGGGGAGGAGGGCGCCTGCGCCAGGGCGCCCTCGCGGTTCACCCAGACCCGCACCTCGCCCCCCGAGCCGCCGCCCGACACCGTGGCGGTGCCCGTATGGCGCGCACCGTCATCGGCGACCCAGCGCACCCGCGCCTGCCGCGGCTCCCGCACATCGGAGTGGTCCGGTCCGGGCGGGGCCTCGGCGAGCCGCGCGGTGATCTGGTGCCGCGCCGAGGTCTCGGCGGCCACGACGCGCATCTGGGAGTCGTGCGCCGCGTACCCCGCGCTGATCGAGGCGGCCGGCAGCCCGACCGCGAGGATCAGCACGAACAGCACGGTGCACCAGGTCTGGATCCGGTCCGTCCGGCGGCGCAGCGGATTGGGCCCCCTGGCCGGACGCCCGGGCAAGGGCGGACGCGGCCCGAATACGCGTCGCGGTCCGTGGGTGTTCATGGTCTGGCCTCCAGCGAGTGCTGACACCGGCGCGCGCTCGCACCGGTGTCGGGGTCAGGAGCGCGGGGCGGGCTGATAGGCGCCGGGCACCATCCGTGCGCTGATCGCCGTGCGGTTGTAGGCGTTGATCACGACGGCGGCCCAGATCACCGCCGTCACCTGCGGTTCGTCGAACACCTCGCGGGCCGCCGCGTAGACCTCGTCCGGCACCTGGCCGTCCTGGACCGAGGTCACCGCCTCGGCCAGGGCGAGCGCGGCCCGCTCCCGCTCGGTGAAGAACGGGGTCTCCCGCCAGGCGCCGAGGGTGTGGATCCGCTGCTCGGTCTCGCCCTGGGCGCGGGCGTCCTTGGTGTGCATGTCCAGGCAGAAGGCGCAGCCGTTGAGCTGCGAGGCGCGGATGCGCACCAGCTCCAGCAGCTCGGGCTCGACCCCCGCAGCCTGGGCCGCCCGCACCGCCGCCCGGTGCAGCTCGCCCATCGCGGCGGAGACCTCGGGGGCGAGGCCCTTCAGATCCAGCCGGGCGGTGGTGCGGGCCGGGGTGGTCATCGTCATCGGTGAACTCCGTTCGTCGAAACCAGGGGATCGGAAGCGCCGTCGAGCCAGGACTGCCAGGAGGCGGCGCGCAGCGCCGGACCCGCCCGCAGCGGACGGCCCAGCCAGGCGGTCACCGGACGGATTCCGTGCACCGCGTTGACCAGCCACACCTCACGGCCGTCCAGCTCCTGCACGGTGCGGTTGCGGTGCTCGGTGCGGACGCCCAGCTCGGCCGCCCGGTCCTGGATCAGGGCCGAGGTCACGCCCGCCAGCAGCGGAAGCCCCGGGGGCGGCAGACACAGGACGTCGTCCTCCCACCACAGAACGCTCGCCGTCGTCCCCTCCAGCACCAGCCCGGAGGGGGTGGTGAGCATCAGCTCCTGCGCGCCCCGGGCGGCGGCCCGCTCGCGCAGATGGGCCAGCAGGGGGAGGTCGGGGCCCTTACGGCGGGGATACGACCGCGGATCGAACTCCTCGGTCAGGCAAACGGTCACATTGGCCGTCCGCGGCGGCGCCGGGCGTATCCGCAGGAACAGCCGGGCCGGCTCCGGACCGGCCAGCTCGACCCGTGGGAACCAGCGCTCGGTACGGGGCAGGGCGGCGATCGCCTCGCGCCAGAAACTCTCGATCCGGGCGGGGGAATCGCCGGACGCCTCGACACACGCGGCGACGAACCGGCGGCGGTGGTGGTCAAGCCCGCGCACCCGTCCGTCGTCGACCAGCCAGGAATCGGCGGCCAGCAGTGCGGCGTCCGGCACCGCCCGGGAGGGCATCAGCCCGCCGTCCTCGCGCCACATCAGCGTCCACTGCTTCTGGTCCGACGCGTCGGCGTGACCGATGTTCTGTGCAGCGACCATGTCCGCTTCCACGTCTCCGTCCCGATGTTGTCCGAAGCTTCCGGTGTTTCCGAGTCCGATGTGCTGCCCCGTGTTCCCCGTGCGTGGCCCGGTGTCCGGTGTCCGGTGTGCGGATGTCCGGCCGGATTCCTAGCCGCGCTCGCTGGAATGCCGGTCAATAGCCGCGCGCGGGGCCGCCCCGGGGGCCGTAAGGAGCGCGTTCCAGCCACTCCCCGCAGCGGGGGACCACCGGGGCCAGAGTCGCCGCCGCCCGCTGGGCCGCCCGCTTCCACGGCCGGGGCCGCAGATGGTCCAGGGCCGCCCCGGCGGCCTCGCTGTTGTGCAGGGCCGCGCTCCGGCGGGCGGCGGCGTACCCGGCCACCGCCGCGGGTCCCCGCGACGGCTCGGAGCATGCCGCCGACACGGCCTCGGCCGCCGCGAGGGCGTCCGCGATCCCGCTGTTCATCCCGCGGGCCCCGAAGGGCGGGAACAGATGCGCGGCCTCACCCGCCAGCAGCACTCGGCCCGACGGATCGGCGAACGACGCGGCCACCTTGCGCAGGAAGTGGTACCGCGACACCCACAGCACCCGGTGCGCGCAGTCCTCGCCCACCAGTCGGGGCAGCCAGCGGCGCACCGCCTTCTCGGTGCCGAAGGACTCCGGCGGGTCGTCCGCGCGGCACTGCAGATCGATCTGGAAGCCTCCGGTGAACGGCACCCGCAGTACGGTGCGGCCGCCGGTGCCGGGGTGCTCGTAGTGGAAGACCCGCTCGACCGGCAGGTCCCCGCCGGCCGGATCCGCCACGTCCACGACCACGTGGTATCCCTCGGACCGGGTGCCCTCCAGCGGGATGCCCAGCGCCCCGCGTACCCCCGAACGGGCCCCGTCGGCGGCGATCACATGGCCGGCCGTCCAGCTTCCGCCGTCCTTCGCGGTCACCGTCACCTCGTCGCCGTCCGAGCGCACCCCGTGCACCTCGGCGTCGAAGCGGAACTCCACGCCCGCCTCCGTGCACGCCTCGAAGAGGAACCGCTCGGTGTCCACCTGACGCAGGCTGGTGAACGCGGGCAGCGCCGCGGCCGCGTCTCCTGAAATCCCGTCTCCGGAAATCCCGTCTCCGCGGCCCCCGTCTCCGGCGGCCCGCGGAAAGGTCCGTGCGAACACCTCACGGCCGCGGTAAAGGGTGCGCCGGGTGTGCCAGGTCGTCCCGTACGCCGCGATCCGCGCGCCCAGCCCCGGGCGGGCCCGCTCCAGCAGCCGCAGCGACCGACGGTGGACGAACAGCGCGCGGCTCCCGGGCCGTACCCGGTCCCGTGCCCCGGCCTCCAGCACCGTGACCGGCAGCCCGGCGGCCCGCAGTGTGAGCGCCGCCGTCATCCCGACCGGCCCGGCGCCCACCACCAGAACCGGCCCGCTCTCCTTCCGCGCCGCCATGTCAGCCACCGACCGGGGCGGTGGACAGGGTGGGCAGCTCACCCGCGGCGAGCAGCCGGGCGATCTCCAGCCGCTTGATCTTCCAGGTGCCGGTGCGCGGCAGATCCTCGAAGCGGCACTGCACCGGCTCGGCCAGCGCCGGAAGATCCCCGGTCGCCTCCCGCCAGCGGGCGGGGTCCAGCGGCTGGTCACCCCGGGTGCACACCACCGGCACCGGCTCCCGCTCCGGACCGTGGACGATGACCACCTCCCGGAGGTCGGCGATCCGCGACAGCAGCTCGTCCTCCACCTCCAGATTGCTGTCCACGGTGGAGATCTGGTCCACCTCACGGTCAAGCAGATACAGCGCGCCCCACCGGTCGCGGTAGCCCATGTCGCCCATCCGCCACCAGCCCCGGTCCACCTGCCGGGCGTAACTCTCCGGCGCGCCGAGGTAGGTGAGGATCCGGCCGCGGGTGCGGGCCTCGATGGCCCCCGTCGCACCCGGCGGGCAGGTGCGGCCCCGCTGGTCCACTACCCGGATCCGGGTGAAGCCGGGGATGCCGGTGCCCACCCGCCGCGCCTGCACCCGGTCCGCGCCCCGCCGGGTGTACCAGCAGAAGGCGATGGGCCCGGTCTCGCTCTGCCCGTACAACTGCATCAGCCGGGGGTCGCGGCGCCGGGAGGCGGCGAGCAGCCGCCGCACCGTACGGGGGTGGATGGCGTCGAAGGTGGAGCCGTACGCCCGGACGTTGGACAGCGGCCCGTCCGGCGCGTCGGCCAGGTCCTCCCACAGCACATAGGTGTTGGGATGCGTTTCGATGATGCCGGGGCGGTGTGCCGCCAGCAGCGGGCCGGCGTGGGCCGGGTCGGGATCGACGAGCAGCAGCAGCGGGCTGCCGAAGTGCAGCAGCACACCCAGCAGATGGTAGAAGCGGGAGTGTACGAACGACATGTGGAGCGCGGCCGGTTCACGGCGGGTGGCCCGGCCCAGCGCCTGCTGGGGCACCAGCCGGTTCCACATGGTGTGCGGGCAGTGCACGGCCAGCTTCGGTATGCCGGTGGTCCCCGAGCTGTGGGTGATCAGCGAGGGCTCACCGGGATGGAGCCGGATGGCCGGGCGGCGCGGCACCCCGGCGAGCGCGGCCAGTGCGGTGGTGTTCCCGGGCGCCTCGTCCACCGTCAGCACGCCCCGGGCCAAGGTGGTGTCCACCGCGCTCAGCGTGGACTCCAGCGTCGCCCGGTCGGTGATCAGCCAGGGGGCGTGCAGCCGGTCCAGCAGCACCGCGGCCACCTGTCCGTCCAGCGAGGGCGACAGCAGCGCCGGGACCGCGCCGATCCGGGAGACGGCACAGGTCAGCAGCACGATGTCGACGTTGTCGCCCTTGAGGATCGCCACATGCTCGCTCGGGCGGACCCCAGCCGACCACAGCCGGGCGGCCAGGTCGTCGACCAGATCGGCCAGGTCGGTGTACCCGAGGTCGGTTCCGGCGTCGGGGGCGACGTCCAGTGGCCGGTCCAGGGTCACCCTGACCCTGCCGTGGCGGGCCGCGGCCTCCTGGAGCATCAGCCCCAGATAGAACCCGCGCTCGGGGAGCAGCCGCTGCAACATATCGAGGTCCTCATCGTTCGAAGTCGGTCGGGAGGCCGTGCGCTCGGGCGCGGCCGTTGGGCCCGCGGCGCGTCACCAGCGGCCCGTGCGGACGACATGGCGCCGCAGCTTTCCCGTCGGGGTGCGCGGCAACGAGGCCACCAGGCGCACGGTGCGCGGCGCCTTGTAGGCGGCGAGCCGCCGCCGGGCCAGCGCGATCAGCTCGGCCGTCAGCGTCTCCTCGTTGGCCGCCCACCCGCCCGGGTCGGCCGCCGGTACGACACCCGGGTCGGCCGCCGGTACGACATAGGCGCGCAGCCGGGTCGCGCCCCGCTCGTCGGGGACGGCCGCCACCGCCACCTCCCGCACCGCCGGGTGCTGCCGCAGCACCTCCTCGACCTCCAGCGGCGACACGGTGATTCCGCCGACCATCTCCAGGTCGTCGACCCGGCCCAGATGGCGATAGGTCCCGTCGCGCTCGCGCCGGGCCCGGTCCCGGGTGGCGAGCCAACCGCCGTCCGCCGGGCGGCCGGTGGCCACTGTCGGACCCCGCACCCACAGCTCGCCCTCGGTGCTGCCGTCGGCGCCGTCCGCCACCACGGCGCCCTCGTGGTCCCGTAACTCCAGCTCGAAGCGGGGCACCGGACGGCCGAGGGTGCCGGGGACGTTGTCCCACACCGTGTTGGCGCAGAAGGCGTGGCCCGCCTCGGTGGAGCCGATCTGCTCCAGCACCGGAGCGCCGAGCAGCTCACCGACCCGCTCACCGAGGGCGGGCGGCAGCCCCTCGCCCGCGCTGACCGCCGCGCGGACGGAGCCGAAGCAGGCCGTGTGGCCGGTGCCGCGCTCGTCCACCAGGGCGGCGTACGAGGACGGCACCGAGTACAGCAGGGTCACCCGGTGCCGGGCCACGAGGTCGTCGATGAGGGCCGGTCCGGGGCGGTCCGCGGTGAGCACGGCGGCCGACCCCGAGAAGAGGGGGAAGGCGAAGGCGTTCCCGAAGCCGTAGGCGTAGAACAGCTTGGACACCGAGAACGACACGTCCGCGGGGCCGATGTCCAGCACCTCCTGCCCGACCAGATCGTGATAGGCGGCCACATCGCCATGGCTGTGGGTCACCGCCTTGGGGCGGCCGGTGGTCCCGGAGGTGTACTGGATGTACAGCGGGGTGGCGGCCGTCACCGGTTCCGCCGCCGGGGCCGGGGCCGCCGCGCCCAGGGTGGCGGGCGGGCCGGTCAGGGCCGAGAGCTGGTCGGCACCGAGCCAGGGGACGCCCTCGAAGTGGTCCTGGAGATCGGGGCCCGAGACGGCCAGCGCGGCGCGCGAGTCCTCAGCTATGAAGCGGTGGTCGTCGGCGGTGAGCGCGGGATTGATCAGTACCGCCGTCGCGCCCAGCCGGGCGGCGGCCAGAAACGTGGTCACCCACATGATGCCGTCGGGTAACGCGAGCAGCACCCGGTCACCGGCCGCCACCCCCCGGCCCGCCAGCACGGTGGCGGCGCGCTCGGCGCGGTCGTGGACCTCGCCGTGGGTCCAGACCTGGTGGCCCTCGAAGAAGGCGGCCCGGCCGGACCAGCCGCGGCGGTCCGCGAGCGCCGCGAGATGCGCGGCCATATTGGCGGAGACCGTGGGGCCGGTGGGCATGGGCGGGGCGGACACCGATATGGCGGACACCGAAACGGTGGATACCGATAGGGCGGTCACCGGCCGGGCTCCTTCGCCGCGGGGGCCGGTGGCGCCGCGGCGGCGGCCACGAGCAGGTCGTCGATCTCCCCGGCGGGCTCCCCGGCGGGGAGGGGCTGCACGGCCTCGTAGGCACGCATGGTGGCAGCGGTCTTGAGCAGCATTTCCTCGTACTCCTCGGCCGGATCGGAATCGAGCACGATGGCGCCGCCCGCGCCGATGTGCATCCGGCCGCCGGTGAACACGGCGGTGCGGATGACGATGTTGAGGTCGGCCGCGCCGTTGCAGCTGAGGTAGCCGAGCGCCCCGGAGTAGACACCGCGGGCCTCGGTCTCCAGCGAGTCGATGATCTCCAGCGTGCGCAGCTTGGGCGCGCCGGTCATGGAGCCGCCCGGGAAGCAGGCCCGGACGCAGTCGACGGAGGTCGTCTCCTGGCGCAGCCGGCCACGCACGGTGGAGACCAGTTGGTGGACGGTGGCGTAGGTCTCGGTGTTCATCAGGCGCGGCACATACACGCTGCCCGGTGCGCACACCCGCCCCAGATCGTTGCGGAGCAGGTCCACGATCATCAGGTTCTCGGCGCGGGCCTTGGGGCTGGAGGCGAGGGCGGCAAGCGCCCGCGCGTCCTGCTCCGGGTCCTGGCCGCGCGGGGCGGTGCCCTTGATCGGTTTGGCCTCGGCGGTGCCGTCGGGGGTGATGCGCAGAAAGCGCTCGGGGGAGGCGCAGGCCACATCGGTGCCGCCGAACCGCAGATAGGCGGCGTACGGCGCCGGGTTGAACCGCCGCAGGGCCCGGTAGAAGGCGTAACTGTCGCTCGGGGCGGGCAGCCAGGCGGCGTTGGTCAGGCAGATCTCATAGCTCACCCCGGCGCGCAGCTCCCGCAGACACGCCTCGATCGAGGCCAGATACCGCTCCCGGTCCCGCACCAGCCAGGGCTCCACGGCGGCCGTGGTGGCGAGGGCGGGCGGCCGCGGGGCGGGGCCGGTGAGCGTCGGCACTCCGCTGAGCACGGTCACGGTGGTGTCCAGCCAGTCCTTCGCCTCCCGGTGGCCGTCGGGGGTGTCCTCGGTGAGGCAGCAGATGTAGGTGACGCCCTCCTGGTGGTCGACCGCGACGAACCGGTCGGCGAAGAGCCAGCAGGCGTCCGGGGTGGCGGACCGGTGGCGGCCGGGGGAGCCGCAGTCGGCCTTGAGCTCGTAGCCGAAGTAGCCCACGTAGCCGCCGGTGAAGTCGAAGGGGAGACCGGGGGCGGTCACCCGGCGGCGGGCCAGCTCCCGTTTGAGGTAGTCGAAGACGCTGCCCTCGACCCGGGCGGCGGGCCGTCCCGCCCGCTCGACCTCGCAGACGCCCGTGTCCGTGTCGTAGCGGACGAACTCGGCGAGCGGACCCGTGCCGTCCCCGAGGAAGGAGAAGCGCGCCTCGCCGGACTCGGCGCGCGAGCTGTCGAGCCAGAACGCGTGCGGCGCCTTCGCGTACAGCCGGGTGAAGGCCGCCTCGGTGTCGGTGGCATCGGCCAGCCACCGGGCGTGCAGCCGGTAGGCGGGGCCTTCCGGGGGCGGCTGCGCCGGGGCGCCCGGGTCGGGGTCGAGCCGCGCCGGCTCCGCTCGGGGGTCCGCTTCCGGGGCCTCAGGGGAGCCCGGCGCGGAGGAAGGCCCCGGGGCCGCCGGTTCGGCCGCGGTACGGGCACGGCGTGGCTCCTCGGCGGAGGCGGAGGCGGAGGCGGGGGCCACGGTCGATGTCACCGACTCGCCGTTGGCGTGCTCGACGGTCAGATCGCGGAAGTTGCTGAGCATACGGTGGCCGTATCCGGTCAGCACCGACTCCGGGTGGAACTGGACGCCCCACAGCGGACGGGCCCGGTGCCGCACCCCCATCAGCACACCGTCCTCGGACCAGGCGATGCCCTGCAGCCCCAGCGGCAGCGGCTCGGCCACGCACAGCGAGTGATAGCGAACGGCCGTGAAGTCAGGCGGCAGACCGCGGAACAGCCCGCGCCCGCCGTGTTTGATCCGGGACAGATGCCCGTGCTTCGGTTCGGGCGCGGGCACCACCCGTGCCTGGGCGCCGAGCGCGATTCCCTGGTACCCCAGGCACACTCCCAGCACCGGAATGGTCGACCGCTCGATCAGCCGGGCGGTGGCGCCGAAGTCCCGCGGATCGGCCGGATGCCCGGGGCCGGGGGAGAGCACGATGTTGTCGAACGCGGTCAGATCGATGTCCGCGCATTCCGGCGCGTCATGGAGAAGCACCTCCGGTTCCTCGCCGTTGACCTCGGTCAGCAGATGAAAGAGGTTGTACGTGTACGAGTCGTGATGATCGACGAGGAGTGTCCTCAGCGATTCCATCCGGATTTGCCTCCTTGCGATGAGAAAACCGGCCGGGGATCACCCGCCCCGGTCGTCGGGCCGCGGCGCGTCGCTCACCTACCGGCGAGCGCGCGGGCCGTCGGCCGCCATCCGCCTGTGACGTCCTCGTATCGACTGAAGCGGTGGGTAGAGCCACTTCTTCAGAATCCGCTGCAGCCGTGGCATGACCAGCCAGGTCACCATCGCGGTCACACCAAGACACAGAGCCAGGGTCCGCAGCAGGAAATTGGTGTCCTTGATGAACGGGATCACCAGCACATTGAAGATGAGGACCGGAGGGAACACCGCGCTCAGATTCACCAGCCACAGCTTCCATTTGGGCGGTGGCGGCAGCGGCCGTACCGGCCCCTTGAACCAGTTCTCCAGTCCCGAGGTGCGCTGTGTTCCCTTTTCCTGGACGAAGGGCCCGGACCGGGATGCCAATCGCGCACGTTCCAGCGAGGAATCCCATGCCCGTGCCGGGCCTTCCGCCTCGAACCGGTAGAGGACATGCCACTCCGAGGAGGCCGAACCGGATCCCATGACCCCGCCTCCGAGATATCCCGGAAGGCTTGCCGCGGCATTGAGCATCTCGATCGCCCAGGCATAGAACTCGCTTTCGCGGCCGGGGTCCACCCGGTATGCGGCAGTCACCGTGACCGGCTCACCGTCCACTCCAGCCGCAACTCCTTTCCGCACCATGACGTTTGCCTTCTCCACCGCGCCGACCTGCGAGAACCGTCAACTTCCCGTCAGGTCCACCCGGCGAGATGACACGAAGTGTTCCACACCGTGCGATCGGGAACAGTGGAATGCTCAACAACGTACATAAAAACTCGAAAAGGCCGCCGTGACCTGGGCGTTATCTGCGATCCGGTGTTCTCGCGGCATGCGACAGGGCCGCTGAAAAAGAATCTGCGCGCGGATTGAACATGACGAAGCGCCGGGCCGTATGAAACGTAATGCGGCCCGGCGCTCCTCGTCGCTTTCGATCAATCGCTCAGCCGAGCACCTTCTCCAGCGCCGCCAGCGCCCCCTCCAGCTCCTCACGGGTGATGGTCAGCGGCGGTGCCAGCCGGATCGTCGACCCATGGGTGTCCTTGACCAGGATCCCCTCGGCCATCAGCCGCTCGCTCACCTCGCGCCCGGTGCCGAGGGCGGGGTCCACATCGACACCCGCCCACAGCCCGCGGCAGCGGTAGCCCACGACGCCCTTGCCGGTCAGCGTGGCCAGCCCGGCCTCAAGCACCTCGCCCAACTCGGTCGCGCGGCGCTGGAATTCGCCGGTGCGCAGCAGGTCGACCACGGCCGATCCGACCGCCGCGGCCAGCGGATTGCCGCCGAAGGTGGAGCCGTGCTCGCCGGGGCCCAGCACTCCGAGCACCGCACGGTCGGCCACGACCGCCGACACCGGCACGATGCCGCCGCCCAGCGCCTTGCCGAGCAGCAGCACATCCGGCAGCACCGACTCGTGCTCGACGGCCAGGGTGGTGCCGGTGCGGCCCAGGCCGGACTGGATCTCATCGGCGATGAACAGCGTCCCGGTGCGCCGGGTCAGCTCGCGCACCCCGCGCAGATAGCCGTCGTCGGGGATGACGACGCCCGCCTCGCCCTGGATGGGCTCGATGAGGACCGCCGCCGTGGTCTCGTCGACGGCGGCCTCCAGCGCCGCGAGGTCGTTGTACGGCACGAGGCGGAAGCCCGGGGCGAACGGGCCGAAGCCGTCGCGGGCGACGGGGTCGCTGGAGAAGCCGACGATCGTCGTCGTACGGCCGTGGAAGTTGTCGGCCGCCACCACGATGGTGGCCTGGTCCGGGGCGACGCCCTTGACCTCGTACGCCCACTTGCGGGCGACCTTGATGCCGCTCTCCACCGCCTCCGCGCCGGTGTTCATCGGCAGCACCATGGAGAGCCCGGTGAGCTCGGCCACACCCTCGGCGAACCCGGCCAGCCGGTCGTTGTGGAAGGCCCGCGAGGTCAGCGTGAGCTGGTCGAGCTGGCGGTGGGCCGCCTCGATGAGCGCCGGGTGGCGGTGGCCGAAGTTGAGCGCCGAGTAGCCGGCCAGCATGTCCAGATAGCGGCGGCCCTCGACGTCCCAGACCCAGGTGCCCTCGGCGCGGGCGACGACCACGGGCAGCGGATGGTAGTTGTGCGCGAGCGAGGACTCCTCGGCGCGGATCAGCTCCCGCGAGGAGCGGGCGGCGCGGACACCGTCCGCCGCGGCGGCGGTGGAACCGGAGGCGGTGGGGATGGTGGCGGTCATCAGCGGATCTCCTGTGTGCAGCACTTGATGCCCCCGCCGGCCTTGTGCAGTTCCGACAGGTCGACGGGGACGGGGACGTAACCGCGGTCGGTGAGCTGGTCGATGAGGCCGGTGGCCCGGGGCGCGACGAAGACATGGCGGCCGTCGGAGACGGAGTTGAGCCCGAAGGCCATGGCGTCGTCGCGGGTGGCGATGAGCGCGTCGGGGTAGAGCCGCTCCAGCACCTCACGGCTGCCGGGCGAGAACGCCTCCGGGTAGTAGGCGATGTTCTGGTCGTCGAGGACGAACAGCGCGGTGTCCAGGTGGTAGAAGTACGGGTCCACCAGCAGCAGGCTGATGGTCGGCACCCCGAAGAACTCCTGCACCTCCTGGTGGGCCGCCCGGGTGGTGCGAAAGCCCGTGCCCGCCAGGACGAAGGGCCCGGCCGGCACCAGGTCGCCCTCGCCCTCGCACACCGACTCGGGCGGATGGACGTCGAAACCGTTGGCCTTGAACCACCGTTCGTAGGCGAGCTGTTCCGGCCGGCGCTGCGGTGCGTGGAATCGCGAGCCGAAGACCCGGCCCTCCAGGACGAGGGCCGAGTTCGCCGCGAACACCATGTCCGGCAGCCCCGCCACCGGCTCGATGAATTCGACCCGATGGCCGTGGTCGCGGTAGGCGCGGATCAGCGTCTCCCATTGCGCCCGGGCGAGGTCGGTATCGACCTCGGTGTCCTCACGCATCCAGGGATTGATGGCATACCGCACATCGAAATATCTGGGGGCACAGGTCAAGAAGCGCCTGGGGCGCGGCACGCGCGTAAGGGACACGGAGGATTCCTCTCGCTTCCGCGGGCGACCGGGGGGATGAATCAACGGTAGAAAACGGAGGAGAGGGGAGACAAGAATGGAAAACTGCGTGTAGGCGCACCGATGCTGCGTGCTGAGGCCGTCTCGCGGCGGTTCATTGCGTCGCGGTGGCGGGTGGCGCCGAACCGGCCTCCGGACTGCCCGTGAGCAGGTGGGACAGCACCATGTAGCTGATCGTCTGGCGGACGAACGGTTCGGCCCGGATGCGCTCCAGCACCTCCTCGAAGTGCTCCACATCGGTGGCCATCACATGCAGCAGGGCGTCCGCGCCGCCGGTCACTGTCATGGCCGCGATGATCTCCGGATAGTTGCGCACGACCTCCGCGAGGCGCCGGGGCGGTGCGGCGCTGTCGCAGTACACCTCGACATACGCCTCGGTCCGCCAGCCGAGGGCGGCCGGGCGCACGGTGGTGGTGAAGCCGGTGATCACATCGGTCTCCCGCATCCGGTCGACACGGCGTTTGACCGCCGAGGCCGAGAGCCCGATCGCGGCGCCGATCTCCGTGAAGCTGGTCCTGGCATTGGCGACCAGTGCCGCGACGATCTTGCGGTCCAGATCGTCGAACAGTGGGGGCGGATATGTCATCTTTGTCGTCCTTTACGGTTTCTGCCCCATGCGTGAAGGGCTCTTCCGTGCTTTCAAGCCGCCCCACACTCATTGAATGCCTGAGGCGCCTTTTTCTGTACGCTCTTTCAGAAAGATTCCACCAGAGGGGGGCGTGAACCGGGGCGCGAGCCCCTTCTTTCCAGGGGTCGCGCGGCACGGGCTCCGGGGGTACAAGAGTGGTGCGCCGGACCGGCCGAATCCACCTCGTTGATGCGGATACCACCTACCGGCCCATGTCTCCCTGGGCGTACCGTCATCTATTCCACCCGTCCTTTCCGAAAGATGAGCGACTCCCGAACGGAGACGACTCACCATCCAACGGGGAAAGGCCTCGAGTACGCCCAACGCCGCGCCGTACGCGCCGAATTCGCCGATGAACGGATTCCGGCCCACCGACGGTGCCACCGCGCTTTCGGCGACGCGCCGTACCGACGGGTCCGTACTCCGGTGTGAGCGAAAGGGGCCACCGTCATGACTCTTTCCAGATCCGGCAGGGCGTTATGAGCCCGCGCCACGACCCATCCCGCCCGGCTCCGGGCGGCGCCGGGAACGCCCGGGACGCCGTCGTCACCGGCCTCGGCTTCTGCCTTCCGGGCGGCGCCGAACCCGTCTTCACCGCGGCCCAGGTGTGGGACATCGCCTCCCAGGGCCGCACCGTCCTCGACCGGCTCGACAGCCACTACGGCTCGGTCCACCTGAGCGCCGGGCAGTTCGCGGAGCGACTCCCCGAGATCCCCGAGTTCTTCTCCCGCCACTACACCAACGCCCACCGGTACGGCCTGGTCTCTCTCGTCGAGGCGTGCGCCGACGCCGAACTCGACCTGGCCGCCGGTGATCTGTCCGAGGCGGCCCTGCTCGTCGGCCGCGGCAGCGTGGACGCCAATGTGGACAGCTATCTCGCCCTGCTCGGCATCGACCCCGACTCCACCACCACCTTCGACGCCCTGGAGATGTTCGTCGCGGCCGAACAGGCCGTGTCCCCCTCCGATGTGGCCGTCGTCCAGGGTGCGCTGACCCGGACCGTCGGCCCCTGCTTCACCGTGTCCTGCGGCTGCGCCTCCGCCGCCGTGCAGATCGGCAACGCCCGCCGCCTCATCGCGACCGGCGAGACCGACCTCGCGGTGGTGACCGGCGTCGACGTCTTCAACGTCGGCCTGATCGAAAAGGGGCAGCGGCTGCTGCGCGGCGCACAGCACGCCTACGACGGGATGGACGCCGCCGGAATGCCCGATCTGCTGCCGTCCTTCGACTCCCTGATGCGCCCCTACGACCGGCGCGCCGACTGCATCAACCACGGCGAAGGATCCGCCACCGTGATCCTGGAAAGCAGGCAGCACGCCGCTCGCCGTGGCGCCCACCTCTACGGCCAGGTGCTCGCCGCCGCCATGACCCGCGACGGCCTGGCCAACCCGCTCGCCGCCGACGACACCGGTGCGCAGCTCGCCAGGGCCGTCCGCCTCTGCCTGGGCGACCGATGGCGGATCGAGCAGGTGCCGTACATCAACGGCGCCAGCGACGGCGGCGCCGCCGTCACCGCCCTTGAGGCCAACACCATCCGCGAGCTCTACGGCCCCGACTCCACCGTGCTGATGTCCTCCCAGGAGGGATGCTTCGGCCACCACGGAGCGGCCTCCGGCTGCGTCGGCCTCGCCCTGACCCTGATGATGATGGAGTTCGGCGAGGTGTGCCCCACGGCCAACTGCGAACAGCCCGCGGACGGGCTCCCCTTCGACCCCGTCCCCGGCACCCGCACCCGTCCCCTCGCCTTCGACCACGCGCTCAGCTTCAACTACCAGATCGGTGGCGTGAAGCACGCGATGCTGCTGGGCGGCCCGGACACCACCTGAGTCCGTACGCCCCCGCGGCGATCTCCACCCCACGGCCCCCCGCGGCCCCCACCCCGGGTCGAGCACCACCCACGGAGACCCCGATGAGCCAGCACACACCCGCTCCCAGCCGTTCCCCCGGCCGCATCGCCATCGTCGGCATGGGCTGCCGGCTTCCCGGTGACACCGACTCGCCCGCCGCCCTGTGGCGGCTGCTGGCCGACGGACGCGACGCCGTCGCCGAACCGCCCGCCGAGCGCGCCGCGCTCTGGGCGGCCGACCCCACGACGACCGCCCGGCCCGAGTCCGCGCCGCCCGTCCGCGGCGGATATCTGCGCGACGTGTCCGGTTTCGACGCCGACTTCTTCGGCGTCTCCGGGCGCGAGGCCGACATCCTCGACCCCCAGCACCGGTTACTGCTCGAAGTGGCCTGGGAGGCCCTGGAACACGCCGGGATGCCACCCGACCGGCTCGGCTCCACCGCCACCGGCGTCTTCGCCGGGCTCAGCTACAACGACTACATGAACCGGCTCGACCGGCACCCCCGCGAGCTGGAGGGCTCCGCCCTGGCCAACGGGCACTGCGTCGCCACCGGCCGGATCTCCTACCTCCTCGGTTTCCACGGCCCCTCCGTGGCCCTGGACACCGCGTGCTCGTCCTCCCTGGTCGCCGTCCATCTGGCGGTCCAGGCGCTGCGCGCGGGGGAATGCGATCTGGCCCTGGCCGGCGGGGTCACCCTGATGTTCGAGCCGCGGATCACCCGCTCGTTCGACCGGATGGGCATGCTCTCGCACACCGGCCACTGCCACGCCTTCGACGCCGCCGCCGACGGTTTCGTCCGCGGCGAGGGCTGCGGGATCGTCGTCCTCAAACGCCTCACCGACGCCGTGCGCGACGGGGACCGGATCCTGGCCGTGCTGCGTGGCTCGGCCGTCAACCAGGACGGCCACTCCGACGGGCTCGCCGCGCCCTCGGCCACCGCCCAGCGCGCCCTGTACGAGGAGGCGCTCGGCCGCGCCGGGGTCGACCCCGCCGATGTCGGGATGGTCGAGGCCCACGGCACCGGCACCCCCGTCGGCGACCCGGTCGAATTCGCCAGCCTCGCCCAGGTCTACGGAACCGGCCGCGACCGCTGCGCCCTCGCCTCGGTCAAGACCAACCTGGGCCATCTGGAGCCTGCCGCCGGGGTCACCGGCCTGATCAAGGCAGTGCTGTGCCTGGGCCGTGGACTCATCCCGCCCAATCTGCACTTCACCCGGTGGAATCCCACCATCGACGCCGGCGGAACCCGCCTCTTCATCCCCCGCGAGCTCACCCCCTGGCCGGTGCGCACCGGCCCGCGGCTGGCGGCCGTGTCCTCCTTCGGCTTCTCCGGGACCAACGCCCATGTGGTGCTGGAACAACCCCCCGCCGCTCCCGCACCCGCCTCCCGCCCCGCACCGCGGCGGCCCCGGCCCGCCACCCGCGCCGTTCCGCAGGTGTTCCTCGTCCCCGCCGGGTCCCCGGCCGCGCTGCCATCCGCCGCGCGGCGGATGGCGGACTGGCTGGAGGGCGACGGCGCGGACACCCCGCTGCGCGACATCGCCCACACCCTGGCGCTGCGCCGCGGCGCCGGCCGCGGACGGCTCGGCGTCACCACCGCCTCCCGCGCCGAACTCGTCGGCGCCCTAAGGGCGTTCGCCACCGGGCAGGCCCACCCCGCCGTGGTCACCGGCGCCGTGGGCGCCGAGGTCTCCCGCCGGCCGATCTGGGTGTTCTCCGGACAGGGCTCCCAGTGGCCCGGCATGGGACGGCGGCTACTGGAGAGCGAACCGGCCTTCGCCGAGGCGCTCGCCGAGGCCGACGCGCTCATCGCCGCCGAGTCCGGATTCTCGGTGCTCGACATCGTCCGCTCCGGCGCTCCGGTGACCGGCTGCGACCGGGTGCAGCCCGTGCTGTTCGCCCTGCAGACCGCGCTGGCCGCCACCTGGCGCGCCCACGGGGTGGAGCCCGCCGGGGTCATCGGCCACTCCATGGGCGAGGTCGCCGCCGCCGTGGTGGCCGGGGCGCTCTCCCCGGCCGACGGGGCCAAGGTGATCTGCCGCCGCTCCGCCCTGCTCACCCGCGTCGCCGGGAACGGCGTCATGGCCACGGTGGGCCTCGGCGCCGACGAGGTACAGGCCGAACTCGACACCGGCGGCGCCGCGGCAGCGGTCACCGTCGCCGTCATGGCCGCACCCGGCTCCACCGTGGTGGCCGGGGACACCGCCCATGTCGAACGGCTCGTCGCCGGCTGGCAGGCCCGCTCCGTGCCCGCCGCGCTGATCGCCGTGGACGTCGCCTCGCACTCACCCCAGGTGGACCCGCTCCTGGCCGATCTGCGCACCGCCCTCGCCGACCTCACCCCCCGCCGCCCGGACGTGCCCTTCTACACCACCGTCCTCGACGATCCGCACACCCCGCCCGCCTTCGACGCCGAGTACTGGTGTGCCAATCTGCGCCACCCGGTCCGGTTCTCCGCGGCCGTCGCCGCCGCCGCGGCCGACCGCCACCTGGTGTACGTCGAAATATCACCCCACCCGGTCATCACCCACCCCGTCCTGCGCGGTCTTGCCGGTCTGGTGGAGGACCCCGTCGTCCTGCCCACCCTCCGCCGCGACGAGGACGAGCCGACCACGTTCCGGACCCAGCTGGCCGCGCTGCACTGCGCGGGAGTCCCCGTCGACTGGTCCGTGCTGTACGCGGACGCCGCCCTCGCCGACGTACCGACCATCACCTTCGACCGCACCCGCCACTGGGCCGACGCCCCGCTTTCCGCGCCCTCCGCCGACCCGCCCGACGCGAGCCCGGCCGGTGCGCTGCCCGGCGCGCACCTGGAGATGCCCGGCGAACCCGTCCGCCACTCCTGGCGCGCCCGCACCGGCACCGCGGCCCTGCCCTGGCTCGACGACCACCGGGTGCACGACGCCCCCGTCCTGCCCGGCGCGGCCTCCTACGCCCTCGCGCTCACCGCCGCCTGCGAGGTGTTCGGCGCCGAGCCCGAGGAGGTCGAGGTCACCGATCTGCACTTCCGCGAACTGCTGCGGCTCGCCGACCGCACCGACCTCTCCACCACGGTGACCCTCGCCGCCGCCGACCGCGCCGAATGCGAGATCTTCGGACGCGACGAGGACGGCGCCTGGGTGCGGCAGGCCACCGCGGTGCTCCGCAGACTCGCCGCACCGTCGCGCTCGCGCGCCGCCTCCGTCCGGACCCTCGCCCTGCGCCATCCGCTGCCCGTCGGGGCCGACGCCCTCTACGCCAATCTGCGGGCCCGGGGCGTGGCACACGGACCGGCTTTCCAGGGCATCACGGAGGTGTCCGCCGCCCGCCACGGCAACAGCTTCTGGGCCCGGGTACGGATCCCCGAGGCCGCCCGCGCCCCCGGACACGGTCTGCGTATCCACCCCGTCCTCGTCGACCTGTGCGCCCAACTCCTCGTCGCCGGGCTGCTCGACGAGGACGACCGGCGGCTGCTGCTGCCCGCGCGGATGCAGAGCGTACGTGTCCTCGGCGACCCCGAGACCGCCGTGTACTGCCACGCCCGGCTCGCCGAGACCACCCCCGGGGCCACCGTCGGGCACGTCCGCCTGCTCGACGCGGACGGCCGGCCGGTGCTGGCCGTCGACGGGCTGCGGATCGTCCATAGCACCGCGGACCGCACGGCCGAGGTCGACCAGTGGTTCCTCGAGGTCGGCTGGCGGCGCGCCACCCGGCCCGCGGCCACCCGGCCCGCGGCCACCCGGCCCCCGGGACGATGGCTGATCGTCGGAGAGGCGGACGGCACCGCCCGCCCGGTGGCCGCCGCCCTGCGCAACGCCGGCGCCACCGCCCGGGTGTGGGAGACGCCCCTGGCCGACCAGGGGCTCGACGCCTTCCGCGACGCCCTCACCAGCCGGCTCACCCGCCCCGGAGACCCGCCGCGCGCCGTGGTGCTCCTGTGCGGCCCGCGCCCCGCCGACGGCGGCGCGCAGGACGGACTGCGCCGCACCCGCCGGCTGCTCGCCGCCGCCCAGGCGCTCACCGCCCGCTTCCCCGAACCGCCCCGCCTCTACGCCGCCACCTGCGGCGCCCGCACCGTGACCCCCGGGGACCTGGCCGACCCCGGACAGAGCCCGCTGCGCGGACTCCTGCGGGTGCTCGCCCTGGAACACCCGGAGCTGCGGGCCACCTTGGTGGACACCGACCCGGCCGCCCCCGACGAGCTCGCGGAAACCCTCGCCGCCGAACTCCTCGCCGACGGCCACGAGGAGGAGATCGCACTGCGCGACAGCGCCCGCTACACCGCCGAGCTCGACTACGCGCCCCTCACCGACACCGAACGCACCACCGCCTCCGCCCGCACCGCGCGCTGCGGCACCGACGGCTTCCGGCTGCGCGCCGGCCGCCTCGGCGACCTCGGCAGCCTGGAGCTCACCACCGCGCCCCGCCGCCGGCCCGGGCCCGGTGAGGTGGAGCTGCGGGTGCTCGCCGCGGGCCTGAACTTCCGCGACGTCCTCACCGCCATGGGCCTGCTCCCCGGCGACGAGAACATCCGCTACCGGCTCGGCTTCGAATGCGCGGGCGAGGTGAGCGCGGTCGGCCCCGGTGTCGACCATCTCCGCGCCGGTGACCGGGTGGTGGCGGCCGATGTGCACGGCGGCGCCTTCGGATCGTTCACCGTCGTCCCCGCCGACCGCACCGCACCTCTCCCCGAGGGCCTCGCCCCGGACACCGCCGCCGGGCTGCCGATCGCGTTCCTCACCGCCTGGTACGCGCTGCGCCACGTCGGCCAGGTGACCGCGGGGGAGCGGGTGCTGATCCACTCGGCCACCGGCGGCACCGGGCTCGCGGCCATCGCGGTCGCCCGGCTGCTGGGCGCCGAGGTGCTGGCCACGGCGGGCAGCGAGGAGAAACGGCGCTTCCTGCGGGCCATGGGCGTCGCCCACGTCATGGACTCCCGGTCGCTGGACTTCCGCGACGAGGTCAAGGAGGCCACCAGAGGCGAGGGCGTCGACGTCGTGCTCAACTCCCTCGCCGGATCTGCCATCCGGGCCGGGCTGGAGTGTCTGCGCCCGTTCGGCCGCTTCATCGAACTCGGCGTCCGCGACATCCTCTCCGACGCCCCGCTCGGACTCTCCCCGCTGCGTCACAACATCACCTTCTCCACCGTGGACCTGAGGGAGCTGCAACTGGCACGCCCGCAGGTGTACGCCGCAATGCTGCGCGAGGTGCTCGCCGCGATCACCGAGGGCCGTCTCAAGCCGCTGCGCTGCACCACCTATCCGCTGGCGGAGGTCACCGACGCGTTCCGGCTGATGGCCGGCGCCCGCCACATCGGCAAACTGGTGCTGACCATCCCGCAGGAGGGCCAGGTCGACGCCGTCCTGCCCGATGGACCGCTGACGGTACGCGAGAGCGGTACGTACATCGTCACCGGCGGCCTTGGCGGTCTCGGGCTCGCCACCGCGTGCTGGCTGGCCCGGCAGGGCGCGGGCCACCTGGTGCTGAGCGGGCGTACCGCACCGGTCGGCGCCGCCGCGCGGACGCTCGCCGAACTCTCCGCCGCCGGCACCAGGATCACCGTCGTCACCGGCGACATCAGCCACCCGGGCACGGCCGACCGGCTCGTGGCCGCCGCCACCGCCGCCGACGGGGCCTCGCTGAGCGGTGTCGTCCACAGCGCGATGGTCCTCGACGACGCGGCCGTGGCCAACATCCGCGAGGACCAGTTGGGCCGCGTATGGGCGCCGAAGGTCACCGGGGCGTGGCGGCTGCACCAAGCCACCGAGGGACATCGGCTCGACTGGTTCGCGGTGTACTCCTCGATGGCGTCGCTGCTCGGCAACGCCGGACAGGGCGCCTACGCGGCCGCCAACGCCTGGCTGGACGGCTTCGCCGCATGGCGCTCGGCACACGGCCTGCCCACCCTCGCGGTCAACTGGGGCCCGTGGGGCGAGACCGGAGTGGCCACCGGCTTCGCCGACCGCGGCTATCAGACGATCCCCACCGAGCAGGGGCTCGGCGCGCTCGGCGCCCTGCTGGCCCACCGGCGGGTGCAGACCGGTGTGATCCCCGGCGAACCGGCCACCTGGATCCCCGCCGCCGGCCGCCGGTCCGCCCTGTTCGCCCCGCTCCTCCCCGGGGAGGACACTCCGGTGGCCGCCCGGGAGAGCACCGACGACATCCGCGCCCGGCTGGCCGCACTCCCCGCGGGGCCGGCCCGCCGCACCGCGCTGGAGTCCTATCTGACCGACCATATCCGTGCCGTGCTGCGGCTCAGCAGCGCCACCCTCGATCCGCAGACCCCCCTGAGGTCACTGGGGTTCGACTCACTGCTCGCCATGGAGCTGCGGGTGCGCCTGGAGACGGGGCTGAACATCAAGCTCGCGGGCAACTTCGTCTGGCGGCATCCGACCCTGGAGGCCCTGGCCGCGGGACTCGCCCAGCAACTGGGGCTCGATCCGGCCGACCGGCCGGAGGAGCGGCTGGGCGCCCCGGGCTGACGGGCCGCGGGACCTACGGCGCCACCGGCGGGTGTCACGAACCGGCGTCCGGGCGATCCGCGCCAGGACGATCCGGGGCAGGACGATCCGGGGCAGGGCGGGCCCAGGCGCTCACGCCCAGCTTGCCGGTGGTGCCCAGGTCGACGTGGTCGGGCACGGTCTGCGCGTCCTTTCCGTCGCCGTTCGGCGCGATCCGCAGATAGCGCCCGTCGGCGGCGGGGCGCGTCGTGTCCGTCACCAGATTCCGCCACAGCAGACGCATCACCGCCCGTTCACCGGGTTTCAGCCGCACCGGCCCGGTGGCCGTCTCGAAGCCGTCGACGGTGGCGATGCCCGACGCCCCATGGCCGACCGTGACCTCCAGCGGCTCCAGGTCCGCGTCGAGGACCTGGACGGAGGGGTGGCCGTTCACCGTATAGACGCGTCTGCCGCAGTTCACCAGCTCGATCTGCTGCTCCCGCAGCCCCATCGCCGCGTTGGCCTCCGCGGCCCGCAGCAGCACCCCCGAGTCGGGGCAGACCGCAGGGGCGGTGGGCGCGGTGGTGTCCGGGGAGACGGTGAGGCCCGACGGGCGGGAGGTGGCCTCGTCGGGCACCGCGGCGACTCCCGAGGAGGTCTGCGTACCGCATGCGCTGAGCAGACCGGCCGCCGCGAGGGAGCCGAGCAGCCGTCTTCGGCGGTGCCGGGCGGCCCGGAAAAGGGGCGCCCGGGGTGTTTCGATCGCATCCGTGTCCATGCGGCTCATCCTGCCGCAACCCCGGGCGGGATGAGCCGCGTTGGACCCGGCGCCCCGGCTACAGCGTCACGACATCCGCCGTGGCCACCGGCTTTCCGCTGATGAACGATTGGTTGGCCGCGAGCCCGGTGACCAGCGCCAGCGCCCCGTCCTCCTCGGTGGCCCGCCGGCGTGAGGCGTCCGAGGCGTCCACGGCGGCCTTCCCGGTGGCCGCCGCCGGATCCACCGGGCCGTACAGCACCTCCAGCATCCGCTCGTCCCCGCCGCCGTGTCCCGCGTGGTCGAACGCCGGCAGCTCCACCTCCCGCGGCGGCTCCCACAGCGGCCGCAGCACCAGCCGCGGACCGCCCGCGTTGGCCAGGGCCTGGTCGCCGTGGATGGTGCCGCGGCCGGAGGAGGTGCCCAGCAGCGACGGCTGCCACTTGCTCTCCTCGACCTCCAGCTCCAGCCGGCCCCGGGTGCCGTTGAACATCACCCGGTAGCCCTCCCAGGGGGAGTAGGCGGTCAGGTGGTACGTCATGGTGGCGCCGGTGTCGAAGCGGACCAGCAGCGCCATGTCGTCCTCGATGGTGACGCCGTCGCCGAACACATTGCGGTCGCGGTGGTAGCCGTCCGCACCCTCGGCGTCCAGATACAGCGAGCGCAGCGCGTCGTTCTCGGCGAGCTCCAGCGCGAACGGGTCGTCCTGCGCGGCGGCGGCGCCGTGCGCCCGCTCGTACTCGCGCCGGTAGCCGCTGCGCTCGCCCGCCGCACGGCCGTAGAAGCCGAGCCGGCCGTAGCCGAACACCTCCTGCGGCCGGGCCCCCAGCCACCAGTTGACCAGGTCGAAGTGGTGACTGGACTTGTGCACCATCAGCCCGCCGCTGTGCTCCTTCTCGCGGTGCCAGCGGCGGAAGTAGTCGGCCCCGTGCCGGGTGTCCAGCAGCCATTCGAAGTGCACCGAGAGCACCTCGCCGATGGCGCCGCCGGACAACTGCCGGTGGACCTCCTCATGCACCGGGTTGAAGCGGTAGTTGAAGGCGACCGCCAGATGGTTGCCGGTCTCCTCGACCGTCTCCAGGATGCGACGGCACTTGGCCGCGTCGGTGGTCATCGGCTTCTCGGTGACCACCCGGCAGCCGGCTCGCAGCGCGGGCACGACATACGCGTCGTGCAGCGCGTCCACGCAGGTCACCACCACCTCCTGGATATCGTCCGCGCGCAGTCGCCGCTCGAACTCCTCGGGGGTCCAGGCGGCGGCCTCCGGCTCGCCGGCCTCCTTCAGCAGCCGCTGGTGGTGGGCGATGCGCACCGGGTTCGGATCGCACAGTGCGGCGACCCTCAGCTGCGGGCGGCGGGCCAGCGCCTCGGTGAACATCTGGGCCCGGGAGCCGGTGCCCACCACCACGGCCCGGGACGGGGTGCTGCCGACGGTCATGCGTCCTCCAGCGGGAAGCAACGATTCAATCCGAAGTCGATCAACGCGTGCGCAGGATAGGACGATCGGCGGCCCGCCACCACGGGGTGGGGCACGCGGCGCCGGGGAGCGGACGCGCGCGGGGGTGCGTCGGCGGACCCTGTGCAACGATGAAATATGTGGACATGATCTCCAGGTCCCGGGAGGGCGACGGGCGATGATCGACATCGAGGAGTCGCTGCGCGAGATGATGGAGTGCGAGGGCGCGCTGGCGGCTTCGCTCGTCGACTATCTGAGCCGGATCACCCTGGGCGCCGTCCAGACCCCGCGCGGTCCGGACCTGGAGAAGGTGGCCTACGGGGACACGGATGTCATGCGGGCCAAGCTGTCCACTCTGGAGCTGCTCGGCTACGACCCGGACCGTCTCGAGGACATCGTGGTCACGCTGGACACCGAGTACCACCTGATACGTCCGCTCAGCCAGCGCACCCGCCAGGGTGTCTTTCTCTATCTGGTGGCCGACCGGGCGCGGGTGGATCTGGACGCCGTGAGGGCGGCGATGCGGGCTGTGGCCCACCGGCTTGATGTGTGACCGTGGTAGAGGGGCCGATATGACCTGTGACGCTCGACGAGGAGCGCCGCGGTGAGCGATGCGTGGCCGGGCCGCCACACACCGTGCCGATGTGTATCGGAGACCGGGACGGTCCCCGATCGTGTGCCGCCAGGCTTCACGGTCCGAGGGTGATAAATGGTAGGAAGGGTGCGTGGTCGGAGTTTTCGGTCGGTCAAGACCTGCCCCACACCCCCTCTCCCGGAAGCGCTTCCGTTCGCTCTTGAGCATGCGCAGCTTGAGCGTACGCAGCATCGCCGGGCAGGTTTTCGCTGTTCAAGTGCTGCTTGTCGGCCTCCTCATCGTCGCGGCGACGACGGCGCTCATCCTCCAGGCGCGTAACGACAGCGAGCAGGAGGCCGTCCGCCGCGCGACCGCCGTCGCCCAGACCTTCGCCACCTCCCCGGGGATCGCGTCCGCGATGGGCGCGGAGAATCCGACCGCCCAGCTGCAGCCGCGGGCCGAGGAGACCCGTAAGCGGGCGCATCTGGACTTCGTGGTCGTGGCGAACACCAAGGGCATCCGCTACACCCACCCCAAGCCGGAGTTCATCGGCAAGGAGCTCGTCGCCGACTGGCGGCCCGTGGTGAAGGGCAAGATCGTCACCGAGTCCGTGCAGGGGCCCCTCGGCCGCGAGGTCCAGGCCACCGTCCCGATCCCCCGGGGCAACGGCACCGTGGCCGGTGTGGTGTGCGCCGGAATGACCGCCGCGGATGTGAGCGGCCGGGTCGAGCGCCAGCTGCCGCTGGTCTTCGGCTCCGCCGCCGGTGCGCTCGCGCTCGCCACCGGCGGGACGGCGCTGGTCGGCGGGCGGCTGCGACGCCAGACGCGAGGGCTCGGCCCCGCCCAGATGACCCGCATGTACGAGCACCACGACGCCGTCCTGCACTCCGTGCGCGAAGGCGTGCTCATCGTCGACAGCCACGGCCGCCTCGTCCTCGCCAACGACGAGGCCGGCCGGCTGCTCGATCTGCCCCGGGACGCCGAGGGCCGCCCCATCACCGAGCTCGGCCTCGAGCCGCGCACCGCCGAGCTGCTCGCCTCGGGCCGGGTCGCCACCGACGAGGTGCATCTGGCCGGGGACCGGCTGCTCGCCGTCAACCAGCGCCCCACCCGGTGGGACGGCGGGATGTCGGGAAGCGTCGCCACGCTCCGTGACTCCACCGAACTGCGCGCGCTGTCCGGCAAGGCCGAAGTGGCGGAGCGGCGGCTGAGGCTGCTCTTCGAGGCGGGCTCGAAGGTCGGCACCACCCTCGACATCGTGCGGACCGCCGAGGAGCTGACCCAGTTCGGCGTCCCGTGGTTCGCCGACTTCGCCACCGTCGACCTCGTGGACCCCGTGCTGCGCGGCGACGAGCCCGCGGGCAGCGCCATGCGCCGCACCGCCACCAGTGGCATCCGGGCCGACCATCCGCTGTGGCGGGTCGGCAAGATGATCACCTACGCCGGAGGCGTGCCCCAGGCGCTGGGCTTCGGCGCGGGCCGGCCGGTGCTCGAGGCGGATCTGCGGGCCTATGAGGGATGGCAGGAGCAGGACCCCGAACAGGCGACGAAGATCGTCAAGTACGGCATCCACTCGATGATCACCGTCCCGCTGCGGGCCCGGGACGTCACCCTGGGTATCGCCACCTTCTGGCGCTCCGAGCAGTCCGAGCCGTTCGACGAGGACGACGTGGCGCTCACCGAGGAGCTGGTCGCCCGCGCCGCGGTCGCCATCGACAACGCCCGCCGCTACACCCGCGAACACGCCATGGCGGCCACCCTCCAGCGCAGTCTGCTGCCCCAGGGCCTGCCCGAACAGGACGCCCTGGACGTGGCCCACCGCTATCTGCCCGCCCAGGCCGGGGTCGGCGGCGACTGGTTCGACGTCATCTCCCTGCCCGGCGGCCGGGTCGCCCTCGCCGTCGGCGATGTCGTCGGCCACGGACTGCACGCCGCCGCCACCATGGGCCGGCTGCGCACCGCCGTGCACAACTTCTCCGCCCTCGACCTGCCGCCCGATGAGCTCATCGCCCATCTCGACGAGCTGGCCAGCCGGTTCGACCAGGACCAGGCCGCCGCGGGCGCCGACGCCCCGGGGATCAGCGGCGCCAGCTGTCTGTACGCCATCTACGACCCGGTCTCCGGCCGCTGCACGGTGGCGGGCGCCGGCCACCCGGGCCCGGCGGTGGTCCTCCCGGACTCCACCGTGACCTTCCCCGACATCCCCCTCGCCCCGCCGCTGGGCCTGGGCGGCGAACCCATCGAGACCGTCGAGCTGGAGCTGCCCGAGGGCAGTCGGCTGGCCCTGTTCACCGACGGGCTGATCCGGGACCACGGGCGGGACTTCGACGAGGGCCTCGGCGTCCTGCGCACCACCCTCGCCGGGCTGCCCGACGGCACACCGGAGGAGACCTGCCAGGGCGTCTTCGACACCATGGTCTCCGCCCACCCCGGCGACGACATCGCCCTCCTGGTCGCCCGTACCCACCTGCTGGACCCCGGGCATGTCGCCGAATGGGAGCTGCCCTCCGACCCCGCCGCGGTCGCCCGCATCCGCAACGAGGCCGCCGAGCAACTCACCGCATGGGGACTGGAGGAGATCGCCTTCACCACCGAACTCATCCTCAGCGAGCTGATGACCAACGCCATCCGCTACGGATGCGCCCCCAGCCGCGTCCGGTTGCTGCGCGCCCGCACCCTCATCTGCGAGGTGGCCGACGGCTCCAGCACCTCCCCGCATCTGCGGCGCGCCGCCACCACCGACGAAGGCGGCCGAGGGCTCTTCCTCGTCGCCCAGTACGCGCTGCGCTGGGGGACCCGCTACACTCCCAACGGCAAGATCATCTGGGCCGAGCAGCCCCTGACCGACCCGATGCTCCCGCTGGCCGACACCGAGGGCGAGGACCTCCTCGACCAGTGGGACGACATCCCCGGCTGACCCCGCCTCCCCGCATGGTCGCCAAGGGGAGCGCCGGACGGACGCTCCGCTGGTCACCGGCGGCGCCCGATTGGCGCTGAGGCGGGGTCAGACGACACCCTCATGGCGTAAAGCGCCGCTCACCACGGGCCGTTGGGCCCGGCGGCGTGATGGGCTATGGAGGAATGCGGCATGCGCAAGAGGCTGCGGGAGCGGCTGCGGTACTGGTTCGACGGGACGATGGACCGTGGCACCCCGGCGCTGATCGGCTGGCTGGGGCTGGCCTCCCTGGCGTTGATCACCCTGGTCTCCGCGGTGGTGGTCGCCTTCGCCCACAAGGACACCGAGGACAACGGCGGTTGGCTCGGCGTCGTCTGGATGAGCCTGCTGCGGACCCTCGATCCGGGCACGATGGGCGGGGACACGGGCCGGCCGCTGTTCCTGGTCCTCATGCTCACGGTGACCATCGGCGGAATCTTCATCGTCAGCGCGCTGATCGGTGTGATGACCACCGGCCTGGAGGCCCGGATCCAGCAGCTTCGCAAGGGCACCTCACGGCTGATCGAGCATGGCCACACCATAGTGCTGGGCTGGTCGGAGCAGGTCTTCACGGTGATAGCGGAGCTGGCGGAGGCCAACCAGAGCGAGCGGCGCTCGTGTGTGGTGATCCTCGCCGACCGGGACAAGGTCGACATGGAGGACGAGATCCGGCGCCGCATCCCGGACACCGGGAAGACCCGGGTGGTCTGCCGCTCCGGCAATCCGCTCCAGCGCGGCGACCTGGAGCTGGTGAGCCCGGACAGCGCCAAGGCCATCATGGTGCTCTCTCCCATCGGGGACGACAGCGATATCGACGTCATCAAGACGCTGTTGCTGCTCAACGGCCGCACCTGGACCGGGACGCGGCCCAATGTGGTGGCCGCCGTGCAGAGTTCGGCGAACCTGGCGGCCGCCCGGCTGGCCGCGGGGGACACCGCGCTGGTGATCGACGCCGATGACATCGCGGTCGGGCTGATCGTGCAGTCCCACCGCCAGTCCGGTCTGTCCACCGTCTTCAACGAACTGCTCAGCTTCATCGGCAACGAGATCTACCCCTGGCATGCGCCCACATTGGCCGGCGCCACCTACGGGGAGTCGCTGAACGCCTTCGAGCTCGGTGTGCCCATCGGTGTGCAGCGCGCGGACGGCGAGGCGCTGGTCAACCCCGCCATGGACACCGTGATCGAGCGCGGGGACCGGCTGCTGATGGTCGCGGAGGACGATCTGCTCATCAAGGTGGCGGCCACCCGGCCCCGGATCGCGCGCTCGGCGATGGCCGCGGCCGCGTTCCGCCCGCCGGTACCGGACCGGACCCTGCTGATCGGCTGGAACTCCCGCGCGGAGAAGATCATCGCGCAGCTCGACCTCCTGGTGAAACCCGGCTCGGTGGTGGACATCGCCGCCCCGCGCCCGCCCCGGGAGGAGGCGAACCGGGAGCTGAAGAACCTCACGGTCGGCTTCAAGCACTGCGAGCCCACCCGCCGCCCGTCGCTGGAGACACTCGGGCTGGACGGCTACCGCCATATCGTGGTGCTGACGGACGACGGGATCGACCCCGGGCGGTCCGACGACCGCACCCTGGTCACCCTGCTCCATCTGCGCGACATCGAGATCCAGCTCGGCGATCCGTATTCGATCGTCACCGAGATGCACGACGACGCCAACCGCGAGGTCGCGCAGGTCACCAAGGCCGACGACTTCATCGTCTCCACCAAGGTGATCAGCCTGCTGCTGACCCAGCTCACCGAGAACCGCCATCTGTACGCGGTCTTCGCCGACCTTTTCGACCCAGAGGGTTCCGAGATCTATCTCAAACCCGCGCCCAGCTATCTGATACCCGGCGCGGAGGCCAACTTCGCCACCGTCATCGAGGCCGCCCGCCAGCGCGGTGAGACGGCCATCGGCTACCGGCTGGCCCGGCAGAGCGATGAGCCACCGCTCTACGGCGTCCACCTCAACCCGTCCAAGACAGCGCCGCTGACGCTGGAGGAGGGCGATACGGTCGTGGTCCTGGCCGAGGACTGAACCAGCGGCGGATCAGCCGAGCGCGCGGTGGGCGCCGGGGGTGTGGCCGAAGGCCCGGCGGAAGACATCGATGAAGGCGCTGCTGGACGCCCAGCCGCACCGATGGGCGACGGCCGTGACCGGGGCGCCCTCGGCCAGCAGCCGCAGGGCGTGGTGCAGGCGCAGTTGGGTGCGCCACTGCGGGAAGGTCATCCCCAGCTCCGCCGCGCACAGCCGGGTCAGGGTGCGCTCCCCGACCCCGACCGCGGCCCCGAGCTGCCGCAGGGTCCGGTTGTCCGCCGGGTCGTCGTGGAGGAGGGCGCACACCGCCGCCAGGCGCGGGTCCCCGGCGGCGGGCACATGCACCGGCTGCTCGGCACAGCGGCGGAGCTGATCGAGCAGTACGGCCCGAAGCCGGCGGCGTTCGGCGCCAAGGTCCGCCGGCCGCGCGGTGTATTCGATGATCAGCTCGCGCAGCAGCGGGCCGACGCCGAGGACCGCGGGCTGCTCCAGCCGCAGCGGATTGTCCGCCACCGCCAGCCCCACCATATGGAGGTCGGTGGCGCCGTACGCGCGGTGCTCATGGACGGTCCCGGCCGGTATCCACAGCGCCCGGTTGGCGGGCGCGATCCAGCTTCCCGCGTCGGTGGTGACGGCCAGCACCCCTCGCCCGGCGTAGACGATCTGGTGCTCGTCATGCCGATGCGCGTCGATGCCGCCACCGGCGGGCAGCGGGCGCAGACCCGTCGTCGCCTGGGGAGTGTGGCGGATTCTCGGCATCGGAGGCGATTTTATCGGCCGCCGGGCTCTTGCGAAGGTGGTCAGCGGACGGTCAGCCCGCCGTCCACGTTCATGATGGTGCCGGTGGTCCACCCCGCCTGCGGGGAGGCGAGGAAGGCCGCCGCGGCGGCCACCTCGTGGGGTTCGCCGACGCGGCCCAGGGGATAGGCGTCCCGGGTGCGGCGGTCGTGCCCGTCACGCTCCTCGGCGCTCATCGGGCCGAGGTAATCCCGTTCGTAGGTGGGGGTGCGTACGGCGCCGGGGGCGATGCCGTTGACCCGGACGCCGGAAGGGCCCAGCTCATTGGCGAGGGCCCGGGTCATCGCGTTGATGGCGCCGCGGGTGGCGGAGTAGGCCGCGGACGGGCGGTCGGCGACCATCTTGTGCGCCCAGTAGCTGCTGATGTTGATGATGCTGCCGCGGCCCTCGACGAGCGCGGGCAGCAGCGCTTGGGCGAGGAGGAAGGGCACCCGGACATTGAGGTGGAGCATGGCGTCGAAGGAGTCGGCCGAGGTCTGGGCGAGCGGGCTGAAGTGTGCCGTGCCCGCGTTGTTGACCAGGGTGTCCACCCGTTCGGTGAGCGCGAGCACCTGACGCGCGGCGGTGGTCACGGCGCCGGGGTCGGCCAGGTCGACGGAGAGGGTGCGTACGGTGGTGCCGTGTCCGGCCAGGGTGTGCCGGGCCCGGTCGAGCTTCTCCTGGTCGCGGGCGAGCAGCACCAGGTCGGCGCCCTCGGTGGCGAAGGCGTCGGCGATGGCGTAGCCGAGGCCCTCGCTGCCCCCGGTGATCACCGCGGTGCTGCCGTCGAGATGGCTCATGCCCGTGGCTCCTGTTCGGTCGTGCGGGTGGGACGTGTGGCGGGAGGCCGGTGGGGTAGGCGGCCGTGGTGCCGCTCGCTAAATGGACAGATCTTGTCCGCTTAGAGTTCAGCGTACGGAGGTGGACAGCTTCTGTCCACTTCTGACTAGGCTGGGGACATGACGGGCATGCCCTCCGCTCAGCGGCCCCCCAGACCGCCGCGCGCGGACGCGCGGCGCAACGCCGCCCGCGTCCTGACCGCCGCACGCCAGGCGGTGGCCGCCCATGGCTTCGACGTCAGCTATCACGAGATCGCGCGGCTGGCCGGTGTCGGCGTCGGCACCGTCTACCGTCGCTTCCCCGAGCGGGCCCAACTGCTGGAAGCCGTCCTCCTCGATGTGCTCGGCGAACTCGCCGACAGCGCCGAACAGGCCTTGGGCGAGGACGAGTCCTGGCCGGCCTTCACCCGGTTCTTCACCGGCCTCGCCCTGCGCACCGGAGAGAACGCGGGGCTGTCGGACTCCCTCGACGACCGCGGCGGACCGCAGGTGGCCGCCGCCCGCCGCACCCTGCTCGATTTCGTACGGCGCCTGACCGAGCGCGCCCAGCGGGACGGCGTGCTGCGCGCCGATCTGTCCTGGCGGGACATTCCGTTCCTGGCCAGGGCGGCCGCCGCCGGAGCCTGTGTGCTGGACATCCCGGCCGACCCGCTCCAGGTCGAACGGTGTGTCACGGTCGTCCTCGACGGAATGCGCGCACCGGCGAGTACCCCACTGCCCGACCGGCTCTGATCACATCTGCGTACCGCACACTGGGGTGTCATGGAGCTGCAGATCACCGCCACCTCGCCCGAGCATCCGGCGTCGCTGCTCGATCTGCCGTGGAACATCCCGCTGGAGGAGTGGCCCAAGGAGCACCTGGTCGCACTGCCCCGGGGCATCTCCCGCCATGTCGTCCGCTTCGCGCAGGCGGGCGGCGAGATCGTCGCGGTCAAGGAGGTCGGCGAGTGGGCGGCCGTGCGGGAGTACGGGCTGCTGCGCGACCTGGACCGGCTCGCGGTCCCCGCGGTGGACGCGCTCGCGGTGGTGACCGGGCGGACCGACGAGCACGGCGAACCGCTGGAACCCGCGCTGATCACCCGCCATCTGGTGGGCTCGCAGCCATACCGCTCGATGTTCCAGACGACCATGCGGCCGAGCACCATCCGACGGCTGCTCGACGCGCTCGCCGTGCTGCTGGTGCGGTTGCATCTGGCCGGGTTCGCCTGGGGCGACTGCTCGCTGTCCAACACCCTCTTCCGGCGCGACGCGGGCGCGTACGCCGCCTATCTGGTCGACGCCGAGACCGGGCAGATCCAGCCGAGGCTCACCAGCGGACAGCGGGATTACGACGTCGAGGTGGCACGGGTGAACATCGCGGGCGAGCTGATGGACCTGGAGGCCGGCGGTTCCCTGCACCCCTCGGTCGACCCGGTGCTCTTCGGCGAGGCCATCGCCGAGCGCTACCGCGACCTATGGCATGAACTGACCCGCCAGTCGGTCTATCCGCTCGCCCAGCGCCACGCCATCGACCAGCGCGTCCGGCGCCTGAACGACCTCGGGTTCGACGTGGCGGAGATGCAGATCGAGCGCTCACCCGACGGCGACACCGTCACCTTTGTGCCCAAGGTCGTCGACGCGGGCCACCACCAGCGGCAGTTGCTGCGGCTGACCGGACTCGACGCGGAGGAGAATCAGGCCCGCAGCCTGCTGAACGACCTGGAGACCTGGATGGCCACACAGGACGACTACGCGCCCGGCGATCCGCTCGGCGCGCGCCCGGAGGTGCTCGCCCACCGGTGGGTCCGCGATGTCTTCCGGCCCACCGTGCGGACCGTTCCCAAGGATCTGCGCGGTGCCACCGACACCGCGCAGATCTACTACGAACTGCTCGAACACCGCTGGCTGTTGTCCGAGCGGGCCGGGCGTGACGTGGGCTTGGAAGCCACCGTCGAGGACTACATACGAACCGTCCTGGCGGACCGGCCGCAGGGCTGAACGCCTCGCGGCCGGGCGGGAGTTCAGGACCGCTCGGACAGCACCTTCCGGATCGAGGCGATGACGCGCGGGGCCTCGTCGTTGAGGTAGAAGTGGCCGCCGGAGTAGACCTGGAGGTCGAAGCCACCGGTGGTGTGCTCGCCCCAGGCGCGGGCCTCCTCGACGCTCGCCTTGGGGTCGTCGTCCCCCACATGTGCGTGGATCGGCGTCGCCAGCCGCGGGCCGGAGGCGTAGCGGTAGGTCTCGGCCGCCTTGTAGTCGCTGCGGATGGCGGGCAGCACCATCCGGAGGATCTCGTCGTCGCCCAGGAGCTGGGTGTCGGTCCCGGCGAGCGCCTTCACCTCGGCGATCAGCCCGTCGTCGTCGCGGAGGTGGACGGACTCGTCACGGTGGCAGGAGGGGGCGCGCCGCCCCGAGGCGAACAGCGCCACCGGCACCACGCCCTTCTGCTCCAGGCGCAGGGCGACCTCGAAGGCGAGGGTGGCGCCCATGCTGTGGCCGAAAAGCGCCACCGGCTTGTCCGTGAAGGGCAGCAGCTCCGGCACCAGCGCGTCGGCCAGCTCGGGGATGTTGTCTATGCACTTCTCGTTGCGCCGGTCCTGGCGCCCCGGGTACTGCACGGCGAGCACATCGACCGTGGGCGAGAGCGCCTTGGAGACCGGGAAGTAGTAGGAGGCGGACCCGCCGGCGTGGGGCAGGCAGATGAGTCGCGTCGCCGCGGCCGGCACGGGGTGGAACTGCCTGATCCACAGGCTTGTGCCGGTGGGGTTTGCGGTCACGTGATGTCCTTTCGCGCCGTTCGTTCTACGGCGGCTGTCGTGTGGCTGTCACGCGCGTGCCTCGGGTCGCGCGGAGACCAGTAGACCACCCTGCCGGACCGGCCCGACCTGCGACCACCCCTATTTCGGACCGGAGTCCCCTAGTATTTCCCTCGTGTCGGTCATGTGCGGGGCGCGGTGAGTCCGCCTCGTTCGGCGGTCCGCAGTGCCAGGGCCGCCAGCGCCTCGGGGGCGCCGGCCTGACCGCGGACGCCCGGGAAGGCGTTGATGTCCACGATCAGCGGGGCGCCGCCACCCGCGTCGATCAGATCCACGCCGTAGACGTCCAGCGAGAACACCGGACCGACGCGGCGCACCGGATCCAGCCAGCCGGGTGGCAGCGCGTCCAGGGCGAGCGGCAGGCTCGGACCGCGGCCGCCGGTCGCCAGCTCCGACCGGCGCAGCGCGGCGAACACCCGGCCCGCGATCACCCACAGCTTGTGGTCCCAGCCGTCGTTCGGGGTGAAGTCCTGCACCACCACGGGCTCATCCGCCCAGTCGGCGCTCAGGGCGCGCAGCCGTGCGGTGTCGTCGACGCGGGCCACCAGATCATGGCGGCGGCTGTGGCGGCTCTTGACGACGACGGGGCGAGGCAGCCGCTCCGTCGTCAGCCCGGCGAGTGAGGCCACGGTACGGGTGGGGGCGAACGGCAGACCGGCGCGGAGCGCCAGTTCGGCCATCGCCGTCCGGTCCTGGCACAGCGCGGTGGCCGCGGCGGAGTTCACCACCGGGGCGCCGCGCCGCTCCAGGGACCGGGCGAGCGCCAGCGCACGCGGCGTCCGGGCCTTCAGCAGATACACATCGGCGAGTTCCCCGGGGTCGGCCGGGTCTTCCCCGGGGGAGACCCGGCCCCGTGCCCCGGCCCCGCGGCCGCCAGGGTCGAACGCCACCACCTCATGGCGGGGCGTCAGCAACTCCGCCGTGTCGGCGAGGAGTTGATGACCGGGGTCGGCGGTGATCAGACCGATCCTCATCGGTCGCCGCTCACCGTCGCGCTCATGACCGGCTCGTGGCCACGGCCCGCGCTCATAGCCGTCCCGTGGCCACGGCCCGCGGTCATATCCGACCCGTGGCCACGGCCGGGACCGGCTCCGGAGCCGGCACCGACTCGGTGAGGGCACCGACGAGCGCCGCCCCGGACCGGGCGCCGCCCCTGCGCGCCAACTCCAGCACCGCACGCCCCACCCGGGCCGCCGCGTCCGGCACCTCCTTGAAGCTGGGGAAGTCGTTCACATCGACGACCACCGGCCCGTCCGGGCCCAGCAGTACGTCCACCCCGTACAGATCGAGGCCGTAGACCGCACCCACCTCGGCGGCGATGGCCGCCACTTCGGCGGACAGCCGTACCCGACGGCCGCGTGCGCCCCCGCCGGGGCTGAGCGGTGAGTTCCGCTCGGTCGCGTGCAACTCCCCGTCCACGCAGTACACCTTGAGGTCGATGCCCGAATTCGGCACATAGGGCTGGGCGATGAGCATGCCCTCCGCGGCCAGTTCGGCGCGCAGCGCCCGCAGCCGGTCCAGTGTCGGCACCAGCCGTACGGCCCGCCCGGAGCTGCCGTCCGCGGGCTTGACCACCAGCGGGAACTCGGCCTCCGGTATCTCCTCCAGCGCCTCGGGCCGGGCCGCCGCGTAGGTGGGCGGCAACGGCAGCCCCCGGCCGCGCCCGATGGCGGCCGCCAGCGCCTTGTCCCGTACGCCGCGGATGGCGCGGGCGTCGTTGACGGTGGTCAGCCCGACCGCCGACGCGGCCTCCAGCAGCGTCAGCCCGGGGCCTCCGGACACCGTCTTGAGCACCCAGGCGTCATGGCTGCCCGCCCGCACCGCATCGGACATCCGCAGCAGGGAAGTGCCCGGCCGGACCACGTCCACCTGGTGGCCCCAGGCGGAGAGCTGACGGATCACCTCACGGGGCATCCCGTCATGGCGATAGCGCTCCTCCACCAGAAAGCAGAGTCTCATCGGCCTTCTTCCTCGTCACCGGACAGGTTCCCGGGCCGCTGCCGAGAGTGTCCGGCGCGCCATGGCTTCCCAGGATGTCATCCGCCGTTCCTTTACGATCTCCTGGGCCAACCCATGGGTGTCGGTGGCCTGTTTATCGGGCTAAGGGTCCTTTACTCTGCTGAGCATGATGCTGACGCGCAGGGAACGGGAGATTCTCGCGCTGCTGCGGCGGGACCCGCTGGCCGGGGCCCAGTCCATCGCCGACGCCCTCGGGACCACACGGGCCGCGGTCAACGTCCATCTCTCCAACCTTGGCAAAAAGGGCGCCATCCTGGGACGCGGCTACATCCTGCGCCAGGAACACGCGGTGGTGGTCATCGGCGGGGCCAACGTGGACATCAAGGTGCGCAGCCTCGCACCCGTCGCGTACCGCACCAGCAATCCGGGCCGGTCCCACACCGGCCCCGGCGGGGTAGCCCGCAATGTCGCCGAGAACCTCGCCCGGCTGGGCACCCCCACCCATCTCATCGCCGCGGTGGGTCAGGACGCGGCGGGGGAGCGGCTGCTGACCGAGACCCAGGCCGCCGGGGTGCGCATCGACCATGTGCACCGCGGCCCGCACCCCACCGGCACCTATACGGCGGTGCTGGACGCCGACGGCGATCTGGTCGTGGCCATCGCCGACATGGCCGCCACCGACGCGCTCAGCCCCGAGCATCTGCACGCCGCGCGTGAGCTCATCGGCCACGCCGGTCTGCTGGTGCTGGACGGGAACCTCTCCCCGCGGGTGCTCTCGTACGTCCTGGACATCGCCGCCGCCACCGGCGTCCAGACGCTGATCGACCCGGTGAGCGTCCCCAAGGCGGCCCTGCTCGCCCCGCTGTTCGCCACCGGGCGGCCGGTCTTCGCCGTCACGCCGAACGTCGCGGAGCTGGGCGCGCTCACCGGCCGGGACCTCGACGGGGACGCCGACGCGGAGGATCCGGAACTGCTCGGGGCCGTGGCCCTCCTCCACGAGCGCGGCGTGCGGCATGTGTGGGTGCGGCTCGGTGCGCGCGGCTCCCTGCTGAGCACCCTCGACGAGGGCCGGGTGCCGCTGGAGGCGCCACCGGCCGAGGTGCACGACGTCACCGGGGCCGGCGACGCGATGCTCGGCGCGTTCGCCCACGCCCTGCTCGGTGGCGCCGACCCGGTCGACGCCGCCCGCTACGGCCACGCCGCCGCCGCGCTGACCGTGGCCACCCCCGCCACCGTACGACCCGACCTGACCCCGCGTCTGATCGAGGACGCGCTCAACGAACCGCTGCGGAGGACCACATGACCACGCCCCACCCCCGGCTGACCCTCACCGAGGAGGTCGCGGAGGCCCTGCGCGACGGCCGTCCCGTGGTCGCGCTGGAGTCCACGATCATCAGCCACGGCATGCCGTATCCGCAGAACGTCGAGATGGCCACCGAGGTCGAGGAGATCATCCGCGCCGAGGGGGCGATCCCCGCCACCATCGCCGTCCTCCACGGCACGCCACGTGTCGGACTGGACCGGGCCGCTCTCGAACTGCTCGCCACCAGCCCCGACGTCGGCAAGGTCAGCGTGCGCGACCTCGCCCATGTCATCGCGCGCGGCGGCCACGGCGCCACCACCGTGGCGTCCACGATGCGGCTCGCCGCGCTCGCCGGGATCCGGGTCTTCGTCACCGGTGGCATCGGCGGAGTGCACCGGGGAGCGGAGCACTCCTTCGACATCAGCGCGGATCTCACCGAACTCGCCACCACCCCGGTGGCCGTCATCAGCGCCGGGGTCAAGAGCATCCTCGACATCGGACTGACCCTGGAGAAGCTGGAGACCCTGGGCGTTCCGGTGCTCACCTACGGCACCGACGACTTCCCCGCCTTCTACTCGCGGGTGAGCGGCTTCCGCTCCCCGCTGCGCGTCGACTCGCCCGAGGAGATCGCCGCCACCATGCGCGCCCAGTGGGAGCTGGGCATGACGGCGGGGCTGAGCATCGCCAATCCGGTGCCCGAGGCCGAGGAGATCCCCGCCGAGCGGATCGACGGCATCATCGAGCAGGCCCTCGCCGAGATGGCGGAGGCGGGAATCGGCGGCAAGGACGCGACCCCGTATCTGCTGGGCCGGATCGTCGAGTTGACCAAGGGCGAGAGCCTGCGGACCAATATCGCGCTCGTCAAGAACAACGCGCGCCTCGGGGCACGGATCGCGATCCACTACGCCCGTACGGACTGACCACGACGGCCCGGACCTCCGCCGGGATTCAGGACGGCCGCCGGGCCGACTCGTCTCCGCGAGGGGCCTACAGCGAGCGGACCTCGGCGAGCTCGACCCGGCCACCGATCTCGATGGAGCCGTCCGGCAGGGGGCCGGTGAGGATCTGCGACCCCACGCCCTGGGTGATGTTGAGGGCACGGCCCAGCTCGCCCGAGAGAATCAGGGCGGCGGCGCCGGTGGCCTCGTCCTCGACGATCCCGTCACCGCGGCGGGGAAACGCGCGCGCCCGCACCCGGCCCGCCGCCTCGTCCTGCCACGCCCAGGCGTAGAGCCAGCCTTCGCCCTCGGGAGGGGTGGGCAGGGCCTCGACCTCCTCCGGGGAGGCGTACTGCTGGGTGCGCCGCCCGGCCGCCCACGCGGGCCGGCCGGTGATCCAGGTGAACTCGCCGTCCTGGCGCGTGGGGACCTCACCGGCGGGCGGCAGCAGCTCGGGCAGGTCCAGCAGCCAGGCGGTGCCCACCAGCGGATGGCCTGCGAAGGGCAGCCGGACGCTCGGGGTGTAGATGTCGACGACGCCGCGCTCCGGGTCGTCCACGAACACGGTCTCGCTGAACCCCAGCCGGGCGGCGACCCGCTGCCGCTCCGCCTCACCGACTACGGCGGCGCCGTCCCGCACCACGCCGAGTTCATTGCCACCGCGGCCGTAGGGCCCGCAGAACACCTTGAGCACGTCCAGATCCGTCACCTGGGCATTCAAGCACGGGCACGCTTGTCGGTGGGGTGTTCTACGGTCGGGCCATGACCACCTCCGACGATGTCCGTGCCGTCGCCCTGTCGCTGCCGGAGACCACAGAGAAGATCGCCTGGTCGATGCCCACCTTCCGGGTCGCCGGGAAGATGTTCGCCACCTTGCCCGAGGACGAGACCTCGATGGCCGTCAGATGTCCCAAGGAGGAGCGGAAGGAGTTGGTGCTGGCGGAGCCGGAGAAGTTCTGGGTCGCCGCCCATGAGGCGAGTTCGGCCTGGGTGCGGGTGCGGCTCGCCGCGCTGGAGGACGTCGATGAGCTGCGGGACATCCTGCTGGACTCCTGGCGGCAGGCCGCACCGGCCACGCTGCTCGAATGATCACACCACGGCGGCCGGTGATTCCTCGAAATGCGACGATATGTGTGTTCGAGGAGATAACCGACACGGGTGAAAGTATAGACTTTTCCCGGTAATCGGAGTGCCGTCTTCCGCTGTGCGGGGTTTCCTGGAGGGGGATCAGCGAGGGAGGCCGCATGGTGCACGGCCGCGACACGAACCGCCCCGCGGTGTGCGGCGGCCCGTGCGCGGCCGCCCTCCTTCTGCTGCTGGCGGTCACGTTGCTGCATGCCGTGCTGGCTCTGGGGGTTGTCCGCGACTCGCCGTCCACCGGGCCGGACCAGTGCGCGGCCGGGCCTCCGAGCCCGGCCACGTCCACGCCCGGTGACGCCGGTGCTCCCGCCTCGGCCCTGGCCCTCGCCGCGTCCGCCCCCTCGGGTGCTCCCGTCGTCCCAGCGCCTGTTCCGGTGGCGCCGGAGACCGAGGACGAGCGCTCCCCCGCGTCGGCGTCGGCCACGCTCTTCGCCCGGGACGGTGCCGGGCATCCGGCGCGGCATGCCGGGCGGGTGGTCCACGGCGCGTCGTTCGGCGCCCATCGATCCCTCTCGACGTCCCTCGGCCCCCTCGTGCTCGTCGCGGTCCGCGGTCGCCCCGCCGACCCCGCGACGGGCGTCGGCGCGTTCGCCGCCGGTGGCGACATCCCGGCCGATCGGCTCTCCTCACGGTCCGCCGTCCTGCGCTGCTGACCGGGCCCGGGCGCGTCCGTCATCCCGTTTCCGCGGCTGCCGCGCGGATCCCGGATGCGGTGTGCCCTGCCCGCTCAGCCATCGGACGTCCGAGACCGCAGGAGTATCCGCATGCCCATCGATGTCTATGCCGCCATGCGCGCGATGATGCGCGCAGAAGCCACCCGGCGCCCCGTCACCCCGCAGGCCAGGACCACCGATCCGTCGCCGCCCCCGGCCGATCCGGCCGCTCCCGATCCGGTGGACGCCACCGCTCAGGACGTGGCCGAGGCCGCACCGGCTCCGACGTCCGCACCGGCCCCGTCGGCCGTACCGGTTCCATCGGCCACACCGCGCCCGGGCCGCCGGTCCCGCCCGGCCCGGTATCTGTCGCGCTGCCGTGCCGTGCTGCGCGCCGTACGCCACGCCGTGTCGTCCTGCATCACCCGGCGCGTGTCACGACAGGGCCGGTGACCGGCCGCGGAGGGAGAGGAGCCGGAAGCACGGGTGCCGGGAGGTCACACCGGTCCGTCGTTCCGTCCGCCCTCCGGTGAATCCCCGCCGAGCAGCAAACGCTCGCGCTGCGCCACGGCCCAGGCGTAGCCGGGATTCAGCTCCACCGCACGGTCCAGATCCGCCAGCGCCGCCGCGCGTCTGCCCAGGGCCTCGTTGGCCATCGCGCGGCTTCCCAGGGCCCAGGCGTAGCCGGGGTCGAGGGCCAGCGCCCGGTCGTACGCCGCGATGGCCTCCTCGTAGCGGCCCGCGAAGCGGTGGACATCGCCGCGCTCGCCCAGCGTTCCCGGGATGCCGGGCTCCAGTGCCTCCGCCCGGTCCAGGTCCTCCAGCGCGCCCGCCGCGTCCCCCAGGGTGCTGCGGACACGGGCCCGCCGGACCAGCGCCCAGGTGTAGTCGCCGTGTCGCTCGATGGCCCGGTCGAAGTCCGCCAGGGCCTCCTGGATCCGGCCGAGCGCCATCATGGTCTGGCCGCGGCTGCCCAGGGCCACATGGTCCGCCGCATCGGCCTCGACCACCGGGTCGAGCAGGGCCAGCGCCTCCTCGTACCGGCCCGCCCGGCGGCAGGTCTCCCCGCGCTCCCGCTGAACCCAGGTCGAGCCCGGCTCCAGCGCCTCCACGCCCTCCAGCGCGTCCATCGCCGCGGTGAAGTCCCCGGTCGCCCGGTGGACCACGGCACGCCCGAAGTGCGCGCGTACGTTCCCGGGGTCCAGCTCGATCGCCCGGCGGAAGTCCTCCAGCGCCGCGTCGTACTCCTCGACCGACCGGCGGTGCCACCCCCGTACGACGAGTGCCGCGACCCGGTCGGCGGCGTCCAGCCCGGCCCGCGCCAGCAGCAGCCCCAGCGCCTCGATACCGCGCCGCCGTTCGTCCGCCAGCGCCTCCACCAGGCGCCGCCCCCAGGTGCGCACCGCGTCCGAGTCGGCGTCCTCGCCCGCCTCGACCAGGGTGGACGCCCAGCGCCGGGCCACCGCCGGACCCGCGTCGCAGGCGTCGATCCCGTCCCGCAGCGCTCCGGGCAGTGCCGCCGACGGCCGTGCGCACAGCAGGTGGTACCACTCCTCCAGACGCGGTCCGCTCCAGGCGTCCAGCCGCCACCCGTCGCGCGCGTCGAGCCCCCCGGCGGCCGCCTCCCGCCACCCGGCGAAGGTCTCCGCGAGCCGGGTGTGCGCCGTGCTCCACCGCTGCGGTGAGGTGGTCCGCTGAAGCCGCAGCATCGGGGCGCGGACCACATCGTGGTAGCGGGCCGCCCCGTTGCGGTCGCCGATGAAGGGCAGCGACCGCAGCCAGCCGAACAGCTCGGCTCCGTCCTCGTCCGCCGCCGCCCTGAAGACGTCCTCGTTCAGCCGCCGGGGCAGCGCGCCCGCCAGGGCGGCGGAGCGGCGCACCGGATCGCGCTCCCACTTCAGGAACCGGTCGACGGCGGTGGCGCTGGGGTCGTCCAGGTCACCGCTGGTTCCGGGGTTCTCGGCGAGGGTGGACACCAGCACCGGCAGCCGGCCGGAGAGCCGCAGCACCTCCCGCACCACCGGCTCATCGGTGATCCCCTTGGCGGTGAGCAACTGCCGGGCCTCCGCGTCCGTGAACGGCTCCAGCGGGAGCTCCGCGACCACATCGGCCAGGTCGCCCCAGCAGCCGGGGTCCGGGCGGGTCTGCCCGGCCAGCACCAGCACGGTGTTGGCGGGGAGGGTGCCAAGGCGTTCGCTGGTCAGCAGGGTGCGCAGCCAGGGGTCGAGCAGCGGGCCGAGGCGCTCGTAGGTGTCGAAGAGCAGCACCAGCCACGGCACCGCCGCTGCCGCCTCCGACAACTCCCTGACCAGCAGCGGGGTCAGCGTCTCCGCCGGGTCCAGCACGAGCTGGACGTCCTTGTGGTCGCGGAACCGCGAGCTCAGCGCCGCGCGCAGCCGGTCGGTCCCCTCGGCGAGCGGCACCGGGTCGACGGCGCCGGCCAGCGCCCCGACACCCGGCACCAGGCCGAGGCCGGTGAGCCCGGCTCGCGCGGCGACCATGCTGCCGGTGCTGGGCCCGGTCCGCTCGCCCTCCGCCGGTACCGACTCCGCCTCATGGCGGCGCTGCCGATACGTGGCGAGCCGCCGGTCAAAGGCTGTTAACTCCCGCCCCTGGCGGGCGAATTGCTCGCTGATCGCGGCCATCGCCTCGGGGACGGAGCCCGCCGCCTCGTCGACGCGGGCGGTGAGCGCGCCGTACTCCTGGCGGGCGGTCTGTTCCAGCCGGCGCATCAGCCAGGTCTTGCCCACGCCCGCGTGGCCGTGCACATGGAAGACGAAGCGATGCCGCCCGTCCTCCGGCGGCAGCCCGAAGTTGTCCCGGAACGCGTCCAGTTCCCGGTGCCGCCCCACGAATCCGGCGTTCCTGCGCCGCTGGATCAATTCCTGCATCGACGGCCGTCCCCGCCCCATCGGCCCCTCCTCCGGTCCCGGACCAGTCTGCCAGTACGATCAGCGCGTAGGCTTATTGCGTACGATGCGCAGGTGCCCAGCTACCGCATCAGAACCGCGACCCCCGATGACCTCGACGCCGTCCGCAGCGTGATGCTCGACACCGTCTACCGCGACTTCGGAACCGGCTATGTGCCACGCTGGCACGCCGACATCATCGATCCCGCCGCCGCGTATCTGGACGGCGCGCGCCACACCCTGCTGGTGGCGGTGGACGAGAGCGACGGAGCGGTCGTGGCGACCGCCGCGCTCGACTCCCGGGGCCCGGCCCATCCGCCCAACCCGTCGTGGCTGGCCGCGCGGTACCCGTCGGGAGAGACCGCCCAGTTGCGCCGGGTCTATGTGCGATCCGAGCATCGGCGCAATGGGCTGGCCCGGCGGCTGGTGCATGCGCTGCTGGACTTCGCCGTGGCGGACGGCGGCTATCGCGCGGTCTATCTGCACACCGATCCGGGGGTGGCGGGCGCCGAGCCGTTCTGGCGGTCCATGGGGAAGGTCGTCTGCGATGAGCGGGAAGCGCCCGGGGGTGGCCAGGGCATCGTCCACTTCGAGGTCCCCATGGGGCCGGGGATGCCATGAGTTGATGGAAATGATTATCATCTAGCATTGGTGTTTCGCCGTCCCCGCGCAGCCCCTGGAGAACCACGCCCATGCACTCTGTCCGCCGCCGGTGGGCCGCCGCGCTGCTGCTCGTCCCGCTGCTCGCCGGGTGTTTCGCGGCCCGCGACGGTTCGCCGTACGACGCCGGGGCCGGTGCGGGCGGCGGACGCCTCCGGGTCGCCATGGCCTTCCCGCCCGCCGAGCGCTTCTCCCCGTACGGCGCCGACGCCACCTTGCTCAGCCGGCTCGGGGTCACCGAGGGGCTGACCCGGCTGGACGGCAACGGCGGCGCCGTGCCCGCCCTCGCCGAGTCCTGGACCCGGGAGAGCGGCGGCGGCTGGGTGTTCACCCTGCGCGAGGCGCGGTTCCAGGACAGCACCGAGGTCACCCCGGAGGCGGTGGCGGACGCCCTCACCCATGCCACCCACGCCGATCCCGCGCCCGCCGCGCTCACCGGGGTCACGCTCACCGCCGAGGCGGTGGGGGAGCGGCGGGTCCGGGTCACCACCGCCACCGCCGACTCCGCTCTGCCGCTGCGACTGTCCAGCCCGAGCCTGGCCATCCTCTCGCCCAAGGCGTATCGCACGAAGGCCGGTACGAGGACGGCCGGTACGGATAAGTCCGGTTCGGCGGAGGCTCGTTCGGACGCGGCGGACGGGAAAGCGGCCGTCGATCCGGCCGGCACCGCCACCGGTCCCTTCACCCTGGCCAGGACGGGCGGCGCCACCCGCGCCACCCTCCACCGCTTCGACGACTACTGGGGCGGCCTCGCCCACGCCTCGGGTCTCGATGTCCGCTTCATAGCCGACGGCACGGCCCGCACCAACGCGCTGCGCAGCAGCGAGGTGGACATGGCCGAGGCGGTTCCGGTCTCCCAGGCGGCCACCCTCGACCAGCCGACCGTCCGCGAGGTGCCCACCGCCCGCACCACCGCCCTCTTCCTCAACACCCGCTCCGGACCCTTCGCCGACCCCGCCGTCCGCGCCGCCGCCCGCGAGGCCGTCGACGCCTCCGCCCTCGCCGAGGACGTCTACGAGGGGCATGCCGACACCGGCCGCGGCCTGTTCGGCCCGGCCCTCACCTGGGCCGCGGGCGAGCGCCCCCGGCCGTCCGGCCGCCCTGCCGCCAAGCGCGCCGGGAACACCGCGCTCACCCTCGCCACCTACGACAACCGGCCCGAGCTGCCCGAGGTCGCCCAGGTGCTGCAACAGCAGCTGCGCAAAGCCGGGTTCAGCGTGAAGCTGGAGGTGCGGGAGTACTCCCGGCTCGAAGGCGACGCCCTGGCCGGGAAGTTCGACGCCGTGGTGGCCGCCCGTAACACCATGCTCGACACCGGCGACCCGGTCTCCTATCTCGCCGACGACTTCACCTGCGACGGCGGCTACAACCTGGCCCGGGTGTGCGACAAGGCCGTGGACCGCGCGGTCGCCGAGGCCGGGTCCCGCGCCGACGACGCCGCGCGCCATCGCGCCGCCCTGGCCGCGCAGACCGCCGTGCTGCGCACGGACGGGGTCGTCCCGCTGGTCCATCAGCGGATCATCCACGGCGTCGGCACCTCGGTGCGGGGTGTGATCCTCGATCCGTACGAGCGCACGCTCGTCGGCACCGGTACGCGGCGTTGAGCGGCGCGCGGACCAGGCCGCGGTCCACCGGGCCGAGCGCGGGGCGGTCCACCGGGGAGAGCGCGGGGCGGCCGACCGGGCCGAGCACGGGCGGGCGGTCCAGTGGGCTGGGCGCCGGGCGGTCCGCCGGGCCGAGCGCGGCGCGGTTCACCCGCCTGAGCGCCGGGCGGTCCACCGGCCTGAGTGCGCTGTGGCGCCTCGCGCTCGCGGGGGTGCTGCTGTGCGGTATCGGGCTGCTGCCCTGGCTGTCCCGCACCGATCCCGCCCGTACCGTCCTCAAGGCGCGCGAGGCCGACCGCGAGCCCAGCCCCGAGCTCCTGGAGTCCCTGCGCTCCCAACTCGGCCTCGACGCCGGGCCGTTGCGGCTGCTCGGCCGGTGGCTCGCCGGACTGCCGCACGGCGACGCGGGCACGTCCTGGATCTCGGGGACGGCCGTGGCCCCCTCGGTCGCCGAGGCGCTCGGCGTCTCGCTGCTGCTCATGGGCGGGGCGCTGGTGGTCGCGGCGGTCACCGCGGGCGCGGTGTGCGGGCGCACGCTGTGGCTCGGGCCGCGGCGGCGGGCCGCCCGGCGCGGGGCCGCTGCGGGAAGCGGCGGCGCGCTGTTCGCCGCGCTGCCGGAGTTTCTGCTGGCGTCCGTGCTGGCCGCCGTGGTCGGGGTGCGGCTCGGCTGGCTGCCCGCGGTCGGCTGGTACGGGCCGCGGTGGATGGTGCTGCCCTCGCTCGCCCTCGGCGTCCCCGCGGGCGCCCTGCTGGGCCGGGTCCTGGACGACGCCCTGCCCGGCGCGTTCGCCGAACCCTGGGCCCGGGCCGCCGCCGCACGCGGGCTGCCCGCCCGGCGGATCGCCCGCCACGCGCTGCGGCGTGCCGTGCCCGGAGTGCTGCCGAACATCGGGCTGTTCGTGGTCGGGCTCACCGGCGGGGCGGTCGCCGTCGAGCAGGTCTTCGACATCCCCGGGCTCGGCCGGCTCACCCTGCAGGCGGCCATCGCCCAGGACCTGCCGATGCTTCAGGCGGGCACCCTCGTCCTCGTCCTGCTCGCGGCCGCCGCCGGAGGTCTCGCCCGGCTCGCGGCCCGGCTGTTGCTCGGGCCCGCGCTGCGCGACGGGGCGCTGCCCTCGCTCCACCGGCCCTCCGCGCCGTCCGCCCGCTCCGTTCCGCTGCTCTACGGCACGATCCTGCTCGCCGTCGTGGTGCTCGGTGCCCTCCGGGACCCCCTCGCGGTGGACACCGCCGCCCGGCTCACCTCCCCGTCCTGGACACATCCGTTCGGCACCGACGCGCTGGGCCGCGATCTGCTGGCCCGGGTGGGGCACGGCGCGCTGTCCACGCTCGCGCTCGCGGTGGCGGTGAGCGCCGCCGCGCTGGTGGCGGGGGTGCTGCTCGGCCTGGTGCCCCGGCTGTCCGGTGGACTCGTCGAGACCGTGAACGCGGTGCCGCCCGTGCTCGCCGGGCTCCTGGTCGCCGGAGCGGCCGGGCCCGGTCCGTACATCCCCGCGCTCGCCGTGGCCGCGGTCGCCTGGGCGCCGCTGGCCGCGCACACCTCCGCCCTGCTGCGGCAGCAGCGCGCCGCCACGCATCTCGCCGCCACCCGCGCACTGGGCGCCTCCCGCCGCCATCTGCTGCGCCGCCACGTCCTGCCCGCGGTCCTGCCCCCGGTCGTCCGGCACGCCCTGCTGCGCCTGCCGGCCGCGGCGCTCGCCCTGGCCTCGCTGGGCTTCCTCGGCCTGGGCGCGCAGCCGCCGTCCCCGGAGTGGGGGCGGCTGCTGGCCGAGAACCACCCCTACGCCGAGCGCGCCCCGTGGACGGTCCTCGCCCCCGCCACCGCACTGGCCCTCCTGGGCGTCCTGGCGGTGACGGCATCCGGCGGGGTGCGGTGGCCCCGTCGGCGTCTGCACATTGACGACGGCCCGGGGCGCGGCGGAGACTGACGTCCCGCCATGGTGAAATTGAAGTTCATCTGATGCCTCCGTGGATACGCTGGCCTTCAGGCCGGGGAGGAATCGGCCCCCTGCGGGGTAGGGCAAGGGGCGGGGTTTCGCCGCCAAGGCGAAGGTCCGTGCCCTGACCAGCAGGCTTGATTCTCACAAGTGGCCTGGCTAGTTTGTGAGCATGTCCGAGACTCATGTGAAGCGGGCGTACAAGTACCGCTTCTATCCGACCGGTGCGCAGGCAGCCGAGCTGTCGCGCACGTTCGGGTGTGTCCGGAAGGTCTACAACCTGGCGCTCGCGGCCCGTACCGAGGCATGGACGCGGCAGCAGCGCGTCAACTACAACGCCACGTCGGCGATGCTGACGGCGTGGAAGAAGACCGAAGAACTGGCCTACCTCAATGAGGTCTCGTCAGTGCCGCTCCAGCAGTGCCTGCGGCACCTCCAGGCGGCGTTCACCAACTTCTTCGGCAAGCGGGCCAAGTATCCGCGCTTCAAGTCGCGGAAGAAGTCCCGGGCGTCGGCCGAATACACCACATCCGGTTTCCGGTACCGGGACGGGAAACTGACCCTGGCGAAGATGACCGAGCCGCTGGACATCGTTTGGCCCCGGCCCTTGCCCGAGGGCGCGGCGCCGTCCACGGTGACGGTGTCGCAGGACGCGGCCGGACGCTGGTTCGTGTCCTTCCTCGTCGAGGACCCGACAGTTCAGCCGTTGCTCGCCACCGATACGGCGATCGGTATCGACGTCGGCCTGGGCCACCTTCTGACTCTGTCCACCGGGGAGAAGGTCGCCAACCCTCGCTACGAGCGCCGGGACCGGGTTCGTCTCGCCCGTGCCCAGCGGGAACTGACCCGCAAGGTCAAGGGGTCCGCGAACCGGGTCAAGGCCCGGCTCAGGGTTGCCCGCGTGCACGCCCGGATCACTGACCGGCGCCGCGACCACCTGCATAAGCTGACCACTCGTCTCGTGCGTGAAAACCAAACGCTCGTGATCGAGGACCTGACCGTGCGCAACATGGTCAAGAACCGGAAGCTCGCCCGCGCCATCTCGGATGCGTCGTGGACAGAGTTCCGCAGCATGCTGGAGTACAAGGCCGCCTGGTACGGCCGCGAGGTGATCGCGGTCGACCGCTTCTTCCCCTCCTCCAGGCTGTGCTCTCACTGCGGCACCCTGCAAACCAAGATGCCGCTGAATGTCCGTACCTGGACGTGTGATTGCGGCATGACCCATGACCGCGATGTGAACGCGGCGAAGAACCTTCTGGCCGCCGGGCTGGCGGTGTCGGCCTGTGGAGCCGGTGTAAGACCTCAACGGAGAACTCCGGGCAGGCAGTCGGCTGTGAAGCAGGAACCCCAGCGGGCGACCGCTGGAATCCCCCGCCTTTAGGCCGGGGGAGATGTCAAGAACTCCGGTCAGATCTGCATGTCCGGCGACCGGATACTCGTCCACGAGAGCCTCGCGGTTCGGTGGCCGCTGGGGCATCGAGGCGTTCAGCGACACCCGGTGGATCACCCTCGCCACCCAGCACGCGCACTACCCCTTCTAGCGGCTGTCCGGTCCCTCGGCGCATTCCGGGGATGCGGCCCGTCCCCGGGACTCAGCTCACCCCGGGGACCGGGACTCAGCTCACCCCGGGACCGGGACGCAGCTCACCCCCGGGACCGGGACGCACCTCATCCCGGGGACTCAGCTCATCCCGGGGATGAGGGGCACGGCCCCGGGGCGGCGCGCCGCCAGCCGCAGCATGCTGACCGTGGAGCGCACGACCCGCTCCTTGGTGCGTGCGGCCAGGCCACCGCGCAGCACCCGCTCGCGCGGGGAGTCGTCCGCCCGCACCATCTGGATCAGCCCGTCCCGGCGGCCCAGGCTCACGCACTGCACCACAAACCGGAAGCGCAGCGGCTCCGGCTGCCGCCCCCGCGTCTCGGCGATGATCGAGGAGGCGGCGTGCGAACCGGCCGGGAGCGCGGTGGCACAGGCCATGCGCAGGGCACCGGCGGCCGGGGTGGTCATGGCCGCCGAGTCGCCCACCGCGTAGATCTCCGGATGGGACACCGAGCGCAGGGCGCCGTCGACGCTGATGCCGCCGGTGGGGTCAAGGCTGATCCCGGCGGCCTCGGCCAGGGAGGTGTTCGCGGTCATCGCGGTGGCCCAGACCACCGCGTCGGTGTCGATGTCCTCGGGGCCCGCCACCCGGCGGCCCTCCTCGATCCGGACCCCGAGCCCGGTGAGCGTCGCCCGGACATGAGCGCGGCCCTTCGCCGACAGCCCCGTGCCGACCTCGTCGCCCGTGATCAGCCGGACCTTCCAGGTGTGCTGGGACTCGGCGATCTCGGCCGCGAGCTCGATGCCGGTGAGTCCCCCGCCGACCACCGTCAGCTCACCCGGGCCGTCCAGCAGCCGCTTGTGCAGTTCGGCCGCCGTCTCCGGGGTGTAGGCCCGCTCACCGGGGTCGGGGGTGCGGCTGCCGAGCGCGTACACCAGCCGGTCGTACGGATACCGTCGGCCGTCGTCGGTGGTGACCTGCCGGGCGGCCGGGTCGATCCGGGTGGCGCGGGCGGCCACGTGGACGATGCCGGCCCGCCGCGTCAGCGCGTCGAGCGGATGCGTGATGTCGGGCCGTCCGGCGGCCCGCTCATGCAGCCGGACGCGTTCGGTGAAAGCGGTGCTCGGATCGACCAGGGTGACGCGGGTGTGCGGGGCCAGCCGCAGGGCGGCCATCAGCCCCGCATAGCCCGCGCCGAGTACCAGGACCTGCTGCTTCTCCATACCGGCGGCCTCCTTCTCGGGTGGTGTTCACGAGGAGGACGACATAGCGGCTCCAGATGTGACGGTGATGCCGGTCACAGGTTCGGCAGGTCGAGATGGCGGAGCTTGTCGGGGTTGACGACCACGTCGATCTCGGTGATCAGCCCCTGGTGCACGGAGAACGCGAAGACCACGGCCTGGCCGGCCGTGCGGTCGGCGATGACCAGGCCCGGGGCGTCGTTGACCGCGCAACGGTGCACCACCATCGTGGCCGGGTCGAAGCCCCGGGCGAGACCCTGGGCGAAGCGGGCCACCTTCTCGTTGCCCAGCACCGGGACCCGGGCCGCCGCCACCTTGCCGCCACCGTCCGAACGCCAGACGACGTCCGGATCCAGGATCTCCAGCAGCCCGTCCATGTCGCCGCCCAGGACCGCCTGGAGAAACGCGTCCACGGCCCGCCGGTGCTCCCCGCGGTCCACCGAGCGCCGCGGCGCCTCCTCCCGGACCCGCTTGCGCGCCCGGGAGGCCAGCTGCCGTACGGACTCCGGGCTGCGGCCCACGACCTCGGCGATCTCGGGGAACGGCACCGAGAAGACATCGTGCAGGATGAACGCGGTCCGCTCCGCCGGGGTCAGCCGCTCCAGCACGGTGAGCAGCGCCAGCCCCACCGACTCGTCGAGCGTCACCCGGTCCTCAGGACCGCCGGTCGCCACCACCGGCTCGGGCAGCCAGGGGCCGACGTACGCCTCGCGCCGCACCCGCGCCGAACCCAGCAGGTCGTAGCAGATCCGGCTGATGACGGTGGTCAGATACGCGCGGGGGTCGGCGACCTCGTCCGCGGGCAGCGCCTGCCAGCGCAGCCAGGTCTCCTGCACCGCGTCATCGGCGTCGGCGACCGAGCCGGTGATGCGATAGGCGACGGCCCACAGCCGGTCGCGCTGCTGTTCGAAGTCGGTCAGCTCTGCCATGTCCTGATCCTCTCGTCGGCCTGAGAGGGAGGACGAGATGGCGGCCGGAAGTGTGACAGCCGCCTCCCGGGCGCGGCGGCGGTCTCGTCGGCGAGGCCGCGGCCTCGTGGGAGGTCCGGGCCACTTCCGGTGGAACGTTGTGCCCTGCCGGGCGGGGCGGGGCTGGCGCGGGGGCAAGGGCAGGCGTAAGCAGTAGATGTGCATATGTGGCAGGGTCATTCGGATCTGCGCCGGCCAAGGTGGCGTACCCGCGTCTTGGTCGTGATCCCCCTGCTGGTCATCGGGCTGATCACGCTCGGCGATGTGCTGGCCCCGGCGAGCGTCCGGCTCAGCCCGCTGCTGATCGCGGCCCCCGCCATGACCGCCTCGTTCGCCGGCCCCCTGCTCACCGCGTGCATCGGGCTCCTGGCCGTCGGCGCTCAGATCGTGGCGAACGCCTATGAGGGCTTCCTCGGCCACCCCGGCCGCCTGACCGAGGTGATCACCCTGGCCCTGGTCTCGGCGATGATCGTGCTGTTCCGCGCGGTCCTCGACCGGCATATGCGCGAGCTGAACCGGGTGCGGGCGGTGGCCGATGTGGCGCAGCGGGTCCTGCTGCGCCCGCTTCCCGTCCGGGTCGGACCGCTGCTGATCGCCTCGGTCTACCTCGCGGCCGAGCCGGGGGCGGAGATCGGCGGCGATCTGTACGCGGCGGCGCGCACCTCCAACACCACCCGCCTGATCATCGGCGATGTCCGGGGCAGCGGCCTGACCGCCGTCGCGGACGCCTCCCTGGTGCTCGGCGCCTTCCGCGCGATGGCCCACTGGCCCGTGCCCCTGACCGATCTGGCGGCCCACTTGGACACCGCCCTGTCCGCCGAGCGGACCGAACCCCCCGACAAGGCGCCCGGGGCGGGGGAGTCGTTCGTCACCGCCGCCGTGCTGGAGATCCCCGACGACCAGCCGGTGGTCCGCCTCGTCAACTGCGGACATCCACCGCCGATCGTGCTGCGCGACTCGGGTGTGAAGACGCTGGAGGGCTATGCGCCCGCACTGCCACTGGGCCTCGGCCATCTGGTGGCCGACCGGTACCACAGCGAGGTCTTCCCCTTCGGCGAGGGCGATCAGTTGCTGCTCTACACCGACGGGGTCATCGAGGCGCGCAACAGCGAGGGCACCTTCTACCCGCTCGCCGAACGGCTCCCCGGATGGAACGGCGCCGGACCCCAGCACCTCGTCGACCGAGTGCACCGCGATCTGCTCTCCCACACAGGCGGCCACCAGGGCGATGACGCCGCCCTGGTCGTCCTCGAACGCCACCGGATGGAGCCCTGACCCCGCCGGACGGAGAGCCGAGGCGGCCCGGCGGTGAGCTGGGCGGGGTCTGATGTCGCCGATGCCCGCCGCCCGCGAAACCGCCCACGAACGGACATCAGTGTCAATCGCCCTTAAACTGGTCACATGGGCAGCGGGAATGAGGGCCCGAACCAGGGCCCCGAGGACTTCGGGCCGGATCCACTCGGCGACTTCCTCGCACGCTTCCTCGGGACCGGGCCTGCCGGGCAGCGGCCCGATTCACGACATGTCGACTTCGGCCGGCTGATGAGCGAGAACGCGCGGCATCTCGTCTCGGCCGCCGCCTCCTACGCCGCCGAACACGGCAGCACCGACCTCGACACCGAACATCTGCTGCGGGCCGCGCTCTTCTCCGAGCCCACCCGGACGATGGTCTCGCGCGCCGGGGCCGACCCCGACCGGATCGCCGCGGACATCGACCGGGAGGCGGGGGGCGGCCCGCCGCGCAACTCGGTCGCCGTCACCCCGGCCGTCAAGCGGGCGTTGCTCGACGCCCATGAGATAGCCCGCTCACGCGGCTCCTCGTACATCGGCCCCGAACACGTACTGATCGCGCTCGCCGCCAACCGCGAGTCCACCGCCGGGCAGATCCTGGGCGCCGCCCGCTTCGAACCCCGGGCCCCCGGGCCGCCCCAGACCGGCGGCCTCACGCCGAGCGCCCCCACCACCGACCAGCGGCCCGTCGTGGACCAGCGGAAGACCCCGAACCTCGACCGGTTCGGCCGCGATCTGACCGAACTGGCCCGCGAGGGGCGGATCGACCCGGTGATCGGCCGCGATGAGGAGATCGAGCAGAGCATCGAGGTGCTAGCCCGGCGCGGCAAGAACAACCCCGTGCTCATCGGCGAGGCCGGAGTCGGCAAGACGGCCGTCGTCGAAGGGCTCGCCCAGCGGATCACCGACGCCGAAGTGCCGGACATCCTGCTCGGCCGCCGGGTCGTCCAGCTCGACATCGCGAGCGTCGTGGCCGGCACCCGCTTCCGCGGCGACTTCGAGCAGCGGGTCACCGGCATCGTCGATGAGATCCGCGCCAACACCGACGAGTTGATCATCTTCATCGACGAGCTGCACACGGTCGTCGGCGCCGGCGGCGGTGGCTCCGAGGGCGGCCAGATGGACGCGAGCAATCTCCTCAAGCCCGCGCTGGCCCGCGGCGAACTGCATGTGATGGGCGCATCAACGCTCCGGGAGTACCGCCAGTACATCGAGAAGGACGCGGCGCTCGCCCGCCGCTTCCAGCCCATCATGGTCCCCGAGCCCACCCCCTCGGACGCCGTCGCCATCCTGCACGGTCTCCGGGACCGGTACGAGGCCCATCACCAGGTCCGCTACACCGACGAGGCGCTGCTCGCCGCCGTCGAGCTCTCCGACCGCTATCTGACCGACCGTTTCCTGCCCGACAAGGCCATCGACCTCATGGACCAGGCCGGGGCCCGGGTCCGGCTGCGCTCCAGCGGCCGCGGCACCGATCTGCGCGCCCTGGAGCGGGAGGTCGAGCAGCTCACCCGGGACAAGGACCAGGCCGTCGCGTCCGAGAGCTACGAACGCGCCACCTCCCTGCGGGACCGCATCGCCGAACTGAACACCCGGATCGCACAGGCATCCGGTACGCAGTACCACGGCGGGCGCGTCGCCGAGGTCACCGTCGAGGACATCGCCGAAATCGTCTCCCGGCAGACCGGAATCCCCGTCGCCAGCCTCACCCAGGAGGAGCGCGAACGCCTGCTGGGCCTGGAGGAACACCTCCATCGGCGGGTCGTCGGGCAGGAGGAGGCCGTGGCCGCCGTGGCCGACGCGGTCCTGCGCGCCCGCGCCGGACTCGCCGACCCCAACCGCCCGAGCGGCAGCTTCCTCTTCCTCGGCCCCACTGGCGTCGGCAAGACCGAACTGGCCCGCGCACTGGCCGAGGCGCTCTTCGGCAGCGAGGACCGCATGGTCCGCCTCGACATGAGCGAGTACCAGGAGAAGCACACCGTTAGCCGCCTGGTCGGCGCGCCCCCCGGATACGTCGGGCACGAGGAGGCCGGGCAGCTCACCGAGGCGGTGCGCCGCCAGCCCTACTCCCTGCTGCTCCTGGACGAGGTGGAGAAGGGGCACCCCGATGTCTTCAACATCCTGCTCCAGGTGCTCGAAGACGGCAGGCTGACGGACGCCCAGGGCCGCACCATCGACTTCAAGAACACCGTCATCGTGATGACCAGCAACCTCGGCTCGGAGGCCATCACCGGACGCGGCGGCCCCCTGGGCTTCGGCGGCGGTGACGACGAGGCCGACGAGGCGGCGCGCCGGGAGCGGGTGCTGCGCCCGCTGCGCGAGCACTTCCGGCCGGAGTTCCTCAACCGCATCGACGAGGTCGTCATCTTCCGCCGGCTCGCCGACGACCAGCTCCGGCAGATCGCCGATGTGCTGCTGGAGGAGACCCGGCGCCGGCTGCGCGCCCAGGACGTCAGCGTGGAGTTCACCCCGCCCGCCGTCGAGTGGCTGGCCCGGCACGGACATCAGCCGGAGTACGGCGCCCGGCCGCTGCGCCGCACCATCCAGCGCGAGGTCGACAATCCGCTCTCCCGGATGCTGCTCGGCGGCACGCTGCCGGCCCACAGCCATGTCCGCGTCGATGTGGAGAACGAGAACCTGGCCTTCCACACACAGGAGGCGGAGCGGACGGGGCAGCCCGGCCCGCCGGGTCAGGCGGAGCAGGCCGGGGGTCAGGCGGAGCGGCCGGGCCGGACGGAGCAGCGGGACGAGCCGGGCGGGCCGGACCAGCCCGAGTGGTAGCGCCAGGCGGCACGGGGAGCGGGCCGGGTCAACGGCCCATCGTCAGGCCGTCCTTCTTGGCGCCCCGGCTGAGCACCGCCTCCTGGATGGTGCTCAGGGCGCTGGTGTAACCCGGGTTGCCGGGGCTCTTCTCCAGGGCCCGGGGAAGGTTCACCAGGGAGATCGGATCGTTGTCCACGGCGTGCGGGATGTACTCCGCCTTCTTCACCTCCCACGCCCTGCCCTGGGCGGTGGGCGGGGTGAAGGTGAAGCGCGCCGCCGAGCCCATCTGGCCGCGCTTGTCGGGCATGATCCCCGCGATCTGGTCCCCCATGCCGTAGACCACCCAGGTGCCGTTGACCTTCTCGTACGCCTGGGGGATATGGGCGTGGGTGCCGATGATCAGGTCGATGTCGCGGCGGCCCCCGTCCTTGGAGGCGGTCAGCTTCTTGGCGAGCGCGAGCTGCAGCTTGTCCGGCGCCTGCTGCCATTCGGTGCCCCAGTGCACGCTGACGACGACCACATCGGCCCCGGCGCGCCGCGAGGCCCGCGCGTCCTTGATGATCCGCGCCGGATCGATGAGGTTGACCAGCCACGCCTTGCCCTTGGGGACCGGGATGCCGTTGGTGCCGTAGGCGTAGGCGAGCTGGGCGACCTTGGCGTCACCGGCCTCCATCATCGTGGGACGGGTGCTCTCCGCGGCGGAACGGGCCGATCCGGCGTGCTTGAGCCCGGCCTTGTCCATGGCGTCGAGGGTGCGGACCACCCCCTCGGGACCGGCGTCGAGGGTGTGGTTGGAGGCGGTGGAGCAGGAGTCGTAGCCGAGCCTCTTCACGGCCGAGGCGAGCTGCGGAGGCGTTTTGAAGGTCGGATAGCCGGTGAACGGCCCGTGGGCGGCCCCGTAGACGGTCTCCATATGGCAGATGGCCAGGTCGGCCTGGGCGACGACGGGCGCGGCCTCCCGGATCATGCGCTGGAAGTCATAGCCGTCACCGCCCGCGTCCGCCTGTGCCTGCCGGATGACGGAGGCGTGCACCAGCAGATCGCCGGTGGCCACCAGGGTGAAGCCCTTCATGGCCCTGCTCCTGGCCGGTGCGGTTCTCGATGGCTTCTCCTCGGCCTTGGGGGTTGCCGGTGTCCCGCTGCCGCACGCGGTGGCGGCACCGAGCAGGGCGACGGCGAGCAGCGCCGTCCGGTGGCGTGGGTGATGGGACACGGTGCACTCCGCACTGGTCCGGGCCATGCCGGACCCTTTTGTTCTGATTGTCGGATTGTCATATTTATAGGCATGACATCCGGAGGGGTTGCGGAGTGATGGGGAGCTTCACCGGTTCGGCCGACCGGATGTACCCGATGGGCCCGGCTGCCCCCTGTCCGGCGCCCATCGATGGGACAATGCGCGCCTGCCGGGCGGCGCCGCGGCCCCGGCGGTCCCCAGGCCGTTGCCCGTCGCGTAACTCCCTTGTGAACATGAGCGGTTGGCGATGCGCGCGGAGTGCGGAGCTGACACCATGGGGTGTGCCGCCCGCGACATACGGCGGGACCTCGGGGGAGGACGCTTCATGCAGATCGGCCGGCCCAGCATCACCGCCCGCGGCGCCGCCGCGTTCCGCGCGGCCCACCAGGAGCTGGAGGGCGGCCGGGTGTTTCACGATCCGCTGGCGCTCCGTATCCTCGCCGCCGACGCGGACGACCCCCTCCTCGAGACGGCCTTCCGGCCCGAGCGCGAAGATGTGCGGCTGTCCGTGGCCGCCCGCGCGCGGTTCGCCGAGGACGCCGTAGCCGCCGCCGTGACGCGCGGGGTGCGGCAGGCGGTGGCGCTGGGGGCGGGGCTGGACACCTTCGGCTGCCGCAATCCGTACGAGGCGGAGGGCTTGCGGGTGTTCGAGGTGGACCATCCCGCGACCCAGGAGTGGAAGCGCGGCCGGCTGGCCGCCACGGAGATCCCCGTACCGCCCTCACTGACCTTCGCGCCGGTCGATTTCGAGCGGCAGAGCCTGGCCGACGGGCTGACGGCGGCGGGCTTCGACCCGGCCCGCCCGGCGTTCTTCATCTGGCTCGGGGTGGTGCCGTATCTGACACACACCGCCGTGCTGGACACGCTCGGCTTCATCGCGGGCCTGCCGGGCGGCTCCGGAGCCGTCTTCGACTACGGCGAGCCGCCGGACACGCTGCCACCGGAGCACCGCGCCGTGCACGAGGCCCGCGCGGCATGGGCCGCCGAGGCCGGTGAGCCCTTCCTCAGCTTCTTCACCCCGGAGGAGCTCGCCGGTGACCTGCGCCGGCTGGGCTTCTCCGCGCGGGAGGACATCCGCTACGGCGACCTCACGGCCCGGTACGAGAGCGGCCACCGCATGGCCGACGGGTACGCGGACCTGGGCGCCCATGTGATCCACACCTGGGTCCAGGGCTGAGCCCGGACCGCCGGTGGGCGGCCCGGGCATCGCCAACGTGCCTATGAGCGAAGGGACTTGGTGATTCCACCGGTGGCGGTCACCGGCACGGTGACACGGCTGCCGCCCAGGTCAACCGTCACCTTCGACCCGGTCGGATCCTCGAAGTAGAGGAAGTCGGCGTCGGTGCCGCCGAGGACCAGCCCCAGCCGATGGCCCGGCTTGATCTCGTAGTCGTTCGGCAGTGTCTTCCAGGCGATCCGGTAGGACCGGCCGGGGGTCATCGGTTGGGGGGTGGTGAGCGAGTGGCGGTTCTGGGCGTCCATCCAGCCGCGGGCGATCACCTCCGAGGATTTGCGCGCCGTCACATTGGCGGTCTTCTGGTAGCAGGCGTCGTCCTGGGCGGTGCTCTCCCCGTGGCAGGATTCCTCGTCCAGCCCCCGCAGACCGTCGTGGATCCTGTTCTGGGGCTCGTTGCGGTTCCAGTCGATCCGTTCCTCCTCGCCGTAGTCCACGAGCAGCGCGGTGAGGTTCGAGGTCGGTTTGTCGAGCGTGACCCGCAGATCCGCGGTGGGCGTGCCGGAGAGCCGTACCCCGGTGCGCAGCGGCGGGGTGAGGAACGCCAGCCGGCCCGGACGGCTCGCCGACGGGTCGGCCGTGAGATCCGCCTCGCTCAGCTTGGTGTCGGTGAAGGTCCCGGTGCCGCTCGCGGGGCTCAGCGCCAGCGAGCCGTCGGGCCCGGGGTGCAGGGGCACCGAGGAGGTGCGCGCGGGCCAGTCGGCCTGGGTCGTCCAGGTGGTCGGGCCGGTCTGCAGATCGACCCGGGGCTCGTCCATGATTCCGTTCTGGACGCCGTACAGCCAGTGGTCGAACCACCGGTGCACGGTGTCGACCCACTGTGCGCGCCGACCGGGCCAGTCGAACGGATCGGTGTGCCCGTAGCGGCCCAGCCACAGCTTGCGCGGCACATCGCGCTCGGCCAGCGGGGCCCACCAGTTCGCGAACTGGTCGATCCGTACGTTGTAGTCGCTGAGGTCGTGTGCCGCGAGGACGCTCGCGCGCACCTTGCTCACCTCGGGCGCCGGCCGCGCGAGGTAATTGCGCTCATGCCAGTGGGCGTTGTAGTTGCCGGTGGCGTCGTCCTCGCCGGCCTGCAACAGGTCGCGCACCGCCTGGCACTTCTGGGGTGGGTCGGTGTCCAGCGCCGTCGTCAGATAGGAGGCGAAACCATTCCAGTGCTTGGCGCCGTTGGTACGGGCGAAGTCGTACCACGAACTCATCCCGGAGATCGGGACGATGGTCTCCAGCCCCTCCACACCGGTGCCGGCCACGGCATTGGCCAGCATGCCCTCGTACGAGTGGCCGATCATGCCCACCTTGCCGGTGGACCAGGAGGCTTTCACCTCGCTGCCGTCGGCCGCGTACGCCGTGGCCCGGCCGCCCAGCCAGTCGATCGTCGCCTTGGCGGCCGCCACGTCGGAGGCGCCGCCGACCGTCAGACAGCCGTCGGATCTGCCGGTCCCGGTCACATCCACATCGACCACGGCGTAGCCGCGCGGCACGAAGTAATTGTCGTAGAAGAGAGGGAACTTGGCCGGGGCGCCCTGGGCGTCGTAGCTCTTCCGCTCCGACTCGAACCCGCGGCCCACGGTGTCGTTGTAGGGGCTGGCCGACATGATGACCGGCACCTTGAGACCCTGCTGGGTCTCCTTGGGCCGGATGATGTCCACCGCGACCCGGTCCTTGTGCCCATCGCCGTCACTGTCGACGGGCGTCTGGACCATGAGGTGCTCGCGCACGGCATCCGGATACGAGAACACCGGCTGGGTACGGCCGTCCACCACCCGGGCACCGGGCCGGGCGGATGTGCGGGCCGAGGCGGGCCCGGCGGGCAGTGCGGCAAGGGCTGTCGATATCGCGACCGCGGCGATCACCACGCCGCGCCATCGTGAGGTGAGCATACGGACCTCCTGGCCACGGCCCCCGCCCCGGGATCGGGAGTCGGCGGCGACCGGTCGGCGATCCCGGGGTTCCGGGGCCATGGAGGCTACTCGGCGATTTTCGTTCGCATGGTCCAGCGAAAGATCGCTGTGGTGATGTCAGCGGAATCGCTGACGAGTTCGAAGTGCTCGTATCCATCGCGATGCTGGATTTTGAGCTTTTTGCTGGTGAGGGTCGATTGCCCGGTCTGGAATGCCCGGGGCAGATCGTCCGGTCCGCCTTCGAGGACGACCTCGATCGGGCTGCCGTCGGACAGGTAACTGACGTGATCGCTCATATGTCCACCTCCTTACGCGGTCTTCCTCATGCGGGAACATGCAGTTCCAGCCGGTCATCCGAGGTGAGGATGGCCCGCTGCATGTCCTGCAGGGCCCGGCACGGTTCGAGCCCGAGTTCCTCATTGAGCGTCTTGCGCGCCGCTTGATACACATGCAACGCGTCCGCCCGGCGGCCACAGCGGTAGAGCGCCAGCATCAACTGACGGTGGAGTGCCTCCCGCAAAGGATGCTCGGTGGTCAACTGGTACAGGTCGCTCACCAGTTCACGATGGCGGCCGAGCATGAGGCGGGAATCGGTCAGCATCTCGATGCATTCCAGCCGGGCTTCCTTCAGCCAGGTCTGAAAGCCTTCGAGGATCGGCCCATGGCATACATCATCCAGCAACGGATCGCGCCAGAGATCGAGTGCGCTTTCGAAAGTGTCCGTGGCCTGCTGGTAGCGCCGCTCCCTGAGATGATCCCGGCCCTCGCACACCAGTCGTTCGAAGCAGTGGAAGTCCAGGCGATCGGGGCCCAGCCGCAGGACATATCCCGGGGGGCGGGTGAGAACGGGGCTTTCGCTCTGGCCGGGCCGGCGCAGGAACTTACGGATCTGGGAGACATACACATGGAGCCCGGCGATCGCCCGGCGCGGCGGATACTCCCCCCAGATCTCCGCGATGAGCTGGTCGATCGGGACCACTTGATCGGCGCGGACGAGCAGAACGGTCAACAGGACCTCGATCTTCCGCGCCCTGATGGTTAATTTCCGCTCTCCTTCTACCACCCGGAGAGGTCCCATGATCTCATATCGCACGATGTGCCCCATCCGAGTCGCCGACGTGTGCGGTCATGGGACAGTCGGCGCCTTTGCCGGAAGTGCCCGTGGTGTTTTCTGGGTGTTTCCTCGATTTCGAGGGCGATGTCCGTCTGCTTCCGGAGGCGCACGCATGTGCGGGGCGGGCTCTGGTGGCTCTGGAGGTCCGCGCGGATCGCCGTCCCGGGCCGTCCGGATGGCGCACGGCAATTGTCACGTCCCCGGAGTCCGGCGACCCCGGAGGGGATGGGAAGTGGGCGCTTGCTGAGCCGCTTGCGTGTGGAAAGTGGTCCGGCCGCGCCCCTCTGCGCGGGGACGGGCGGTGCCGCCGGATCCACTGACGCACGCCGTTCGCGACTGCCATTACTCACCCCTCTTTTATCGCGGGCCCTGCCGAGGAATCAGAGAACGGACAAGATCGACGTCTTCGGCGGGTGCCCCACATCGTAAGCAAGTCCTATGACTACCCACCTCACCTAGAATCCGGATATACGCGCCCTCGAGGCGGCGTCCTCGACGGTGCGGAGCGGGTATTCGCAATACGTCCGGAAGATCGGAGTCCGGATATCCCGCACTTGAGGTGGTGCAGTCCGCGAATGAGAATACGCGGACCGCATCGGCCGGGACAAGCGAATCTTGCGAGATCATGGGCCCCTTGTCGCCGCTTTGATGAGGAGCGAGGAATTCCGGCTCCGCGGGGCCCATGAAGGGGATGTCGAATAACCGTCAGGTTTGTTGGTGATTCAGGGCTTGTGGGCCACCACGATGGCGCAGCCGGCGCTCGGCACGGTGGGAAGCGCCGACTTGGCGGCGTCCAGCACCTCCTGGACGCTGACCCCGTGCCGCGCCTCGAACTCCCGGCGGCAGCGCAGGATGCCGTCGATCATCCGGTTGGCGGTGTCCTTCGTGTTCTCGGTGACATCGGTCAGCTCATCGAGCACCAGCCCCGCGTCACCGATCAGACCGGGCCAGTCCTCCAGCCGGGTCAGCGAGGTGACCACATCGGGATCGGCGTCCGGCTGGTAACTGCCGTCGCTCGGCGGGGTGACATCCGTGAGCACCACCCGGCCCCCGGACCCCAGCACACGGGCCATCTCCCGCAGCGCCGTCGGGCGGTCCATGTGATTGATCGATTCGAATGCGAGTACGGCGTCGAAAGCCGCGTCGTCGAAAGGCATGGCCATGGCGTCGGCGTATTGGAATGCCACCTGGTGGGACAGGTCGGCCAGCCGGGCGGATTCGGTCGCCTGTTTGACCTGGAGCTCGCTGATCGTGATGCCCAGGACATCGGCACCGGTGGCGGTCGCCACGCGCATCGCGGGTTTCCCGATACCGCAGCCGACATCCAGTACCCGGTCTCCCGCCCCCACCCGCAGCCGTTCGATCAGCAGATCCGTGAAGCGATCGGTGGCCTCCTGGACCGAACGGGTATCGGACGGACCGTCCCAGTAGCCGAAGTGGAAGTTGTCGTCCCACGCCATCTGCAGAAGCGGTCCCAGCGAGCTGTAGTAGTCCGACACCGTGCCGCCTGGCGGCACGGCCGATGGAGATGTCATGGCACTCCTCCTGTGTGCTCGGAGATCGGGTCGGCCAAGGGCACATAAAGGGCTCACCCGCTCAGCGATGGTCATGGGTTCCGGTAACGCGTCTCTAAAGTCACCGGCCGCGGCCTATTTGGTCTTGCTTTAGAGCCGCGCCCCACGATGGGCCACGTGCTCGCACCGATCATCAATCCGGAGCGGGAGTGCCGCCCATGACCCAGAACACGCAGATGTTCTCCCAGCGCCATATGGGGTGCGATGGATAGCGCCGCGCCCACCCGGACACCTCAGCAAGCGGAGCCCATCGCCGTGGTGGGAATGGCCTGCCGCCTGCCGCACGCACCCAGTCCGTCAGCCTTCTGGCGGCTGCTGCGGCAGGGCGGGAACGCCGTCACCACCATGCCGGAGGACCGCCGCCGGACCGGCACCGCCGCCACTGGCACCGCCGCCACCGGCACCGCGGCCAGCGGCGGCCCCGACCGGCCCGCGCCGACCTGGTACGGCGGCTTCCTGGACCGCGTCGACACCTTCGACGCCTCCTTCTTCGGCATCTCGCCCCGCGAGGCGACGGCCATGGACCCCCAGCAGCGGCTGATGCTCGAACTCGCCTGGGAGTCGTTCGAGGACGCGGGAATCCGCCCCGGAACACTGAAGGACACCCCGACCGGTGTGTTCGTCGGCGCCATCTGGGGCGAATACGCCACCCTGCTGCGCCGGGACACCACCGCGGCCACCCGGCACGCCATGACCGGTGTCCACCGCAGCATCATCGCCAACCGGGTCTCCTACGGATACGGTCTACGCGGCCCGAGCCTCACCGTAGACACCGCACAGTCGTCCTCGCTGGTGGCCGTCCACACGGCCTGCGAGAGCCTGCGGCGCGGGGAGTGCACTCTGGCGCTGGCCGGCGGTGTCAACCTCATCCTCACCGAGGACAGCATGACGGCCGCCGCCGCCCAGTTCGGCGGGCTGTCCCCGGACGGGCGCTGCCACACCTTCGACGCCCGCGCCAACGGCTTCGTCCGTGGTGAGGGCGGCGCGGCGGTCCTCCTCAAACCACTCGCCGCGGCCGTACGCGACGGCGACCCGGTCTACTGCGTCATCCACGCCGGCGCCATCAACAACGACGGCGCCACCGACGGGCTGACGGCCCCCAGCCCGGCGGCCCAGGAGGACGTGGTGCGCACCGCCCACCGGCGGGCCGGAGTCGCACCCGACGACGTCCAGTACGTCGAACTGCACGGCACCGGAACCCCCGTCGGCGACCCCGTCGAAGCGGCGGCGCTCGGCGCCGCGCTCGGCACCGCCCGGACGGACGGCACACCCCTGCTCGTCGGCTCCGCCAAGACCAACGTGGGCCACCTCGAAGGCGCCGCCGGCATCGTCGGCCTCCTCAAGACCGCCCTCGGCATCCAGCACCGACTGCTCCCGGCCAGCCTCCACTTCACCACCCCGAACCCGCGGATCCCGCTGACCGAGCTCGGACTGCGGGTCCATGACCGGCTCGGCGACTGGCCCCGCCCGGACCGGCCACTGCTCGCCGGGGTCAGCTCCTTCGGCATGGGCGGCACCAACTGCCATCTCGTCCTCGGCGAAGCGCCCGCCCACGCGTCCGCCTCCGTGCCCGCACCCGCGTCCGCCCCGGCCGACACCCCCGCGCCCCCCGTGCCCCCTGTGATGGCCTGGCCGATCTCCGCGAAGACCCCCGCGGCGCTGCGCGCCCAGGCCGGGCGGCTGCGTGACCATCTAACGGACCACCCCGACCTCTCCCCGGCCGACATCGCACACTCCCTGGCCACCACCCGGACCGCCTTCGACCACCGCGCCGTGCTCCTCGGCGAGGACACCGACGAGCTGCTGAGCGGGCTGGACGCGCTGGCCGATGGCGCGGAGACCGCCGGAGCGGTGCGGGGCAGCGCCGTGGACGGCGGCCTCGCCTTCCTCTTCAGCGGCCAGGGCAGCCAGCGAGCGGCCATGGGCCGTGAGCTGTATGCCGCCTATCCGGTCTTCGCCGCGGCGCTGGACGAGGTGTGCGACTGCCTGGACGCACGGCCGGCGGAGCCGCTGCACGAGGTGATGTTCGCCCAAGCCCCTTCGCCGCGGGCGGCGTTGCTCGACCGGACCTCGTACACCCAGCCCGCGCTGTTCGCCATCGAAGTGGCCCTGTACCGGCTGGCCGAATCCTGGGGACTCACCCCCGGCCATGTGATGGGCCACTCGGTCGGCGAGATCGCCGCGGCCCATGTGGCCGGTGTGCTCACCCTGCCCGACGCCTGCACCCTGGTGGCCGCACGCGGCCGGCTGATGCAGTCGGTCACGGCGAAGGGGGCCATGGCCGCGCTGCAGGCCGACGCGGACGAGGCCGCCGGACTGCTCGCCGGATGGGACGACCGGCTGGACATCGCCGCCGTCAACGGGCCCTCGTCCGTGGTCCTTTCGGGCGACCACGACGCCGTCCACGCGGCCGCCGCCGCCTGGCGCGAGCGTGGCCGCAAGGCCCGGCTGCTGAAGGTCAGCCATGCCTTCCACTCGCCGCATATGGACGGCATGCTCGACGAACTGCGCGCGGTCGCCTCGGAACTGACCTTCTCCGCACCGGCCATCCCCCTCGTCTCCAATGTGACGGGACGGCTCGCCACCGCCTCACAACTCGCCTCACCCGAGTACTGGGCCCGCCACGCCCGCCACGCGGTGCGCTTCATGGACGGTGTGCACACCCTCCTGGACGCCGGTGTCACCACCTTTCTCGAACTCGGACCGGACGCCCCGCTCACCGCCATGACCCGCGAATGCCTCACCGCACTGCCGGGACCGGCCCCCGGGAGGCCGCGCCCGGCCGCCGCGGCCGCGCTGCGCCGCGACCGCCCCGAGCCGCGCACCTTCGCCACCGCCATGGCCCAGGCGAATGTCCGCGGCGCCGAAGTGGCCTGGGACCGGGCCTGCGCCGGGCATCCACGGCAGCGGGTCGCCCTGCCGACGTACGCCTTCCAGCGGGACCGCTACTGGCCCGGCGCCCCACCCGAATCCACCGCGCCGTCCACCCACGCCACCGGGACGGACGGCGCCCTGGACCCGGCACCGCCCACAGGTGAGTCGGCCGAGTCTGCCAACGCGGCGTGGCACCGCGATCCACTGGACACCGTGCGGACGCACGTAGCCCTCGTCCTCGGGCACTCCGCGCCGAGCGCCGTCGATCCCAGCCTCACCTTCAAGGAGCTGGGCTTCGACTCCCTCGCGGCGACCGAACTGAGCGAGCGGCTCGGCGCGGCCACCGGGCTGCCCCTGACCGCCACGCTCACCTTCGACCACCCCACGCCGCTGGCCGTCGCCGACCACCTGAGGGCCCACACCACCCCCGCCACCGGCCCTTCCGCCACCCCACCCGCGGCCACGGCCACCACACCGGGCGACGCCGGGGAGCCGATCGCGGTGGTCGCCATGGGCTGCCGCTTCCCGGGCGGGGTCGACTCGCCCGAGGCGCTGTGGCGGCTGGTGGCCGAGGGCGCCGACGTGATCGGGGAGTTCCCCCGGGACCGCGGCTGGGACCTGGCCGGACTCTTCGACCCCGACCAGGACCGCCCCGGCACCAGCTACGCCCACGAGGGCGGCTTCCTCTACGACGCACCGGAATTCGACGCGGAGTTCTTCGGCATCAGCCCCCGCGAGGCGCTGGCCACCGACCCCCAGCAGCGGCTGCTGCTGGAAACCGCGTGGGAGACCTTCGAACGGGCGGGCATCCGCTCCACTGCCCTCCAGGCCAGTCCGACCGGGGTGTTCGTCGGAGTGACGGCCCAGGACTACGGCCCCCGGCTGCACGAGGCGCCCAAGGGGCTCGACGGCCATCTGCTGACCGGCGGCACCCCGAGCGTGGTGTCCGGCCGGGTGGCGTTCACCTTCGGCCTGGAGGGGCCCGCGGTCTCGGTGGACACGGCGTGTTCGTCGTCGCTCGTGGCCGTCCATCTGGCGGTGCGGGCACTGCGGCAGGGCGAGTGTGCGCTGGCCCTGGCCGGAGGCGTGACGGTGATGGCCGCCCCCGGCATGTTCACCGGCTTCTCCCGCCAGCGGGGGCTGGCCCCCGACGGCCGCTGCAAACCGTTCGCGGCGGCGGCCGACGGCACCGGATGGGGCGAGGGCGTCGGCCTGCTGCTCCTGGAACGGCTCTCCGACGCGCGGCGCGAGGGCCACCGGGTGCTGGCGGTGATCCGGGGCTCGGCCGTCAACCAGGACGGCGCCTCCAATGGCCTGACCGCGCCCAACGGCCCCTCCCAGCAGCGGGTGATCCGTCAAGCCCTCGCCGACGCCCGGCTGTCGCCCTCCGAGGTGGACGCCGTCGAGGCCCATGGCACCGGAACCACCCTCGGCGACCCGATCGAGGCCCAGGCCCTGTTCGCCACCTACGGGCAGGAGCGACCCGGAGACCGGCCCCTGTGGCTGGGCTCGCTCAAGTCCAACATCGGCCACACCCAGGCCGCCGCCGGCGTGGCGGGTGTCATCAAGATGGTGATGGCCATGCGGTACGAACTGCTGCCCGCCACTTTGCACATCGACGCGCCCAGCCCGCATGTCAACTGGGACAGCGGCGCGGTGCGCCTGCTGACCGGGCCGGTGGAGTGGCCGCGCGACGAACGCCCCCGCCGCGCGGGTGTGTCCTCCTTCGGCATCAGCGGCACCAACGCGCATCTGATCGTGGAACAGGCCCCCGAGCCGGAACCCGCACCCGCAGAGGCGCGGACGGACGAGGACGACCAGCCGGTGCCCTGGGTGCTCTCCGCCCGGAGCGCCGAGGCCCTCCGGGGACAGGCCCGGGAGCTGGCCGCCCGCATGGCCGCCGACAACACGCCGTCACCCCGGGAGGTGGGCTGGTCACTGATCACCACCCGGACGGCGTTCGAGCACCGCGCGGTGATGGTCGGCGACGACAGCGACGAACTCACCGCCGCCCTCCAGGCGTTGGCATCCGAGGGCACCCACCCGGGCGTGGTGCACACGGGTACGGCCGCCACCACGGGCGGCGCGGGTCCGGTGCTGGTCTTCCCCGGGCAGGGCTCGCAGTGGGCCGGGATGGGTGCTGGACTGCTGGCCGCCTCGCCGGTGTTCGCCGCCCGGGTGGCGGAGTGCGAACGAGCGCTCGCACCCCACGTCGACTGGTCGCTCACGGATGTCCTGCGGGGGGCCGAAGGCGCCGCCGAGCTGAGCAGGGTGGACGTGGTGCAGCCGGTGCTCTGGGCGGCGATGGTGTCCCTGGCCGCCGTATGGGCCGAGTACGGTGTGCGGCCCGCCGCCGTGGTGGGCCACAGCCAGGGCGAGATCGCGGCGGCCGTGGTGGCGGGAGTGCTGTCCCTGGAGGACGGCGCGAAGGTCGTGGCGCTGCGCAGCCGGGCCCTGCGGCGACTCGCCGGCGGCGGGGCCATGGCCTCCCTCGGCGTAGGTGAGGAACAGGCCGCGGAGCTGCTGTCCGGGCTCGGCGACCTGGCCGCCGGGGTAGTGGTGGCGGTGGTGAACGGGCCCGAGTCCACTGTGGTGTCCGGGCCGCCGGAGCACGTGGCCGCTGCCGTGACCGCCTGCCGGGAGGCGGGCGAGCGGGCGCGGATGATCGAGGTGGACTACGCCTCGCACAGTCCCCAGGTCGACGAGATCGCCGAGGAACTCACGGGGCTGCTGAGGGGAGTTGAGCCGGTCGGCGCGTCCGGGGCCGGGGTGGTGTTCTACTCCACCGTGACCGGCGGCCGGGCCGATGCCTCCGTGCTGGACACGGGCTATTGGGTGCGGAATCTGCGCGAGCGGGTGCGGTTCGCCGAGGCGGTCCAGGCGCTGTTGGCCGATGGCCACCGGGTGTTCATCGAGGCCAGCACCCACCCCGTCCTCACCATGGCGATGCGGGAGAGTTTCGAGCACGCGGAGAGCGGCGCCGCCGCGGTGCCCACCCTGCGCCGGGACCACGGGGACCTGGCACAGCTCACGAAGTCGGTCGCGCGGGCGTTCATCGCCGGGGCCGAGGTGGACTGGTCGGCTGCCTTCCCGGCCGACCCCACGCCTCGTACGGTCGATCTGCCCACGTACGCCTTTCAGCGCCGGCGCTACTGGCTGGACACCCCCGGCGGGTCCGGCGGGGACCCCGGCGCCCTCGGTCTGGTCGCCGCGGACCACCCGTTGCTGGGCGCCGCGCTGCGGCTCGCCGACGGCAGTGGCCATGTGCTGACCGGACGTCTCTCCCCGCAGACGCACGGCTGGCTCGCCGACCATGTGGTGGCGGGCGTGGCCCTGGTCCCCGGAACCGTGCTGATGGAGTGGGCGCTGCGGGCGGCCGACGAGGCGGGCTGCGGTGCGGTGGAGGAACTCGCGCTGCGGCTGCCGCTGGCGATGCCCGCGACGGGCGGCCGGTGCGTCCAGGTGGTGGTGGGCCCGTCCGCCGACGACGGACGCCGCGACCTCGCGGTCTACTCCCTCCCCGACGACGCCCTTCGCGCGGGTGGGGACACCGACTGGATGTGCCATGCCGTGGGCGTACTCGGTCCTGCCGTACCGGAGAGCCGAGCGGGGGAGCTGCCCGGGACATGGCCGCCGCCCGGAGCGCGGCCGGTGGACACCGACGGCTTCTACGAACGGATCGCCGCATCCGGATACGCCTACGGAGCCGCGTTCCAGGGGCTGCGCGCGGTATGGCGGGACGGCGCCGATCTGCTGGCCGATGTGGAACTGCCCAAGGCCGCGGGAGAGCCCAATGGGTTCGGTATCCACCCCGCCCTGCTGGACGCGGTGCTCCATCCGACGCTGCTGCCCGGCCATACCGATCCCGGGCCGGAGCCGGACGAGGGGCGGATGTGGCTGCCGTTCACCGCGAGTGGCGTGTCCTTGTGGGCGGCCGAGGCCACCGCCGTACGGGTCAGACTCACCGCCCGTCCGCAGGCCGCCGAGGGCGAGCGGGAACTGCGGGTCGTCGTCGCCGACGCCGTGGGCGCCCCGGTGCTGACGATCGACGCACTGCTGCTGCGCCCCGCCGAGGCCGATCAGTTGCGAGCCCTGAACACCGGCCGGATGGCCACCGATGGCGGTGGCGGGGGAAGCGTACGGCGGCGTACCGCTGCCGCCGCCGAAGTGCCGTCCGTCGACTGGGCCGCTCGGCTGGCGCGGCTGTCGGCCCTCGACCGGTATCGCACGCTTCTCGGCCTGGTGCGCGACCACGCCGCCACCGTGCTGGGGCACACCGATGCCGAGGCGGTGCGCGCCGACGCCAGCTTCAAGGAGTTGGGCTTCGAGTCCCTGACCGCTGTTGAACTGCGCGATCGCCTCGCGGCCGCCACGGGTCTGCGGCTGCCCGCGGCCCTGATCTTCCGGCATCCCACCCCGGAAGGCATCGCCCACCACCTTGTGCGACGGCTGACCTCGGACGGCACCGCCGCCACCCCCACCGCGATCGTCCCGCCGAGCACGCAGGTGCCACGGCAGCCGACGGATGAAATGAGCGCGGCCCAAAGGCTGGAGTCCGCCTCGGCGGATCAGGTCCTTGAGTTTATTGACAACGAGCTTGGAGTGTCCTGAATGTGCCGGGCGCGACGATCGCTGAAGGCCGGGTAACCCTCATGGCGAACGAAGAGAAGCTGGTCGAGTACCTCAAGCGTGTTTCCGCCGATCTGCACGATACGCGTCTGCGTTTGCGCGAGATGGAGGAGCGTTCCCACGAGCCGGTGGCCGTGGTCGGCATGGCCTGCCGCTTTCCCGGCGGGGTCACCTCCCCGGAGGAGCTGTGGGAACTGCTCGTCTCGGGTGTCGACGCGATCGGGGACTTCCCGACGGACCGCGGCTGGGACCTCGAGAACCTCTACCACCCCGATCCGGAGCACTACGGCACGAGCTGTGTCCGGCAGGGCGGATTCGTCGAAGCGGACCGGTTCGACGCGGCGTTCTTCGGCATCAGCCCCAGGGAAGCGCTCGCCATGGACCCGCAGCAGCGGCTGGTGCTGGAGATGGCCTGGGAATCCCTTGAACGGGCCGGTATCGATCCGGTGTCGCTCAAGGGGACCCGCACCGGTGTCTACGCCGGTGTGTCCAGCCAGGACTATCTGTCCCGGGCCCCACGCATCCCCGAAGGATTCGAGGGCTACGCCACCACGGGCGGACTCACCAGCGTGATCTCGGGCCGGGTGGCCTACACCTTCGGTCTGGAGGGGCCGGCGGTGACGGTGGACACCGCATGTTCGGCCTCGCTGGTGGCCATGCATCTGGCGGTACAGGCGCTACGGCAGGGAGAGTGCACCCTGGCCCTGGCGGGCGGTGTCACCTCGCTCGCCACCCCCATCATGTTCACCGAGTTCTCCCGGCAGCGCGCACTGGCCCCGGACGGCCGGTGCAAGTCCTTCGCCGCCGACGCGGACGGCACCGGCTTCTCCGAAGGCGTCGGCCTGGTGGTGCTGGAGCGGCTCTCGGAGGCGCGGCGCAACGGCCATCGGGTGCTGGCGGTGATCCGTGGCTCGGCGATCAACCAGGACGGCGCCAGCAACGGCCTCACCGCGCCCAACGACGTGGCCCAGGAACGCGTCATCGGCCAGGCGCTCGCCAACGCCCAGCTGACCCCGGGCGATGTGGACGCCCTCGAGGCACACGGCACCGGCACCAAACTCGGCGACCCGATCGAGGCCGAGGCCCTGACCGCCACGTACGGCCAGAACCGCCCCGCCGACAGACCACTGCTGTTGGGCTCGCTGAAGTCCAACATCGGCCATACGCATGCGGCGGCCGGTGTGGCAGGCGTGATCAAGATGGTGATGGCGCTCCGGCACCCACAACTGCCCGCGAACCTGCACCTCGACGTCCCCACCCCGCACGTGGACTGGGAGGACAGCGGGCTGCGGCTGCTGAACGAACCGGTGGAGTGGCCCCACCTGGAACGACCCCGCCGTGCGGCGGTCTCCTCGTTCGGCATCTCCGGTACGAACGCCCATCTGATCCTGGAGCAGGCGCCAGAGGACGATGCGCCAATGGACCCGGCCTGCTCGGACGTGAGCACGGTTCCGTGGGTGCTCTCGGCCCGTAGCAAGGAGGCGTTGCGGGGGCAGGCTGCCGCTCTGGCTGAGCGGGTGGAGGGCGCGTCCGAGCTGTCGTCCGTTGATGTGGGGTGGTCGTTGGTCACCACGCGGTCGGTGTTTGAGCATCGGGCGGTGGTGGTGGGTGGTGACCGGGCCGAGTTGTCGGCTGCTGTGGGGGCGTTGGTGGGGGGTGTGTCGCATCCGGGTGTGGTGGAGCCGGGTGGGGCGGCGTTGGTGGGTGATGTGGGTCCGGTGTTGGTGTTTCCGGGTCAGGGTTCGCAGTGGGTGGGGATGGGTGCGGAGTTGTTGGAGGTGTCGGCGGTGTTCGCGGCGCGGGTGGGGGAGTGTGAGCGGGCGCTTTCGGCGTATGTGGACTGGTCGCTGACGGATGTGTTGCGTGGTGTGGAGGGTGGGGCGGATCTGGGCCGGGTGGATGTGGTCCAGCCTGTCCTGTGGGCGGTGATGGTGTCGCTCGCTGCGGTGTGGGCGGGGTATGGGGTGCGTCCTGTGGCGGTGGTGGGTCATAGCCAGGGTGAGATCGCGGCTGCGGTGGTGGCGGGGGCGCTGTCCCTGGAGGACGGCGCCAAGGTTGTGGCGCTGCGCAGCAAGGCGTTGCGACGGTTGGCTGGTGGCGGGGCGATGGCCTCCCTCGGTGTGGGTCAGGAGCGGGCGGGTGAGTTGCTCTCCGGTCTGGGTGATCAGGCGGCTGGTGTAGGGGTGGCGGCTGTCAACGGGCCTTCGTCGACGGTGGTTTCGGGTCCGCCGGAGCAGGTGGCCGCTGTGGTGGCGGTGTGTCAGGAGGTGGGGGAGCGGGCGCGGTTGATTGAGGTGGATTATGCCTCGCATGGTCCTCAGGTGGAGGAGATCCGGGAGGAGTTGAATGAGGTTCTGGGTGGTGTCCGTCCGGTTGTTGGTGGGGCGGATGAGGTGGCGTTTTATTCGACGGTGACCGGTGAGCGGGCGGACGCTTCCGTCCTGGACACGGGCTATTGGGTGGCGAATTTGCGGGAGCGGGTGCGGTTTGCCGATGCGGTCGAGGCGTTGCTGGCGGATGGGCATCGGGTGTTCATCGAGGCCAGCAGCCACCCTGTGCTGACTCTCGGTTTGCAGGAGACGTTCGAGCAGGTGGGTGTGGATGCGGTTGCGGTGCCCACGTTGCGTCGTGATCACGGTGGGCGGGCTCAGCTTCTGCAGTCGCTGGGCCAGGCGTTCATTGCTGGGGTCGAGGTGGACTGGAGGGCCGCGTTCCCGGCCGACCCCACGCCTCGTACGGTCGATCTGCCCACGTACGCCTTCCAGCGCCAGCGCTATTGGCTCGATGGCCTCAGCAGCGGCCGGGGTGCCGATCCCACCGACCTCGGCCTGGTCGCGGCGGGGCATCCGTTGCTGGGCGCCGCCGTGGAGCTCGCCGACGGCCAGGGCCATCTGCTGACGGGACGGCTCTCGGCACAGTCCCATGGCTGGCTCGCCGACCATGTCGTGGCGGGCGCGGCCCTGGTGCCCGGGACGGCCCTGGTGGAATGGGCGTTGCGGGCCGCCGATGAGGTCGGCTCCGGTGGTGTGGAGGAGCTGGCGCTTCAGGTACCGCTCGTGCTGCCGCCCCACGGCGGGGTGCGTCTGCAAGTGGTCGTCGGCGGGCCGGGTGCCGATGGCCGACGCGATGTGCGGATGTACTCGCGTCCCGACGACGGTGGCGACACGGTGGCCGGGTGGGTGTGCCATGCGGAGGGTGTGCTGAGCCCGCCTCCCGAGGGCCCCGGGCCGGTGGAGGAGCTGGGCGGGGCATGGCCACCGGCGGGCGCGAAGCCGGTGGACCCCGTGGACTTCTACGAGCACATCGCGGCCTCGGGGTATGCGTACGGCCCGGCCTTCCAGGGGCTTCGCGCCGTGTGGCGGGAGGGCGCTGACCTGCTGGCCGAGGTGGCGCTGCCCGAAGCGGCGGGGGAGCGGACGGGGTTCGGCATCCACCCCGCGCTGCTCGACGCCGCGCTGCATCCCGTTCTGCTGACCGAGGGGTCCACGAGCGACGACGCCGAGTCGGCCGGTGGCCGGGTGTGGCTGCCGTTCACCTGGAACGGAGTGTCGCTGTGGGCGGCCGGGGCGACCACGGTACGGGTGCGGATCTCTCCGTACGAGCCGAGCGCGGAGGGGGAGCGCACGCTGCGGGTGACGGTGGCGGACGCTCTCGGTGCCCCGGTGCTCAGCGCCGACGCGGTGGTGTTGCGATCGGCTGACCCTGATCAGCTGCGTACGGCCCAACGCCCGGGCGCAGATGGGCTGTTCGTCATGGACTGGGTTCCCTTGCCGGTTCCCGCGTCGCCCAACGGCGCCGGGCAGTCCACGGACCACACGGCCGATGACGCCGGCTGGGCGATCCTGGGGCCCGGGGACAGGGCTCCGGCCGGGTCCGCCGCCGTATGCCATCCGGATCCGCAGGCGTTGATCAGCGCGCTCGACGCGGGCGCGCCCGCCCCCGCGGTCGTACTGGCCCTTGAGCCCGCCAAGCCGGTGGATGCGCGGGATGGCGGCATCGCGGCCGACGGTCTGGCCTCGGCGGAACGGGTCCTGGCGCTGCTGCAGGACTGGCTGGCCGAGCCACGCCTGGCGGAGGCCCGGTTGGTGGTGACGACGCGTGGCGCCGTCGCGACGGGTGACGCGGATGGCGTTGATCCCACGGCCGAGGGTGTGGATGCGGCGGGGGCCGCGGTATGGGGTCTGGTGCGCAGCGCGCAGGCCGAGAACCCCGGCCGTTTCCTGCTGCTCGATCTCGACCCTCACACCGAGGTGTCCGCCCGCCTCGTGGCCGAGGCCGTGGCGCGCGCCGTGGAAATGGACGAGTCGCAGCTGGCGCTGCGCGCGGGGCGGGCGCTGATGCCCCGGCTGGTGCGCGCCGCGCGAAGCGGGGGCCTGGCAGCCCCGGTGGGGCGGTCCGCGTGGCGGCTCGGGCTGGAGGGCGCCGGGACGGTGGACGGCGTGCGGCCGGTGGCGTGCCCGGAGGTGCTGGAGCCTCTGCGGGCGGGCCAGGTGCGGATCGATGTCCACGCGGCGGGCCTCAACTTCCGTGATGCGCTGATCGTGTTGGGGATGTACCCCGGGGACGTGGTGTTCGGGGGCAGCGAGGGCGCCGGTGTGGTGCGGGAGATCGGCCCCGAGGTGACCCATGCGTCGGTGGGCGACCGGGTGATGGGCCTGTTCGAGGGCGCGTTCGGCCCGCAGGCCGTGGCGGACGCCCGTACGGTCGTACCCATCCCTGACGGCTGGACCTTCCGGCAGGCAGCCGCGGCGCCCGTGGTGTTTCTCACCGCCTGGTACGGGCTCGTGGAGCTGGGCGGGCTCCAGGCGGGTGAACGGGTGCTGGTCCATGCCGCGACCGGTGGTGTGGGGATGGCCGCGGTGCGGATCGCGCGCTATGTGGGCGCGGAGGTCTACGCCACGGCGAGTCCGGGGAAGCATGCGGTGCTGGAGTCGATGGGCATCGACGAGGCGCATCGGGCCTCCTCACGCGATCTGGACTTCGAGGAGACGCTTCGGGAGGCCACCGGTGGCCGGGGTATGGATGTGGTGCTCAACAGTCTCGCCGGGCCGTTCGTGGATGCCTCGCTCCGTCTCCTCCGCGAAGGCGGCCGGTTGCTGGAGATGGGCAAGACCGATGTCCGCGACCCGGAGCGCATCGCGGTGGACTATCCCGGGGTCCGGTACCAGGCGTACGACCTGATCGCTGATGCCGGTCCGGATCGTATCGGCCAAATGCTGTGGGAGCTAGGCGAGTTGTTCGCCTCCGGTGTGCTGGAGCCTCCTCCGGTACGGGCGTGGCCGCTGAGCCGGACGCGTGAGGCGTTGCGGTATCTGAGTCAGGCCAAGCACACCGGCAAGCTGGTGCTGGACGTCCCGGCCCCCGTGGACCCGGACGGCACCGTGCTCATCACGGGTGGCACCGGCACCCTCGGCCGACATGTCGCCGAACATCTCGTCCGCGCCTGGAACATCCGCCATCTGCTGCTGGTGAGCCGCAGCGGCCCCGAGGCCCCCGGCGCACCGGAGCTGCTGGCCCACCTCACCGACCTGGGCGCCGACGTACGTATCGTCGCCTGCGACATCGGCGACGCCGCCCAGGTGGCCGAGGCCCTCGCAGGCATCGACCCGGCCCACCCCCTGACCGGTGTCGTGCACGCGGCGGGGGCGCTGGACGACGCCATGCTGCCCTCGCAGGATCCGAAGCGGCTGGCGCGGGCCTGGTCGGCGAAGGCCGCAGCGGCAGCCCAACTGCACACGGCCACCGCGCATCTGCGGCTGGGCATGTTCGTGCTGTTCTCCTCCTTCGCCTCCGATCTCGGCACCCCCGGCCAGGCCAACTACGCCGCCGCCAACGCCTTCTGCGACGCCCTGGCCACCCGCCGCCAGGCGGCCGGGCTCCCCGGGCTGTCGGTGGCATGGGGACTCTGGGCGGCCACCAGCGGTCTCACCGCGCGGCTGGCCGAGGCCGATCTGGCCCGGATCGGCCGTCTGGGCATCAAGGCCAACAGCACCGAGGAGGGGCTGGCACTGCTGGACGCGGCCTGCCACCACGGCCATCCGCATCTGCTGGCGCTCCACCTGGACACCGGCTCCCTCGCCGCGCAGACTCCCGGCGCCCTCCCGGCCCCCCTGCGGGCCCTCGCCACCGTCGGCGGCAGCGGGCGGGCCCGGCCCACGGCCGCCGCCGGTGGACAGACCACCGACTGGGCGGGCCGACTCAGGGGGCTGCCGTCCACCGAACAGCACCGGCTGCTGCTCAACCTGGTGCGTACCCAGGCGGCCACGGTGCTCGGCCACGCCGATCCGGGTGTGGTGCAGCCGGACGCGTCGTTCAAGGACCTCGGCTTCGACTCGCTGACCGCCGTGGAGCTGCGCAACCGGCTGGCCGCGGCCACCGGACTGCGGCTGCCCGCGGCCCTCGTCTTCGACCACCCGGAGGCGGCGGTGCTGGCCGAGCATCTGCGCCAGGAGCTTTCGCCGGACGGTGAGCCGGGCGCCCAGGGCCCCGGCGTACCCCAGCCCCACCCCGTCCTCAACGAGCTGGTCAGGCTGGAGAACAGCCTGTCGGCCGTCGTCGTCGAGGACGTGGACTCCGGCGCGGTCACCGCCCGGCTGGAGACCTTGCTGTCCAAGTGGAAGGCGATGTGCTCGCCGGCGGAGGCGGACGACGGCAATGCCGTGGAGCGGTTGCAGGTGGCGACCGCCGATCAGGTTCTGGAATTCATCGACAACGAACTTGGCCTGTCATGAACAACGTGGCGCGCCCTTCGCTGAAGGCCGGGTGACCCTCTGTGACGCACGCTAATGAAGAGAAGCTGGTCGACTATCTGAGGCGAGTGGCAGGCGATCTGCACGAAACGCGTCAGCGGCTGCGCGAGTTGGAGGACCGCTCCCAGGAGCCGGTGGCCGTGGTCGGCATGGCCTGCCGCTACCCGGGCGGGGCCGACTCGCCCGAGAAGCTGTGGCGGCTTCTCGCCTCGGGCACGCACGCCATGGGGGAGTTCCCGGCCGACCGCGGCTGGGACCTGGAGGGACTCTTCCACCCGGACCCGGACCACCCCTGCACCAGCCATGCCCGCGAGGGCGGTTTCCTCTACGACGCCGACCGGTTCGACCCCGAGTTCTTCGGGATCAGCCCGCGCGAGGCGCTGGCCATCGACCCGCAGCAGCGGCTGCTGCTGGAGGTGGCCTGGGAGCTGCTCGAACGCGCCGGAATCGACCCGCTCTCGCTGAAGGGCACCTCGACGGGCGTATACGCCGGGACCGCGCTTCCCGGCTTCGGCACCCCGCACATCGAGAAGAGCGCCGAGGGCTATCTGGTCACGGGCAACGCGCCCAGTGTGCTCTCCGGCCGGGTGGCGTACACCCTCGGTCTGGAGGGACCCGCGGTCACGGTGGACACCGCGTGCTCGTCCTCGCTGGTGTCGATGCATCTGGCCGGTCAGGCGCTGCGGCAGGGTGAGTGCACCCTGGCGCTGGCCGGCGGGGTGACGGTGATGGCCATCCCGAACGTCTTCACCGAGTTCTCCCGGCAGCGCGGGCTGGCTCCCGACGGCCGGTGCAAGGCGTTCTCCGCCGACGCCGACGGCACCGCCTTCTCCGAGGGCGTCGGCCTGGTGCTGCTGGAGCGGCTGTCCGACGCACGCCGCAACGGCCATCAGGTGCTCGCGGTGATCCGGGGCTCGGCCATCAACCAGGACGGCGCCTCCAACGGCCTGACCGCGCCCAATGGCCCCTCCCAACAGCGCGTCATCCTCCAGGCGTTGGCGAACGCACGGCTGTCTCCGGCCGAAGTGGACGTGGTGGAGGCACATGGCACCGGAACCCGCCTCGGCGATCCCATCGAAGCCCACGCGCTGCTCACCACCTACGGCCGGGACCGGTCCGAGGACCGGCCGTTGTGGCTGGGGTCGGTCAAGTCCAACATCGGGCACACCCAGGGCGCCGCGGGCGTGGCCGGCGTCATCAAGATGATCATGGCGATGCGGCATGAGTCGCTGCCCGCCACTTTGCACGTCGACCAGCCCACGCCCCATGTCGCCTGGGACACCGGCGCCGTGCGCCTGCTCACCGAAGCCGTCGACTGGCCGCGTGGCGAGCGGCCCCGCCGGGCGGCGGTGTCCTCCTTCGGCATCTCCGGGACCAACGCCCATCTGCTGCTCGAACAGCCCCCCGCCGACGAGCCCTCCGCCCCGGACCGGACCCCCGGCCCGACCGCCGTGGACACCGAGGAGGGCGGCAGCGTGGTGCCCTGGGTGGTGTCCGCCCGAACCGACCAGGCGTTACGGGACCAGGCCGAGGCACTCGCCGCACATCTCACCGCCCACCCCGGGCTGTCCGTGGCCGATGTGGGCTGGTCGCTCGCCCGGACCCGCTCGGCCTTCGAACACCGGGCCGTGGCCATCGGCGAGGACCGCGACGAACTGCTGGCCGCCGTGCGGGCCCTGGCCGAGGGCCGGAGCCACCCCGGGCTGACCAGGGCCACGGTGGCGGCCCGCTCCGGCGGCACCGCCTTCATGTTCACCGGGCAGGGCAGCCAGCGGCCCGGTATGGGCCGCGAGCTGTACCGGACCTTCGATGTGTTCGCCGCCGCCCTCGACGACGCCTGCGCCCATCTGGACCCGCTGCTCGGCCGCCCGCTGCGCGACACCCTCTTCGCGGCCGAGGACACCGACCAGGCGCGGGCGCTGCACGGCACCGGTGTGACCCAGGCGGCCCTCTTCGCCCTGGAGACCGCGCTCTTCCGGCTCGTCGAGTCGTTCGGCCTCACCCCGTCGTTCCTGACCGGCCACTCCGTCGGTGAGCTGGTGGCCGCGCAGGTGGCGGGCGTGCTGTCCCTTCCCGACGCCTGCGAGCTGGTGGCCGCCCGCGGCCGGCTGATGCAGGCGCTGCCGTCCGGTGGCGCCATGACGGCCGTCGAAGCCACCGAGGAACAGGTCCTCCCCCTGCTCACCGGCCGTGCGGACCGCGTGGCGCTCGCCGCGGTCAACGGCCCCAGCTCGGTGGTCGTGTCCGGAGCCGCGCAAGACGTCGACGAGATCGCCCGCACCCTGAAGGAGCGAGGGCACCGCACCAAGCGGCTCCGCGTCAGCCACGCCTTCCACTCGCCCCTGCTCCATCCCATGCTCGACGACTTCCGCGACGTGGCGCGGCGGCTCACCTACCACGCACCGCGCATCCCGGTGATCTCCAACGTCACGGGCCGGCCGGCCGACCCCGAGCAGCTCCGCGACCCCGAGTACTGGGTACGCCACGTCAGCGAGCCCGTACGGTTCCACGACGGTCTGCGCACCCTGCACGGCGAAGGCGTGACGCGCTACCTCGAACTCGGCCCGGACGCCGTCCTCACCACCATGGCCCAGGACGCCCTCGCCGCCACGACATCCACCGCCGATGCCTCCGACACGCCCGATACTCCTGACACCGCGCCTGTGTTCGCCACCGCCCTGCGCCCGGGCCGCGACGAGCCCCGTACGCTGCTGACCGCGCTCGCCCTGACGCACATCGACGGCGCCACGGTCGACTTCGCCGCCGCCCTCCCCGAGGAAGCGGGCCGTGTCGACCTGCCCACCTACCGGTTCCAGCGGCAGCGGTACTGGCGGCCCGTCCCGAACGCCACCGCCGACGTACGCGCCGTCGGCCTCGGCCCGACCGGTCATCCCCTGCTCCAGGCCGCCGTGGAGACACCCGACGGCGGGCTGCTGCTCACCGGCCGGCTGTCCGCACACACCCACGCCTGGCTCGCCGACCACACCATCGCGGACAGCGTGCCCCTGCCCGGTACGGCCCTGCTGGAGCTGGCCCTCCTCGCCGCCGCGCACACCGGCTGCGAGCTGCTCGACGACCTCACCCTGGAGGCGCCGCTGATCCTGCCCGCCTCCGGTGCCGTACGGATCCAGCTCGCCGTCACCGCGCCCGACGAGACCGGACAACGGACCGTCACCATCGCCTCGCGCCCCGCCGACGAGGGCGGCGACGCCCTGGACGCCCCGGCCACTTGGCGCCACCACGCCACCGGCGTACTGGCCGACCAGGTCACGTCACCGCCCGACGACGAACCGCGGGCCACGGCCTGGCCACCCGCCGGGGCCTCTCCGGTCGACGTGACGGACCTGTACGAGCGGCTGACCGCACAGGGATACGCCTACGGGCCCGCCTTCCGCGGCCTGCACACCGCATGGCGGCTCGGCGAGGAGATGTTCGCCGAGGTACGCCTGGCCCCGGAACAGCGCGGCGAGGCCGAGGGCTACGGACTGCACCCCGCCCTGCTCGACAGCGCCCTGCACCCGGTGGAAGAGCTCTTCGGCGGCGACCACGCGCCGGACGGCGCCGAGGGAACCGTCAGACTGCCGTTCTCCTTCAGCGGGGTACGGCTCTTCGCCACCGGCGCCACCCGGTTGCGCGTGCGCATCACCCCCACCGCCCCGGACACCATCACGCTGCGGCTGACCGACGACCACGGCGCGCCCGTGGCCACCATCGACGCCCTCGGGCTGCGGGAGGTCTCCGCCGACCGCTGGCGCTCCGCCCGCGCTGCCACGGCCGACGCCCCGCTGTACCGCCTGGACTGGCAGCCGTATCCGGTCTCCGCCGACTCGGCCCCGCCCACGGCGAGTTGGGCGCTCGTCGGATCCCAGGACCCGGACTCAGCCCTCCCGGCACATCCGGACTTCCCGGCACACCCGGACCTCCCGGCATATCCGGACCTGGCCGCCCTGCGGGCCGCCCTCGACGGCGGACAGCCCGCCCCCGACGTCGTCGTCCTCGCATGCTCCGGCGCACCGGACACCGCAACGCCCCCGGACGAGACGCCCGCCCGTGTACGCGCGGCGGTCCACCATGTCCTCGGCGTACTGCGCACCTGGCTGACGGACGAGCGGTTCAGCGGGGCCCGGCTGGTCATCGCCACCCGTGGCGCGGTCGCCACCGGCCCCGGGGACGGGCCCGCCGACCTGGCTACCGCGCCCGTATGGGGTCTGGTCCGCGCCGCCCAGGCCGAACACCCGGAGCGCATCCTGCTGCTCGACCTGGACGACGACACCGCGTCGCGCGATGTCCTGCGCACCGCCCTTCCAGTCGCCGGTGCCGAATCCGAGGTGGCGGTACGGGCGGGAACGGCCCATGTGCCCCGTCTGGTCAAGGTCCGACCCGACCAGGACACCCCGCCCCGCGCCCCCCATCAGGACACCTCGCTCGACCCGGACGGCACGGCGCTGATCACCGGTGGCACCGGAGCGCTGGGGCGGCTGGTCGCCCGGCATCTGGTCACCGCACACGGCGTCCGCCATCTGCTGCTGGTCAGCCGGCGCGGGGGCATCACGGAGGACATCGACGCGTTCGCTGACGAGCTGACCGCGCTGGGCGCGGCGGACGTACGCATCGCCGCGTGTGACGCCGCCGACCCCGAGGCGCTGGCCGCGCTGCTCGCCGCCCTGCCCGCGGCGCATCCGCTGACGGCCGTCGTCCACGCCGCGGGGGTGCTCGACGACGGCGTGGTCACCGACATGACGCCCGAGCAACTCGACACCGTACTGGCCCCGAAGCTGGATGCGGCATGGCATCTGCACCGGCTGACCCGGGACATGGATCCGGCCGCGTTCGTGATGTTCTCCTCCGCCGCCTCCATCATGGGCAACGGCGGCCAGGCCAACTACGCCGCGGCCAACATGTTCCTCAACGCCCTCGCCGAACACCGCCGCGCCGAGGGGCGGACGGCCCATACGCTGGCCTGGGGGCTGCTGGCGTCCGCCGGTGGCATGACCGGCCACCTGGACGACGCGGACCTCGCCCGGATGGCCCGCTCCGGGATCGCCCCCGTCTCCAACGAGCAGGCGCTCACGCTGCTCGACACGGCGCTCACCACCGACCACCCCACGCTCGTCCCCGCGCGCTTCGACCTCGCGGCGCTGCGCACCCGGGCCGCCGCCGGACCACTTCCGCCCGTGCTGCGGCGGCTGGTGCACGTCCCCACGAAGGCCACGCGGAACACCGGAACGAGTTCCTTGTCCGGGCGGCTCGCCGGGCTGTCCACCGAGGAACAGGACCGGCTCATCGGAGAGCTGGTACGCGACCAGGTCGCCACCGTGCTGGCCCATCCCGCACCGGAGTCCATCGAACTGGGCAGGGCCTTCCAGGACCTCGGCTTCGACTCGCTGACGGCGCTGGACCTGCGCAACCGGCTCAACGCGGCCACCGGCACCCGGATCCCGGCCACCGTCATCTTCGACTATCCGACCCCCGACGCCCTGGTGCGCTTCCTGCGCGAGCGGCTGGTCGGGAGCGTGGCCGAGACACCGCTCCCGCCGACGGCCACCCTCGTGGCGGCCGACGACGACCCGATCGCCATCGTCGGCATGGCCTGCCGCTATCCGGGCGGCGTCGGCTCCCCCGAGGAGCTGTGGCGGCTGGTGGCCGAGGGTGTGGACGCGATCGGGGAGTTCCCCGCGGACCGCGGCTGGGACCTCGCGGGCCTCTTCGACCCCGACCCGGACCACACCGGCACCAGCTACGCCCGCGAGGGCGGATTCCTCTACGAGGCCCCGCGGTTCGACGCCGAGTTCTTCGGGATCTCCCCGCGCGAGGCGCTGGCCACCGACCCCCAGCAGCGGCTGCTGCTGGAGACCGCGTGGCAGGCGTTCGAGAGTGCGGGCATCGACCCGGTCAGTCTGCGGGGCAGCCGTAGCGCGGTGATCACCGGGGTCATGTACGACGACTACGGCAGCCGCTTCCTGGGCCGCACCCCGGAGGGCGTCGAGGGCCGTCTGATGACCGGCAGCACACCGAGTATCGCCTCCGGCCGGGTGGCGTTCACCTTCGGCCTGGAGGGGCCGGCGGTGACGGTGGACACGGCGTGTTCCTCATCGTTGGTGGCCATGCACTTCGCGGCGCAGGCCCTGCGGCAGGGGGAGTGCACCCTGGCCCTGGCCGGCGGGGTGACGGTGATGGCCACCCCGAACACCTTCGTGGAGTTCTCGCGGCAGCGCGGACTGGCCCCGGACGGCCGCTGCAAGCCGTTCGCCGCGGCGGCCGACGGCACCGGCTGGGGCGAGGGCATCGGCCTGCTCGTCCTGGAGCGGCTGTCGGACGCGCGCCGCAACGGCCGTGAGGTGCTGGCGGTGATCCGTGGTTCGGCCGTCAACCAGGACGGCGCCTCCAACGGCCTCACCGCCCCGAACGGGCCCTCCCAGCAGCGGGTGATCCGCCAGGCCCTGGCCACCGCACGCCTCGCCCCGGCGGACATCGATGTGGTGGAGGCCCATGGCACGGGCACCACGCTCGGCGACCCCATCGAGGCCCAGGCGCTGCTGGCCACATACGGACAGGAGCGGCCCGAGGGACGTCCGCTGTGGCTCGGCTCCATCAAGTCCAACATCGGGCACACCCAGGCCGCCGCGGGCGTGGCGGGTGTGATCAAGATGGTGATGGCCATGCGCCACGGCCTGTTGCCCGCCTCCCTCCACATCAACGCACCCAGCCCGCATGTGGAATGGGACGACGACGGAGTGCGGCTGCTGACCGAGGCGGTCGAGTGGCCACGGGCCGAACGGCCCCGGCGCGCGGGTGTCTCCTCCTTCGGCATCAGCGGCACCAACGCCCATGTGATCCTCGAACAGGCCCTCGACCAGGCCCGACACACCGAGCGCGAGCCCGGCCCCGACGGCCCCCGGGTGGTGCCCTGGGTGCTGTCCGCGCGGGGCGCCGAGGCACTCCGGGACCAGGCGCGGGCGCTGGCCGCGCGGCCGGCCACCGACCCCACGGCCTCGCCCGTCGAGGTGGGCTGGTCCCTCATCCGCTCCCGCACCCTGTTCGACCACCGCGCCGTGGTGGTCGGCGAGAGCCGCGCCGAACTGATGGCGGCTGTCGAGGCGTTGGCGGCCGACGAGACCCACCCGGGCGTGGTGCACACGGGCACGGCGGCCACCCCGGGCGGCGCGGGTCCGGTGCTGGTCTTCCCCGGGCAGGGCTCCCAGTGGATCGGGATGGGTGCCGGACTGCTGGACGCCTCGCCGGTGTTCGCCGCCCGGGTGGCGGAGTGCGAACGAGCGCTCGCACCCCACGTCGAATGGTCGCTCACCGACGTGCTGCGCGGCGTGGACGGCGCGGGCGATCTGAGCCGGGTGGATGTGGTGCAGCCCGTCCTGTGGGCGGTGATGGTATCCCTGGCCGCCGTGTGGGCGGGCCACGGTGTGCGGCCCGCCGCCGTGGTGGGCCACAGCCAGGGCGAGATCGCCGCCGCCTGCGTGGCCGGGGCGCTCACCGTGGAGGACGGCGCCCGCATCGTGGCCCTTCGCAGCCGTGCGCTGCGCCAACTGGCCGGTGGCGGGGCCATGGCCTCCCTCGGCGTAGGTGAGGAACAGGCCGCGGAGCTGCTGTCCGGGCTCGGCGACCGCGCCGCCGCCGTGGTCGTGGCCGCCGTGAACGGCCCCGCCTCCACTGTGGTGTCCGGGCCGCCGGAGCACGTGGCCGCCGCCGTGGCCGCCTGTCGTGACATCGGGGAACGCGCCCGGACGATCGAGGTGGACTACGCCTCGCACAGTCCCCAGGTCGATGAGATCGCCGAGGAACTCACCGGGCTGCTGAGGGGAGTTGAGCCGGTCGGCGCGTCCGGGGCCGGGGTGGTGTTCTACTCCACCGTGACCGGCGGCCGGGCCGATGCCTCCGTGCTGGACACGGGTTATTGGGTGCGGAATCTGCGGGAGCGGGTGCGGTTCGCCGAGGCGGTTCAGGCGCTGTTGGCCGATGGCCACCGGGTGTTCATCGAGGCCAGCACCCACCCCGTCCTCACGGTGGGCATGCAGGAGAGCTTCGAGGAGGCGGGCGTTCCCGCCGCCACCGTACCGACCCTGCGCCGGGACCACGGCGATCTCGCCCAGCTGGTGCGATCGCTCGCCCAGGCGTTCACCGCGGGGGCCGACGTCGACTGGACCACCCTGTTCCCCGCCGACCCCGCGCCCCGCACGGTGCCGCTGCCCACCTACGCCTTCCAGCGCGAGCGCTACTGGCTGGAAGGCACCGCCGGCCGGGGCGGCGACCCCATCGACCTCGGCCTGGTCTCCGCCGATCACCCGCTGCTCGGTGCGGCCGTGGAACTCGCCGACGGCAGTACCCATCTGCTCACCGGACGGCTGACGGCCGGTGGCGGCGAGGGCTGGCTCGGCGAACACGTGGTGGCGGGCGCCCGGCTGGTGCCGGGCGCGGCCCAGGTCGAATGGGCGCTGCGGGCCGCCGACGAGGCGGGCTGCGGCACGGTCGAGGAACTCGCCCTGCAGGTCCCGCTCGTCCTCCCCGACACCGGCGGGCTGCGCGTCCAGGTGGTGGTGGGCGAGGCCGCCGACGACGGCCGCCGCGACGTACGGGTGTACTCCCGGCCCGACCGCGACGCCGAAACCACCGCGGACCCGGTCTGGGTGTGCCATGCGGTCGGCGTACTCGGCCCCCACGGCGAACCGGCACCCCAGCCCGCCGGAGCCTGGCCCCCGGCGGGCGCGGAGCCGGTGGACACGGACGGCTTCTACGAGCGTGCCGAGGCCGCCGGATACGGATACGGGCCCGCGTTCCAGGGCGTACGGAAGCTGTGGCGCGACGGCGCGGATGTGCTGGCCGAGGTGGCGCTGCCCGAAGCGGCGGGCGACCGGGCCGGATTCGGCATCCACCCGGCGCTGCTGGACGCCGCGCTGCACCCGGCGGGCATGCTCACCGCCGGGACCGAGCAGGAGCGCGACACCGGCCAGGTGTGGCTGCCGTTCGCCTGGAACGGAGTGTCGCTGTGGGCCGCCGGAGCGACCACCGTACGCGTCCGGCTGTCCCCGCGTGAGCAGGGCACGGACGGCGAGCGGGCGCTGCGGCTGACCGTGGCCGACGCCGTCGGCGACCCGGTCCTGACGGTCGACTCGCTGGTGCTGCGCCCCGCCCGTACGGATCAGTTGCGGACCGCCGGCCGAGGCGCCGTGGACGGACTGTTCACCCTCGACTGGATCCCGCTCCCCGAGGCGGCGCCCGGCGCCGACGCGGGGCTGCCCGAACCGGTGGCCGGGGACGGCGGCTGGGTGGTGCTCGGCGCCGAGGGCGCGGCGTTGGGCCTGCCGGGCGTGGTCCGCCATCCGGACCTGGAGGCGCTGGTCGCCGCGCTCGACGCCGGAACACCCGCGCCCTCGGTGGCGCTGACCGCCGTACCGGCCTCGACGACGGCCGTGGAGATGGGGGCCACCGAAGCCGATGCCCTGGCGGCCGTGGGGCGGACCCTGGACCTGCTGCGGGGCTGGCTGGCCGAACCCCGGCTGGCCGAGAGCCGCTTGGTCGTGGTGACACACGGCGCGGTCGCCGCCGGTGCCCCGGTGGCGGAGGACTCCGACGCCGGGGCCGTGGACGCGGCCGGTGCCGCGGTGTGGGGTCTGCTGCGCAGCGCACAGGCGGAGAATCCGGAGCGGTTCGTCCTGCTCGACCGCGATCCGCATGGCGCGCCCGACGCCGATGAGATCGGCGCGGCGGTGCTGGATGGTGTGCTGAGGGCCGTCGCCCTGGACGAACCGCAGGTGGCGGTGGGCTCCGGCCGGGTGTGGGCGCCCCGTCTGATCCGTGCGGGCGGCCCCGGCAGCGGCGGCCTGGTGGGCCCGGTGGGACAGCCCGCGTGGCGACTCGCCGTGCGGGGCGCGTCCACCGTGGACAATGTGACGCCCGTGCCGTGCCCCGAGGCGCTGGAGCCGCTGCGGCCGGGAGAGGTCCGGATCGCGGTGCACGCGGCGGGCATGAACTTCCGCGATGCGCTGATCGTCGTCGGGATGTACCCCGGAGGCGGGGTGTTCCGCGGCAGCGAGGGCGCGGGCATCGTCGTGGACATCGGCCCGGAGGTGACCGGGCTCGCGGTGGGCGACCGGGTCATGGGCCTGTTCGAGGGCGCGTTCGGCCCGTGGGCGGTGGCGGACGCGCGCATGGTCGTGCCGATCCCCGCCGGCTGGAGCTTCCGGCAGGCCGCCGCCGTACCGGTGGTGTTCCTCACCGCCTGGTACGGGCTGGTGGACCTGGCCGGGTTGCGGGACGGCGAATCGGTGCTGATCCACGCCGCGACCGGCGGTGTCGGCATGGCGGCCGTCCAGATCGCCCGCCACTTGGGCGCCGAGGTCTATGCCACGGCCGGACCCGGCAAGCACGGTGTGCTCGAGGAGATGGGCATCGACCAGGCGCATCGTGCCTCGTCGCGCGACCTGGACTTCGAGGAGGTGTTCCGCGAGGCCACCGCCGGGCGTGGCGTCGATGTGGTGCTCAACAGCCTCGCCGGGCCGTACGTCGACGCCTCCCTGCGGCTGCTGGCCGACGGCGGACGGCTCTCCGAGATGGGCAAGACCGACATCCGCGATCCGGAACACCTCGCGGCCACGCATCCGGGCGTCCGCTATCGCGCCTTCGACCTGGTCCCCGACGCCGGTCCGGACCGCATCGGGGAGATGCTGCGCGAGTTGAGCGAGCTGTTCGCGGCCGGAGTGCTGCGGCCCGCCCCCGTACGGCCCTGGCCGCTCAGCCGGGCGCGGGACGCGCTACGGCAGCTGAGCCAGGCCCGGCACACCGGCAAGCTGGTGCTCGACGTACCCGCAGCAGTCGACCCGGACGGCACGGTGCTGATCACGGGCGGCACCGGCACCCTCGGCGCGTATATCGCCGAACACCTCGTGCGCACCTGGGGGATCGGCCATCTGCTGCTGGTGAGCAGGCGGGGGCCGGACGCTCCGGGCGCCCGCGACCTGGCCGCCCGGCTGGAGGAGCTGGGCGCGCGGGTGCGCATCGCGGCGGCGGATGTCACCGACGCCACGGCGGTGGCGGATCTGGTGGCGGGCATCGACCCCGAACATCCGCTGACCGGAGTCATCCACGCCACCGGTGTGCTGGACGACGCGGTGGTCACCTCACAGACCCCCGAGCGGCTGGCGCGGGTCTGGACGGCCAAGGCCACGGCCGCGGCCCATCTGCACACGGCGACGGCCCATCTGCGGCTCGGCATGTTCGTCCTCTTCTCCTCCGCCGCGGGCACACTCGGCAGCCCCGGCCAGGCCAACTATGCGGCGGCCAACGCCTTTTGCGACGCACTCGCCGCCCATCGGCGGACCGCCGGGCTGCCCGGCGTATCGATTGCCTGGGGCCTGTGGGCCGACGCCAGCGGGATGACCGGACACCTGGCCGAGGCGGATCTGGCCCGGATGTCCCGTACCGGCGTCGCCGCCCTGAGCACCCGGCACGGCCTGGCCCTGCTCGACGCCGCCGTCCAGCACGGCGGTGACCATCTGGTCGCCGCCCAGGTGGACACCCGCACCCTCGCCGGACTGCCTGCCGACAGCCTGCCCGCCACGCTGCGCGCCCTGGCCGCCACGGGCGGCGGCGTTGGCGGCGCCGGGCGGCGCACCGCGGCGGCGGCCGGGGAAGGCCGCCAGGTCGACTGGGGCGCCCGGCTCGCGGGCCTGTCCACGGCCGAACGGCACCGACTCGTGCTCAACCTGGTCCGTGGCCACGCCGCCACGGTCCTCGGACACGCCGATGTGGACGCGGTACAGGCCGAGGCCAGCTTCAAGGAGCTGGGCTTCGATTCCCTGACCGCCGTCGAACTGCGCAACCGGCTCGCCGCCGCCACCGGTCTGCGGCTGCCCGCCGCCCTCGTCTTCGACTATCCGGAGGCGGCGGTGCTCGCCGACTACCTGCTGGAACGGCTGGCACCCGGCGACGGAGCCGCGCCGGGCCGGGACGCCGTCGACCCGGTCCTGGGCGAGCTGGCCAGGCTGGACACCACCTTGGCCACCCTCGTCACGGACGACGAAGGCCGGCAGCGGATCGCCAAACGGCTGGGCGCCTTGCTGGCGGCATGGAACGGCGGCGGGTCCGGCGCCCCGGCCGACACGACCGACTTCGACGCCCTCGAAGCCGCCTCTGACGACGAGATGTTCGAGCTCATTGACCGTGAACTGCCCTGATGGAGGCGCGGAACTGATGTCGGGTACCGAAGAGAAGCTCCGCCAGTACCTCAAGAAGGTCACGGCCGACCTGGGGCAGACGCGTCGGCGGCTTCGCGAGATGGAGGAGCGGTCACAGGAGCCGGTGGCCATCGTGAGCATGGCCTGCCGGTTCCCCGGCGGGATCACCTCGCCCGAGGACCTGTGGGAGCTGGTCGCCTCGCGCGGGGACGCGATCGGGGAGTTTCCCACCAACCGCGGCTGGCGTGCCGAGGCCCTCTACCACCCGGACCCCGATCACTCCGGCACCAGCTACGTCCGCCACGGCGGATTCCTGGACCGGGCCGACGGCTTCGACGCCGCCTTCTTCGGCATCAGCCCGCGAGAGGCCCTGGCGGCCGAACCCCAGCAGCGCCAACTGCTCGAAGTCTCCTGGGAGTTGCTCGAACGCGCCGGAATCGACCCCACCTCGCTGAAGGGCACCCCCACCGGGGTCTACGCGGGCGCCGGAATTCTCGGCTTCGGCACCCCGCAGATCGAAAAGAGCGCGGAAGGATATCTGCTCACCGGAAACACCCTGAGCGTCGTCTCCGGCCGAGTGGCCTTCACTCTCGGCCTGGAGGGGCCCGCGGTGACGGTGGACACCGCGTGCTCGTCATCGCTGGTCGCGATGCATCTCGCCTGCCAGGCGCTGCGCCAGGGCGAATGCACCCTGGCCCTGGCCGGCGGCGTGACCGTGATGACCACCCCGAACACCTTTGTGGAATTCTCCCGCCAGCGCGGCCTCGCCCCCGACGGCCGCTGCAAGCCGTTCGCGGCCGCCGCCGACGGCACGGGCTTCTCGGAGGGCGTCGGGCTCCTGCTGCTGGAGCGGCTGTCCGACGCACGGCGCAACGGCCACCAGGTGCTCGCCGTGCTCCGGGGCTCGGCCATCAACCAGGACGGCGCGTCCAACGGGCTGACCGCGCCCAACGGCCCGTCCCAGCAGCGGGTGATCCGCCAGGCGCTGATCAACGCCCAGCTTTCCTCCGCCGAGGTGGACGCGGTGGAGGCACATGGCACGGGCACCACGCTCGGCGACCCGATCGAAGCCGAGGCCCTGCTCGCCGCGTACGGCCAGGACCGGCCGGAGGACCGCCCGCTGTGGCTCGGCTCGCTGAAGTCCAACATCGGCCATACGCAGGGTGCTGCGGGCGTGGCCGGTGTGATCAAGATGGTGATGGCGCTGCGCCATGAATTGCTGCCCGCCACGTTGTACGTCGATGAGCCGACCCCGCACGCGGACTGGTCCGGAGGCGCGGTGCGGCTGCTCACGGAGCCGGTGGAGTGGCCGAGCAACGAGCGGCCGCGCCGGGCAGGAGTCTCCGCGTTCGGGATCAGCGGCACCAATGCGCATGTGATCGTGGAGCAGGCGCCTGAGGGGGTTGTGCCGGGGGTGGATTCCTCTGGTGTGGGTGGGGTGGTGCCGTGGGTGGTGTCGGGGCGGAGTGTGGAGGCGTTGCGGGGGCAGGCGGCGGCGTTGGCTGAGCGGGTGGAGGGTGCGTCCGAGCTGTCGTCGGTGGATGTGGGGTGGTCGTTGGTGACGACGCGGTCGGTGTTTGAGCATCGGGCGGTGGTGGTGGGTGAGGGCTGTGGCGAGTTGGTTGCGGCGGTGGGGGCGTTGGCGGGGGGTGTGTCGCATCCGGGTGTGGTGGAGTCGGGTGCGGCGGTGCTGGTGGGTGATGTGGGTCCGGTGTTGGTGTTTCCGGGGCAGGGTTCGCAGTGGGTGGGGATGGGTGCGGAGCTGCTGGAGGTGTCGGCGGTGTTCGCGGCGCGGGTGGGGGAGTGTGAGCGGGCGCTTTCGCCGTATGTGGACTGGTCGCTTACGGATGTGTTGCGGGGGGCTGATGGCGCTGCTGATCTGAGCAGGGTGGATGTGGTGCAGCCGGTGTTGTGGGCGGTGATGGTGTCGTTGGCTGCGGTGTGGGCGGGGTATGGGGTGCGTCCTGTGGCGGTGGTGGGTCATAGCCAGGGTGAGATCGCGGCGGCTGTTGTCGCGGGAGCGCTGTCGTTGGAGGACGGCGCGAAGGTGGTGGCTCTGCGGAGTAAGGCGTTGCGGCGGTTGGCCGGTGGTGGGGCGATGGCGTCGCTCGGTGTCGGTCAGGAGCGGGCGGGTGAGTTGCTCTCCGGTCTGGGTGATCAGGCGGCTGGTGTAGGGGTGGCGGCCGTCAATGGGCCCTCTTCCACGGTGGTTTCGGGTCCGCCGGAGCAGGTGGCCGCTGTGGTGGCGGTGTGTCAGGAGGTGGGGGAGCGGGCGCGGTTGATTGAGGTGGATTATGCCTCGCATGGTCCTCAGGTGGAGGAGATCCGGGAGGAGTTGAATGAGGTTCTGGGTGGTGTCCGTCCGGTTGTTGGTGGGGCGGATGAGGTGGCGTTTTATTCGACGGTGACCGGTGAGCGGGCGGACGCTTCCGTCCTGGACACGGGCTATTGGGTGGCGAATTTGCGGGAGCGGGTGCGGTTTGCCGATGCGGTCGAGGCGTTGCTGGCGGATGGGCATCGGGTGTTCATCGAGGCCAGCAGCCACCCCGTGCTGACTCTCGGTTTGCAGGAGACGTTCGAGCAGGTGGGTGTGGATGCGGTTGCGGTGCCCACGTTGCGTCGTGATCACGGTGGGCAGGCTCAGCTTCTGCAGTCGCTGGGCCAGGCGTTCGTTGCTGGGGTCGAGGTGGACTGGCGGGCCGCGTTCCCGGCCGACCCCACGCCTCGTACGGTCGATCTGCCCACGTATGCCTTCCAGCACCAGCGCTATTGGATGAACGGCTCGGGCGCTGTCGGCGACCCCAGCAGCCTCGGCCTCGTCGCCGCGGACCATCCCTTGCTGGGCGCCGCCGTGGAGCTGGCCGATGAAAGCACCCACCTGCTCACCGGGCGTATCTCGGCCGGTGGCGGTGACGACTGGCTCGGCGAACACATCGTGGCGGACGCCGTCCTGGCCCCGGGCGCGGCGCTGGTGGAGTGGGCGCTGCGGGCGGCCGACGAGGTCGGCTGCGGTGGGATCGAGGAGTTGGCGCTACAGGTGCCGTTGGTGCTGCCGGAGTCGGGCGGGTTGCGCGTCCAGGTGGTGGTGGGCGCCGCGGCGGAGGACGGGCGGCGCGATGTGCGGATCTACTCCCGTCCGGACGGCGAGGCCGACTCGGGCGCCGATGTGGGCTGGGTGTGCCACGCCGAAGGGGTGCTGAGCCCGGCACCGGAAGGTGCGGGCCAGTCGGCCGAGGGACTGGGCGGAACATGGCCTCCGGCGGGTGCGCAACCGGTGGATCTGGAGGGGTTCTACGAGCGTTCCGAGGCGTCCGGCTATGCGTACGGGCCGTCGTTCCAGGGGCTTCGCGCCGTGTGGCGGGACGGTGCGGACCTGGTGGCCGAGGTGGCGCTGCCCGAGGCGGCGGGGGACGCGGAGGGCTTCGGTATCCACCCGGCGCTGCTCGACGCGGCCCTGCATCCGGCTCTTCTGCTCGACACCGGATCCGAGCGGGGGCGGGACGGCGGCCAGGTGCTGCTGCCGTTCGCGTGGAACGGGGTGTCGTTGTGGGCCGCTGGAGCGAGCACCGTACGCGTACGGCTCACCCCGCATCGGGATGGCGCCGAGGGCGAGCGCGGGCTGCGGCTGGTGGTGGCCGATGCCGTGGGCGACCCAGTTCTGACGGTCGACTCCCTGGTGACGCGACCGGCGTCCGTAGAGCAGTTGCGGGGGGCCGCGGCGGCACGTGGTGTGGACGGCCTGTTCGTTCTGGACTGGATCCCACTGCCGCAGCCCACAGGAGCCGATGGACCGGTGGTCGATCGCGACACTTGGGCAGTGCTGGCGACCGAGGGGGCGCATCCGGATCTGGAGGCGTTTCTCGCGGGGCTCGATGACGGGAAGCCGGTTCCGGCCGTGGTTCTCGCCGAGTTCTCGCGCTCGGACGCCGACTCCGCGACCGACATGGCGGCTGCTGGTCTGGCGGTGGCGCAACGCGCCCTGGAGCTGGTGCAGAAGTGGCTGGCCGAGCCGCGACTGGCCGATGCCCGGTTGGTCGTGGTGACGCGTGGCGCGGTTGCCGTCGCCGATGCCGAGGGCGGTACGGATGTGGCCGCCGCCGCGCTGTGGGGTCTCCTGCGGAGCGCTCAGGCCGAGAACCCGGGGCGCTTCGTTCTACTCGACGCTGACCCCGACCTAGACCTGGACCTCGGCGTCGACGTCGTGTCCGGGCGTCCCGCCGGCAGCCTGCGGGACGCCGTCGCGTGGGCGGTGGACCTGGATGAGCCGCAGTTGGCCGTACGCGATGGACGGGCCTGGGTGCCACGGCTGATCCGTGCCTCCGCCGACAGCGGTCCGGAGGAGCGGGACACCCCGGCGGGGCTTGTCCCTGACGGCACCGTGCTGGTGACGGGCGGCACCGGCACCCTGGGCGGCCTGGTGGCCGAACATCTGGTGCGCACGTGGCAGGTCGGCCATCTGCTCCTGGTGAGCCGTCGCGGGCCGGACGCCCCGGGGGCCCACGACCTGGCCGCCCGCCTGGAAGGGCTGGGTGCGCGGGTGCGGATCGCCGCCGTGGACGTCACGGACGCGTCGGCGGTGGCCGAGCTCGTGGCGGGGGTCGAGGCCGAGCACCCGCTGACCGGTGTCATCCATGCCACGGGGCTGCTCGACGACGCGGTGATGACCTCCCAGACACCCGAACGGCTGGCCCGGGTGTGGGCGGCCAAGGCCACGGGCGCGGCGCATCTGCACACCGCCACCGCCGACCTTCCGCTGTCCCTGTTCGCGATGTTCTCGTCGGCCGCCGGGGTCATGGGCAGCCCGGGGCAGGCCAACTACGCGGCGGCGAACGCCTTTTGTGACGCCCTCGCCGCACACCGTCAGGCCCGTGGCCTTCCCGGGCTGTCGGTGGCCTGGGGCCTGTGGGACCAGTCCAGCGAGATGACCGGAAAGCTCGCCGCCACGGACCGGGCACGGATGTCCCGCTCGGGTATCGCCGCGATGTCCAGCGAGAAGGCACTGGGCCTGCTCGACGCCGCCTGTGCGCAGGGCGGCCCCCTGTGTGTCGCCGCCGCCGTCGATCCGGCCGGAGTGGCCCGTGGGGACCTTCCGGCGGTGTTGCGGGGGTTGGTGGCTGGTCGGGTCGGGCGGCGGTTGGCGGCTGGTGGCCTGTCGGCCTCGGGGTTGGCGGGGCGGTTGGTGGGGTTGGGGGTTGGTGCTCGGTTGGATGTGGTGGTGGAGGTGGTGCGGGGTGGTGTGGCGGTGGTGTTGGGGTTTGGTTCTGCCAGTGAGGTGCGGGTGGATGCTGCGTTTAAGGAGTTGGGTTTTGATTCGTTGACGGCGGTGGAGTTGCGTAATCGGTTGTCGGTGGTGACGGGGTTGCGGTTGCCGGCGACGATGGTGTTCGACTATCCGACGCCTCGGGTGCTGGCGGAGTATCTGTGCACCCGGCTGACCGGCGAGACCGCCGGGTCGGCCGCGCACACGCCCGTCGTGGCGGCCGACGCGGATGAGCCGATTGCCATCGTCGCGATGACCTGCCGGTTCCCGGGTGGGGTCAGTTCGCCGGAGGAGCTCTGGAATCTGGTCGCCTCGGGCCGTGACGCCATCGGGGAGTTTCCGACCGGCCGAGGCTGGGACCTGGACGGCCTTTTCCACCCCGATCCTGACCACCCCGGCACCTCGTACGCGCGCGAAGGCGGGTTCCTGTACGACGCCGATGCGTTCGATGCGGCGTTCTTCGGGATCAATCCGCGGGAGGCGCTGGCCACTGATCCGCAGCAGCGGTTGCTGTTGGAGGCGTCGTGGGAGGTGCTGGAGCGGGCGGGGATCGACCCGGTGTCGTTGAAGGGCAGTCCGACCGGTGTCTACGCGGGCGTGATGTACCACGACTACGCGGCCGGGCTCAGCGGCGGTGACGCGCGGCTGGAGGGCTACGCCATGCTGGCCAGTTCGGGCAGCGTGGTCTCGGGCCGGGTGGCGTACACGCTGGGCTTTGAGGGTCCTGCGGTGACGGTGGATACGGCGTGTTCGTCGTCGTTGGTGGCGATGCATCTGGCGGCGCAGGCGTTGCGGCAGGGAGAGTGCACGCTGGCGTTGGCCGGTGGGGTGACGGTGATGGCCACGCCGGATGTGTTCACCGGTTTCTCCCGTCAGCGTGGTCTGGCCCCCGATGGCCGGTGCAAGCCCTTCGCGGCCGCCGCCGACGGCACCGGCTGGAGCGAAGGCGTGGGCGTACTGCTGTTGGAGCGGCTGTCGGACGCGCGGCGCAACGGTCACGATGTCCTGGCGGTGATCCGTGGTTCGGCCGTCAATCAGGACGGTGCGTCGAATGGACTCACCGCGCCGAACGGCCCCTCACAGCAGCGAGTCATCCGCCAAGCGCTGACGAGCGCCGGGCTGGCGCCGTCCGACATCGACGCGGTGGAGGCGCATGGTACGGGTACGACGCTGGGTGATCCGATCGAGGCGCAGGCGCTGCTGGCCACTTACGGTCAGGATCGCCTTGCCGGGCAGCCGCTGTTGCTCGGCTCGATCAAGTCCAATATCGGGCATACGCAGGCGGCGGCGGGTGTGGCGGGTGTCATCAAGATGGTGCAGGCCATGCGCCATGGAATGCTGCCTGCCTCTCTGCACATCGATGAGCCGAGCCCGCATGTGGACTGGGACAGCGGCGCTGTGCGGCTGCTGACCGAGGCGGTGGAGTGGCCGAATGGTGAGCGACCGCGCCGGGCTGGTGTGTCCTCGTTCGGCGCCTCCGGCACCAACGCCCATCTCCTCCTGGAGCAGGCCCCCGAGCCGGTCGAGCGTGTCAGCACCGAACCCGTGATCTCCCCCGACATGCGGGCGGTGCCATGGACGCTGTCCGCGCGGAGTGCGGAGGCGCTGCGCGGCCAAGCCGCCGCGCTGGCCGAACGCGTCGCCAGCTGCCCGGAGATGCCGACGGTCGAGGTGGGCTGGTCACTTGCCACCACGCGATCGCTGTTCGAGCACCGGGCGGTGGCGTTGGGCGATGACCGCGCCGAGCTGTTGGCCGCCGTGGAGGCACTGGCGAGCGGTGAGCCACATCCGGGTGTGGTGCTCCCTGCCAGTGGCGCGGTGACGGGCAAGACGGTGTGGCTTTTCAGCGGTCAGGGCAGCCAGCGCCAGGGGATGGGGGCCGGGCTGTACGAACGGTTCCCGGTGTTCGCCACGGCCTTCGACGAGGTCTGCGGCCTGCTCGACCCCCACCTGGAACATCCGCTCCGCGACGTGGTCTTCCACGGTGTGGCCGAGCGGCCGGGGCTGCTGGACCACACCATCTACGCCCAGGCGGGGCTGTTCGCCCTGCACATCGCCCTGGCCCAACTGCTCGACTCGGTCGGAGTACGCCCCGACGCGGTCATCGGCCACTCCATCGGCGAGATCGCGGCAGCCCACATGGCCGGGGTCTTCGACCTCCCCGATGCCTGTCGTCTCGTCGCTGCCCGCGCCACCCTGATGGGAGGGCTTCCCGAGGGCGGAGGCATGGCCACCATCGCGGCCACCGCCGATGAACTCGCCGAGGACCTGGCCCGATACGAAGGCCAGGTGGGCATCGCCGCCCTCAACACCCCTGGCAACACCGTCGTCTCCGGCCCGGTCGAGCTGGTCGCCGATATCGGCGCCACCTGGGCGGCCAAGGGCCGCAAGACCAGGACCCTGACCGTCAGCCACGCCTTCCACTCCCCGCTGATGGACCCCATCCTGGAGCCGTTCGCGCAGGCCATCGACGGCCTGACCTTCCACCGGCCCACCCTCCCAGTGCTCAGCAACCTCACCGGTGAGCCGGCCGACGAGGAGATGGCCACACCGGGCTACTGGGTGCGCCACATCCGCCAACCCGTACGCTTCCACCCCGCCATCGCTCATATCGCGCCCGAAACCGGCGTCTTCCTCGAACTCGGCCCCGACCCCGTCCTCGCCACCGCGACCCAGCACACCCTTCAGCACCTCACCCCCGACGAGGCGACGACCGACGCCGACGCCGATGAGGACGGAGCCGGGGCCGGGGCCGGCGCCGAGCGGCCGACTCCGCTGGTGACGGCCACCCTGAGCCGTAAACGACCCGAAGTGCACGCATTCGGCCACGTCCTCGCCCAACTGCACACCCATGGCACCGATGTCGACTGGGCCCACTGGTTCCCGGCCGACCCGGCGCCTCGGACGGTCGACCTGCCCACGTACGCCTTCCAGCGCGAGCGCTACTGGCTGGCCCAGGGCGGTGGCGTCGGGGATGTGGGGGCCGCCGGGCTGCAGCGGGTGGAGCATGCGCAGCTGCCGGCGGCCGTCGGGCTCGCCGACGGCGGGCTGGTGCTCACCGGCCGGATCTCGGCCGGTGGCGGCGCCGGGGGCTGGCTGGCCGAGCATGTGATGGCGGGCGCCGTGCTGGCGCCGGGCGCGGCGCTGGTGGAGTGGGCTCTGCGGGCCGCCGATGAGGCGGGCTGCGGCGGGGTGGAGGAGCTGGCGCTCCAGGTCCCGCTCGTGCTGCCCGCGTCCGGTGGGCTGCGTGTTCAGGTGGTGGCCGGCGTGGCCACCGAGGACGGGCGGCGTGATGTGCGGGTGTATTCCCGGCCCGACCGCGATGTCGAGCCCGGTGCCGAGCCGGGCTGGGTATGCCATGCCGAGGGCGTCCTGAGTCCGCCGTCCCCGCAGAGCCCCGCGCGGGAGCCGGTGGACGCGCCGGGCCGGGCGTGGCCCCCGGTGGGCGCGGAGCCCGTACGGCTGGACGGGTTCTACGAGCGCGCCGCAGCGTCGGGATACGCCTACGGGCCGTCGTTCCGTGGCCTGCGGGCCGTGTGGCGGGACGGCGAGGACCTCCTGGCCGAAGTGGCGCTGCCCGAGGCCGCCGGAGACCCAGAGGGATTTGGTATCCATCCGGCACTGCTGGATGCCGCGCTCCATCCGGCGTTCCTCCTCGACCGGCCCGGGCAGGAGCACGACGACGGCCGGGTGTGGCTGCCGTTCGCCTGGAACGGGGTGTCGCTGTCGGCGGGCGGTGCCACGACCGTACGGGTCCGGCTCTCGCCCCAGGAGCAGGAGGCGGGTGGCGCCGAGGGCGAGCGCGGTCTGCGGGTCGAGGTGGCCGACGCACTGGGCGGTCCGGTGCTGACCGTCGACTCGCTGGTGATGCGACCGGCCGACGTCGACCAACTGCGCACCTCCGGCGGGCTCGAGGTGGGCGGGCTGTTCACCCTGGAGTGGACGCCCCTGCCCGTCCGCGCACCGGACACCGGCGCCGGACTCCAGGAGGCCGATCCGGCGGACGGCGGCGAGTGGGTGGTTCTGGGCCGGCAGGAGTGTGGGTCGATCGTGCCGGGCGCGGTACACCATCCGCATCTGGAGGCGTTGGTGTCCGCCCTCGACGGTGACGGCCCCGCCCCCTCGGTGGCCGTCGCGTATCTGCCCGCGCTCGGCGGCCCGTCCGGCGGGGACGCGGGTACGGACCTGGCGGCCGCCGGTCTGGCGGCCTCGGAGCGGGCGCTGGAACTGGTGCGGGGCTGGCTGGCCGAACCGCGGCTGGCCGAGACCCGGCTGGTGATGGTCACGCGGGGCGCGGTCGCGATCGACCCCTCCGAGGCGGTCGACACCTTCGAGGCGGACGGCGCCTCCGACACGGACGGCGCCGGAGACGGCGGCCTGGACGTGGCCGGGGCCGCCGTGTGCGGGCTGGTGCGCAGTGCGCAGGCGGAGAACCCGGGGCGATTCCTTCTGGTCGATCTCGACCCGGACTCCGAGCCGCTCGAAGAGAGTGTGCGCAGCGCCGTGGCCTGGGCGGCGCACCTGGACGAGCCGCAGGTCGCGCTGCGGGCGGGGCGGCTCCGGGTGCCCCGGCTGATGCGTGCCGGTGGCGTGAGCAGCGGGGGTGTGGCCGCACTGGTGGGACAGCCCGCATGGCGGCTGGAGCTGACCGGCGCGGCCACGGTGGAGAACGTGAAGCCGGTGCCGTGTCCGGAGGTGCTCGAGCCCCTCGGACCGCGTCAGGTGCGGGTGGCGGTGCACGCGGCCGGTATCAACTTCCGCGACGCGCTTATCAGTTTGGGCATGGTCCCGGGCCAGACCGGGCTCGGTGGCGAGGGCTCCGGTGTGGTGCTGGACGTCGGCCCCGAGGTGACCGGGGTCGCGGTGGGCGACCGGGTCATGGGGGTCTTCGACCGCGCATTCGGCCCCACGGCGGTGACCGACGCCCGCATGGTGGCGCCCGTTCCCGCCGGGTGGACCTCTCCGCAGGCGGCCTCGGTGCCGGTGGCGTTCCTGACCGCCTGGTACGGGCTCGTGGAACTGGCCCGGCTCCAGGCCGGGGAGACGGTCCTGATCCATGCCGCGACCGGCGGTGTAGGCATGGCGGCCATACGGATCGCCCGGCATCTGGGGGCGGAGGTCTACGCGACGGCGAGCCCCGGCAAGCATGAGGTGCTGGAGGCGATGGGCATCGACGAGGCGCACCGGGCCTCCTCACGCGATCTGGACTTCGAGGAGGTGTTCCGCGAGGCCACCGGCGGGCGTGGTGTCGATGTGGTGCTCAACAGCCTCGCCGGACCCTTCGTCAACGCCTCCCTGCGGCTGCTGGGCGAGGGCGGCCGGCTGATGGAGATGGGCAAGACCGACCTCCGTGACCCCGAGCGCGTCGCGGAGGAGTACCCCGGGGTGACGTACCAGGTCTACGACCTGATCACCGACGCCGGGCCCGAACACATCGGCCGGATGCTGGGCGAACTGGGCGAGCTGTTCACCACCGGAGCCCTGTGGCCGCTGCGGGTGCGGACGTGGCCGCTCAGCCGGACACGTGAGGCGCTGCGCCATCTCAGCCAGGCCAAGCACACCGGCAAGCTGATCCTGGACGTCCCCGCCCCGGTGGACCCGGACGGCACCGTCCTCATCACCGGTGGCACCGGCACCCTGGGCGCGCTGGTCGCCGAACACCTCGTACGTGTCTGGCGGATCGGGCATCTGCTGCTGGTGAGCCGCCGCGGCCCGGAAGCACCGGGCGCCCGGGACCTCGCCGACCGGCTGACCGCCCTGGGCGCGCGGGTACGGATCGTCGCCGCCGATGTCACCGACGCGGCAGCCGTGGCGGAGCTGGTGGAGGGGGTCGACCCCGGGCATCCGCTGACCGGAGTCATCCATGCGGCGGGTGTGCTGGACGACGCGGTCGTCACCGCGCAGACTCCCGAGCGGCTGGCGCGGGTCTGGGCGGCGAAGGCCACCGCCGCGGCGCATCTGCACGCCGCGACGGCACATCTGCGCCTGGGCGCGTTCGTGCTGTTCTCGTCGGCCGCCGGGGTCATGGGCAGCCCGGGGCAGGCCAACTACGCGGCGGCCAACGCCTTCTGCGACGCGCTGGCGGCCCACCGTCAGGCCCTTGGCCTGCCGACGGTCTCGGTGGCCTGGGGCCTGTGGGCCGAATCCAGCGAGATGACCGGCGGCCTCGCCGACGCGGACCTGGCCCGGATGACCCGCTCGGGCATCACCGCGATGGCCGCCGACCATGCCCTGCGGCTGCTCGACGCGGCGGCCGAGCACGGCGGCCATCAGCTGATCGCGGCGGATATGAACACGCGTGTCCTGGCCGCCCAGCCCGCCGACGGCCTCCCCGCCACGCTCCGCGCCCTCGCCGCATCGGGCGCAGGTGGCGCGGCGACGCGGCGTACGGCGGCGGCAGCCGATGCGCGGCCGGACGACTGGGCCGGGCGGCTGGCGGGCCTGTCCGCCGCGGAACAGCACCGCGCGGTCCTCCAGTTGGTCCGTGGCCATGTGGCCACCGTGCTCGGGCATGCCGACGCCGAAGCGGTACAGGCCGACACCAACTTCAAGGAGCTCGGTTTCGATTCCCTGACCGCCGTCGAACTGCGTAACCGGCTCGCCGCCGCCACCGGTCTGCGCCTGCCCGCCGCCCTCGTCTTCGACTATCCGGAAGCGGCCGTGCTCGCCGACTACCTGCTGGAACGCATCGCCCCGGCGGTCGGCGCCGCCACGGGCCGGGACGGCGCCGATCCGGTCCTCAACGAACTGGCCAGGCTCGAAGCCACCCTGATCGGCCTCGAGATGGAAGAGGACGATTCGGGGGCGGTCACGGCACGGCTCGAAAGCCTGCTGGCGAAGTGGAAAGCGACACGAAAGCCGGCGGAGGAAGAAATGACCGCCGCGGAGAGGCTGGAGTCCGCGTCCGCGGCCCAGGTTCTCGACTTCATCGACAACGAACTGGGTGTGTCCTGAATGTGCCGGGCGCGACGATCGCTGAGGCCGGGTGAAACCTCATGGTGAACGTGAATGAAGAGAAACTGGTCGAGTATCTCAAGCGCGTCTCCGCGGATCTGCACGATACGCGCCTGCGTTTGCGCGAGGTGGAGGAGCGATACCAGGAGCCGATCGCGGTCGTGAGCATCGCGTGCCGGTTCCCGGGCGGGGTGAACACGCCCGAGGACCTGTGGCGGCTGGTCACCGGCGGTGTGGACGCGATCGGGGACTTTCCCACCGACCGCGGCTGGGATCTCGACAGCCTCTATCACCCGGACCCGGACCACCCCGGCACCACGTATGTCCGCCGGGGCGGATTCCTCTACGACGCCGACCGATTCGACCCCCAGTTCTTCGGCATCAGCCCACGCGAGGCGCTCGCCACCAGCCCTCAGCAGCGACTGCTGCTGGAAACCGCCTGGGAGGCATGCGAACGGGCGGGAATCGACCCGGTGTCCCTCAAGGGCTCCCGGACGGGCGTCTACGCCGGTACGGCGACCACCGGCGGCGCCACATCGGGTGACCTTCCGCAGAAGGGATCCGAGGGATACGCGGGCAACGCACCGAGCCTGCTGTCGGGCCGGGTCTCCTACACCTTCGGCCTGGAGGGACCGGCCGTCACGGTGGAGACGGCGTGCTCGTCATCCCTGGTCGCGATCCATCTGGCCTGCCAGGCACTGCGGCAGGAGGAGTGCACCCTGGCCCTGGCCGGCGGGGTGACGGTCATGGCCACCCCCGAGGTCTTCACCGGCTTCTCCCGGCAACGGGGGCTGTCCCCGGACGGGCGGTGCAAGGCGTTCTCGGTGCACGCCGACGGCACGGGATGGGGCGAAGGCGTCGGACTCGTCCTGCTGGAGCGGCTGTCCGACGCCCGGCGCAACGGGCATGAGGTGCTCGCCCTGATCCGTGGCTCGGCCATCAACCAGGACGGCGCCAGCAATGGATTCACCGCGCCGAACGGCCCCTCCCAGCAGAGGGTGATCCGCCAGGCCCTCGCCAGCGCCCGGCTGGCCCCGTCCGAGGTGGACGCGGTGGAGGCGCATGGCACGGGCACCAAGCTGGGCGACCCGATCGAGGCCGACGCGCTGATCGCCACCTACGGCCGGGACCGGCCGGAGGACCGGCCGCTGTGGCTCGGCTCGTTGAAGTCCAACATTGGCCATACGCAGGGTGCGGCGGGTGTGGCCGGTGTGATCAAGATGGTCATGGCTCTGCGGCACGACGTACTCCCGGCCACCCTCCATGCCGAGGAGCTGACGCCCCATGTGGAGTGGGACGGCGGCGGTGTGCGGCTGCTGACGGAGGCGGTCGAGTGGCCGACGGACGAGCGCCCGCGCCGGGCCGGTGTGTCGTCCTTCGGGATCAGCGGCACCAATGCGCATGTGATCGTGGAGCAGGCTGCTGCGGAGGTTATGCCGGGGGTGGATTCCTCTGGTGTGGGTGGGGTGGTGCCGTGGGTGGTATCGGGGCGGACTGCGGAGGCGTTGCGGGGGCAGGCGGCGGCGTTGGCTGAGCGGGTGGGTGGGGATTCGGGGTTGTCGTCGGTGGATGTGGGGTGGTCGTTGGCCACTACGCGGTCGGTGTTCGAGCATCGGGCGGTGGTGGTGGGTGGTGACCGGGCCGAGTTGTCGGCTGCTGTGGGGGCGTTGGTGGGGGGTGTGTCGCATCCGGGTGTGGTGCAGTCGGGTGCGGCGGTGCTGGTGGGTGATGTGGGTCCGGTGCTGGTCTTCCCGGGGCAGGGTTCGCAGTGGGTGGGGATGGGTGCGGAGTTGTTGGAGGTGTCGGCGGTGTTCGCGGCGCGGGTGGGGGAGTGTGAGCGGGCGCTGGCGCCGTATGTGGACTGGTCGCTGACGGATGTGCTGAGGGGGGCTGATAGCGCCGCTGATCTGGGGCGGGTGGATGTGGTGCAGCCGGTGTTGTGGGCGGTGATGGTGTCGTTGGCTGCGGTGTGGGCGGGGTATGGGGTGCGTCCTGTGGCGGTGGTGGGTCATAGCCAGGGTGAGATCGCGGCGGCTGTTGTCGCGGGAGCGCTGTCGTTGGAGGACGGTGCGAAGGTGGTGGCTTTGCGCAGCAAGGCGTTGCGACGGTTGGCTGGTGGCGGGGCGATGGCGTCGCTCGGTGTGGGTCAGGAGCGGGCGGGCGAGTTGCTCTTCGGTCTGGGTGATCAGGCGGCTGGTGTAGGCGTGGCGGCCGTCAACGGGCCTTCGTCGACCGTGGTTTCGGGTCCGCCGGAGCAGGTGGCCGCTGTCGTCGCGGTGTGTCAGGAGGCGGGGGAGCGGGCGCGGTTGATCGAGGTGGATTATGCCTCGCATGGTCCTCAGGTGGAGGAGATCCGTGGGGAGTTGAACGAGGTTCTGGCCGGTGTCTGCCCGCTCGATACATCGGGTTCGGGTACGGCGTTCTACTCGACGGTGACCGGCGGTCGTGCGGTCACCACCGACCTGGACACCGGTTACTGGGTGGCGAATCTGCGGGAGCGGGTGCGGTTCACCGATGCTGTTCGGGCGTTGCTGGCGGACGGGCATCGGGTATTTATCGAGGCCAGTACGCATCCCGTGCTCACGCTCGGGCTGCAGGAGACCTTTGAGGAAGCGGAGGTCACGGCTGTCACGGTACCGACCCTGCGCCGCGATCACGGTGGCCAGGCCCAGCTCCTCTACTCGCTCGCCCAGGCGTTCACCGCCGGGGTCGAGGTGGACTGGAGGGCCGCGTTCCCGGCCGACCCCACCCCTCGTACCGTCGATCTGCCCACGTACGCCTTCCAGCGCCAGCGCTACTGGGCCACTGCCACCGGCGGGGTCGGCGATGTGAGTGCTGCGGGGCTGCAGCGGGTGGAGCACCCGTTGTTGCGGGCGGCGGTGGGCCTTGCCGATGGCGGGCTGGTGCTGACCGGACGGGTGTCGGCCACCGGCGGCGGGGGCTGGCTCGGTGACCATGTGGTCGCCGGAACGCCGCTGGTTCCGGGTGCGGCGTTGGTGGAGTGGGCGTTACGGGCGGCCGACGAGGTGGGCTGTGGCGGCATCGAGGAACTGGCGCTGCAGGTCCCGTTGGTGCTGCCGCCGTCGGGTGGACTGCGGGTGCAGATCGTCGTAGGCGAGGCTGCCGAGGACGGGCGGCGCGATGTGCGGGTGCACTCCCGGCCCGACCGCGATGCCGAACCCGGCGCGGATCCGGACTGGGTGACCCATGCGGAGGGCGTCCTGAGCCCGCCGGCCGCGCCGAGTGCGGCCGAGGAGCTGGGGGGAGTCTGGCCTCCCGAGGGCGCGAAGCCGATGGATGTCGACGGGTTCTACGAGCATGCCGTGGCGGCGGGCTATGCGTACGGGCCGTCGTTCCAGGGGCTGCGTGCCGTGTGGCGGGACGGCGCTGACCTGCTGGCCGAGGTGGCGCTGCCCGAAGCGGCGGGGGACGCGGACGGCTTCGGCATCCACCCGGCACTGCTCGACGCCGCCCTGCATCCCATGCTGCTCGCCGCCGACATCGAGTCGGCGGACGACGGGGTGATGAGACTGCCGTTCGCCTGGAACGGCGTCTCCCTGTGGGCCGCGGAGGCGACCACGGTCCGGGTCCGGCTCTCGCCCCGCCAGCCCTCTCCCCATCAGGACGGCGCGGTGGGAGAGCGTGGGTTGCGGGTGGTCGTGGCCGATGCCATGGGCGCCCCGGTGCTGACGGTCGGCTCCCTGACGATGCGTCCCGCCGACCCGAGCCAGTTGAGGTCCGGGGACGGACGCGGCGTCGATGGGCTGTTCACGCTGGACTGGATCCCGATGCCCGGCGTGCCGGAGGTGGACACCTCCGACGCCATGGGCTGGGTCGTGCTGGGTGAGGACGCCCTGCACCTGGCCGAGGAGCCCGGACTCGGCGATGGGGGAGTGGTGTGCCATCCGGGTCTTGAAGCGTTGGCCGCCGCACTCGACGACGGCACGCCACCTCCCGCCTTCGCCGTGACCCACCTGCCCGCAGGCGTTGGCCCGCAGGAGGCCGGAGCCGCGGCGAGGGCGGCTGATGGTTTGGCTGCCGTCGGCCGAGCGCTGGAGCTGCTGCAGGGGTGGCTGGCCGAACCGCGGCTGGCCGAGACCCGGTTGGTGGTGGTGACACGCGGCGCGGTGTCGACCGGCGGCCCTGAAGACGCGGATTTGGGCGACGAAGAGCTGAATGTGGCCGCGGCGGGGCTGTGGGGCCTGCTGCGGAGTGCGCAGGCGGAACACCCGGACCGGTTCGTCCTCCTCGACCTTCACCAGGCCACCAATCCGACCGCGGGTGATGTGGCGAATGCCGTCGTCCGTGCCGTACGGGCTGATGAATCACAGGCGGCCCTGCGCGCCGGGGGGCTGATGGTGCCCCGACTGACGCACGCACGCGACACCGACGGCGCCGACGAGGCGGATTCCGGAGGGCTGACCCCTGGTGGGCTCGATCCTGACGGTACGGTACTGATCACCGGTGGTACGGGCCTGCTGGGCGGTCTGGTGGCCGAGCATCTGGTGCGTACGTGGCAGGTCAAGCATCTGGTCCTGGTCAGCCGACGTGGCTCGGACGCGCCCGGCGCACCGGAGTTGGCCGAGCGGCTGGGCGACCTGGGCGCGCAGGTGCGGATCGCCGCGGTGGATGTGACGGACGGCGACGCGGTCGCCGACGCGGTGGCCGGTATCGACCCGGCGCATCCGCTGACCGGTGTCATTCACGCGGCGGGACTGCTGGATGACGCGGTGGTCACCTCGCAGACCCGGGAACAGGTGGCGCGGGTGTGGGCGGCGAAGGCCGCGGCGGCCGCCCATCTGCACACCGCCACGGCGGACCTTCCGCTCCGCATGTTCGTGATGTACTCCTCGGCTGCCGGAGTCGTGGGCAACGCGGGTCAGGCCGGATACGCGGCGGCGAACGCGTTTGTCGATGCCCTGGTCGCCCATCGGCGGGCGCGGGGACTGCCGGGGCTTTCGCTGGCATGGGGGCTGTGGGCCCAGGCCAGCGAGATGACCGGGCATGTGGGCCGGGCGGACCTGACGCGACTGCGCGGGATGAGGCCGTTGTCGTCCGAGCGCGGGCTGGCCCTCCTGGACGCCGCATGCCGGTTCGCGAGTCCGCTGATGGTGGCCGTGGACCTTGATCCGGCCGGGGCGGCCGGTGAGGATCTTCCGGCGGTGTTGCGGGGGTTGGCGGCCGGTCGTACCAGGCGGCGGATCGCCGAGGGTGGCCCGTCGGCCTCGGGGTTGGCGGGGCGGTTGGTGGGGTTGGGGGTTGGTGCTCGGTTGGATGTGGTGGTGGAGGTGGTGCGGGGTGGTGTGGCGGTGGTGTTGGGGTTTGGTTCTGCCAGTGAGGTGCGGGTGGATGCTGCGTTTAAGGAGTTGGGTTTTGATTCGTTGACGGCGGTGGAGTTGCGTAATCGGTTGTCGTTGGTGACGGGGTTGCGGTTGCCGGCGACGATGGTGTTCGACTATCCGACGCCTCGGGTGCTGGCGGAGTATCTGTGCACCCGGCTGACCGGCGAGACCGCGGGTTCCCGTGCACCCGTCGCGGCGAGGGCGGATACGGACGATCCCGTGGCGATCATCGGCATGACCTGCCGTTTCCCGGGAGGCGCGAACTCCCCTGAAGCGCTGTGGGATCTGGTCGCCTCGGGGCAGGACGTGATCGGGGAGTTTCCGACCGGCCGAGGCTGGGATCTGGACGGGCTGTTCCATCCGGACCCCGATCACCCGGGCACCAGCTATGCCCACGAGGGCGCCTTCCTCTATGACGCCGATGCGTTCGATGCGGCGTTCTTCGGGATCAATCCGCGGGAGGCGCTGGCCACTGATCCGCAGCAGCGGTTGCTGTTGGAGGCGTCGTGGGAGGTGCTGGAGCGGGCGGGGATCGACCCGGTGTCGTTGAAGGGCAGTCCGACCGGTGTCTATGCGGGCGTGATGTATCACGACTACGCGGCCGGGCTGAGCGGTGGCGCCGATGTGAAGCTCGAGGGCTATGCGATGCTCGCGGGTTCGGGCAGCGTGGTGTCCGGGCGGGTGGCGTACACGCTGGGCTTTGAGGGTCCTGCGGTGACGGTGGATACGGCGTGTTCGTCGTCGTTGGTGGCGATGCATCTGGCGGCGCAGGCGTTGCGGCAGGGGGAGTGCACGCTGGCGTTGGCCGGTGGGGTGACGGTGATGGCCACGCCGGATGTGTTCACCGGTTTCTCCCGTCAGCGTGGTCTGGCCCCCGATGGCCGGTGCAAGCCCTTTGCGGCGGCCGCCGACGGGACGGGCTGGGGCGAGGGTGCGGGTGTTCTGCTGTTGGAGCGGCTGTCGGACGCGCGGCGCAACGGGCACGATGTCCTGGCGGTGATCCGTGGTTCGGCCGTCAATCAGGACGGTGCGTCGAATGGACTCACCGCGCCGAACGGTCCGTCGCAGCAGAGGGTGATCCGTCAGGCGCTGGCGAGCGCGGGGCTGTCGGTCTCGGATGTCGATGCGGTGGAGGCGCATGGTACGGGTACGACGCTGGGTGATCCGATCGAGGCGCAGGCGCTGCTGGCCACTTACGGTCAGGATCGCCTTGCCGGGCAGCCGCTGTTGCTCGGCTCGATCAAGTCCAATATCGGGCATACGCAGGCGGCGGCGGGTGTGGCGGGTGTCATCAAGATGGTGCAGGCCATGCGCCATGGAACGCTGCCTGCCTCTCTGCACATCGATGAGCCGAGCCCGCATGTGGACTGGGACAGCGGCGCTGTGCGGCTGCTGACCGAGGCGGTGGAGTGGCCGAATGGTGAGCGGCCGCGCCGGGCTGGTGTGTCCTCGTTCGGCGCCTCCGGCACCAACGCCCACGTCATCCTCGAACAGGCGCCCGCCACGCCCGAGGAGGATGGACAGACGGAGCCGGTCTCCTCCGACATGGGCACGGTCTCGTGGGTACTCTCGGCGCGGAGTGCGGAGGCGCTGCGCGGCCAGGCCGCCGCCCTGGCTGAACGTGTGGGCGGCACATCCGAGCTTTCATCCGTCGATGTGGGGTGGTCGTTGGCCACCACGCGGTCGGTGTTCGAGCATCGGGCAGTGGCGTTGGGTGATGACCGCGCCGAGCTGTTGGCCGCCGTGGAGGCGTTGGCGGCGGATGTGTCGCATCCCGGGGTGGTGCAGTCGGGTGCGGCGGCGCTGGCGGGTGATGTGGGCCCGGTGCTGGTCTTCCCCGGCCAGGGTTCGCAGTGGGCCGGTATGGGCGCGGAGCTGCTGGAGGCGTCGTCGGTGTTCGCGGCGCGGGTGGCGGAGTGTGAGCGGGCGCTGGCGCCGTATGTGGACTGGTCGCTGACGGATGTGTTGCGCGGCGCGGAGGGTGCGGCGGATCTGGGGCGGGTGGATGTGGTCCAGCCCGTGTTGTGGGCGGTGATGGTGTCGCTGGCTGGGGTGTGGGCGGGGTATGGGGTGCGTCCTGTGGCGGTGGTGGGTCATAGCCAGGGTGAGATCGCGGCTGCGGTGGTGGCGGGTGCGCTGTCGTTGGAGGACGGCGCGAAGGTGGTGGCGCTGCGCAGCAAGGCGTTGCGACGGTTGGCTGGTGGCGGGGCGATGGCCTCCCTCGGTGTGGGTCAGGAGCGGGCGGGCCAGCTCCTCTCCGGCCTGGGCGATCAGGCGGCTGGTGTAGGGGTGGCGGCTGTCAACGGGCCCTCCTCCACGGTGGTTTCGGGTCCGCCGGAGCAGGTGGCCGCTGTCGTCGCGGTGTGTCAGGAGGTGGGGGAGCGGGCGCGGTTGATTGAGGTGGATTATGCCTCGCATGGTCCTCAGGTGGAGGAGATCCGTGGGGAGTTGAACGAGGTTCTGGCCGGTGTCCGTCCGCTCGATACATCGGGTTCGGGTACGGCGTTCTACTCGACGGTGACCGGCGGTCGTGCGGTCACCACCGACCTGGACACCGGTTACTGGGTGGCGAATCTGCGGGAGCGGGTGCGGTTCACCGATGCTGTTCGGGCGTTGCTGGCGGACGGGCATCGGGTATTTATCGAGGCCAGTACGCATCCCGTGCTCACGCTCGGGCTGCAGGAGACCTTTGAGGAAGCGGAGGTCACGGCCGTCACGGTACCGACCCTGCGCCGCGATCACGGTGGCCAGGCCCAGCTCCTCCACTCGCTCGCCCAGGCGTTCACCGCCGGGGTCGACGTCGACTGGACCACGCTGTACCCGAGTTCCCCGGCACCCCGCGTGGTCGCACTGCCCACCTACGCGTTCCAGCGCGAGCGCTACTGGCTTGACGGCCACGGTGGACGCGCCGGCGACCCGGCCGACCTCGGGCTCGTCTCCGCCGGACATCCGCTGCTGGGCGCCGCTGTGGAGCTCGCCGATGGCCGTGGCCATGTGCTGACGGGCCGGATTTCGGCCCGCACGCATACCTGGCTCGGTGAGCATGTGGTGGCGGACGCGGTGCTGGTCCCGGGCGCGGCGCTGGCCGAGTGGGTGCTGCGGGCGGCCGATGAGGTCGGCTGTGGCGGAGTGGATGAACTGGCGCTGCGGGTGCCTCTGGTCCTGCCGTCGTCGGGCGCCCTGCGGGTGCAGGTCGTCGTGGGCGAGGCCGCCGAGTTTGGGCGTCGTGATGTGCGGGTGTACTCCCGGCCCGCTGGCGAAGGAGACTCCGCCACGGGATGGGTGTGCCATGCGGAGGGCGTGTTGAGCGCACCCGCGGACCGTTCCGACGAGGGGCTGGGACTGGGCGGGGCGTGGCCTCCGGCCGGTGCGGCAGCGCTCGGCGTCGAGGGGTTCTACGACCGGGTCGCGGCCTCGGGATATGCCTACGGTCCATCGTTCCAGGGGCTGCGGGCCGTATGGCGGGACGGCGCGGATGTGTGCGCGGAGGTGGTCCTGCCCGAGGCCGCCGGGGAGCAGGCCGGATTCGGCATCCACCCGGCCTTGCTGGACGCCGCGCTGCATCCCGCACTGCTGATCGACCAGCTCGACGCGGACGACACCGAGACCGGTACCGAAGCCACCGACGGCCAGGTCTGGCTGCCGTTCGCCTGGAACGGCGTGACGTTGTGGGCGGCCGGGGCGACCACGGTCCGGGTTCGGCTCTCTCCCCAGCCGGAGAACGCCGAGGGCGAGCGCGCACTACGGCTGACCGTGGCCGATGCCGTCGGCGCTCCGGTGCTGACCGTGGACTCCGTGGCGATGCGGCCCGCGAGCGTCGATCAGTTGCGAGCGGCAGTGGCCCACGGCAGCCACGGCACGGACAGCCTGTTCACCGTCGATTGGACTCCCCTGCCGCTCGCGGCCGGGGCCGAAGAGACGGCGGCCGGGGACGACGGCTGGGCCGTCCTGGGCGCCGACGGCCACCCGGATCCTGCCGCGCTGATCGCGGCACTCGGCGATGAGGAACCCGTCCCGCCGGTCGTCCTCACCGATATGACCGCCCTGACCAGCCCCACCGGTGCGGGCGCCGAGGAGGCGTCGGCCGAGGCGCTGTCGGCGACGGAACGGGCACTGCAACTGGTGCGAAGCTGGCTCGCCGAACCGCGGTTGACGGAGGCCCGGTTGGTGGTGGTCACGCGAGGCGCGGTCGCGGTCGACGGCCCCGAGAGCACCACCCGGGTGGACCTGGCCGCGGCCGCCGTGTGGGGCCTCGTACGCAGCGCACAGTCGGAGAACCCCGGCCGGTTCGTCCTCCTCGACCGCGACGACGACCTCGACCCCAACCCCAACGCCAACCCCAACGCCACCCCTCACACCGAAGCCGTGCGCATCGCCGTGGCGCGCGCCGTGGAGATGGACGAGCCCCAGCTGGCCCTGCGTGCCGGCCGGGCGCTGGTGCCCCGCCTGGTCCATGCCGGTACCGGGGGCGCGGGGCTGGTGGGCCCCGTGGAGCAGCCGGAGGCATGGCGGCTGGACACGGCGGGCACGGCGACCCTCGAGAACGTCGTCCCGGTGCCCTGCCCCGAGGTGGTGGAGCCCCTGGGCGCTGGCCAGGTACGGATCGCCGTACGCGCCGCCGGTGTCAACTTCCGTGATGTGCTGGTCGGTTTGGGCATGGTGCCCGGGCAGACCGGACTCGGCGGTGAGGGCGCCGGAGTGGTGGTGGACATCGGCCCCGAGGTGACCCACGTGTCCGTGGGCGATCGCGTCATGGGCGTCCTCGACCAGTCGTTCGGACCGCTGTCGGTCACCGACGCGCGGTTGCTGGCGCCGATCCCGGACGGCTGGAGCTTCCGGCAGGCGGCGGCCGTACCGGTGGCCTACCTCACCGCCTGGTACGGACTGACCGACCTCGCCGGGCTCCGGCCAGGGGAGTCGGTGCTGATCCATGCCGCGACCGGTGGTGTGGGGACGGCCGCGGTGCGGATCGCGCGGCATCTGGGGGCGCAGGTCTACGCCACGGCGAGTCCGGGGAAGCATGCGGTGCTGGAGGCGATGGGCATCGACGAGGCGCATCGGGCCTCCTCACGCGATCTGGACTTCGAGGAGACGCTCCGGGAGGCCACCGGTGGCCAGGGTGTGGACGTGGTGCTCAACAGCCTCGCCGGGCCGTTTGTGGATGCCTCGCTCCGCCTCCTCCGCGAAGGCGGCCGGTTGCTGGAGATGGGCAAGACCGATGTCCGCGACCCGGAGCTGATCACCGCCGAATACCCCGGGGTGACCTACCGGGTCTACGACCTGATCACGGACGCCGGTCCGGACCGCATCGGCCAAATGCTGCGGGAGCTCGGCGAATTGTTCGCCTCCGGACTGCTGGAGCCGCCACCGGTACGGGCGTGGCCGCTCAGCCGGGCGCGCGAGGCGCTGCGGTATTTCAGCCAGGCCAAGCACACCGGCAAGCTGGTGCTGGACGTCCCGGCCCCCGTGGACCCGGCCGGCACCGTGCTCATCACGGGTGGCACCGGCACCCTCGGCCGACACGTCGCCGAGCACCTCGTCCGCGCCTGGAACATCCGCCATCTGCTGCTGGTGAGCCGTAGCGGCCCCGACGTCCCCGGCGCACCGGAGCTGCTGGCCCACCTCACCGGCCTGGGCGCCGAGGCCCGGATCGTGGCCGCGGACGTCACCGACGGCGCCGCGGTGAACGACCTCGTCGCGGGCGTCGACCCGGCGCACCCCCTGACCGGTGTCGTCCACGCGGCGGGTGTGCTGGACGACGCGGTGGTCACCTCGCAGACCCCGGAGCGTCTGGCGCGGGTGTGGGCGCCCAAGGCCACGGCCGCGGCCCATCTCCATGCCGCCACCGCCCATCTGCGGCTCGGCATGTTCGTGATGTTCTCCTCGGCCGCGGGGGTGATGGGCAGCCCGGGCCAGGCCAACTACGCGGCGGCCAACGCCTATTGCGATGCCCTGGCCACCCACCGCCAGGCCATGGGCCTACCGGCGGTCTCGGTGGCCTGGGGGCTGTGGGCCGATGCCAGCGGGATGACCGGGCATCTGGACGAGGCGGACCTGGCCAGGATGTCCCGTTCCGGCATCGCCGCGATGTCCGGCGAGCAGGCGCTGGGGCTGATGGACGCCGCCTGCTGGCACGGTGCCCCGCAGCCCGCGGCCGTCCAGCTCGACCTCCGGACCCTGGCCGCTCAGCCCGCGGACGCCCTGCCCGCCCTGCTGCGCACGCTCCTCGACAACGGAACGACCACACGTCGTACCGCCGCCACCGGGGCGCCCGCCGCCGGGCTGGTCGCCCAGCTCGCGGCGGTGCCCGTGGAGGAACAGCACCGGATCCTGCTCACACTGGTGCGCACGCAGGCCGCGGCGGTCCTGGGCCACACCGACGCCGGGACGGTGTCCGGTGACACCCCCTTCAAGGATCTGGGCTTCGACTCGCTGACCGGTGTCGAACTGCGCAACCGGCTCGCCGCCGCCACCGGGCTGCGGCTCCCCGCCACCGTCGTCTTCAGGCATCCGACGCCCTCGGCCATCGCCGCCGAACTGCGCGAGAAGCTGTGCCCCGCGCAGGCGGACATCTCGGCGCCCGTCTTCGGCGAGTTGGAGAGGCTGGAGGCGGCGATGGCACGCCTCGTACCCCACGACGAGACACGCGACCGGCTGGCGAAGCGCCTGGAGGCGCTGCTGTGGCGCCTGACCGACGACACGCCGGCCGAGGCCACCGGCCGGCACCACCCCACCGTGGACGACGGCGCCCTCGACTCCGCGTCGGACGACGAGTTGTTCGAGTTCATCGACAGGGAACTGCCCTCTTGATCGTGAGTGAGGACTGATGTCGGGTACGGAAGAGAAACTCCGCCAGTATCTGAAGCGGGTCACGGTGGATCTCGGGCAGGCTCGTCAGCGGCTGCGCGAGCTGGAGGAGCGATCCCAGGAGCCGGTGGCCATCGTGAGCATGGCCTGCCGCTATCCGGGTGGTGTCGGCTGTCCCGAGGAGCTGTGGGAGCTGGTGGCCTCCGGTGGCGACGGCATCACCGCGTTCCCCACCGACCGCGGTTGGGATCTGGAGGGCCTCTACCACCCCGACCCCGACCACCCCGGCACCAGCTACGTCCGGCACGGCGGATTCCTGGACGGCGCCGACCGCTTCGACGCGGAGTTCTTCGGGATCAGCCCGCGCGAGGCCCTGGCGATGGATCCGCAGCAGCGGCTGCTGCTGGAGGTGGCCTGGGAGCTGTTCGAGCGCGCGGGGGTCGACCCGGTGACGGTGAAGGGCAGCCTGACCGGTGTGTACGCGGGCGTGTCCAGCCAGGACTACATGTCCCGGATGCCCCGCGTCCCCGAGGGCTTCGAGGGCTATGCCACCACCGGCAGCCTCACCAGTGTGGTCTCCGGCCGGGTGGCGTACACCTTGGGTCTGGAGGGCCCGGCGGTGACCGTGGACACGGCGTGTTCGTCGTCGCTGGTGGCCATGCATCTGGCGAGCCAGGCGCTGCGTCAGGGCGAATGCGATCTGGCGCTCGCGGGCGGGGTCACCGCGCTCACCACTCCGACCGCCTTCGCCGAGTTCTCCCGGCAGCGCGGGCTGGCCCCGGACGGCCGCTGCAAGTCCTTCGCATCGGCCGCGGACGGCACGGGGTTCTCCGAGGGCGTCGGGCTGGTGCTGCTGGAGCGGCTGTCCGACGCACGGCGCAACGGGCATCGGGTGCTGGCCCTGATCCGGGGCTCGGCCGTCAACCAGGACGGCGCCAGCAACGGTCTGACCGCGCCCAACGACGTATCGCAGGAACGGGTGATCCGTCAGGCGCTGGCCGACGCGCGCCTCGCCGCCGACCAGGTCGACGCGGTCGAGGCCCACGGTACGGGGACCTCCCTCGGCGATCCGATCGAGGCACACGCGCTGCTGGCCACCTACGGACGGGACCGGCCCGGTGAACGGCCCCTGTGGCTGGGGTCGCTCAAGTCGAACATCGGCCATGCCCAGGCGGCCGCCGGAGTGGCCGGTGTCATCAAGATGGTGATGGCGCTCCGGCACGAGACGCTGCCGGTCACCCTGCACATCGATGAGCCGTCCCCTCATGTGGAGTGGGAAGGCGGCGGGGTACGGCTGCTGACCGAACCGGTGGCGTGGCCGAGGGGCGAACGACCCCGCCGGGCAGGGGTGTCCTCCTTCGGGATCAGCGGCACCAACGCCCATCTGATCCTGGAACAGGCCCCCGAGCCCAGCCCCCCTGCCGAGCCGGAGGAGCCCGCAGACCCCGCTCCCGAGGCGGCGGAGACGGCGACGGCGGTGGTTCCCTGGGTGCTGTCCGCCCGTGGCGCCCAGGCCCTGCGGGGACAGGCGGCGGCGCTCGCCCGGCGGATGGCCGCCGATCCGGGGCTGCCCATCGCCGATGTGAGCTGGTCGCTGGTCACCACCCGGTCGGTGTTCGACCACCGGGCCGTGGCCGTGGGCGAGACCCACGAGGAGCTGATGGCGGCCGTGGAAGCGCTGGCCACCGGCGGGACACACCCGGGCCTCGTCCACCACGGTGGCGCCGCCGTGGCCGGGGACCTGGGCCCGGTGCTGGTGTTCCCCGGCCAGGGTTCGCAGTGGTCGGGCATGGGCGCCGAACTGCTCGACGCCGCACCCATGTTCGCGGCCCGCGTGGCGGAGTGCGAACGGGCGCTGGCGCCGTACGTCGACTGGTCCCTCACCGATGTGCTGCGTGGCGCCGACGGGGCGGCCGACCTGGGCCGTGTCGATGTGGTGCAGCCCGTCCTGTGGGCCGTGATGGTGTCGCTCGCCGCGGTGTGGGCGGGGCACGGCGTACGTCCCGGGGCGGTGATCGGGCACAGCCAGGGCGAGATCGCGGCGGCCGTGGTGGCCGGGGCCCTGTCGCTGGAGGACGGCGCCAAGGTGGTGGCGCTGCGCAGCAAGGCGTTGCGGCGGCTCGCCGGTGGCGGGGCGATGGCCTCCCTGGGAGTGAGCCGGGAGCGGGCCGGGAAGCTGCTGGCCGCTCTGGGCGACCAGGCGGCGGCCGTCGGCGTGGCGGCCGTCAACGGCCCGTCCTCCACGGTGATTTCCGGTCCGCCCGAGCAGGTGGCGCACGCCGTGGCGGCGTGTCAGGAGGCGGGCGACCGGGCGCGGCCGATCGAGGTGGACTACGCCTCGCACAGCCCCCAGGTGGACGAGATCGCCGACGAGCTGGCGGAGGCCCTGGCGGGTGTCCGGCCGGTCGCGTCCAAGGTGGCGTTCTACTCCACGGTCACCGCCCGGCGGATCGACACCACCGGGCTGGACACCGCGTACTGGGTGACCAACCTCCGTGAGCCAGTGCGGTTCGCCGACACCGTCCAGGCGCTGCTGGCCGACGGCCACCGCGTGTTCATCGAGAGCAGCACCCATCCTGTACTGACCGTGGGAATGCAGGAGAGCTTCGAGGAAGCCGGGGCCGACGCGGTCACCGTGCCCACGCTCCGGCGCGACCACGGCGGCCCGGCGCGGTTGATCGAGTCCCTCGCGCTGGCCTTCACCGCGGGCGTCGCCGTCGACTGGACCACCCTCCACCCCACCGGCCCCGCCGCCCCGCACACCGTCGAACTGCCCACCTACGCCTTCCAGCGGGAGCGGTACTGGCTGGCCGACTCGGTGTCCTTCGCCACCGAGTCCCCGGCGGACGAGGAGGAGTCCCGGTTCTGGGCCGCGGTGGAGGGAGAGGACCTGAGCGCGCTCTCCGAGACGCTGAGCCTCCCGGACGGCACCGGCCACCGGACCTCGCTGGGCACCGTGCTCCCCGCGCTCTCGACATGGCGTCGCGGCCGTCGTGAGCGCTCCGCCGTGGACTCCTGGCGCTACCGCGTCGAGTGGCGGCCCGTCACCGATGCCGCCCCCGCCACCGCGGGCTCCTGGCTCGTGGTCCACCCGAAGGGCGCCGCCGACGGCTGGACGGATGCCTGCGTACGGGCGCTGGGCGCGGACGGCGGCCAGGTGCGCAGGCTGGAGCTGGCCGAGGACACCGACCGGGAGGGGCTCGCCGAGCTGCTGCGCTCCCGGTGCGCCGAGGAGACGCCACCGACGGGCGTACTGTCGCTGCTGGCCCTGGACGACGACGCGCGGCCGCTCCCCGGCGTGGCCCCCGGCCTGACCGGCACGCTCACCCTGCTCCAGGCCCTGGTGGACGCCGCCGTCACCGGACCCCTGTGGTGTGCCACCCGCGGCGCGGTCGCCATCGACGACTCCGACCCCCTGAACGCTCCCCACCAGGCCCAGCTGTGGGGGCTCGGCAGGGTGGCCGCCCTGGAACACCCCGACCGGTGGGGCGGGTTGGTGGACCTGCCCGCGAGCCCGGACACCCTGGACGCGGAGCGGCTGCGCGCCGTGCTCACCGGGGCCTGTGGCGAGGACGAGGCGGCGCTGCGCCCGACCGGTGCGTACGGCCGACGGCTGGTCCCCGACCCGATCGGCGGCCGAGCCCCGCGGCGCACCTGGAAGCCCCGGGGCACCGTGCTCATCACCGGAACCGCCGACGGACCAGCCGCCCATGTCGCCCGCCGGCTGGCCGCCGACGGCGCCGAACACATCCTGATGCTGAGCCCCGGAGGTGGCGACGCCCCCGGCGCTGTGGAGCTGAAGGCCGCAGTGGAGCTGAAGGCCGAACTGGACGCGCTCGGCACCGGACTCACCGTGGCGGACCACTCACCCGCCGACCGGGACGGCACCGCACGCCTCGTCGAGCGGGTGGCGGAGGCGAGTGGACGCATCGGGACGATCATCCACACCTCGGCCTCCGGAGAACTGGCCCCGCTGATGGACCTCACCCCACAGCGGCTGACCGAGGAGATCCGCGCCCATCTGGACGACACCGGGCGCCGGTTGGACGAACTCTGCGGTATGAGCCCCGAGGACACCGTGGTCTACTTCTCCACCGTCGCCGCGTCCTGGGGCAGCAAGGACCACGGCTCCTACGCGGCCGCCACCGCCTGCCTCGACGCGCTGGCGCGGCGCGACCGGGCCGACGGCCGCCCCACCGTCTCGATCGCGTGGGGGCTGTGGGATCTGCCGTATGGCGGTGACACCCCGGACGGGCCGGTGGCTGCGCACACCGAGCGCTCCCGGCGGCAGGGCCTGTCCCCGCTGGACCCACGGCCGGCGCTGACCGCACTGCGCCAGGTGCTCGACCACGACGATCCGCGCGTCACGATCGCCGACGTGGAATGGGAGCGCTTCGCGCCGCTGTTCACCCTCGCCCGCCCCAGCAGGCTTTTCGACGACATCCGGGCCGCCCGCCAGGCCATCGAGGCCGCGCGGGGAGCCGCGGAGGACACCGGCACCGATGAGGCGTCGGCGCTGCGGCGGGAGCTGGGCCCCTTGGCCGAGGACGAGCGGGTCGAGCGGCTGCTGGCGCTGGTACGCGCCCATGTGGCCGCCGTACTGCACTATCCGGCGCCGGAAGCGGTCGAGCCGGACCGCCCGTTCAAGGAGCTGGGGTTCGACTCCATCGCGGCCGTCGAGCTCAGGAACCGGCTGCGCGCCACCACGGGGCTGAGCCTGCCGACGACGGTGGTCTTCGACTATCCGACCCCCCGGGCGCTGGCGGGCCATCTGCTGGCCGAGGTGGACCCGGGAGAGGCCGGCGCGGCACATCCGCTCTCCGGACACCTCGACGAACTCGAGGCCGCACTGGCCGGGCTGCCGACCGGCGACCCGCGGCGAGCCGGACTGGTGAACCGGTTGCAGGCCCTGGTGTGGAAGTACACCGCCACCGCGCAGGAGGCCGACGGGCCGACGGACGAGCAGGACCTGACGGCGGCCACCGCCGATGAGGTGTTCGCCCTCATCGACCGCGAACTCGGAGTCTGACCGGTGGTCGCGGGCCCCGCGCCCGCGACCACCGAGCACACGAACTCCCCGTACGGAGACCTACGGAGACCGTACGGGGAGTTCGCGTGCGGGGAGTCAGTGAGCGCCGCGGGTGGGCTGGACGCCGCGGGCCAGGTCGAGCAGATCGTCGGCCACCCGCCGGGGACGCTGGGCGTGCAGATCGTGCTCGGAGTCGAGATATTCCCGCATCGTCGCGTGGCGCAGGTCGGCCGTGGTCTCCCTGATACGGGTGCGGATGCGGTCCGCCCACTTCCCGTCCGCGCCCTTGGGAATGGCGGGCATCAGCAGGGTGGGCACCGTGATGGCCGCGTACCACGGCCTCGGCGGCTCGTTCCAGATGCTGTGCAGGATCGACATGTGCTGCTCGGTCGACATGCGCCGGGACAGCGACCCGTCCGGGTTCACCAGCATCGTGTCCACCGCGGCCTCGATCGCCGCCGGGGACCAGTCCGGGTGGATGGCGCGGAAGTAGTCGCTCACGCTCTGCACGGTGGCGCCCTCCAGGGACGCGGGCCGCAACGCCCCGACGAACGCGTCCCAGGAGGGGAACGCCTTGGCCGGCTCCAGCCAGCCGCCGTCCACGAGGGCCAGCGCGGCCACCAGTTCGGGGTGTTCGGCGGTCAGCCGCACCGAGACATTGCCGCCCCAGGAGTGACCGGCCACCACCACCCGGTCCAGCCCGAGGGCGGCCGCCGCCGCCACCAGATCCGCGACCGCGGTCGGGGTGTCGTAGCCGGACTCGGGTGTGTCGGAGTCCCCGTGGCCGCGCAGATCCACCGCGTACACCGCATGGCCCGCGGCTGCCAGATGGTCGGCGACCTCGTCCCACAGCCGGGCGCTGGAGGCCATGCCATGGACCAGGAGAAAGGGAAGCGACGCCGTTCCCGGCCGGTGCCGGAAATGCAATTTCACATCGTCGGTTACGGGCACGGAAAGATCCATGCCGGAATTCTAGCCGGGCCGCCCAATCCGATTCGACCGCTGGGGATGTGATGTATGCGCAGATTAGCGGCGCTTAAGCGGGGCGCGAGATGCTGGGCCGCCGGGCGATTCATTCTCTCATGCCGACCCAACTCTTTTACCGACCGTAGACTCCGAGCCGAAGTGAGGCGCTGTGTATCCCCCGGAATCGAGGCTTGCCCATGTCGACAACATCGACCTCACCGACTTGTCCTTCTGGGCCCAGCCCTACGGCGACCGTGACGCCGCTTTCGCGGCGCTGCGCCGACGGCCGGAGCCCGTGCTCTTCCGCGAACCGGTCATGCCCGGGTTCGGGCGTGGGTCCGGCTATTACGCGATGGTCAGGCATGCCGATATCGCCGAGGTGAGCCGGCGTCCGCAGGACTTCGGCTCGCTGCCCACCGCGATCAGCATCATCGATCTGCCGGAGGAGTTCAACAGCTTCTTCGGATCGATGATCAATATGGACAATCCCCAGCACGCCCGGCTGCGCCGGCTGGTGTCCCGCGCCTTCGGCCGGGGAATGGCCGCCGAGTTCGAGGTGGCGTCCCAAAAGGCGGCCCGGAAGATTGTCGACGACCTCATCGCGGACGGCCCGGGCGACTTCGTCCGGAACGTCGCGGCGATCATGCCGATCGCGGTGCTCAGCGGCATGATGGGGATTCCCAGCGACGACTACGAGTTCATTTACGACCGGTCCAATGTCATCGTCGGCACCTTCGACCCCGAATACGTTCCCCGGGCCGATCAGGCCACCGCCGCCCTGCTGAAGACCTCACATGAACTCGCCGACTACATCTCACGGCTCGCCGCCGACCGCACCCGTAACCCCACCGGAGATCTGGTCACCCGGCTGGTGCAGGCGCAGATCGACGGTGAGCGGCTGAGCCCCGAAGAGCTCTCCTCCTTCTTCATCCTGCTCGTCGTCGCCGGAATGGAGACCACCCGTAACGCGATCTCGCGTGGTCTGGTGCTGCTCACCGAGCATCCGGAGCAGCGGAAGCTGCTGCTCTCCGACTTCGAGACCTACGTGCCGGGCGCGGTCGAGGAGATTCTGCGGGTCGCGACCCCCATCAACTGGATGCGCCGAACCGTCAAGCGGGACTGCGAGGTGAACGGCCACCGCTTCCAGGAGGGCGACAAGCTGCTGCTCTTCTACTGGTCCGCCAACCGGGACGAGGACGTCTTCACCGACCCCTATCAGTTCGACATCACCCGGGACCCCAATCCGCATATGACCTTCGGGTCGGTCGGCCCGCACTTCTGCCTGGGTGCCCATCTCGCCCGCATGGAGGTCACGGTGCTCTTCCGTGAGCTGTTCAGCCGGCTGCCGGAGATCCGCACGGTGGGGGAGCCCCGGCGGCTGGTGGCCAGCTTCGTCGAGGCCATCAAGCACGTGGACTGCGCGTTCTGACGCACTGGCGGAACCGCGTACCACCGACAGGAAAACGCCGCGCGGGAGGGGGTTCGTCCCCCTCCCGCGCGGCGTTGTGCCCTGCGGCCCGGACTAGGCCGTGGCGCCGTCACCGGAGTTGACCGCGGCGTACGCCTCGGCGAGGTAGTGGCCGAGCTGGGCGGGGGTGGGGTACTCCAGAATGGCGACGAGGGGGATCTCCACGTCGGTGAGCGTCATGAGATTGCGGGTGAGTTCGAGAGCGGTCAGCGAAGTGAGCCCGTTCTCCAGGAAGTTGCTGTCGTCGTCCACCACGGCGGGTGCCAGGATGTCGGCGAGCTGCGTCCGTACGGTCTCCCGCAGGATGTCCTCGCGCTCCTCGGCCGTGGCGATGGCGAGCGCCTGGTGCAGCGCCGCCCCGTCCAGTGCGGTCTCGCTCTTCTCCGTCTGCATCGCGGATCCGTCTCCTTGAGGGCCGGCGTCGCCGGGGGTGTGGTTGTTGACGGTGGTGTGTGCGTTCATCGGTACTCCCGCCTGGTTGGGGCCGGTCGGCGTGATCACCGACCGCGGTGCGTATGCGGCGTGGCCGAAGGGCCGGAAAGGTCATCGAAGAGCCGATGTCTTCCCAGCTCGGAGGCGTGTGCGGTCATCCAGCTCCAGTCGATGTCCGCGATGACCACGGACGCCGTGTCCGCCATGACCGCCTGCCGCAGCAGGTCGGCGGCCGAGCGCTGGGGCAGTGCGGGCATCCCGTTGGTCCGGAGCTGCTTGGCGGCGCCGACGGCCGTGTCGGGGTCGTCGATCGAACCCCAGCACACCGAGGTCGCCGGAACGCCCCGTGCCCGGCACTCCTGGGCGAGCGCGCTCAGATAGGCGTGGGCCGGCGCCTGGTTGCCAAGGCCCGGGCTGGGCAGGACGCCCACGATCGAGCACCCGAGCACCAGGGCCGACAGCTCATGGCTGCTGCCGAGGGCGCAGAGGTTCACCGCGCCCGCCACCGTCGCCGCCCACTCGCCCTCGATCCGCGCGGCATCCAACTGCCCGGCCTCGGCGGCCAGCGGTGCCGTGAGATGCAGAACGGCCGTCAGGGGGAACTCCGCGGGAAGGCCCGCGACCACCGCGGCGAGCGCCTCCGGGTCCGCCACATCGACGGTGGCCACGGACACTCGTACGCCCATGGCGCTCACCTCGGCCACCAGGTCGGCGGCCGGTGGTGCGGTGTCGACCAGCAGCAGGTGTTCGGCGCCGCCCTCGGCCGCCCAGCGGGCGGTGTGCGCGGCCAGAGTGGTGGCCGCGCCCGTGATGAGGACCGTTCCCCGGAGCCGCCGGGCAGGGCTGGTCAGGGCCGTGGGGATGTCGCGCACCAGGCGCCGGGCGAAGCAGCTGTCGCCGCGCACGGCCACCTCCACTTCGCCGTACGCCCCGGCCAGGACCCCCGCGAGCCGCCGTCCCGCCCGGTCGTCGAACCGCTCCGGCAGGTCGACCAGCCCGCCCCACCAGCGCGGACGCTCCATCGCCAGCGCACCGCCCAGACCCCAGAACCGGGCCTGCTCCGGACGGGACATCGGATCGCCCAGGTCGACGCCGACGCCACCACGGGTGGCCAGCCACACCGGGGCCTCGACCCCGGCCCGCCGCAGCGTCTCGAACATGTCGAGGGTCGGGGCGAGCGCCGGGCCGCGCCCGTCGTCGGCCGGTGCCTCCACCGCCAGCAGGGAGAGCACCCCTGCGACCGGCCGCCCGGCGACGGCCGCGGACACCCGCCGGGCCCGCGCCTCGTCGTCCGGTGGTGTGGTGTCCGGGGCGAACACGAGGGTCTCGGCGCCATGGTCGCGCAGGGCGGTGGTCACGGCGGCGACCGTGGCGTCGCCGCTGCTGTCACCGGAGCTGCTGTCTCCGGACCCGTTGTCACCGGACCCGCTGTGGCCGGACGTCACGACCAGCCAGGTGCCGGTCAGCCGTGGCGTCGGCGGGTCGGCGAGGGGCTTCCAGGCGATGCGGTAGCGCCACTCCGGCTGCCGCCGCCAGGTGGCCAGGGCGGGCAGGATATCCGCGAGCACCTCCCGCCGGCCGGCGGGGACCTCGAGCGCCCGGGTCAGGGCCGCCGTGTCCGTACGGGCCACGGCATCCCAGAACTCGGCGTCCGCCCAGGTCTCCACCCGGGACTCGGCATCCGCCGGAGCCTCGTTCTCCAGCCAGAAGCGCTGTCGTTGAAAGGCGTAGGTGGGCAGGGCGACGGTGCGGGGAGCCGGATCGCCGTCCAACAGCGCGGCCCAGTCCACGGTGGCGCCCATGGTGTACATACGGGCCAGGCCGCACATCAGCCCCCGCACCTCGGACCCCTCGGACCCCTCGCCCCGGAAGGGCGACAGCACCAGCGCCGCCGGGGCGGAGGCCGGCATCGCCTCCGGCCCCAGCTCCCACACCGCACCGGCCTCGTCCAGCGAGGGCAGGGACGGCCGCTCGTACTCCACCGTGCTCGGGTCGGTGCCGGTGGCCACCATGCGGCAGGCGTGGGCGAGGTCGAGAGCACCGGCGATGTGCGCCGCGGCGATCTCACCGACCCCACAGCCCACCACCGCGTCGGGGCGCACCCCCACCGAGGCCAGCAGCCGGGCCAGTGCGACGTAGAGGGCGAACAGCCCCTCCCGGGAGGACGCGTCGTGATCCCCCTTCATGCCCAGCAACTCACCGGCCTCGTCGAAGGCCGTGGCGAAGACGGGGAACCGGTCGTACAGCTCGGAACCGGTCTCCGGCAGGTGGCCACCCTCGCCGCCGAAGACGAACACCGCCCCGCCCGCCGAGGCCGCCGCCGTGCCGGTACGGGCCACCTCGGGCCCCACCACCGAGTGATGCGGCTCACCGGCCGCCAGCGCCACCAGCCCCGCCCTCAGCTCGTCCGGCCCCCGGCCGACCACGACCGCCCGGTGGTCGAAGGCCGACCGCGTGGTCACCAGCGACCATCCCACATCGGCGGGGGACAGCCCCGGACCGGCCGCCGCCGTATGCGCGGCCAGCGCACGGGCCTGTCCGCGCAGCGCCGCCGAGCCCCGCGCGGACAGCACCCACGGCACCACCCCCGCATCGCGGGCGCCACTGTCGTCGGCAGCGGCCTCCACCGATTCGGTGAACTCCTCGAGAATCACATGGGCGTTGGTGCCGCTGGCGCTGAACGAGGACACCCCGGCCCGCCGGGGCCGGTCCACCCGCGGCCAGTCCATCCGCTCGGTCAGCAGCCGCACCGCGCCCTTGCGCCAGTGCACCAGCCGGGTCGGCCGGTCGATGTGGAGCGAACGTGGCAGCACGCCCCGGCGCATCGCCATCACCATCTTGATCACACCGGCCATTCCGGCGGCGGCCTGCGTATGACCGAGGTTCGACTTGATGGATCCCAGCAGCAGCGGCCGGTCGTCCGGACGGTCCTGGCCGTACGTGGCGAGCAGTGCCTGGAGCTCGATGGAGTCGCCGAACGCGGTACCGGTGCCATGCGCCTCCACCGCGTCCACGTCCCCCGTGGAGAGCCGGGCGTCCGCCAGGGCGTCGCGGATGAGCTGCTGCTGGGCGGGGCCGTTGGGAGCCGCCATGCCCGTACTGGCACCGTCCTGGTTGATCGCCGAGCCGCGGATCACGGCCAGCACTGGATGGCCGTTGCGCCGCGCGTCCGAAAGCCGTTCCAGCAGCACCAGACCGGCGCCCTCCCCGTACACCATGCCGTCGGCGGCGTCCGCGAACGACCGGCACCGGACATCGGGGGACAACTGGCGCTGGCTGGAGGCCACTTGGAAGACGCTCGCGGTGTACATGATGGCGGCGCCACCGGCCAGGGCCAGCGTGCACTCGCCCCGCCGCAGCGATCCGGCCGCCAGATGCATCGCCACCAGCGACGACGAACACGCGGTGTCCAAGGAGACCGCCGCGCCCTGCAGACCGAGGGTGAACGCCACCCGGCCCGAGGACACACTGCCCGCGTTGCCGTTGCCCACATGGCCCAGCAGCCCCTCGGGGATCTCGTCCAGACGCGAGGCGTAGTCGTGGTACATCACCCCCGTATAGACGCCGGTCCGGCTGCCTCGCAGGGTATGCGGATCGATGCCCGCGCTCTCCGTCGCCTCCCACGCCAGCTCCAGCAGCATCCGCTGCTGCGGTTCGATGGCCGCCGCCTCCCGGGCGCCGATGTCGAAGAACTCCGCGTCGAAGTCGGCCGCGTCATAGATGAAGCCGCCGGCCCGGACGTATGAGGTGCCGTGGTGCTCCGGATCGGGGTGATAGAGGTTCTCCAGGTCCCAGCCCCGGTCGATGGGGAAGCTGGAGACGGCGTCCCGCTCGTCGGCCACCAGGTCCCACAACTGTGCCGGGGTGCGCACCCCGCCGGGAAAGCGGCAGGCCATGCCGACGACGGCGATCGGCTCCGCCAGCTCCGCCTGGACCTCCCGCAGCCGCCGCCGGGTCTCATGGAGCTCGGCCGTGGTCCACTTGAGATAGTCGACGAGCTTTTCCTCGTTGCTCATGAGCCGCCCGCACTCACCGTGCTGCGCGGAGTCAGATTCACCAGCGCGAGCTCATCGGCGGTCAGCGGCGGCTCGGTGAGCTCCGGAAGGACCCGGTCCTTGTGCATGAGCGACAGAAAGCGGCTGGACGCCAGCTCGGACTGCGGGGCGGTCAGGCTGATGACATCGGTCACCACATCACACACCGCCGAGGAACGGATCGACCGGTCGGCGATCAGATCGGAGAAACGCTGCCGGGCCACGGCCCCGCCCGTCAGCCGCGGATCCGTCGTGCTCATCCGGCAGTTGACGTACTCCACATCCTTGGACGCGGCCATGATCCAGGGATCGTCCACGGTGGCGCTGATCGCCTGCTGAGCCCGGCGGGCCGCTCCCACATCGGCCCCGGACCGCTGCAGCTCGGTGTCCAGCGCGGCGGCCGCACGAGCCGCGGAGCTCATCCCATGGCCGTAGATGGGGTTGAACGCGGCCAGCGCGTCGCCGAGCACCAGCAGCCCCTCCGGCCAGATGTCCAGCCGCTCCGGATACAGCCGCCGGTTGGCGCCGACACGCGAGACGGCCACCGAGGTCAGCGGTTTCGCGAGGTCGATGAGATCGGCGACCAGCGGATGGCGCAGCGTCCGGGCGTAGGGCAGGAAGTCGTCGTCGTGCGCGGGCAGTCCGGCGCCCCGGGTGCACGACAGGGTCACCATCCAGGTGCCGTCCTCCTGCGGGTACACCACCCCGAACCGGCCCGGCTCGCGCAGCCGGTGGTCGGCGGCCACGTTGACGGCGGGGAATCCGGCGGCGGCACCCGGTGGCGCCTGGTACACGCGGGTGGCGTACGCGATGCCCGCGTCGACGATGTCCTCCTCGAGCGGCGGCACCTCCAGCGCCGACAGCCAGTGCCGGAGCCGGGAACCGCGCCCGGAGGCGTCGATCACCAGATCGGCCTCCAGCGTTTCCTGCGTACCCGTCTCGATGTCGCGCACCCGGACCCCGGTGACCCGTTTGGCGTCGCCGACCAGATCGAGGATCTCGGCGCGCTGGCGCAACGTGATCCGCCCGGTGGCCAGAACGCGGTCGCGGACCTTCCAGTCCAGGAACGGGCGAGTGCACATCAGGGCGTACTGCCGCGGTGGAAAGCGGTGTTGCCAGCCGTGGGACGTCAAGGTCACCAGGTCCTGATGGAATCCGATCCGGCGGGCGCCCGCGTCGAGCAGTTGGTCGATCATGCCCGGCAGCAGCGTGTCCACGATGCGCGCACCGCTGGACCACAGCACATGGACATGACGTCCCTGCGGCGATCCCTTACGGTGCCGGGGGCCGTCCGGCAGCACATCGCGCTCCACGACGGTGACGCGCTCCAGATGGCGGGCCAGCACATGGGCAGCCAGCATTCCCGCCCAGCCTCCGCCCAGAACGATTCCGTGCTTGGGTTCGGTCATGGTTCTGCTTTCGTCCCTTCACCGCTTACGGCCTTTTACGTCGGACTGGGGCTGCCCTTGGCCTGGACCATCTTGGCGAGGTTCTGGGTGACCGCCATGAAATGCGCGACACCGCTGAGTTCGGGGCCGTCGCCCACTTTCGTATCCGTGATGCCCCAGAACGCCTGGGCGTGATGGACCAGACCGTCATCACCGAGTTCGATCACGCCGATGATGCTGAAGGTGAGTTTCGCCGGTGCGTACACCGTGACCGTGGTCGGCACCGCCACCCTGCGGCCGTCCATCGAGGTGACCGGACGGCCCGGGGTCTCATGCACCTGGCATTCGATGGACCAGGCGATGTGTCCGCGAAGGGCGTCCTTTCCGATGAGCGGGGGCGCGCCGACCGGGTCTTCGAAGACGATGTCGTCCGAGAACAGCTCCAATACGGCCTCGACATCACCGGCGTTCATCCGCCGCGCGTATTCCAGGGCCATCTTCTTGAGGGTCGCCTCATCGGCCATGAACGCCTCCTGTGCGGTGCCGGGGTCGTGGGAGATCAGCCGGTGATGTCAATGTCCGACCTCCCCCAGAACATCTGCAGTTCCTGAATGAGACCGCCGGCCCCCGCGCGCATCATCAGGACGTAGTCCCAGGTGATGCGGGAGTCCTCCGGGGTGTCCGGGGCCGTCAGCCAGCCGCGCTCGGCGAATCCGGGGCCTTTGGGCAGATAGTCCATGGTGGCCGTCACCGGCACCAGGACATGCACACCGTCCTGCCCCGCGACCGGCTCACCGGGAATCTCGCTGATACCCGCCGCGGCGAGCTCCTCGAAATGCTCACGAAGGGCGTCCCGCCCGGTCCTGCGCCCCGATCCGACCGGATCCTCGAAAGTGACCTCGTCCGCGTAGAGTTCGAGAAGCCCGTCGATATCCGCGGCGTTCATCCGGCGGCTGTGCTCGAGGATGAGCTTCTTCCGGCTTCGCTCATCAATCACCGTGTGCCCCCATGTGCATGCTCTCCGTTGCTGTCGCTTCGGCCAAGGTCCTGGTCGATGAACTGGAAGATCTCGTCGGCCGTGGCGTCCTGAATACGGCCGGCCGCGGGCCCTTCCTCCGCTCCGCCGCCGTGCAGGTCGCCCAGTTTCGACAGCGTGCTCCGAAGGCGCTTGAGTAGCGCTTCGTGCGCCGCCTCGTCCTGGGCCACGGAAAGCACCGCGCTTTCCATCCTGTCGATTTCGCCCAGCATCGGGGCGAGCGGATCCACGTCCTCGGGTGCCAGTTCCGTATGCAGATGCGCGGCGAGCGCGGCCGGATTCGGATGGTCGAAAATCAGGGTGGTGGCCAGCCGCAGCCCGGTCACGGCGGTCAGCCTGTTCCGCAGTTCGATCGCGGTCAGCGAGTCGAAGCCGAGCTCCAGGAAGCCGCGCTCGGTCTGGATCCGCCCGGGGTCGGAGTGGCCCAGCGCCGCCGCGGCATGGGTGAGGACCAGACTGAGCAGCGTGCGGGGCTGCTCCTCCAGAGGCAGCGCGGCCAGATGACCGGCCCAGTCGGTGTGCGGCCGGGCGGTGGCCGCGGTGCGCCGGGCCGTGCCGCCACCGGTGAGCGCCCGCAGCGGAGCGGGCAGGGTGAGCGCCGGCTGTCCCGCCAGGGCCCGTACGTCCAGATCGATGGCGATCAGATGGTGGTGGCCGTGGCGCACGGCCGCGTCCAGCAGCCCCAGCGCCCGCTCGCCGGACATCGCCCCGATACCCGACTGGGCCATCCTGGCCCGGTCCGCCTCCCCGAGGTGCCCGGTCATCCCGCTGGCGTCCGCCCACAGGCCCCACGCCACCGAGAGACCCGGCAGGCCGAGGGCACGGCGCCGGGCGGCCAGGGCGTCGCAGTAGGCGTTAGCCGCAGCGTAGTTGGACTGCCCGGAGGCGCCCAGCGTGCCTGCCGTGGAGGAGAACATCACAAACAGGGACAGCGGCAACTCCGCCGTCGCGGCGTGCAGATGGGCCGCGGCCGTGGCCTTCGGACGCCACACCCGCGCCAGCCGCTCCGGGGTCTGGGTGGTGAGGACGGCGTCGTCGAGCACCCCGGCCGCATGGACGACACCGGTCAGCGGATGCGCGGGATCGACCCCGGCCACCAGAGCGGCCACCGCGTCCGGGTCGGTGACATCGACTGCGGCGATCCGTACCTGAGCACCCAACGCCGTTAGCGCGTCGGTGAGTTCATCGGCACCGGCGGCCTCCGGGCCGCTCCGGCTCACCAGCAGCAGATGCCCGACTCCCCAGGTGCGCACCAGGTGCTCGGCGACCAGGGCGCCCAGGGTGCCGGTGCCACCCGTGATCAGCACGGTGCCATCGGCGTCGAGTCCGGGGGTCTTCTCCTGCTCGTCCTGGTCGTCGACGGCCGGGCCCGGCGTGGCCGTCGCTGCCGTCGCTGCCGTCGCGCGGACCATACGGGGCACCAGCACCCGTCCGTCCCGCAGCGCCACCTGGGGCTCATGCGACTCGATCGCGCGCACCACGGCCGCCACGAGGCCCTCCCGGCCCTCATCGAGGTCGAGCAGTACGAACCGGCCCGGGTTCTCCGACTGGGCGCTGCGGATCAGCCCCCACGCCCCGGCACCGGACGGATCCAGTGCAGTGTCACCGGGGTTGTCGATGTGATCGCCCGGACGGCCCGCCGCCATCGCACCCCGTGTGACGACCACCAGCCGCGCATCGGCCAGGGCCGGCCGCCTCAGCCAGGACTGCACCAGCCCCAGCAGCTCCTCGGTCGCCCCCAGCCCGTCCCCGTGGCCGCCCTCAGCGGCGTACGGATGGGCAAGGACGACGGCAGGGGCGGGCTCACCCGCGTCCACAGCCGCGATCAGCGCCTCCAGGTCGGGATGGCACACCGTGGCATCGGGGCCCACCCCGGCCGCGACCGGCTCCGCCAGCCCCAGCCGGTCCTCGCCCAGCACCACCCAGCCGCCCTCGCCGACCACCGACGTCGGGGACGGTGCGGTGGCCGGAACGGGCAGCGGCGTCCAGTCCAGGGTGAACAGCCCGTCCACGGTACGGGTGGCCCCGGCCGCGCGCAGCCGGTCCGTCGCGGCCGGACGGGTCACCAGCGAATCGACCGTGAGCACCGGAGCGCCCACCGTGTCCGCCACCGTCAGCCGCAGCGACTGCCGCTCCTCGTCCCGCGACAGCCGCACCCGTACCGTGGCCGCCTCGGTGGCCCACAGGGACACGCCGTTCCAGGCGAACGGCAACCACACCTGGCCGTCGTCCTCCTGACCCTCGGGCCGGTCCATCAGCAGCGACGGATGCAGCGCCGCGTCCAGCAGCGCCGGATGGATGCCGAAACCGTCCCGGCCACCCGCGGCATCGGGCAGCGCCACCTCGGCGAGGACATCCCGGCCATGGCGCCACGCGGCCGTCAGCCCCTGGTACGCCGGGCCGTATCCGTAACCCGCCGCCATCACCTGCTCGTAGAAGGCGCCGACGTCCAGCGGCTCGGCGCCGGGTGGCGGCCACACCCCGCCCAGGTCCTCCACCGGTGCGGGTCCCTCGGCAGCGGGTGCGAGCACGCCCACCGCATGACACACCCACCCCGCGTCCGGACCGGAATCGAGGGCCAGGCCGGGGCTGCCAGGACGGCCGGGGCCGTCGAACCGGTCGGGGCGGGAGTACATCCGCACCTCACGCCGCCCGTCCTCCGCCGCGGCACCCACCACCACCTGCACCCGCAGCCCACCGGACTCGGGCAGCGCCAGCGGAACCTGCAGCGCGAGCTCCTCCACCCCGCCGCAGCCGACCTCGTCGGCCGCCCGCAGCGCCCACTCCACCAGCACCGCGCCCGGCGCCAGCACCGCACCCGCCACCACATGCTCGGCGAGCCACGGGTGGGACCGCGCGGAGAGGCGGCCGGTGAGCACATGGGTGGTGCCGTCGGCGAGTTCCACGGCGGCGCCGAGCAGCGGATGGCCTGCGGACGTCAGACCCAGATCGGCCGGATCGCCACCCGGCCCGCCCGCTCCGTCCAGCCAGTACCGCTCACGCTGGAAGGCGTAGGTGGGCAGGTCGATGACGCGGGGTGCGGGGTCGGCGGAGAACCAGCGGGTCCAGTCGACCGCGACCCCCGCGGCGAACGCCTGCGCCACCGACCGCGCCAGCTGGTCCGGGCCACCGTGGTCGCGCCGCAAGGTCGGGACGGTCACCGCGTCGACCCCCGCCTCCTCGAAGGTCTCCTGCATGCCGATGGTGAGGACGGGGTGGGTGCTGGCTTCGATGAATACGCGGTGGCCGTCGTTGAGCAGTGTTTGTACGGCGTCGGCGAACCGTACTTGTTCGCGGAGGTTGGTGACCCAGTAGTCGGTGTCGAGTCCGCTGGTGTCCATGCGGGTGCCGGTGACGGTCGAGTAGAACGCCACGTGGCCGGGCACCGGCTTGACCCCGGCCAGAAGCTCACGCAACTCCTCGGCGATCTCGTCCACTTGGGCGCTGTGGGAGGCGTAGTCGACGTCGATCAGCCGGGCCCGGCGGCCTGTCTTTTCGCATGCGGACACCGCGTGGGCGACCTGCTCCGGCGGCCCGGAGACCACCACGGACCCCGGCCCGTTGACGGCGGCCACGCCCACCCCTTCGGCGCGTTCGCCGAGCCCGGTCAGGAATTCCTTCGCCTGGTGGTGGTTCATGGTGAGGGAGGCCATGGCGCCGTGGCCGGTGAGGCGGCGGAGGGCGTGGGCGCGGAGGGCGACGATGCGGGCGCCTTCGTCGAGGGAGAGTGCTCCGGCGACGCAGGCGGCGGCGATTTCGCCTTGGCTGTGGCCGACGACGGCGGTGGGGGTGAGGCCGTGGTGGTCCCATACGGCGGCGAGGGAGACCATGACGGCCCACAGGACGGGTTGGACGACGTCGACGCGGGCGAGGTCGGCGGCGTTGACTCCGCCTCGTAGGACGTCGGTGAGGGACCAGTCGACGTGGGGGGCGAGGGCTTGTTCGCATTCGGTGATGCGGGTGGCGAAGGGGGGTGAGGTGTCCAGGAGTCCGGCGCCCATGCCGAGCCACTGTGAGCCTTGGCCGGGGAAGACCAGGACCGGTCCCGTGCTTCCTGGGGTGGCGGTGGTGTCGGGTTCGATGAGGGCGGGGTGGGTGTCGCCGGTGGCCAGGGCGTTGAGTGCGGCCTGGAGTTCGTCGCGGTGTTGGCCGATGATGACGGCGCGGTGGTCGAAGACGGACCGGGTGCTGATCAGCGACCAGCCGACCTGTTCCGGTGTGACTTCGGGGTTGGCGGCCACTCGTTCGGCCAGTGCCGCGGCCTGGCCGCGCAATGCCTCACGGCCACGTCCGGACACCACCCATGGCACCACACCACCCGCCGCAACACCGCCCGGCGAGGTGTCCGGCGCGGGGGTGGCCTCGGCCGGTTCGGGGGCCTGCTCAAGGATCAGATGAGCGTTCGTACCGGAGATGCCGAACGACGACACACCCGCACGACACGGCCGTCCGTTCACCGCCCACCCGACCGGCTCGGTCAGCAGCCGCACCGCGCCCGCGCCCCAGTCCACATGCGGTGTCGGCTCGTCGATGTGCAGTGAAGCGGGAAGCACCCCGTGTCGCAGCGCCTCCACCATCTTGATGATGCTCGCCACTCCGGCGGCGGCCTGGGTGTGCCCGATGTTGGACTTGACGGAGCCCAGCCATAGCGGATGTCCCTCCAGCCGGTCCTGGCCGTACGTGGCCAGCAGCGCCTGCGCCTCGATCGGGTCGCCCAGCGTCGTGCCCGTACCGTGTGCCTCCACCGCGTCCACCTCGGACGGTGCCAGCCCCGCGTTGGCCAGCGCCTGCCGGATCACCCTCTGCTGCGAGGGCCCGTTGGGCGCCGTGAGACCGTTGCTTGCGCCGTCTTGGTTGACCGCCGAACCCCGGATCACCGCCAGCACCCGATGCCCGTTGCGCCGTGCGTCGGACAGCCGCTCCAGCAGCACCAGACCGACGCCCTCGGAGAAGCCCGTGCCGTCCGCCGCCGCGGCGAACGCCTTGCACCGACCGTCCGGGGACAGCGCCCGCTGACGTGAGAACTCGGTGAACCCGCCGGGCGTGGCCATCACCGTCACCCCGCCCGCGAGGGCCAGCGAACACTCGTCCTGCCGCAGCGCCTGCACCGCCAGATGCGTGGCCACCAGGGACGACGAGCACGCCGTGTCCACCGTGACCGCGGGCCCCTCCAGGCCGAACGAGTACGACACCCGGCCCGAGACCACGCTCCCGAGGTTCCCGGTGGCCACATAGCCCGCCGAGTCGCCGGTCGTCTGGCCGATGAGCGACAGATAGTGGTACGAGTCCACTCCGGCGAACACCCCGGTGCCGCTGCCGCTCAGCGCCTCCCGCGTCAGCCCCGCGCGTTCGAACGCCTCCCACGCCGTCTCCAGCAGAAGCCGCTGCTGCGGATCCATCGCCGCGGCCTCTCGCGGGTTGATCCCGAAGAACTCGGCGTCGAAATCGGCCACATCGCGCAGAAACCCGCCCTCGCGGGCGCTGCTGGTACCGGCGTGCTCCGGGTCCGGGTCGTAAAGGTTCTCCAGGTCCCAGCCACGGTCCTCGGGAAACGAGGAGATGACATCCACGCCCTCGTCCACCACCCGCCACAGGTCCTCGGGGGTCGCCACATCGCCGGGGAAGTGGCAGGCCATCCCGATGATGGCGATGGGCTCCCGGGCGCGGTCCTCGACCTCGCGCAACTGCCGCCTGGCCAGACGCAGATCGGCGGTCGCCCGCTTGAGATAGCTGCGGAGCTTCTCGTCATCCGTCATATCGCATCAACCCGATCGTCACGGCGGTCCTGATTACAGCGGTCCTGATTTCAGCGGTCCTGTTAGGGGTTCTGATTCAGCGGTTCATCGGAGACTGTCGTCGGAGGGGACGGTCAGCTCGTTGTCGAGCGCCTGGAACAACTCCTCGTCGCTGGCCGACGCCAGATCCTCCTCGGCGGGGTCCTCGCCGTCGTCGCCATGCCACGGGCCGTCCACCTTGCGCAGCAGCTCCCGCAGCCGCACCGCGATCCGGGCCCGCTGCTCGCGGTCGGCGATTCCCCCGGTCAAGGCGGCGTCGAGGGTGTCGAGGCCGGTGAGGAGCGAGCCCCCCGGCGCCACTCCGGCCGGGACCAGGAGCTCCCGCAGCAGCCGTACCACCGCGGTGGGCGTGGGGTGGTCGAAGACCAGCGTGGCGGGCAGCCGCAGACCGGTGGCGGTGCCCAGCCGGTTCCGCAGCTCCACGGCGGTCAGCGAGTCGAAGCCCAGCTCCCGGAAGTTCTGGGCGGGGTGGATGGCATCCGCCGTGTCATGGCCCAGCACCGTCGCCGTGGCATTGCGCACCAGCTTGAGGAGCGCCTGCTGCCGGTCCTCCTCGGACAGGGTGGCGAACGCCTCCGCCGGTGCCGCCCCGCCCGGGCCGGCGGCTCCGGTGGCCGCCTGCGGGGCGGCGCCGCGCACCAGGCTCCTGAAGAGGGGCGGCAGATCGTCGGCGTGGGCCTCCCGCCGCAGGGTGGCCAGGTCGAGCCGGATGGGCGCCAGGGCCGGAAGGCCGCTGTCGAGGGCGATGTCGAGCAGTGCGAGACCCTGTTCGGTCTCCAGGCCCATCATCCCGGCCCGTGCCAGCCGCGCCCGGTCGGCGTCGGTCATCCCTCCGGTCATCCCGGTGGCCTGCGCCCAGTACCCCCAGGCCAGGGAGGTGGCGGGCAGGCCCTGGGCATGACGGTGCGCGGCGAGCGCGTCCAGGAAGGCGTTGGCCGCCGCGTAGTTGCCCTGTCCCGCGGCGCCCAGCAGCCCGGCGGCCGCGGAGAACAACACGAACGCCGACAGCCCCGCGTCGCGGGTGAGCTCATGCAGATTCCACGCCGCGTCGGCCTTCGCCCACAACACCTCATCGAGCTGATCGGGCGTGAGCGCCTCGACCGTGGCATCGCGCAGCAGCCCGGCGGCGTGGACGACGGCGGTGAGCGGATGGCGGTCGGGAACGGTCTCCAGCAGCTTGGTCAGGGCGGCCCGGTCGGCCGCGTCACACGCCGCGATGGAGACCCGCGCGCCGAGCCCGGTCAGTTCGGCCGCCAGCTCCGTGGCCCCCGGGGCGTCGAGGCCCCGGCGGCTGATGAGCAGCAGCCGCCGTACGCCGTGCTGGGCCACCAGATGGCGGGCGGTGGCGGCGCCCAGGGTGCCCGTGCCACCGGTGATGAGCACCGTGCCCTCCGGGTCGAGGGCGGTGGGGAGCGTCAGCACGATCTTGCCGATATGGCGCGCCTGGCTGAAGTGGCGGAACGCCTCGGGAGCCCGGCGGATGTCCCACAGGGTGGTGGGCAACGGCTGCAGCGTCCCGTCCTCGAACAGGGCCGACAACTCGGCCAGCATCCGCTGGATACGGTCCGGACCCGCGCCGCCTACCAGGTCGAACGCGCGATAGACGATCCCCGGATAGCGGGCGCCGACCTCCTCGGGGTCGCGGACGTCGGTCCGGCCCATGTCGATGAAGCGACCGCCGGGCGCCAGCAGCCGCAAGGACGCGTCCACGAAGTCACCGGCCAGCGAATTGAGCACCACATCGATGGAACCCGCGGCGGCGCGGAACCCCTCCTCGAAGTCGAGAGTGCGAGAGGAGGCGATGTGACGGTCGTCGAATCCGCGCTCCCGCAGGGCATGCCACTTGGTGGGGCCCGCCGTGGCATACACGTCGGCCCGCCAGTGGCGTGCCAACTGCAGGGCCGCCAGGCCCACCCCGCCGGTGGCCGCGTGCAACAGCAGCTTCTCCCCGGCCCGCAGCCCCGCGAGATCGGCGAGACCGTAGTACGCCGTGAGAAAGGCGGACGGTGTGGTTGCCGCCTGGGCGTACGACCACCCCGCCGGAATCCTGGTGATCATCCGGACATCGGTGACGACCAGCGGCCCGGTGCCGTTGAACAGACCCATCACCCGGTCGCCCACCGCGAACGCGTCCGTTTCCGGACCCACCTCGACGACCACGCCCGCACCGTCGCCACCCAGCGGCCTGGGATCCTCCACCATGCCCAGCGCCACGACGACGTCATGGAAGTTCACCCCGCCCGCCCGCAGCGCCACCCGGACCTCGCCACGGCCCAGCGGCCGGGTGTTGTCCGGGCAGTCGACCAGCGCGAGCTGATCCAGGCTGCCGTGGCCGGTCAGCCCCAGACGCCACGCGGCCGACCCCTCCGGCGGGGTGAGCCGCTTGGCCGCGTCGTCGTGGACCAGCCGCGGGACGTACGCCACACCGTCGCGCAGCGCCAGTTGGGGCTCGCCCGAAGCCACGACGTCGGCCAAGGCGCCCAGCGAGGCGTCCCGTTCATCGAGGTCGAGCAGCAGGACCCGGCCGGGGTTCTCCGACTGGGCGCTGCGCACCAGACCCCACACGGCCGAGGCGGGCAGATCGTGGACATCGTCATGGCTCTGTGGGGCGACCGCCCCACGGGTGACCACGGTCAGCCGGGCGTCGGCGAGTTCGGGGGCGGCGAGGAACTCCCGCAGCACCCCGAGGGCCTGCTTGCCGAGGTCATGGGTGCGCTCCACCGGATCGCCGCGCCCATCGGAGGGAGAGCCGAAGAAGGCGAACACCACATCGGGGGCCGGGGCCCCGTCCGCCACGGCCGCCCGCACGGCGGCGAGATCCGGAAGGCCAGTGGCGCCGGGCAGCGCGTCGGCCAGGGGGCCGCCGTCCGGACCGATCACGGCCGAACGGCAGGTGGGGGCGGACTCGGCCGGTGTCATCCGCGTCCAGGCGACCTGGAACAGCGCGTTCCTGCTCGCCGCACGGGCCCGCCCCAACTGCCCGTCCGGCACCGGGCGCAGGATCAGATCGTCCACGACGGCCACCGCGGCGCCGGTCGGATCGGCCGCGAACAGCGTGAGCCGATCCGGTGCCGTCGGGGTGATGCGGATCCGCAGGGTGTCCGCCCCGGTGGCACGCAGCCGCAGCCCGCTCCAGGTGAACGGGAGCAGGACCCGGTGCGCGTCCTCGGAGTCGGGGGCGACGTCCAGGGCCCGGGCGTGCAGCGCGGCGTCGAAGAGGGCGGGATGGATGCCGTACTGGGCCGCGCCGTCGCGCTCCCCTTCGGGCAGGGACACCTCGGCGTAGACGTCGCCGTCCAGCCGCCAGGCGGCGGTGAGGCCCTGGAAGGACGATCCGTAGTGGTAGCCGTGGTCGGCGAGCTGCCGGTAGAAGTCCTCGACGGGGAGCGGTGTGGCCCCGGGAGGTGGCCAGGCGCCCTCCAGGGCCGGGGAGTCGGCCGCGGACGAAGTGGCGAGCGCCCCGGTGGCATGCCGGGTCCAGGCCGTGTCGCCCGCGTCGGCCGCCGGCCGGGAATGCACCGTGATCGGACGCTCCCCGGTGTGATCGGGAGCGGACACGGCGATCTGCACATCGACCGCCTCACCCTGCGGAATCACCAGCGGCGCGTGCAGGGTCAGCTCCGACACCTGGTCACAGCCGGTCCGCGCGGCGGCGTGCAGGGCGAGCTCGGCGAAGGCGGTGCCCGGTAGCAGTACGGTGTCCAGGACCCGGTGGTCGTTCAGCCAGGGGTGGGTCCGCGGCGACAGTCGGCCGGTGAGTACATGGGCGCCGTCCTCCGCGAGTTCCACGGCGGCGCCGAGCAGCGGATGGCCGGCGGGCCCCAGCCCGAGGTCGCCCGGGTCGCCACTATGGCCACCCCTGCCGTCCAGCCAGTAGCGCCGCCGCCGGAAGGCGTAGGTGGGCAGGTCGATGGCGCGGGGTGCTGGGTCGGCGGGGAACCAGCGGGTCCAGTCGACCGCGACTCCCGCGGTGAACGCCTGGGCCACCGATCGCATCAACTGGGCATGGTCGCCGTGGTCCCGTCGCAGAGTCGGCACCGCGGCCGCGGGAACCCCGGCTTCCTCGAAGGTCTCCTGCATGCCGATGGTGAGGACGGGGTGGGTGCTGGCTTCGATGAATACGCGGTGGCCGTCGTTGAGGAGTGTTTGTACGGCGTCGGCGAACCGTACTTGTTCGCGGAGGTTGGTGACCCAGTAGTCGGTGTCGAGTCCGCTGGTGTCCATGCGGGCGCCGGTGACGGTCGAGTAGAACGCCACCTCCGCCTGGACGGGTTCAATCCCCGACAGCACCTCCCTCAGCTCATCCGCGATTTCGTCCACTTGGGCGCTGTGGGAGGCGTAGTCGACGTCGATGAGCCGGGCCCGGCGGCCTGTCTTTTCGCATGCGGACACGGCGTGGGCGACCTGCTCCGGTGGTCCGGATACGACGACGGATCCGGGGCCGTTGACGGCGGCGATGCCGACTTGGTGGGCTGGTTCGCCGAGGTCGGTGAGGAATTCTCGGGCGTGGTGGTGGTTCATGGTGAGGGAGGCCATGGCGCCGTGGCCGGTGAGGCGGCGGAGGGCGTGGGCGCGGAGGGCGACGATGCGGGCGCCTTCGTCGAGGGAGAGTGCTCCGGCGACGCAGGCGGCGGCGATTTCGCCTTGGCTGTGGCCGACGACGGCGGTGGGGGTGAGGCCGTGGTGGTCCCATACGGCGGCGAGGGAGACCATGACGGCCCACAGGACGGGTTGGACGACGTCGACGCGGGCGAGGTCGGCGGCGTTGACTCCGCCTCGTAGGACGTCGGTGAGGGACCAGTCGACGTGGGGGGCGAGGGCTTGTTCGCATTCGGTGATGCGGGTGGCGAAGGGGGGTGAGGTGTCCAGGAGTCCGGCGCCCATGCCGAGCCACTGTGAGCCTTGGCCGGGGAAGACCAGGACCGGTCCCGTGCTTCCTGGGGTGGCGGTGGTGTCGGGTTCGATGAGGGCGGGGTGGGTGTCGCCGGTGGCCAGGGCGTTGAGTGCGGCCTGGAGTTCGTCGCGGTGTTGGCCGATGATGACGGCGCGGTGGTCGAAGACGGACCGGGTGCTGATCAGCGACCAGCCGACCTGTTCCGGTGTGACTTCGGGGTTGGCGGCCACTCGTTCGGCCAGTGCCGCGGCCTGGCCGCGCAATGCCTCACGGCCACGTCCGGACACCACCCATGGCACCACACCACCCGCCGCAACACCGCCCGGCGAGGTGTCCGGCGCGGGGG
>NZ_JAGFNO010000109.1:0-2079 GCF_017592595.1 Streptomyces sp. NEAU-YJ-81 | reverse complement strand
CTCAGCCCGGGGCCACCAGTTCGCGCGCCACCTGCGCGACGCGCTCGGGGGTGAATCCGAACTTCGTGAGCAGTTGTTTGAGGGGTGCGGAGGCGCCGAAGGTGTGCATTCCGACGATGGCCCCGCCGTGGCCGACGTACCGGTCCCAGCCGAAGGTGGAGCCCTCTTCCACCGCGACCCTTCGGGTGACCGCGGGTGGCAGCACCTGGTCGCGGTACTCCCGCGGCTGACGGTCGAACAGCTCCCAGCACGGCATGCTCACCACCCGGGACGCGATGCCCTCGGCGGTGAGCTCCTCGTGCGCGGCCAGGGCCAGCGCCACCTCGGAGCCGGTGGCGAGCAGGATCACCTCGGGCTCGCCCCGGTCCGCGTCCGCCAGGACGTAGGCACCCCACGCGACACCGGTGGCCGCGCCGAGCCGGGTGCGGTCGAGGGTGGGAAGGGGCTGGCGGGAGAGGACCAGCGCGGCCGGCTCCCGGCGGAGGCCGGCGACCACCCGCCACGTTTCGGCGACCTCGTTCGCGTCGGCGGGGCGGAAGACCAGCAGTCCGGGCGTGGCGCGCAGCCCCGCGAGCTGCTCGACGGGCTGGTGGGTGGGGCCGTCCTCGCCGACGCCGATGGAGTCGTGGGTGAAGATGTGCACGGTGGGGATCTCCATCAGCGCGGAGAGGCGGATAGCCGCCTTGGCGTAGTCGGAGAAGATCAGGAACCCGGACCAGTACGGGCGGAGCTTCGTCAGCGCCATTCCGTTGGCGACGGCGGCGGACGCGTGTTCCCGTACGCCGAAGTGCAGATTGCGCCCGGCGTGGTCATACGGCTGGAAGTCGCCCGCGCCGCCGAAGGTGAGGCGGGTCTTGGTCGACGGCGTCAGGTCGGCGGATCCGCCGAGGACCCAGGGCACCGCCTTGGCCACCGCGTTCAGCACTTGGCCCGAGGAGTCGCGGCTTGCCAGGCCCTTCGGATCGGCCGGGAAGGTGGGCAGCGTGGTCTCCCAGCCGTCCGGGAGCTCACGGCGCTGGATGCGCTCCAATTCGTCGGCCAGCTCGGGGTACGCGCCGCGGTAGGCGTCGAACGTCTTCTCCCAGTGGCTGCGCAACTGTCCGCCACGCGCCCCGATGCCCCGTGCGAACCAGTCGGGCACACCGTCGGGTACGTGGAAGTCGGCGTCGGGTGGCAGGCCGAGGGCGCGCTTGGTGGCTCTGACCCCCTCCGGCCCGAACGGCGCTCCGTGTGCCTTCGGTGAGTCCTCGACCGGTGAGCCGTAACCGATGTGGCTGTGGACGAGAATCAGGGTCGGGCGTGCGGCCTCGGCCCGGAAGGTGTGGAAGGCGCGGCTGATCCGGTCGAGGTCGTTGGCGTCGGCGACGGTGGTCACGTTCCAGCCGTAGGCCAGGAAGCGGGCGGCGACGTCCTCGGTGAAGGTGATGTCGGTGTGGCCCTCGATGGTGACCCGGTTGGAGTCGTAGATCCAGCACAGGTTGGTCAGCCGCAGGTGTCCGGCGAGCGAGGCCGCCTCGGAGGAGACGCCCTCCATCATGCAGCCGTCCCCGGCGAGCGCGTACACGTCGAAGTCGAAGAGCGGGAAGTCCGGGCGGTTGAACCTCGCCGCCAGCCACCGGCCGGCGATCGCCATGCCGACGGAGGTGGCGACTCCCTGGCCGAGCGGGCCGGTGGTGGTCTCGACGCCGCTCGTCCACCGGTACTCGGGGTGGCCGGGGCAGCGCGAGTCGAGCTGCCGGAAGGACTTGAGATCGTCGAGGGTCACCGCCGGACGGCCCAGCACCTCGTACTCGGGGTCGACCGTGCGGACGCCGGTCAGGTGCAGGAGCGACCAGAGCAGGGCGGAGGCGTGGCCCTCGGAGAGCACGAAACGGTCGCGGTTCGGCCAGATCGGATCGGCGGGGTCGAAGCGCAGAAACCGCTGCCACAGTGTGTACGCGACGGGCGCCATCCCCATCGGCGTTCCGGGGTGCCCCGAATTCGCCTTTTGCACCGCGTCCATGCACAGTCCGCGGATCGTGTTCACCGACAGCGTGTCCAGGTCGGTCATGGCTACGCCGCCCTCCGTGCGCTCGATGG
>NZ_JAGFNO010000108.1:0-2366 GCF_017592595.1 Streptomyces sp. NEAU-YJ-81 | reverse complement strand
TGTCGGCGTACAAGTGAACGTGCGCCATCTCGTACGGAGGAATGTGCACCGTTTTCGGTGCGGTGATGGGGTGGGGGCCGTGAGTCTGCTGCTGTCGGTTCGGTGCGGCAGGAGGGCGGCTGACGGTGGTGTTGGATCCACATCGGTGGCTGGAGTTGAGGCGGTTTCGTCCGCTGTATGAGTCCGGTGCGATGAGCCTGCGGGAGATCGCCAAGGAGACCGGGCTGAACCGTCGGACGGTCAGCAAGTATTTGAAGGATCCGGCTTCAGCCGCGCCGCCGAAGCGAGGAGTGGCCGGGCAGCGGTATCGGCGGGTGGTGGACGAGGTGGCGCCGCTGATCGACGCGATGCTCAGGTCCGAGGTCCTGCTCAAGGCGTCGGTGATTCATGAACGTCTGGTGCAGGACTACGCGGTCAGCATCAACTACCAGCGGGTGAAGCTCTATCTGCAGGAAGCCCGGCCACGGATCGCGGAGGAACTGGGCATCGGTCCGGGTGAGTTGGCGGGACTGCACCGGCGGTTCGAGGTCGTCCCGGGTGCTCAGGCCCAGGTCGACTGGGGCGACGAGGGAAAGGTTCTCGCCCATGTCGGTGTCCCGAAGGTCTACTCGTTCCACATGACGCTGTCGTACTCGCGCGATCCGTTCTGCTGCTTCACCACCAGTCAGGATCTGGCGACGTTCTTCGACTGCCACCGGCAGGCGTTCGCGCACTTCGGCGGGGTGCCAATGAGCATCGTCTATGACCGCACCAAGACGGTCGTGCGCCGGCACGTCGCCCCGGGCGAGGCTGTCCCTCTGCATCCGGAAGCGGTCGCCTTCGCCGGGCACTACGACTTCGACATCGACGTGCTGGCCGCCTACCGGCCCCAGGGCAAGGGCCGGGTCGAACGCCAGGTCGGCATCGTCCGCGACCACGTACTCGCCGGACGGGCCTTCTCCTCCGTCGAAGAGATGAACGCCGCCTTCACGGCCTGGGTGCCGCTGCGACGAGCGAAGGTCCACGGCACACACGGCGAGGTCATCGGGCAGCGGGCCGTGCGCGATCACACGGCTCTGCGTCCACTGCCGGCATCTCCGTATGTGGTCAGTCAGCGGCATCTGCGGCATGTCGGCAAAGACTGCCTGGTCGCGTTCGACGCGAACCTCTACTCAGTGCCCGCCCGCAAGGTCCGCCCCCGCCAGCTGGTCGAAATCCGTGCCACGAAGTCCCAGATCACGCTCCACTCCACCGTCGCCGACGCGAGCGGCCAGACGTTGCTGGCTGTCCATCCACGGGCGGTTGGCCGCGGAGCCCGCATCGTGGATGAGACGCACTGGGACGGTCTGCCCACCGGCGCCGGCCGCCGCGTCACCACCGGGGAGGCTCTTCCTGCACCCCGCCGTGGCCAGCCGGCCGGGCCGGAGAGCGGGCCGCTGCAGGCTCTGCTGAACCGGGCCGCCGCCGCAAGCGTCGAGGTCGGCCGCCGGCCGCTGTCGGTCTATGACGAGCTGACCGGCACCCGCCCCTTCACCACCAGCGCACCGACGAAGGAAGCCCGTTGAGCGAGCTGACCAGCACCCGCATCCGCACCACCGCCGGCAAGCTCGGCCTGCCACATCTGGCCGAGGCCCTGAACCAGTACATCCAGCGGGCCGACGAGGCCAAGATGGGCTACCTCGACCTGCTCGACCTGGTGCTGGCCGAAGAACTCGCGGTCCGCGAGGACCGCCGCTTCCGCAACGGACTGCGGCTGTCGAAGCTGCCGCACCACAAGACGCTGGAGGACTACGACTTCTCCTTCCAGCCCGACCTCGACCCGCGCAAGGTCAAGGACCTGGCCACCCTCTCCTTCGTCGAGGACAAGGCCAACGTCGCTCTGCTCGGGCCGCCAGGGGTCGGCAAGACGCACCTCGCTGTCGCCCTGGCCGTCGCGGCCTGCCGGGCCGGCTACTCGATCTACTTCACCAGCCTCGACGACATGGTCCGCCACCTCAAGGCGGCCGAGGACCAGGGCCGGCTGATGAGCAAGCTCACCGGCTACCTCCGGCCCAGCGTCCTCGTGGTCGACGAGGTGGGCTACCAGCCGCTGGAACGGGCCGAGGCGAACCTGGTCTTCCAGGTCATCTCCAAGCGTTACGAGAAGGGCTCGATCATCCTGACCTCGAACAAGACCTTCGGCGAGTGGGGCCAGGTCTTCGGTGACGAGGTCCTGGCCACTGCGATCCTCGACCGCCTCCTGCACCACTGCGAGGTCGTCTCGATCAACGGCAACAGCTACCGGCTCAAGAACCGCCTCCAGGCCATCGAGCGGGAGACCGACGTGGCCTGAGCAGTGGTGCACATAACTTCGTACGCAGTGGTGCACTCAGACGAGTACGCGGACA
>NZ_JAGFNO010000107.1:0-2421 GCF_017592595.1 Streptomyces sp. NEAU-YJ-81 | reverse complement strand
GCAGCGACGTCGGCGTTGAAGCAGCGCAAGTGACGGTAGCCGATGTCGTCTGCCACGAGAACGTCAGTGGTACTGCCAGGAAGTGTCAGTGGATTGCTTCGATCGTGAACGCGCCGTGCGTGTGGGACAGGCGGAGGAGTGGCGCCAAGGCCCGATGCTGCACCCCGTCATGTGCGGCTCGGTATTCGCTCCGAATCCCCTGACCTGACGCGACCGGGCGGGCTCAGTGGCCGGCTTCGGCCTCGGCCGTGACGTCGCGGATGCCGCGCGGGCGTCCGGCCTTGACCCACATCCGGTGCAGGACCGCGGCGATCGCGACCGCGGCGACCAGGGAGGCGATCGGCTCGCCCCGGGAGAGGTTGACCACCAGCACGAAGGCGACGGCGACCGCGCCCACGAGGTTGACCGCCGCGTGTCCGAAGCGGCGTTCGCGCAACAGGACCAGCCGCTGGTCGTCACCGCCGGCCGCGATGATCACGACCGCGGAGACGGCCAGGAAGAGCAGCACGCCCCAGTACGGGGCGTGGTGCAGTTGGTACGTCCCCACACGGCGGGCAGGATTCCGGCATCGGTGCCGCCATGGCCGTGGTGGCGGGCCAGTGCTTTCAGCAGGCCGGGCCCGACCTGGAAGGAGGAGGACGCGGCCGAGAGCAGCAGCAGCGCGGTGAGGATCTGGAAGATCGCGTACAGGGTGCCGGGGGCGGCGTTGTGGGCCAGGTCCAGGACGGGTGGGCATTCCTGCCGAAGATGCGCAATCCTGGATGATGTGTCTGGTCGCGCGCAGCCCGCACACGCGGACGCGATCGGCGACCACACCGGAGGTTCTACAGCCGATGAGCAGCCCCGAGCATGAACCGGCAGGCGCCCGCGACACCACCGAGGGTCACACCTACACGATCACCGGCGGCGACTGGGACGAGATCTTCTCCGCGGCGGAGAAGGCGGACGACGAGCGGATCATCGTCAACATGGGTCCGCAGCACCCGTCCACGCACGGTGTGCTGCGGCTGATCCTGGAGATCGACGGCGAGACGGTGAAGGAGGCCCGCTGCGGCATCGGCTACCTGCACACCGGCATCGAGAAGAACATGGAGTTCCGCAACTGGGTCCAGGGCACGACGTTCGTGACCCGCATGGACTACCTGATGCCGCTGTTCAACGAGACGGCCTACTGCCTGGCGGTGGAGAAGCTGCTGGGCATCACCGACCACATCCCGGAGCGGGCGAGCGTCATCCGCGTGATGATGATGGAGCTCAACCGGATCTCCTCCCATCTGGTCGCCGTGGCCGCAGGCGGGATGGAGATCGGCTCCACCACGCTGATGGTCTACGGCTTCCGTGACCGCGAGGTCATCCTCGACATCTTCGAGCTGGTCACCGGCCTGCGCATGAACCACGGCTACGTGCGGCCCGGCGGGCTGGCGCAGGACCTGCCGCCCGGCGCGCTGGACGATATCCGTGAGGGCGTGAGGCTGCTGCGCTCGCGGCTGCCCGAGTACGACAAGCTCGCCACCAACAACCCGGTCTTCAAGGCCCGGCTGATGGACGTCGGCTATCTGAACCTGGCGGGCTGCATGGCGCTGGGCGCGACCGGCCCGATCCTGCGGGCCACCGGCCTGCCGCACGACCTGCGCAAGTCGCAGCCGTACTGTGGCTACGAGGGCTACGACTTCGAGGTCGAGACCGCCGACACCTGCGACTCCTACGGGCGGTTCCTGATCCGGCTGCACGAGATGGAGCAGTCGCTGCGGATCGTCGAGCAGTGCCTGGAACAGCTCACGGGCGGCGGCGGCGAGGTAATGGTCGCGGACAAGAAGATCGCGTGGCCGGCCCAGCTGGCGCTCGGCGCGGACGGGCTCGGCAACTCGCTGGACCACATTCGCAAGATCATGGGCGAGTCCATGGAGGCGCTGATCTACCACTTCAAGCTGGTGACGGAGGGCTTCCACGTCCCGCCGGGGCAGACCTACACGGCGGTCGAGTCCCCCAGGGGCGAGCTGGGCGTGCACGTAGTCTCCGACGGCGGCACGCGCCCCTACCGGGTGCACTTCCGCGACCCGAGCTTCACCAACCTGCAGACGATGGCCGCGATGTGCGAGGGCGGGCAGGTCGCGGACGTCATCGTCGCCGTGGCCGGCATCGACCCGGTGATGGGAGGCGTGGACCGGTGAGAGCCATCGCGTGACCGTGGTTGACTCGTCCGCCCGTTCCCCGACTCCGGCGACGGCTGCGGCGACCCTTGGGCACCCGACCGGCATCACCGGACCTGTGGCCCTCGGCCCCTTCGGGGTGCCTTTAACGAGCGGCGAACCAGGTGACAAGTAACCCGCCAGTAGCCTTCAGATCGAAGGGGCGGGCTTTTGTCCTGTCTGGGGCCGGGGCCCGGGGAACGGAACGGGAAACCGGTGTTGCTGTCAGGAG
>NZ_JAGFNO010000106.1:0-2448 GCF_017592595.1 Streptomyces sp. NEAU-YJ-81 | reverse complement strand
TAGGTGACCACGAGTTCGCCGTGCTGGGCGTCGACCTTGACGGTGGCGCCCTCTTCGACATCGCCGCGCAGCAGGGCGCGGCCGATGAGGGTCTCCACCTCATGGGAGATGAAGCGGCGCAGCGGGCGGGCCCCGTAGACCGGGTCGTAGCCCTCGTGGGCGATCACCTGGCGGCCGGCCGGGGTCAGCTCGACGGCGATCAGGCGTTCGGCCAGCCGCTTGCGCAACTCGTCGAACTGCAGCTCCACGATCCGTTCGATCTGCGGTTCGCCGAGCGGTTTGAACAGCACGATGTCATCGACCCGGTTGAGGAACTCGGGGCGGAAGTGGCCGCGCAGCTCGCTCATCACCAGGCCCCGGGCGTCCGGCTTGAGCTCGCCGTCGGAGGTGACGCCGTCCAGCAGATGCATCGAGCCGATGTTGGAGGTCATGATGATCACGGTGTTGCGGAAGTCCACCAGCCGCCCCTGGGCGTCGGTGATCCGGCCGTCGTCCAGGACCTGCAGCAGGGTGTTGAAGACATCGGCGTGCGCCTTCTCGATCTCGTCGAAGAGCACGACCGAGTACGGTTTGCGCCGCACCGCCTCGGTGAGCTGACCGCCCTCCTCGTAGCCGATGTATCCGGGAGGGGCGCCGACCAGCCGGCTGACGGTGTGCCGCTCCTGGTACTCGCTCATGTCCAGGCGGATCATGTTCTCCTCGGTGTCGAAGAGCGCGGCGGCCAGCGCCTTGGCCAGCTCGGTCTTTCCGACGCCGGTGGGGCCGAGGAAGATGAACGAGCCGATCGGGCGGCGCGGGTCCCGGATGCCCGAGCGGGCCCGGATGATGGCGTCGGTGACCAGCTTGACCGCCTCGTTCTGGCCGATGACCCGCTCCTGGAGGATCTCGTCCAGGCGCAGCAGCTTGTCCCGTTCGCCCTCCTGCAGACGGGAGACCGGGATCCCGGTCCAGGCGGAGACGATGTCGGCGATCTCCTCCTCGGTGACCACCTCGCGCAGCAGCCGGTGCGCACCCTGTTTGGCGGCAAGCTGCTCCTCCTCGGCGGCCAGCTTGCGCTGAAGCTCCTGGAGCCTGCCGTAGCGCAGTTCCGCGGCGCGGTTGAGGTCGTAGGCGCGCTCGGCCTCCTCGGCCTCGCGGCGCACCTCCTCCAGCTCCCGGCGCAGGTCCTGCACCCGGCGGATGGACTGCCGCTCGGCCTCCCACTGGGCGTGCTTGGCGTCGGCCTCGGCGCGCAGATCGGCCAGTTCGCGACGGAGCTCCTCCAGCCGCTGCCGGCTGGCCGGGTCGCTCTCCTTGGCCAGCGCGGCCTCCTCGATCTCCAGCCGGGTGACCCGGCGGGTGGTCTCGTCCAGTTCGGCGGGCATGGAGTCGATCTCGGTACGCAGCCGGGCGCATGCCTCGTCCACCAGGTCGATGGCCTTGTCCGGCAGGAACCGGTCGCTGATGTAGCGGTGGCTGAGGGTGGCGGCGGAGACCAGGGCGGTGTCCTGGATCTTGACGCCGTGGAAGACCTCAAGACGCTCGCGCAGGCCCCGCAGGATGGAGATGGTGTCCTCCACGCTCGGCTCCTCCACCAGCACCATCTGGAAGCGGCGCTCCAGCGCGGCGTCCTTCTCGATGTGCTTGCGGTACTCATCCAGGGTGGTCGCGCCGATCATGTGCAGCTCACCGCGGGCCAGCATCGGCTTGAGCATGTTCCCGGCGTCCATGGCGCCCTCGGCGGCCCCGGCGCCGACCACGGTGTGCAGCTCGTCCACGAACAGCAGGATCCGGCCCTGGGCGGAGTTGACCTCGCTGAGCACGGCCTTGAGCCGCTCCTCGAACTCCCCGCGGTACTTCGCGCCGGCCACCAGGGAGCCCATGTCCAGGGCGAAGATGGTCTTGTCGCGCAGCCCCTCGGGTACGTCGCCGCGGACGATGCGCTGGGCCAGGCCCTCGACGATGGCGGTCTTGCCGACGCCGGGGTCGCCGATGAGCACCGGGTTGTTCTTCGTCTTGCGGCTGAGGATCTGGGTCACCCGGCGGATCTCGGCGTCCCGGCCGATCACCGGGTCCAGCTTGCCCGAACGAGCCTCCAGGACCAGATCCCGGCCGTACTTCTCAAGCGCCTCGTACGCCACTTCAGGGTTGGCGGAGGTGACCCGCTGGCTGCCACGGACCTGGGTGAGGGCGCCCAGGAACGACTCCTGGGTGATGCCGTGCTCTTTGAGCACCCGCCCCGCCGCGGTGCCGGACCCCTCCTCGGTGAGCGCGAGCACCAAGTGCTCCACCGAGACGTACTCGTCCTTCAGCCGCTTCGCCTCCCGTTCCGCGGCATCCAGCAACTGGGACAGCCGCTGGGTGATGAAGACCTGCCCCGGCGCGGCCCCCGGGCCGGTGACCCTGGGCTTGCGCGCCAGCTCGGCCTCCAGCATCGAGCCCATCGCCTCGGGGTCGGCGCCCAACTGG
>NZ_JAGFNO010000105.1:0-2561 GCF_017592595.1 Streptomyces sp. NEAU-YJ-81 | reverse complement strand
CCGAAACAGCCCCACCTCCACCGCAAACAACCCACACTGCGCAAACACCGTCTCATCCAACCCCAACGCATCCCCGCTGATCACCTCCCGCAGCGAACGCTCCAACACCCCCTCGAAATACCCACACACCTCATCAAACGCCTCCGCGAACACCGGGAACGCCTCATACAACTCCCGGCCCATCCCGACCCGCTGACTACCCTGACCCGAGAACAACACCGCGAGCTTCCCCGGCACCACCGGACCCCGCACCACACCCGCCACCGGTACGCCATCCACCAGCGCGCCCAGCCCGGCGGCGAAGCCCTTACGGTCAGCGGCCAGGACCACCGCCCGGTGCTCGAACACCGACCGTGTCGTGGCCAACGACAGCGCCACATCGGCCACGGGCGCCTCCGCCCCGGCCTGACTCCGCGCGTACGGCAGCAACCGCTCCGCCTGTGCCCGCAACGCACCCTCGGACTTCGCCGACACCACCCACGGCACCAGCACCGACTCCTCGGGGCCCTCGGTCACCGGCTCGGCGACGGGCGTCTCCTCGGGGGCGTGTTCCAGGATGACGTGTGCGTTGGTGCCGCTGATACCGAAGGACGACACACCCGCACGCCGCGGACGGCCCGTATCCGGCCACACCACCGCATCCGTCAACAACTCCACCGCACCCGCCGACCACTCCACATGCGGCGACGGCTCATCAACATGCAACGTCCTCGGCAGCACACCATGCCGCATCGCCAACACCATCTTCATCACACCCGCCACACCAGCAGCCGCCTGCGTATGACCGATGTTCGACTTGATCGCGCCCAACCACAGCGGCCGACCCTCCGCGGCACGCTCCTGGCCATACGTCGCCAGCAACGCCTGCGCCTCGATCGGATCACCCAGCTTCGTCCCCGTACCGTGCGCCTCCACCGCATCCACCTCAGCGGCCGACAACCGAGCACTCTCCAACGCCGCCCGAATCACCCGCTGCTGCGACGGACCATTCGGCGCCGACAGCCCATTACTCGCACCATCCTGATTCACGGCCGAACCACGCACCACCGCCAACACCCGATGACCATTACGCCGCGCATCCGACAGCCGCTCCAGCAACAGCATCCCGACGCCCTCCGCCCAGCCGGTGCCGTCCGCGGCCCCCGCGAAGGGCTTGCAACGGCCGTCCGGAGCCAGTCCGCGCTGACGGCTGAACTCCACGAACGCGACCGGGCTGGCCATGACCGTCGCGCCGCCCGCGAGGGCCAGCGAGCACTCGCCCTGCCGCAGCGCTTGTGCGGCCCAGTGCAGCGCCACCAGGGACGACGAGCAGGCGGTATCCACGGTCACCGCGGGTCCCTCGAAGCCGAAGGTGTAGGAGATACGCCCTGAGGCCACGCTCCCGGCGTTGCCCGTCATGAGGTAGCCCTCGGTGGCCTCGCCGGCCTGCTGCACCGCATCGGTGTAGTCGTGGTAGGTCAGCCCGCAGAACACGCCGGTCTGGCTGCCGCGCACCGACGCCGGGTCGATACCGGCCCGCTCCAGCGCCTCCCACGACGTCTCCAGCAGCAACCGCTGCTGCGGATCCATCGCCAACGCCTCACGCGGCGAAATTCCGAAGAACTCCGGCTCGAAATCACCCGCGTCATACAGGAAACCACCCTCACGCGCATACGCCGTGCCCCTGTGATCGGGATCCGGGTGATACAGCCCCTCCAGGTCCCAGCCACGATCGTCGGGCAGCCCCGAGATCGCGTCCCCACCGCTGATGAGCAGTTGCCACAGCTCTTCGGGCGTACGCACACCGCCCGGGAAGCGGCAGCCCATCCCGACGATGGCGATCGGCTCGTCGTCGGTCGCGGCCCTGCGCGCCGACGACGTGTCCTGGACCCGGTCGAGAGCCGGGGTGTCGTCATCGGCCAGTTCGGAGCCCATCACCTCGCTGAAGATGTGGCGGGCTACCGCGGTCGGTGTCGGATAGTCGAAGACCAGCGTGGCCGGAAGCCGGAGACCGGTGGCAGCGTTGAGGCGGTTGCGCAGCTCGACCGCGGTGAGCGAGTCGAAGCCGATGTCGCTGAACGCACGGTCGGGAGCGATCGCGTCCGATTCCGTATGGCCGAGCACGGATCCCGCGTGATCGGTCACCAGCTCCAGCAGGACGTCCTCCCGCTCGGTCCGTGCCAGACCCGTGAGACGCCGTACGAGGGCGGTGGTGCCGCCCTGGTCGTCGGCGGTGGCGTCGATCACCCGCCGGGCCGAGACGCCGATGAGGTGGCGCAGCAGAGCGGGTGTGGTGCCGGGCCGGGCGTGTGCGCGGAGCACCGCGACGTCCATACGCGTCGGCACCAGCAGCGGGTCACCGGTCGTGTGTGCCGCGTCGAAGAGGGCCAGCCCCTCGTCGGCAGGCAGGGGGGTCATCCCGAACCGGGCCATCCGGGCCATGTCGACGTCGCTCAGGTGGCCGGTCATATCGCTGCGTTCGGCCCAGAAACCCCACGCCAACGACACCCCCGCAAGCCCACGCGCCCGACGGCGCGCCGCCAGACCATCCAGGAACATGTTCGCCGCCGCATAGTTCCCCT
>NZ_JAGFNO010000104.1:0-2692 GCF_017592595.1 Streptomyces sp. NEAU-YJ-81 | reverse complement strand
ACACAGTGGACGCGAGCACCTGAGGACAAGCCCTCGGCCTATTAGTACCAGTCAACTCCACCAGTTACCCGGCTTCCATATCTGGCCTATCAACCCAGTCGTCTACTGGGAGCCTTAACCCATCAAGTGGGTGGGAGTCCTCATCTCGAAGCAGGCTTCCCGCTTAGATGCTTTCAGCGGTTATCCCTCCCGAACGTAGCCAACCAGCCATGCCCTTGGCAGGACAACTGGCACACCAGAGGTTCGTCCGTCCCGGTCCTCTCGTACTAGGGACAGCCCTTCTCAAGACTCCTACGCGCACAGCGGATAGGGACCGAACTGTCTCACGACGTTCTAAACCCAGCTCGCGTACCGCTTTAATGGGCGAACAGCCCAACCCTTGGGACCGACTCCAGCCCCAGGATGCGACGAGCCGACATCGAGGTGCCAAACCATCCCGTCGATATGGACTCTTGGGGAAGATCAGCCTGTTATCCCCGGGGTACCTTTTATCCGTTGAGCGACGGCGCTTCCACAAGCCACCGCCGGATCACTAGTCCCGACTTTCGTCCCTGCTCGACCCGTCGGTCTCACAGTCAAGCTCCCTTGTGCACTTACACTCAACACCTGATTGCCAACCAGGCTGAGGGAACCTTTGGGCGCCTCCGTTACTCTTTAGGAGGCAACCGCCCCAGTTAAACTACCCACCAGACACTGTCCCTGATCCGGATCACGGACCCAGGTTAGACATCCAGCACGACCAGAGTGGTATTTCAACAATGACTCCACACTAACTGGCGTTAATGCTTCACAGTCTCCCACCTATCCTACACAAGCCGAACCGAACACCAATATCAAGCTATAGTAAAGGTCCCGGGGTCTTTCCGTCCTGCTGCGCGAAACGAGCATCTTTACTCGTAGTGCAATTTCACCGGGCCTATGGTTGAGACAGTCGAGAAGTCGTTACGCCATTCGTGCAGGTCGGAACTTACCCGACAAGGAATTTCGCTACCTTAGGATGGTTATAGTTACCACCGCCGTTTACTGGCGCTTAAGTTCTCAGCTTCGCCACACCGAAATGTGACTAACCGGTCCCCTTAACGTTCCAGCACCGGGCAGGCGTCAGTCCGTATACATCGCCTTACGGCTTCGCACGGACCTGTGTTTTTAGTAAACAGTCGCTTCTCGCTGGTCTCTGCGGCCACCACCAGCTCAAGGAGAAAATCCCATCACCAGCAATGGCCCCCCTTCTCCCGAAGTTACGGGGGCATTTTGCCGAGTTCCTTAACCATAGTTCACCCGAACGCCTCGGTATTCTCTACCTGACCACCTGAGTCGGTTTAGGGTACGGGCCGCCATGAAACTCGCTAGAGGCTTTTCTCGACAGCATAGGATCATCCACTTCACCACAATCGGCTCGGCATCAGGTCTCACCCATAATGAGGAACGGATTTACCTACTCCTCGGGCTACACCCTTACCCCGGGACAACCACCGCCCGGGCTGGACTACCTTCCTGCGTCACCCCATCACTCACCTACTACAGGTCTGGACCGTCGGCTCCACCACTCCCCTCAACTCCGAAGAGATCAGGGCGGCTTCACGGACTTAGCATCGCCTGGTTCGACGTTGGCGCTTCAAAGCGGGTACCGGAATATCAACCGGTTGTCCATCGACTACGCCTGTCGGCCTCGCCTTAGGTCCCGACTTACCCTGGGCAGATCAGCTTGACCCAGGAACCCTTAGTCAATCGGCGCACACGTTTCCCACGTGTGTATCGCTACTCATGCCTGCATTCTCACTCGTGAACCATCCACAACTCGCTTACACGGCTGCTTCACCCGGCACACGACGCTCCCCTACCCATCACAGCGGCCGTTGGACCACATGCTGCAATGACACGACTTCGGCGGTACGCTTGAGCCCCGCTACATTGTCGGCGCGGAATCACTTGACCAGTGAGCTATTACGCACTCTTTCAAGGATGGCTGCTTCTAAGCCAACCTCCTGGTTGTCTCTGCGACTCCACATCCTTTCCCACTTAGCGTACGCTTAGGGGCCTTAGTCGATGCTCTGGGCTGTTTCCCTCTCGACCATGGAGCTTATCCCCCACAGTCTCACTGCCGCGCTCTCACTTACCGGCATTCGGAGTTTGGCTAAGGTCAGTAACCCGGTAGGGCCCATCGCCTATCCAGTGCTCTACCTCCGGCAAGAAACACACGACGCTGCACCTAAATGCATTTCGGGGAGAACCAGCTATCACGGAGTTTGATTGGCCTTTCACCCCTAACCACAGGTCATCCCCCAGGTTTTCAACCCTGGTGGGTTCGGTCCTCCACGAAGTCTTACCTCCGCTTCAACCTGCCCATGGCTAGATCACTCCGCTTCGGGTCTTGAGCGCGCTACTATACCGCCCTATTCGGACTCGCTTTCGCTACGGCTTCCCCACACGGGTTAACCTCGCAACACACCGCAAACTCGCAGGCTCATTCTTCAAAAGGCACGCAGTCACGACCGTGCTCCGAAGAACACGGCGACGCTCCCACGGCTTGTAGGCACACGGTTTCAGGTACTATTTCACTCCGCTCCCGCGGTACTTTTCACCATTCCCTCACGGTACTATCCGCTATCGGTCACCAGGGAATATTTAGGCTTAGCGGGTGGTCCCGCCAGATTCACACGGGATTTCTCGGGCCCCGTGCTACTTGGGAAAT
>NZ_JAGFNO010000103.1:0-2757 GCF_017592595.1 Streptomyces sp. NEAU-YJ-81 | reverse complement strand
CGTAGCCGGGGTGGATGGCGTCGGCGCCGGATTCGGCGGCCGCGGCCAGGACCTTGGCCTGGTCGAGATAGCTGGCCGCCGGGGTGTCACCGCCCAGCGCATAGGCTTCATCGGCCGCGCGCACATGCACAGCGTCCCGGTCCGGATCGGCGTAGACGGCTACGCTCGCGATCCCGGCATCCCGGCAGGCACGGGCAACACGGACAGCGATCTCGCCACGGTTGGCGATGAGCACCTTGCGCACGATGGCTCCCTCCTTGAAACAAGCCGAGTTTAGGTACAGGCGACACCTCGCGCCGAGAAGATCCCGGGCGTGAGCTTGACCACACGGAGCGTGAACCTCGCGTTGGGCGAGCGACCAGATCCCCCGTCGCTCCACCGTACGCCCGGTTTTCGGGGCTGGTGCGCCGTCCACGGTGTGGGCAAGGTCTCTGGCCCACCGTGCTGCGGCGCTCCACGTTTCTTTGTGGAAACCCTACGAATGCCGGGCGGAAACTTTGCCATGGCGTTCAGCTCGTCCGCACCTCTTGTGGTGGCGCTTACCCGTTAGTAGCGTGCTTCGGCACTGACGGAGTGGAGGGGGAACACGGTGGCGCGCAGACCAGTGGCCGCGGTAGCGGCTGTGACGCTCATGTTCGAAGCGGTCGGTATAGCGCTGCTGAACTGGATCCTCGGCCTGGTCGTGGACCGTCAGCAGATGTCCCTGGGCGGCCTCGACACCGACGCGATGTCCATCGGCACCTGGGTCGGGGGCGGCCTCTTCGGCCTCTATCTGCTGGTGTGCGGGGTGGTGCTGCTGCGCACCGCCGTGCGCGACCGCGCGCCCGGCCGGCTCGCCCGCATCCTGCTTGTCACCTGTGCGGTGGTGCACGGGCTGGTGGGCGCGTTCGCGGTCGGCCTGGTGGGCTGGCCGGCGTTCGCGTTCTTGATGGTGGTGCTGGGGCTGATCGTGCTGAGCCTGCTGGGGTACGAGGCGGAGCCGCCCGCCGAGCACTCCGCGGAGGCCGCGGGCGGCGGCCAGGACGCCCCCAGCCCGGCCTGATTCGGGGGAAATCCCTAGCCCGGCCCGGCCTGATTCGGGGAAATCCCTAGCCCCGGCCTGGCCCGACTCACTAGCCCCCCGCCCGGCCCGACTCAGGGGAATCCCTAGTCGCCCCAGAGGCAGGGAGACCAGTCGCCCCAGAGGCAGGGAGACCCCTAGTCCCAGAGGGCCGTGATCCGCACGCCCAACTCGGCCAGCAGACGGCGGAACAGCGGCAGGGAGAGCCCGATCACGGTTCCGGCGTCGCCCTCGATGCCGTCGATGAACGGCGCCGAACGGCCGTCGAGCGTGAACGCCCCCGCCACATGCAGCGGTTCGCCGCTGGCGACGTACGCCGCGACCTCCTCGTCCGTCGGCTCGCCGAAGCGGACGGTGGTGGACGCGGTGGCCGCGGCGCGGCGGCCGCTCGCCGTGTCGATCACGCAGTGCCCGGTGCGCAGCACCCCGGCCCGGCCGCGCATCGACTTCCAGCGGGCGGTGGCCTCCTCGGCGTCCGCCGGTTTGCCGAGCGCCTGGCCGTCGAGCTCCAGCACCGAGTCGCAGCCGATGACGAGAGAGCCGGCCGCCTCCGGAAGCCCGGCCACGGCGGTGGCTTTCGCCTCGGCCAGCACCCGGGCCAGCTCGGCGGGTGTCGCCGCGCTCAGCGCGTCCTCGTCCACCCCGCTGACGATCACCTTCGGCGCCATTCCGGCCTGCCGCAGCAGTTCGAGCCGGGCGGGCGAGGCGGACGCGAGGATGAGAGTGCGCTGCGCAGTCATGCGCACCAGGGTAAGCCGCCCCCGGGACGGCCCGGCCGGGGGCCGGGGGCCGCAGCCCGGCCATGGCACCGGCCCCCTCGGGAAGGTCAGGGCAGGCCAGGTCAGGTCAGGTCAGATTGAGCCAGATCAGGCCGGGGGTTCAGATCAGGGCCGCATTCAGGGCCGTTCACGGCCACATGCCGAGGAGGCACATCGCGAGCAGCACGGAGACGGTCAGGACCGTGCGGGCGCGGCGGAGCATGGCCTCGGCGCGCCGCAGCTCCTCGGGCGGCTCATCGGGCGGCTCGGACCACAGCATGGGACCGATCCTGAGGCCGCAGAAGGCGGGGCGCCTGAGTACGCGTACTCAGGCGCCCCGGCGCGAAGGTGCCATTCCGGCCTTACCGCGCGGCTCTCAGGCGGGCCAGTAGGTGGTACGCCACGCCTTGGGGCCGGGATGCGGCACCCGGTGGCTGGGGACGGTGCGGGCCGGGTCGGACCACTCCTCCGGATCGTCCTCGCTCTGCGCAGCGGCCGTGACGGCCGCCGCGCGTGCTTGCACCACCGCCAGTGCGGCGGCCAACTCCTCGGGGGTCGGGTTGCCCCGGACAATTCGGATCATGGAATTAGCCCTTCGCTCGAGGGGGCTAGAGGGGGATGTTGCCGTGCTTCTTCGGGGGCAGGGACTCGCGCTTGTTCCGCAGGGTCCTCAGTCCGCGGACGATGTGGCGGCGGGTCTCGGACGGCATGATCACAGCATCCACATACCCTCGCTCGGCCGCGATATACGGATTCAGCAGGGTGTCCTCGTAGTCCGCGATCAGCTCGGTGCGGGTGGTCTCCGGGTCGTCGGAGGCGGCGATGGTGCGCCGGTGGAGGATGTTGACCGCGCCCTGGGCGCCCATGACCGCGATCTGCGCGGTGGGCCAGGCCAGGTTGAGGTCGGCGCCCAGGTGCTTGGAGCCCATCACGTCGTAG
>NZ_JAGFNO010000102.1:0-3071 GCF_017592595.1 Streptomyces sp. NEAU-YJ-81 | reverse complement strand
GCCACCCCGCCGCCTTGCGGCCGCACTCGCGCCGACGGCAGCAACGGCCTGGCGATCTCCCACAGCCCCACCGGCACGATCCATCCCCACCGTCCACTCCCCATACTCGGCCAACGACCAACTGACCCTGTAGGACACGGTGTTAGGCCATCGTCCATTGTCCGTGGTGGCTGACGGGAGGAGGCTGGTGGGGCATGCCGGGCAGTGCTGCTGCCCCGGTGCGCGGACCGGGGCAGCACCGACCGATGCGCTGGCCGGGGGTGCTGCCGCCCGATACGGGAGCGGTGTCGCCCGCGTAGACGGCGGCTCTGCATGCTGAGATGCGCGGGGTCGGGTCGGATGCGAGTCGGCCGCTTCGGCGGTGCTCGTCGGTTCCCGTCAGTCCTGCTGCGGGTGGTGGGCGGGGATCTGCGGGACCTTGCTGGTGCGCTCGTAGTCGCTGAGCATGTCGATCCGGCGGACGTGCCGCTCGCCCTCGGTGAAGGGGGTGTTCACGAAGACCTCCACAAAGCGGGTGGCCTCCTGCTCTCTGTGCATCCGCGCGCCGATGCTGATGACGTTGGCGTTGTTGTGCTCGCGGCCCAGCGATGCAGTCTCCTCGCTCCAGGCGAGCGCGGCCCGCACACCCTTGACCTTGTTCGCCGTGATCGCCTCGCCGTTGCCCGATCCGCCGATCACGATGCCGAGGCTGCCCGGATCGGCGGCCGTCCGCTCCGCTGCCCGAAGGCAGAAGACCGGGTAGTCGTCCTCGGCGTCGTAGATGTGCGGACCGCAGTCCACCGGCTCGTGGCCGGCAGCCGTGAGCCACGCGACGAGGTGGTTCTTGAGTTCGTAGCCGGCATGGTCCGAGCCGAGGTGCACGCGCATGCCGCAGAGTTTGCCACGGTCGGCGTTCCGCGCCCGTATTCCTCAGGTGTGGCACGTCGAGTCACCGCCGCTTGGCGGAAGCAGCGATCCTGGGAGAGAAACCCGCTGCAGGGCCGGACCACTCGTCGGAGCTGGCGGAGCGCGGGAGCTACGAGTGTCCGCCCCGCGACGACGCATCCGGCGTCGGCACAAGCTCCGGCCGAAGGCCGCCCGGCTCGGCCGGTCGAAGGGCGGGCAGACCAGCAAGACATCTCGTGTCGCTGGAGGTCAACCTCGGCGGTCAAGCCGCGAGTGCGACAGGCGAGGCGAAGGCCCGTTCGGGGTCGTAGATCATGCGGCTCTGCAGGCAGTGGTAGAGACAGCCCAGGAGCTTGTTGAACAGGTTCCGCAGGGCCGCAGTGTGCCGTTCGCCGCCGCCACGCCGGCGGTCGTAGTGCTCGCAGGGCTCGTGTGAGCGCAAGGAGGCGAAAGCCCACATGTAGCCCACCGAGGTCAGGCGTTGGTTCTTGACGGTCCTGGCGATCACGACATGGCTACGCCCGAGGCCTGTGTCACCGGTGCTACGCCGGCGTATGCCTTCAGTGCCCGGGCATCGGCGAACCGGGCCCGGTCGTCGCTCACCTCCGCCAGGACTCGGGCCCCGGACATGACCGACAGGCCGGGGAAGCTGGTGATGATCTCCGCGTCCGGATGGGCGCTGAACATCTCCTCGGTGGCCGCCGCGAGGTCATTAACGCTGCGGCAGGCCGCGTCGATCTGCTGGACGAGGGCCTGGGTCTGCTTACCCATGGCCTGTTCGACCTGCGGCAGCTGGTGCCGGTATTCCCTGCGGAAGATCGCTCGGCCGCTCGGCCTCGGCCTCGATCCCGCGCCGGAGCCGTCCGGCCCGTGAGCAGGGCGCGTAGCTGGCTGCGCCTGAGCTGAGCCGCTGTTGCCGGGGCGGGCGCCGGGGCCAGGACTGCCCGAGCGTGTGCTGAGTTGAGGCCCAGGCTGCCGCTGCCGTGGAACGCGACAAGGGTGGCGGGGGAGTACTCGCGCAGGTGGGAGCGGAGCCGGTTGACCATCTGGGTCTTGGCACAGGCCGCGTCCTAGTGAGCGCGGGCTGGGACGGCGACAGCCTGGGCGAGCTCACTGTCAACGGGTAAAGGCCGGTGAGCGGCCATGTCGGTGCGCAAGATGTTGGCCGGGACTCGGGCGTCGGCGGCGTCGAAAGCGCGCGGGTTCGCAGACTCTCGGAGGAGCGCGGGCCGGAGCCCGTGCGCGGATCCGACGCGTCGGGGTCCTTGGGTCGGGTGCTGGCCCACAACAGTCGCTGTATGCGTGCACCGGCGTTCCCCAGGCGTTGGACCCGGTCCGGGTCCATCAGGGAGCGGTACGCCGGGTACGTGTCTTGCCCGACCGCGAGGCTGAGCCGGTCCCGCGGCTCCTGCGTCACTTCACCGCTGACAGCCGCATCCCAGCGGGACATGAAGACGGAGGCCACTGATCCCACGGCCGCATCGAGCCCCCGATCCGCCCTGCGCTCGACGCCCGTCAGGTACGCGTCGGCGGTAGCCCGGTAGTGATTGGCAGAGAACAGCAGAGTGACATTCACCGGCACGCCCGAGGCGATGCACTCGGTAATGGCTGGAAGGCCTTCGGCGGTATCGGGGATCTTGATGAACGCATTGCTCCGGCCCGCTCGGGCATGCAATGCCGTCGCCGCTTCGATGGTCCGCGCCGTGTCGTACGCCAGAAGCAATGAGGCCTCAGTGATACCCAGCCTCCACACCGTCCGTTCTCTCATGGATGGGCTGGAAGAGATCCGCAGCGCGCCGGAGGTCCTCGACGGCCATCTCGAAGAAAAGCTCCTCATCGGGCCGTCCCGACGCCGACTTGGCGCGGATGGCCGCGTCGTAGGTGCCCGGGGAGATGGCTTTGTCGAAGTTCGAGGGATTCGATGTCAGACCGGTGACCACGTAGTTGTCGATGTAGTGCTGGAGACGACCGGAGTCGAGCACGCCGCGGGTGATGTTGTCGAGCCAGAGGCTCTGCCTGAGCTTGTGCAGGGTTTGAGTCGCTTTCGTGTCATTGCCTTCTCAGCCCGGGGCCACCAGTTCGCGCGCCACCTGCGCGACGCGCTCGGGGGTGAATCCGAACTTCGTGAGCAGTTGTTTGAGGGGTGCGGAGGCGCCGAAGGTGTGCATTCCGACGATGGCCCCGCC
>NZ_JAGFNO010000101.1:0-3101 GCF_017592595.1 Streptomyces sp. NEAU-YJ-81 | reverse complement strand
GGGCCGCGCCGGGGGGCCGCGCCGGGGGGCCGCGCCGGGGGGCCGCGCCGGGGGGCCGCGCCGGGGGGCCGCGCCGGGGGGCTTGGGAAGTATCGTCCAAACCGCCGCCCACGACGCTATGCGTCGTGCGCCCGTGAATTGCCCTGAATTCCCGTCGCGAATTCACGAGAATTCCAGCATTTCCAAGCCGGAATTAATGCCGAAACGGCCCGCAGGTCGAGCTATATTGGTCATGTTCCCAGGGAATCCGGGGAAAGATTTACGCTAATGGGGTCCGCCTGGAATGCGGACGATAGGTGGAGTGTGCCTGAAAAGGCGGGAGCGGTGAAAGGTAATGAGCGGCGCGGCGGATGAGAACTGTGAACGTGCACGCCCTGCCCAGGCCCGAAGTCAACAACTCGGCACCACATCCCTGTCTTCCCGGCTCCATGCCTCCGCCTGTGACCAATGAGAAGGGCTGCAATGACAAGCACCGCCCAAATGCCTTCCACACCCACCTCGACCACACCGAGGCCTCCGACCGGGTTGTCGCCTTCAACGGCCCCCGCCAACGGGAAAGCTCGCCCAGGCGAGCTGCGGGCACGCATCGCGAAGATCCTGGCCACGAGCCCTCCGAGTGCGCAGTTCAGCGTCACCGAGTTGGTCAGCATGCTGGGGCATTCCGGCGGGGCGGTCGGCAACGCCTGCGAGACTCTCGTACGCCGAGGAGAGGCGGAAAGGGTTGGCTCCAAACCTCGCATGTACCGGGCGACAGCTGCCACTGCCGCAGCCGCGCAGCGCGCAGCAACCCATGGCCCGGGCCACAACCCACCGGTACCGCCATCACCTGCCTCCCCGCCGAAGACGGTTCCGCCCCCGAGCGGGAAGCCCGCGCCGATCACCCGTCCGAACGGCCAGCACTATCACCCCAGGGCACTGGCGAACCTGCCCGATGTCGAAGCACTGCGGTGTTTGCGCAAGGCCGGTGTATCGGTCTTGCTGTACGGCCCACCAGGGACAGGCAAGACCTCGCTCATCGAGGCAGCCTTTGAGGACCTGATCACGGTGGCCGGGGACGGTGACACGACGGTCGGAGACCTGATCGGCGAATACACCCAGGACGAACACGGCGGCTACGAGTTCATCTACGGCCCGCTGGTGACAGCCATGCAGGAGGGGCGAGCCCTGCTGCTGGACGACGCGACCCTGATCTCCCCGAAGGTCCTGGCAGCGCTGTACCCGGCGATGGACGGGCGGCGACAGATCCAGGTCAAGGCACACAAAGGCGAGACCATCACCGCCGCCGAGGGCTTCTATGTGATCGCAGGCCACAACCCCGGCGTCCACGGGGCGGTACTGACCGAGGCCCTCGCGAGCCGGTTCTCCGTACAGATCCAAGTGGGATCGGACTACGACCTGGCCACTGCTTTGAAGATCAACAGGACGGCGGTGCGGATTGCCCGCCACCTGGCCACCAGCCAGCAGGCCGGAGAGGTGGGTTGGGTCCCACAGCTACGGGAACTGATCGCCTTTCAGAAGGTCGCCGATGTCCTCGGAGCCGACGCCGCCTTCGCCAACCTGGTCGGAATCGCCCCGCTCGAGGACCGCGACACGGTCGCCGAGATCGTCACCAAGGCCCTGGGCAGGCCCATCACCGCCCTGACCCTGGGCCGTCAACTCTGACCCCCAGCACCCACCGACGGCCCCTCGCCGACACCTCACCCACCCGAACCCCTCAGAAAGGGACCGGTCCGCCATGCCCGCTCTGACCCAGGCCCACGTCCAGCACCAACCGCCCGCACTCTCCGAAGCCCAATGGGCCCAGGCCCGGTGGGAAGACGACGGCGGACCACCCTTCGAACCCACCCCCGCCGAACCAGCCTCGCAATGGCCACGGATCGCCGCAGCTCTGACCGAGCGGCTACCGGAACTCGCAGGCCGCGAAGACGTGATCGTCACCTGCGAGCACGGCACCCGCTCCGGCGCCCCAGGCGCCTTCTACCCCACCACAGCTGAGCTGGAGATCGACACCGCCCTCTTTGCCCCACTCCACCCAGCCACTATCAACCCCACACGGCGCGGCGACGAGGACCGCTACCCGGTCGCCTGGGGAGTACTGGCCCACGAGGCAGCACACGCCGCACACAGCATCTGGACCACCCCGCCCCACCTGCACGGCACGGCCCTGAACACAGCGGCCCAAATGCTGGAGGAATCCCGCGCCGAACACGCCCACCTCACCCGCCGCCCCACCGACCGCCGGTTCCTGCGAACCGCCGCCCACACCCTCATCCTGGCCGACTTCACCCCCCAAACCCCCAGCAACCCGTGGCAGGCCGCCTACGCCGCCGGGCTGATCCTCGCCCGCAGGGACGCCGGAATCCTCGACCCTGACGAGACCGAACCCCTGGAACAAACCGTCACCGGCATCCTCGGCCCCGACCTGCTGGAAACCCTCGCGCAGATCTGGACGGCCGCCCACACCACCGCAGACGACGACGGCCCCAGCATGCTGCAGCACGCCCAAGCCTGGTGCCAAGCCCTGGCCACCCCAGCCACGGGGCCCGAGCCCACAGGCGGCGGACGGCTCAACGAACTCGCCGAAGCGATCGGCAAGGTCGTCGGACGGGTGCGGACAAACGAAGCCATGCAGGCAGCCGCCCAAGCGCGAGCCGCCGCCGCCCGAACCGCCCGGGGCAAGGGAAAAGCCGCACAGGCTGCCCACGCCCGGCAAGCAGCCAAAACGGCGGAACGAGTCTTCTCACCCGGAGCGCGCCCGTTCACCCCCGGCAAACCCCGCAGACGCAGCAACTGGTCCCCGATCACCGGCACCCGGCCGCCAACCGGCGCCGAAAAGTCCGCCGCAGGACAACTCGCGAGAGCACTGCGAGCCGCCGCCTACCGGGAACGCACCACCACCATCACCACCTCAGCCGCCCCACCCGGCCGCCTGAACATGCGTCAGGCCCTCGCCCGGGACGCCCAGAAAGCCGCATGTCGGCGTACAAGTGAACGTGCGCCATCTCGTACGGAGGAATGTGCACCGTTTTCGGTGCGGTGATGGGGTGGGGGCCGTGAGTCTGCTGCTGTCGGTTCGGTGCGGCAGGAGGGCGGCTGACGGT
>NZ_JAGFNO010000100.1:0-3443 GCF_017592595.1 Streptomyces sp. NEAU-YJ-81 | reverse complement strand
CCGCGAGGGTTGGGCATGCCCTCACCGCGCAGCCGCAGCCGGCGGCCGCTGGAGGACCCGGGCGGGACCGTCACCTTGGCGGTGCCGCCGGGCGTGGGCACGGGGACGGTCGCGCCGAGCGCGGCCTCCCAGGGAGCGACCGGGAGGGTCACATGGATGTTCCGGCCGTCCAGCCGGAACCGCGGATGCGGCAGGATCCGCACCCGCAGATACAGATCCCCCGCCGGGGCCTCACCGGTGCCGCGGCCGCCCTGCCCGGCCAGCCGGATGCGCTGCCCGTCGACGACGCCCGGCGGGACGTTCACCTCGAAGGTGCGCTGCTGCCCCGAGGCCCCGGCCAGGGTGACGCCGCGGCGGCCCCCGTGGAAGGCGTCCTCGACGGTGAGCGGCAGTTCCGCCTCCTGGTCGGCTCCGGGGATGTCGACGCGTCCGGCGCCCGGCCCCGCGCCGCCGCCGAAGAACGCGCCGAACAGGTCCTCGAAGTCCACGCCCTCGCCCCCGGCGTCCTCGCCGAAGCCACGGGTGAACCGCACCCGGCCGCCGTCGCCGGCGGTCGTCCAGCCGTGGAAGCCACCGCCCGGGGCCCCGGCGCCGACGCGCTCCTCCCAGTCCTCGGGGATCTTGCGGAAGTCCTCGCCGAACCGGTCGTAGCGGGCCCGGGTGCCGGGGTCGGAGAGCACGCTGTAGGCGTCGTTGAGCTCCTTGAACCGCTCCTCCGCGTTCGGGTCCTTGTTCACATCGGGGTGATGGCGGCGGGCCTGGGTGCGGAACGCCTGCTGGATCTCGTCCTGGCTCGCACCCCGTGAGACACCGAGCACCTCGTAGTAGTCCCGTGCCATGGCCGTCTCACTCCCGCTTCGCCACGGCCACGGCCACCGGCCTGAGTTGGTTGCCGGGGTCCCCGTAGCCGGGGCGCAGGACCTGGACCACGGTGCCCGGTTCGGCCTCGGGGTCCTCGATCACACCGAGCACTTCGTGCCGGGCCGGGTCGAACGGCACGCCCGTCTCGCTCCGCCGCTCGTAGCCCAACTGGGCCAGGGTGTTCACGGCCTGGTCGCGGATGGCCTTGACGCCCTCCACGATCGAGCCGGGGTCCGCTTCGGCGTGGGAGAGGGCGAGTTCGAGGTTGTCGATGACGGGCAGCAGGGCCGCCGCCGTACGGGCCCGCTCGGCGGCCCGCTCCCGCTCCAGCTCTTTGGTGTGGCGCTTGCGCAGATTCTCCAGATCGGCCAGGGACCGGCGCCAGCGGTCGTCCAGCTCCGCCAGCGCGGCGGCCTGCTCGCCGGATTCGGTGTCGGCGGGGCCGCCGGCCGCGTCCGGGCCGGGGCCCTCCCCGCCCGTGCCGCGCGCCTCCGCGGTGCCCGGGGCGGGCAGGTCCTGCTCCTGCTCCTGCTCCGTCACGGCGCCCTCCGGCACCGGTTCGGGCTGCTGCGGTTGAGTGGACATGGCGGCCTCTCCGTCAGCCTTCCTCTGCCTTCGCCGTATCGGCCGGGTCAGTCGTACGGGGCCGGTCGGTCAGCCCTTGTCGAACTCGGCGTCGATGACGTCCTCATCACCTCCGCCGCCCCTGCCCCCGGTGTCCTGGGCGCCGCCCGCCGCGCCCGCGCCCGGACCGGCGCCGGACGTCTCATGGGAGGCCAGACCCGCGTAGACCTGCTGGAGCTCGGAGACCAGCGGCCTGGTCCGGTCGACACCGGCCCCGTTCCTGACCGCGTCGCGGGCGTCGTTGACCAGCATCTCGGCACGCGACCGCTCATGCGAGGGCACCGCGTCGCCCAGATCGGAAAGGCGCTTCTCGACCTGGTAGGCGACGGCATCCAGCTCATTGCGCGCGTCCACGGCCTCGCGCAGCGCCTGGTCCTCGCCACGGTTGCGCTCCGCCTCCTGGACCATGCGGTCGACCTCCCCGCGGTCCAGGTTGCCGGTCTCGCTGATCTGGACGGACTGCTCCTTGCCGGTGTCCTGGTCGCGGGCGGTGACATTCAGGATGCCGTTGGCGTCGATATCGAAGGTCACCTCCACCTGCGGCTCACCGCGCGAGGCCGGACGGATACCGGTGAGCTGGAAGCGCCCCAGCACCCGGTTGTCGGCCGCCCGCTCCCGCTCACCCTGAAGGATCACGATGTCCACGGCCTGCTGGTTGTCCTCGGCCGTGGAGAACGTCTCGGTACGGCGCACCGGAATGGTGGTGTTCCGATCGATGATCTTCGTCATGACACCGCCACGGGTCTCGACGCCCAGCGACAGCGGGGTGACATCGAGCAGCAGAACGTCCTTGACCTCGCCCTTGAGCACCCCGGCCTGGATCGCGGCGCCCAGCGCCACGACCTCGTCCGGGTTGACACTCATATTGGGCTCCTTGCCGCCGGTCAGCCGGCGGACCAGGGCCTGCACGGCGGGGATCCGGGTCGAGCCGCCGACCAGGATCACCTCGTCGATGTCACTCTCGCCCGCCTTGGCGTCGGCCATGGCCTGCTGCACCGGGCCCAGACAGCGCTCCACCAGATCACCGGTGATCTGCTCGAAGGTGGACCGCATCACGGTCTCGGTCAGATGCTTGGGACCGGCGGCATCCGCGGTGATGAACGGCAGGCTGACCTGGGTCTGGGACACCGAGCTCAGCTCGGTCTTGGCCTTCTCCGCGGCCTCGAAGAGCCGCTGCAGCGCCTGCGGGTCCCGGCGCAGGTCGATGCCGTTCTCCTGCTGGAACTTGTCGGCGAGGTGGTCGACCAGCCGGCGGTCGAAGTCGTCGCCGCCCAGATGGCTGTCGCCCGCGGTGGAGCGGACCTCCACCACCCCGTCCCCGACGTCGAGGATCGATACGTCGAAGGTACCGCCGCCGAGGTCGAAGACCAGGACCGTCTCATGGCCCTTCTTGTCCAGGCCGTAGGCGAGGGCGGCCGCGGTCGGCTCGTTGATGATCCGCAGCACGGTCAGCCCGGCGATCTCACCGGCGTCCTTGGTGGCGCTGCGCTGGGCGTCGTTGAAGTACGCGGGCACCGTGATGACCGCCTCGGTCACCCGCTCGCCGAGCTGCTTCCCGGCGTCGTCGGCCAGCTTGCGCAGCACCTGGGCACTGATCTCCTCCGGCGAGTACAGCTTCTCGCGCACGGTGAAGCGGGCCAGGCCCTGCTCGTCCGGGACGACGTCGTAGGCCACCGCCCCGGCCTCGGCGGACACCTCGTCGTAATGGCGGCCGATGAACCGCTTGGCCGAGTAGATGGTGCCCTTGGGGTTGAGAATCGCCTGGCGCCGGGCGAGCTGCCCCACCAGCCGTTCACCGGTATCGGTGAAGGCCACCACCGACGGTGTGGTGCGGTTTCCCTCGGAGTTCGGAACGACCGAGGACTCACCGCCTTCCCACACGGCGATCACCGAGTTGGTGGTGCCCAGGTCGATTCCGACTGCCTTGGCCATGGCAACTCCTTCCGAGGCGGCCACGG
>NZ_JAGFNO010000010.1:0-294041 GCF_017592595.1 Streptomyces sp. NEAU-YJ-81 | reverse complement strand
AGAGCCTGCGCGGCGCCACAACGGACGGGTCCAGCAGGACTCGGGGTCCGCTTCCGGTGCCCTGCCGTCCGGGATACCGCGCCCCTGGTGGATCTACCAGGGCACCGGGCGCCCGCTCCACGACGTAAGCCTGGAGGAGATCCTTCCGCCGCCGCCCCCATGGCGCACCTTCGGCGGGGTCTCGGCCTGCCCGCCCGACGGCGACGGCCGGCCCGGCGCGTTATCCGATCGGGACGACACCCCGACCGAGCCCCCGGCGCCGCCGGAGGACGAGCAGGACACCGCCCGGCGGCTGGGCACGGCACCCCTGGGCGTGCGCTCCGACCCCGAGGAGGCCGATCTCGTCAACGCGGCGCTGATCCTCAGGCGTCCCCTTCTGGTGACGGGCCGCCCGGGCACCGGCAAGTCGACGCTCGCGTATCGCATCAGCCGGGAGCTGGGCCTGGGCCGGGTGCTGCGCTGGCCGATCACGACGCGATCCACCCTGCGGGCCGGGCTTTACGGCTACGATGCCGTCGGCCGTGTGCACGCCGCCGCGGCCGGACAGGCGTCGGAGGGGGACACGCACGAGCCCGGACCGGAGGACATCGGCGACTTCCTCCAACTCGGCCCGCTGGGCACGGCGATGCTCCCGCACCGTCTGCCGCGCGTCCTGCTCATCGACGAATTCGACAAGAGCGATATCGATCTGCCCAATGATCTGCTCGACATCTTCGAGGCCGGCGAATACTCCATTCCCGAGCTGGTGCGCATCCGCCGACGCCGCCCGGCCGTATCGGTCCTCACCGACGATCCGGAGCGCAGTACCGTCATCGCCTCGGGTCGGGTGCGCTGCAGCGCCTTCCCCGTCGTCGTCATCACCAGCAACGGCGAACGGGATTTCCCGCCCGCGTTCCTGCGGCGCTGTCTCCAGCTTCGGCTGCCCGACCCGGACGCGGACCGGCTCGCCGCGATCGTGGCCGCGCATCTGGGACGGGCCGACGATCCACGCGCGCGGGAGCTGATCCAGATGTTCCTCGAGCGCAGCGAGCGCGAAGGCGGCCTCGCCGCCGACCAGTTGCTCAACGCGGTGTATCTGGTGACGGCCCAGTCACATGTACCGGGGCCCGAGTGGGAGGAGCTACTGCAGGCCGTCTGGCACCGGCTGGACAGTGCAGCAGGCTCGACATGACATATGACCCAGGCGGCCGGGCCGCCGGGCCCGGCCCACGGGACCTCGACTGGCGGCAGCTGGCCGACGCCCTGTGGCTGGCGGTCTGCAAGGCCGAGACGGACCCCGGCCCCGGGCGGCCGGACCCGGGACCCCTCCCGGGGACACCGGAGGCGGACGCCCCGCCGCCCGGTGACGAGCCGTCCGACGAGCCGCGGCAGGACCGCGAAGGGGAGCACCCCGCGGCCGAGTCCGAGGCTGGGCCCGCGGTCGCGGAGCCGCTGCTCCCCGTGGAGCTGCTCGGCGTCCCCGCACCGCCTGGAGACGCGGAGCCGGTGACCGTCGCGGAAGCCTTCGTACCCGCGCGCCGGGCGTCCCTCTCCGAGCCGCCGCTGCCCGAGCGTGCCCTGTCCCGGGCGCTGCGGCCGCTCAAGCGCACCTCGCCCTCGCTGGTCGAGATGGAGATCGACGAGGAGGCCACGGCCGAGTGCGCGGCGCGCGAGGGGCTGTGGGTGCCCGCCTGTGTGCCGGTGCGCGAGCGCTGGATGGACGCCGTTCTGGTGGTGGACTGCGGCAGTTCGATGGTGGTGTGGCGGCGGACGGCCGAGCATCTGGTCACCGTGCTGCAACGCACCGGCGCCTTCCGGGATGTGCGGGTGCACCGGCTGAACACCGACCATCCGTTACCCGAGGACCGGTCGCCGGTCGACGGGATGGCGCCGCGCGGCAAGCGGACGGTGCTGGTGCTGACCGACGGCATCGGCGCGGCCTGGGCCGATGAGAGCGCCCAGCGCGCGCTGGCCCACTGGGCGCGGCACGCCTCGGTCGCCGTGCTGCATGTCTTGCACCAGGGCCGCTGGCACCACACCGGTGTGGCGCCGGAGCGGGTGCGGGTGCGGGTCCCCGAACCGGGCGCGCCCAATGGCACCTGGCGGCGGGCGGACGGCGGTTCCTGGCCGGGCGGCGCACCACCCGTCCCGGTACTGGAGCTGGACGCGCGGTGGATGGCCAACTGGGCGCGGCTGGTGACCCGCCCGTCGGCGCGCGGCGAGGACACGATGGCGCTGCTGCCCGGGGCGCCGGCCGAGCGCTGGGACCCCGAACCCGAACCGAGCGCCTGGGACCGCGTCTTCCGGTTCCGCGCCACCGCCTCGCCGAACGCCTTCCGGCTGGCGTCCCGGCTGGCCGCCGCGCCGTTGAACATTCCCGTGATGGAGTTCGTGCAGGGGATCCACCAGCCGGAGGGCAGCCCGGGCGACCTGGCCGAGGTCCTGCTGGGCGGACTGCTGCGCAAGGTGGGAACCGCCGACCCGCTGGACGAGACGGGCATCGGCTACGAGTTCCACGACGGGGTACGGGAACTGCTGCTGTCCGCCGGGATGCGGGACGAGTCGCTGTACATCCTCGGGAGCGTCCTCGATCGGCTCGGCCGCCGCTGGAAGCCGCTGCTGATGCTCCGCGATCTACTCAACCACCCCTCCGGGTCGGTGCGCGACCTTCCCAGGACGGAGCGCCTGCTTCCGTATATCCGCCTTCAGGAACAGGTCTACCAAGCGCTTTCCGGTCCGTATCTGGAGGGCGCGCGCTCCTTTCGCGCCCTGGTCCTGGCCCATCAGGCGCTCGCCCGCTCGGGGGAAAGCCGACCCGATCCAGTTGAAGACGCATTTCGCAGGGGAAAATATGTGGACTCCGAGGCGGTTGACATGACGTACTCCACGACTCCCCGACCTGATCCGCAACCCGAGGCCGACGATTCACCATCCCCGCCGGCGCACGGCACGCCGGGCCCGGCGGGGGAGCATCTGAGAGGAACATTCGTGTCCGTGACCGCTGCCCGGTCCCTGCCCGCCGTGGAGGAGCGCCAGGCCGGGGAACCCCCGTCCATCTGGGGAAATGTACCGCCCCGGAACAACAACTTCACCGGGCGGCAGACGTTGCTCGACACTCTCCACGAGCGGCTGAGGAGCGAGGGCACCGCCGCCGTGCTGCCCGAGGCCCTGCACGGGCTGGGCGGGGTGGGCAAGTCACAGATCGCACTGGAGTACGTCCATCAGCACGCCGCCGACTACGACGCGGTGTGGTGGATCCCGGCGGAGCGCCCCGAGCAGATCCGCCAGGCGCTGGTGCAGCTCGCCGAGCGGCTCGGGCTGCGCGCGGGCATGGAGGCCAACACGGCCGTGCCCAGCGTGCTCGACGCGCTGCGCACCGGACGCCCGTGCCGCAACTGGCTGCTGGTCTTCGACAACGCCGAAGAACTGGAGACGGTGCGGCCGTTCTTCCCGGCGGGCGGGCCGGGCCGGATCCTGGTCACCTCGAGGAACGCACAGTGGTCGCGCGCCGCCCGCACGGTCGAAGTGGACGTCTTCGAGCGGGAGGAGAGCATCGAGCTGCTGCGCCGCCGGGGGCCGGAGCTGCCGCGCGACCAGGCCGACCGGGTCGCCGACGCCCTGGGGGACCTTCCGCTGGCCATCGAGCAGGCGGCAGCCTGGCTCACCGAAACGGGTATGCCGGTCGACGAATACCTTCAGGTGTTCGAGGACGAGCGGGCCGATGTCTCCACCCGCCGTAACGAGCTGCTGGCGGCGGGCGTTCCGGTGGACTACCCCGAACCGGTCGCCGCCGCCTGGAACATGTCGCTGCGCCGGCTGGCCGAAACCCATCCCGGTGCGCTTCAACTTCTGCAGATGTGCTCGTTCTTCGCGCCCGAGCCGATCTCCCGGCGGCTCTTCTCCGGCGTGCGCGGGGTGTCCCTCTCCCCCGAGCTGTCGGAGGTGCTGCAGGACCCCATCAAGCTCGGCCACGCGATCCGTGAGATCAACCGCTACGCCCTGATCAAAATCAATCACCGCAGCAACACGATCGAAATGCACCGGCTGGTCCAGGCCGTGCTGATCGGCCAGATGTCCACGCAGCAGCAGGCGGACATGCGGCACAGCGCCCATGTGCTGCTGGCCTTCGGCGACCCCAACGACGTCGCTCCCCCGAACTGGGGGCGGTACGCCGACCTCCTCTCCCATGTCCGGGCCTCGCGCGCGATGGAGTGCGACGACAAATGGGTGCGGCAGATGGTGCGGAATCTGGTGCGTTTCCTCTTCATCTGGGGGGACCACGAGGGTGCGCTGGAACTCGGTAACCAGGTGCGCCGCAATTGGGTCGAGACACTCGGTGAGGACAGTCCGGAGACGCTGGCCGTCTCCCGGACCCTGGGCCATGTCCTGACCGTGCTCGGCCACTTCAAGGAGGCCAGGGAACTCAACAGCCGGACGCTGGAGCTGCAGCGCGCCAGCGAGGGCGACGACCACGAGAACACCCTGGTGACTCAGGGCGCGGTCGCCGTTGACACCCGCTACCAGGGCGACTACCCACGATACGTGGAGCTGGAGAAGAACCGCTGGACCAGGACCCTGCGGCTCTTCGGGGACGAGGACCCGTACTCCATCGGCGCGGCGAACGACTACGCCGTGGCGCTGCGCGCTGCGGGGAACTACGCACAGGCCCGGCAGATGGACGAGGAGGCACGGCGCACCGCCGGTCTGGTGCTCGGCGAGGACGCCTTGCTCACCATTCTGGTGGAGGCCAATCTCAGCATCGATGTCCGCGAGAGCGGGGAGTACCTGGCCGCCCGCGACATGCTGGAACAGACCTGTGCCCGCGTCCGCCGGGTGCTGCCGCAGAACGCGCCCGTCGGTGTCTACGCCCTGCGCAATCTCGCCGTGGCGCGCCGCAAGGCGGGCGACCACGAGGGCGCCCTGGACCTCAGCCGAGAGGTGCTGGAGCGCTATCGGCTGCGCTATACCGAACCCAACATCAACATCACCACGACGGCCCTGAACCTGTCGATGGATCTACGGCAGACCGCCGATCTGGAAGGCGCCCGTGAGCTCGGCCGGAAGTGCCTTGACGACATGCGCGTCGCCCTGGGGGAACGGCATCCGGCGACCCTGAGCGCCGCGGTCGACCTCGCGGTGACCCTGAGGCTGCTGGGCGAGACCGATGAGGCGCTCGTGCTGAACAAGGAAACGCTGCCGGTGCTCGTCGAGCAGCTGGGGGCCGACCATCCCGTGGCGCTGACCTGCGCCATCAACATGGCCAGCGACCACTACACGCTCGCGGACTACCAGGAGGCCCACGACCTGGACACCGAGACCCTGGCGACCTGCCGGTCCAAGCTCGGTGAGGACCACCCCACCACCCTCGCGTGTGCGGTCAATCTGTCGGGGGATCTGCGTGCGCTGGGCGAGGGCAGGCAGGCGGAGGAGTTGCACCAGGACGCGCTCAGCCGGATGCGCCGGGTGCTGACGGCCAGCCATCCGGCCACGGTCGCGGCGGCCCGGGGCATCCGGGCGGACTGCGATGTGGAGGCTACGGCCGTCTGACCTCCGGCGGCCGTCCCGCCGCGCGGACGGCCCGCCCCACCGGCCGTTCATCGATGCGTGCGCGTCCCGATCCATCGTGCGAGAGCCAACGGATCGGGGCCCTCGCCGTGCGCGGTGCGCACCCCCCGGTGCACGGCCAGAACCAGCTCGGGGCGGCTCAGCAGCGTCGTCCTGGCCGGGCCGTCCGGTAGGCCGAGCGCGAGCCCTGCCCACGCCTCGATGTCCTCCGGGTCCACTTCCAGCCGGTCCCGGAAGCCGCGCAGCGCGGCCGCAGTGTCCCCTGCGGCCCAGTCGAGGTCGGCCTGGTCCGGGGCCTCGTCGCCCTGTGGAATCCCCGCTTCCCCACCCTCGCACAGCCGGGCGAACCCCGCCGGGTCCCTTAGCCGGTGCCGGGCGAGCGCCGGGCGCGCCAGTGCCCCGGGACGGGTCGGCCGGACCGAGGTGGCGGGCAGCTCCCGCGGAGGGTCGGTCCGCTCCCGCCAGGCCCACGCCCACTGGGCGGTCCGCTCCGGGTCCGTCGACAGGTGGCGCATGCGGTGGACGAGCCGGTGGTCGTCGAGCAGATCGGACGCCAGGCGCTTCGGTACGGAGGGCACCCGCTGCGCGAGCCACAAGGCCAGCCGGCCCTCCAGCCGGTGGAGGAACTCCTCGCCCCTGGGGGTCAGTTCGGCGTCAGCGAGGAGCGTGCGCAGCCCCGAGTCGGTCTGTGCCCGCCGCAGCGCGAACTCGAACGCGGCGCTGTCCCGAGCCGGTCCGGGCTCGGCGCGCCGCACCCGGTCCCACCAGAATCCGGTCACGCCCAGGAACGCGTACACCCCCTGGAGGAGCCCGCGCAGCGGTCGCGGGTCCAGCCGCCAGGGCGCGTAGTGGATCTCCTCCAGGCCCCCTTCGATCAGGGGCACCAGGTCCATCAGGGCGCTGAGTTTGATGTGCTGGGCCTCGTGCACCAGCGCCGCGGCGAGGGTCAGCGGGTCCGTGGCCCCGTTGAGCAGCACACAGCCGTACGCCTCGGGCGATGAGGCGCTGAACGGTTCGGGCCAGGAGAGATACGGCACAGGCACGACAGAGGACAGGGAAGCACCGATTCCCCTCGGATCCACATTGGACTGTTGGCAGACCAGCCGCCAGGCGCCGTCGAATCGTTCCTGCCAGTCCTCCCGCTCCTCGTCGGTGAGGCGCTCCGGGGGTCTGATGCGGAAAAAGTCGCGATAGGGATCAATGTCGTCGACAAAGGGTGAGCAGACAATCCCCCGGTGTTCTCCGCTCAGTCGCCGCAGACCGTGCCAGCCCGGGGCCTCCGCAGAGAAATCGGCGGGCAGTGTCACCGAATGCGGGCCGCATAACACTGCCGCCTTTCCCTCGGCCACGACGACTTCGGCGATTTCGGCCCCGTCCGGAATGCGGGCGATTCCCAGAGCGGGCAGCATCACCCCGCCGTCGCCTACCGGGACGGTGATGCGGAAGTCGATTCCGGCGAGAAGAGCGGCCGAGGCGGCTGTGGCATGCAGATAGCCCACCGCGCTCCACAGCGGGCCATCCCCCGATTCCAGACCGCGCAGCCTGCGCAGACAGCAATTGAGCCACACCCCTACCGGAGGGTGCAGCAGCAGGGTCTCCACAGCGGCCGGGGAGCGGCGCTCGGCCCGGATCAGCAGTTGCCAGGCGTCCTGGGATGGAGGAAGGGGGCCGGGCAGGGAGGGGTGCTCGGACGCGATGTCCACCAAGGCGCGCAGCAGCAGCATGGCCCGGCTGCGCTGTCCCGACCTCAGCTCGGCCACGGCCGAGGGACCGCCCGAACCCCGCGCCAACTCGGTGAAACACTCCGCCGATAAACGATGGGCGCCACCCCGAACGCCGGAGGACGTCATAGTGACCTTCAACTCAGCACGCGCCCGACGCCGACGAGTTACCGCCGACCGTCGGCGGGAACTGGACGATGTCCAGCAGCCGCTCCGTCACCGCGGAAAGCCCCTCGTGCCGCTCAAGGTCTTCGAGTGTCGCCCCCGAAAGGTCCAGTAGCTCTGTCTCGACCTCGGTCGCGACTCGCTCCATGACACGGTCCCCCTCCGGACGCTCCCTACCGGCTCATTTGCGGCATCCCTATGGTGGCCTACCCCCTATTGATTGCGAAAGGGTGAACACGGCCAGTCGGCGCCCGCCTTGTCAAGATTTTCGGACACGTCGGCGCGCCGGGGAACGCCCCGATATGTCGGTGTCATCCACCCGTTCCGGACCGCATCGCCTCGACCTCGAACACGCCTCCGCACGCCCGGAACGACCGCGCCGAGATCTTCATCGCATCGAAGGAATCCGGCGGATAGACGCGAATCCGCGCGGCGGCGCGGCGGCACGGGGTGTCGGTCATGCCCTCGTTCAGCGTATGCAGGGCGGCGGAGGCGCTGCCGCCGGGCGGCAGGGAGATCGGAGAGTGCGTGGGGCCGCGCCGGGTGGCGGGGGCGCCGATCGCCGAGTCGGCCGAATCGAGCAGCGAGACACCGGGATATCCGGTGAGAGTGCAGGCCGTGGCGCCCTTGTTGGTGAACACCAGGGGCAGATACACATTGCCGGCGCCCACATCCACCCGGCCGGCCGACAGCGTCAACTGCGTCTTGGAGCAGACGCGGCGCGCACCGGAGGCGGCGGCGGGCTGCGAGGAGGACGCATGCGAGGGGGCGGAGTGCGCCGACGGCGGAGGGGACTGCGCGGTGTGCGAGGCGGGTCGCTCGTTCCGTGAGCGTTCGGATGTGTCGGCGGAGTCGGCCGAAGGGGAGGAGGGTGGTGCGGCCGAGGAGGCGGAGGTGACGGACGAGGCGCGCTGCGCGGAGTCCCCGTCCCCGGTGTCGCTGCCGCAGGCGGTGACCGTGGCCAGCGCGCCGACGAGCAGCGCGCATAAGACCGGTGGCCGGAGCGAGCGGGACCGCGATGTCGTCGTACGCCGAGCAGCCGAGCCGTTGCGTTGACTCATGAGCGACCTCCCGAGGTCAGCCATCTGCCGGGGACCGGCCGCGAGGTCGGGTGCCCCGATGCCTCCCGTGCGTCCCCCTTCAGTCTCCCTTCCCCGCCTGAAGGCTCTTATGTCCGGGCACATTGATCGCATCAGCGTGCCAATTCCTCACATGGGATTCTCTACCGCAAACATCAGAACGTCTTGTCCCAGCCAGAACCGTGGGATTACTGTTCGGCAGCCATCGCACTTGCCAACTGCCGTACCAGGACAGGAAGAAGGACTCCATGGCCGCTCGAGGACGTCATCGCCGGCCCCGCCCCCACCGCGTCTCCCGTGCCTCGCTCGCGATCACCGCGGGCGGCGCCGGGGTCGCCCTGCCGCTCATCGGCATCAGCCAGGCGAACGCCGCCTCAGTCGCCACACCCACCTCGCCCGCCCCGGCCGTCACCACCGTCAAGACGGTCACGGCCGCGAAGGCGCAGCCGCTCCTCATCGTCCCGAAGGCCGTGCCCGAGCCCCCGGCCAAGGCGCACCCTCAGCCCACCTCGTACACGGTCGTGCACGGCGACACCCTCTCCGCGATCGCGGACACGGAGAACGTGCCGGGCGGCTGGGAGCGCCTCTACGAGATCAACCGCCAGGTGATCGGCGCCGACCCGGATGTGATCCGCCCCGGCCAGCAGCTCACCCTCGCGCGCCACTGAACAGGCGGCGCCACTGAACGGCCGGGCGTCCGGACAGCGACGGGCATACCGGCATGCGGATATACGGACACGCGCGCATACCCATATGAGCCTCCGCCCGCGGTGGACCACCGCGGCGGACGGCCCTGCCCCTCAACGGGCCTCAGATCAACAAATGCGCCTTGGAGTGGGTGACTTCCTCGATGTCGCCACCTGCCTTGCCGATCAGCCGGTGCGCCAGATTGGTCAGTGCTCGCGCAGCCGCGATCTCCTCGCCGACCCTCGGCTGTGACGGGTCCTCGGGGTTGCGGTTGGCACGGCCCTGAGCCAGCATCTCGGTGCCGTCGTGCATCCTCAGCCGGACGACCGCTTCGGTCAGCGGACCGATCTCACGGAATTCCATCTGAATGTCGCATCCCACGATCGTCTCCATCGCGATCACCTCCTGCGTTACCTTCCAGGATGCGCCTCACCCGTCTCTCCAGTCGACCGGGACAGCAACTCCACCACCTCGTCGTCCGCGGTCTGGGAGAAGTCCTCGTACCACTCCCCCACCGCCGCGAAGTCCGACGGAGTCGAGAGGGCCACCACCTCGTCCGCGTCCTCGCGCAACGTGGTGACCGCGTCCGGCGGCGCCACCGGCACTGCGAGGACCACCCGGGCGGCGCCCTGGACCCGTGCGACCCGGCAGGCGGCCTGGGCCGTGGCGCCGGTCGCGATGCCGTCGTCCACGACGATCACGGTGCGGCCCTCGACCGGGACCCGTGAGCGGCCCTGGCGGAACCGGCGCGCCTTGCGGGCCAGCTCCTCCCGCTCGGTCCGCTCCACCTCGGCGAGATCCTCCTGGTCGGCCCGGCTCATCCGGACGATCGCCTCATGGACGACCCGTACACCGCCCTCGCCGATCGCGCCGAACCCCAGCTCCCGGTGGAAGGGGACGCCGAGCTTACGGACGATGATCACGTCCAGGGGCGCATGGAGCGTCCGGGCCACCTCGAAGGCCACCGGCACCCCGCCCCGGGGCAGCCCGAGCACGACCGGTTCGGCGTCGCCCAAGGGGCGCAGCGCCTCGCCGAGGCGCTGCCCGGCGTCCACCCGGTCGGTGAAGATCATTGACTCACCCCCGCTGCTCAGGACTCTTCTGCGAAGCAAGCCGACGGTTACGAAGCAAGCCGACGATTGGCCCGTCCGCAAACCGGCGGCCCCCCGGCCGACGGCCAGGGCGCGCGAATGCCACGGACTCCGGCACCCTGGAGGTATGGAGAACGCCACAGGCCCGGGCGAGTCCGGGTACCCCGTCTTCGTCGAGTCATTCGACACCGACAGCCGCTACCGGCGGGTGCGGCTGCGCGGCCTGGGCTGCGAACCACTCGAACCGGAGGAGTTCGAGCCGCGCGTCCGGCAGGTCTTCCCCGATATCGACCTCGACGACCCGGGCCAGGTCCACTGGGCGGACCGGCCCGGGCAGTGGCCGCCCTGGCATCCGGGCGAGGCATGACCGTCCTGGTCGGCACCTCGGGATGGCAGTACCGGGACTGGCGCGGCGACCTCTACCCGGAGAGCTGTCCGCAGCGGTTGTGGCTCGAGGAGTACACCCACGCCTTCGACACGGTGGAGAGCAACAACGCCTTCTACCGGCTGCCCTCGTACGACCAGTTCGTCACCTGGCGGGAGCGCCTTCCCGAGGGCTTTGTGATGGCGCTCAAGGCGAGCCGCTTCCTCACCCACATCAAGCGGCTGCGCGATCCGGACGAGCCGGTGGCGCGGCTGATGTCCCATGCGGCCGGGCTCGGCGACCGGCTGGGCCCCGTGCTGCTGCAGCTGCCGCCCACCCTGCGGGCCGACGGCGAGCTGCTGGACCGCTGCCTGCGCCGCTTCCCCGCCGGGACGCGGGTGGCCGTCGAACCGCGGCACACCTCCTGGTGGACGGAGGAGATCCGCGCGGTGCTGGAGCGCCGCGCGGCCGCGCTGTGCTGGGCGGACTCCGGCTCCCGCCCGGTCACCCCGCTGTGGCGGACCACCGGGTGGGGGTATGTGCGCTTCCATGGCGGCCTCGCCCGGCCGGCTCCGCACTACGGGCGCCAGGCGCTGGACACCTGGGCGCGGCGGATCCGGGACACCTGGCCGGCCGAGGCGCGGGTCTACGCGTACTTCAACAACGACACGGGCGGGGCGGCGGTGCACGACGCGGCCGTCTTCGCCCGCGCCGTCGCCCGCGCCGGCCGTCCGGTCAGCGCCGCCCCCGCGCGGTAGCGCCGGTGCCCGTCGGGCTCACTCCTTCACCGCCCCGCCCAGCATGCCCTCGATGAACCGGCGCTGCAGCGCCACGTAGACCACGACCACCGGCAGGGCGATGAGCACCGAGGCCGCCGCGAGGAGCGCCGCGTCGGAGCTGTGCTGGCCCTGGAAGAAGGCGAGGCCGAGGGGGACCGTGCGATGGGCCTCGTCGCTGACCATCACCAGGGCCATCAGGAACTCGTTCCAGGTCCACATGAAGGTGATCACGACCATGGTGGAGATCGCCGGGCGGGCCATCGGGACCAGGACACGCCACAGCGTGGTCCAGGTGTTCGCCCCGTCGATCCGGGCCGCCTCGATCACCGCCCGTGCGCTGCCGCGGAAGTACGTGCGCATCCAGAAGACCCCGAAGGCCAGGGACTGCGCGGTCTGCGGCAGGATCAACGCCCAGTAGCTGTCGGTGAGTTCGGCGTAGCGCAGATCGAAGTAGAGCGGGACGACCAGCGCCTCCTGGGGCAGGGTCAGCCCGATCACGAAGAGGTGGAAGAGCACCGTGGAGCCGGGGAAGCGCATCACCCCGAAGGCGTACGCGGCGAGGACGGCCAGCACCGTGGTGGCGGCCACCACGACCGCGGTGACCAGGACCGAGTTCCCGAGGTACGTGCCGAAGTGGCCACGGCTCCAGGCGTCGGCGAAGTTGCTCCAGTGCAGACCGCCCTTCGGCAGCGAGAAGCCGGTGTCCAGGGAGTTCTGCGAGCCGAAGGCCGTGGCGAGGATGCCGATCACGGGGGTGAGCGCGATGACCGTGAAGAGGGCGAGGATGCCGTAGGTGACGGTGCGTTCCAGGCGTGTCGTCATGCCCGCCGCCCTTCCACGAGCCGGGAGACCGTGACGGTCAGGACGAAGATCAGGACCGTGAGGGCCACGCCGACGGCGGCGGCCGAGCCGACCTGGTTGGTTTCGAAGGCCCGGTGGTAGACCTCGTAGGCGGGTACGGAGGTGGCGTTTCCGGGGCCGCCGCTGGTGGTGATGTAGATCAGGTCGAAGTTGCGCAGCCCCGCCACGATGGTCAGGGTCAGCGCCACCGCGATCTGCGGTCGCAGACCGGGCAGGGTGACGGTGAGGAACTCGCGCAGCGGCCCGGCGCCGTCCATTCGCGCCGCCTCGTACAGCTCACGCGGGATGCGCTGGGCCCCGGCGAGGAAGAGGACCATGCACAGCCCGGTGCCGACCCAGGTGCCGACGATGCCGACGGCGGGCAGCGCCCAGGTGTAGTCGCCGAGCCAGGGGCGGGCGAGGCCGCCGAGGCCGACCGCGCGGAGGGCGTCGTTGAGCAGCCCGTCGGGGGCGAGGATCGAGCGCCAGGCCACGCCGACCACGATCAGCGCCAGGACCTGCGGCAGGAACAGCACCGTACGGAAGAAGGTCATCCCCCGGATCCGGACCCGGGACATCAGGGCGGCCAGCAGCAGTCCGATGGCCACCGGCAGGGCCGCGTAGAAGACGAGCAGCAACAGCGCGTGGAGGAAGGGGGCGCGCAGGCTCGCGTCGCTGAACAGCGCGCGGTAGTTGTCGAATCCAGCGGGGGTGGCGACCGTCAGCCCGTCCCAGTGCACGAACGACAGCCACACCGACTGCCCGAAGGGGTAGAGCAGGAAGGCGGCGTACACGATCAGCGCGGGCAGGATGTACACATAGCCGATGGCGCGCGGCTCTCCGGGCGCCCGGCGGCGGTAGGCCCTGGTAAGAGCGGTGGGCTTCATCGGGTCCCCGCCGGTGCGGGGGTGGCCTTGTGCTGCTCGCGCTGCTTGGTCATAAACGCGCCGTAGTCCTTCTGCAGGGTCGCGGCGAAGGTGTCCGGGGAGGTCTTGCGGCTGATCACGCCCTGGAGGGCGGCCGAGAGCGTGTCGTAGAAGCTGGGGGTGGAGTAGTCCAGGTACGGGACGAGTCCGTCGGCGGCGCTCAGCCGCTTCCAGCCGGCGATCATCTGGCCGTCGGCGCTGTCCGGGCTCACCTGTTCCGCGGCCTTGCCCGGTACGGCGGGCAGCACTCCGTGCCGGGTCATGACGTCGGCGGCGTGCGCGTCGGTGAGGAAGTCCAGATAGGCGGCGGCCACCTCGGGGTGGCGGGAGCGGGAGGTGATGGACCAGGCGAGGCCCTGACCGCCGGTGGTGACGGGGTCGCCGCCGGCCCTGGCGGGCGGGGGCGGCATGATGCCCAGCTTGCCGCCCATGGACTTCTTGAGGTCGGCGAGCTGCCAGGTGCCGGTCAGCAGGTACGCGCCGTCGCCGGAGGCGAACTTCTTGGCCGCGTCGTCGTAGCCGAGGCCGTTGGCCCCGCCCGGCAGATAGCCGCGCTTCATCCAGTCGGCGAGGGTCGCCGCGGCGTCCTTGGTGGCGGCGTTGTCGAAGCCGTCGCCGCGGCCGAGGACGGTGTCGCGGGCGTCGGCGGCGCCGAGCTGGTCGTGCAGCACCCCGAAGGTGTGGATGGCCGGGTACTTGTCGAGGTTGCCGAACTGGACCGGCAGCTCGCCGCGGTCCTTGAGCCGGGCCAGGCCGTCGGTGAACTCGCCCCAGGTGCGCGGGGGTTGGAGCCCGGCCTGGTTCAGCAGGTCCTTGTTGTAGTAGAGGCCGATGTACTCGCCGGTCTGGGAGATGCCGTAGAGCCGCCCCCTGCCGAAGTCGTTGCCATCGGCGGAGACCCGGTTGAGATTGAGCAGGGTGCCGGGGTAGCGGGTGTTCCAGTCGTAGACCCCGGCGTAGTTGTCGAGCGGGGCGAGCAGCCCGGCCCGGACGAAGGCCACCATGTCCGGGTAGCCCTGGTTGGCCTGGATGACATCGGGCGGATTGTTACCGGAGACGGCCAGCTTCAGGGTGGTCTTCAGATCGGTGAAGCTCCGGGCGACCCGCTTGATCCGCACATTGGGGTACTTCTTCTCGAACTCCCGGTTCAGCTGCTGTATCTCGCCGTTGGTCCCGCCGCGTATCTCCTGGTCCCACACGGTCAGCGTGGTCTTTCCGGCCTTGGCCGGATCGGGTATCGCGGTGGCCGCGCCGGTCCCGGCACCGGCGGCCCCCGAGCCGTCGGTGCCGGGGACACACCCCGCGGCGAGCAGGACGACGCCGACGGCGAGCACGGCCGGGACGGCTCTGCCGCGTGGCCGGCGCGCCCGGGTGCGGGCGAGTTCCATGGGGTTCTCCTCGATGCGGTGGTCAGGAGCGTCAGGACCGTTGGGCACTGTCATGCACCCGGAAGCCGATAGTGGGCAGGGCCCGCGGCCGTGGGCAGTCGCGCACCCGGTCCGGGATCAGCTCGCCCAGGAAGGCGTAGCGGCGGGCGAGTTCGGCCGCGTCCGCTGCGCCGTCGGCAGGCCGCCGCACACGGTTCCACCAGGCGGCCACTTCCGGCCAGCCGGGCGCGGCGAGGGAGCCGCCGAAGTGCTGGACGGAGAGGGCGGCGGTGAGGTTGGCGAAGGCGAGCCGGTCGGTGAGCGGCCAGCCCGCGAGCGTTCCGGTCATGAATCCGGCCACGAAGACATCGCCCGCCCCGGTCGGGTCCAGGGCGTCCACGGGCAGCCCTGGCACCTCGGCGCTCTCCCCGGTGAGCGAGTCGATGGCCACGGCGCCCTCGGCGCCCCGGGTGACGACCGCGATCGGCACCAGCTCCGCCAGGGCGCGCACCGCCCGCTCGGGGCTGTCGGTGCGGGTGTAGCGCTGGGCCTCGGCCGCGTTGGGCAGGAAGGCGTGGGTGTAGGGCAGATCGGGGAGCGCGGCGGGGTCCCAGCGGCCGGATTCGTCCCAGCCGACGTCGGCGAAGATCTTGCTGCCCTGGGCGTGCGCCTGGCGCACCCAGTCCTCCTGGCGTCCCGGTTCGAAGGCGGTCACACAGGCGCGGGAGCGGGGCGGCGCGCCCTGGACGGCGGGCGGCGGGGCCGGATGCTCATGGGTGACCATGGTGCGCTCGCCCTCGTACGCCATGGAGACGGTGACCGGGGAGTGCCAGCCGGGGACGCGCCGCGAGTGGGTGAGGTCCACCCTCTCGCCGAGGGCGAGGCTCTCCCAGCAGTAGTCGCCGTAGACATCGGTGCCGAAGGCGGCGGCGAGCGTGGTGTGCAGTCCCAGCCGGGCCAGGGCGGTGGCCATGTTGGCGATGCCGCCTGGGCTCGATCCCATGCCGCGCGCCCAGGACTCGGTGCCGCGGACGGGGGCGTGGTCGAGCCCGGTGAAGATGATGTCCAGGAACACGGTGCCGGTGAGGTACACGTCGTGCTCGGGGTCCGCGGAGGCGCGCAGCGCCGCGAGCGGGTCGATCGGCTGGATCGGATCGGGTGTTGCGGCCGTGGTGCTCACCGACGTGCCTTTCCTTGTGCGGCATGGCCTGTTCGCGCCCAGGACCCTGGTGGCGTGAGCGACACCTTGCACCTCGGCCGTGTCGAATGCAAGAGGTCGATCACAGTCGCGCACACTCGCTCATCTGGAGTACGTTGCCACCATGCTGCGAGAGACCCGCCACGAGAAGCTGCTGAGCATCCTCGGCGAGGAGGGCGTGCTGCCCATCGGGGAGATCGCCACGCGTCTGGGCATCAGCGAGGCCACCGCCCGCCGGGACCTCACCGAGCTGGGCCGGGCGGGCCGGCTCACCCGGGTCTACGGCGGCGCGGTGGCGGCACCCACCGAGGACGAGGAGCGCCCGTTCGGCGAGGTGGCGGTCGACGACCTGGCCGACAAGGAGGCCGTCGCCCGCGCCGCCGCGGAGCTGGTCGCGGACGGCGATGTGCTGCTGCTGGACATCGGCACCACCACCCTCCAGCTCGCCAAGCTGCTGCGCGGCCGTCCGGTCACCGTGGTGACCAGCAATCTCGCGGTCTACGACGAGCTGCGCGACGACCCGAAGGTGACCCTGATCCTGCTGGGCGGGCAGGTGCGCGCCAACTACCGCTCCCTGGTCGGTTTTCTCACCGAGTCCAACCTCCGCCAGCTTCGGGTCGGCCGGCTCTTCCTCGGCGCGAGCGGGGTCCTCCCCGACGGCAGCGTGCTGGACAGCACCCATGTGGAGGTGCCGGTCAAACGGGCCATGCTCGGCGCCACGCGGGAGGTGGTGCTGCTCGCCACCGCGGGGAAGTTCCCCGGTGACACCGGCCTCGCCCGGATCTGCGGACCGGAGCGGATCGACACCCTGATCACCAACAAGACATCCGACCCGGCGACGCTCGCCGTATTCCGCGAGGCCGATGTGGAGGTAGTGACCGTATGAGGCTGACTGTGCTGGGCGGCGGCGGGTTCCGTATGCCCCTGGTGTACCGGGCCCTGCTCGATGACACCGGGGACGAGGCCGGGCGCTGCACCGAGCTGGTGCTGTACGACACCGACCCGCACCGGCTGGACGCGATCCGCGCGGTCCTGGCCGAACAGGCCGAGGGCCGCCCCACCGCCCCCGCGGTCCGTGCCACCACCGACCTGGACGAGGCGCTGCGCGGCGCCGACTTCGTCTTCTCGGCCATCCGGGTGGGCGGTCTGGAGGGCCGGGCGAACGATGAGCGGATTCCGCTCGGCGAAGGGGTGTTGGGGCAGGAGACCGTGGGCGCGGGCGGGGTGCTCTACGGGCTGCGCACCCTCCCGGTGGCGCTGCGGATCGCGGAGCGGATCGCCACCGTGGCTCCGGACGCGTGGGTCATCAACTTCACCAACCCGGCGGGCATGGTCACCGAGGCGATGCAGCGGGTGCTCGGCGACCGGGTGATCGGCATCTGCGACTCCCCGGTCGGCCTGTGCCGCCGCGCCGCGCGGGCGGTCGGGGCCGATCCGGACCGGGCCGTCTACGACTACGTGGGCCTCAACCATCTGGGCTGGCTGCGCCGGGTGGTGGTGGACGGCCGGGACCGGCTGCCCCAGTTGCTCGGCGACACCGCCGCCCTGGAGTCGTTCGAGGAGGGCAAGCTCTTCGGCGCCGAGTGGCTGCGGGCGCTCGGCGCGCTGCCGAACGAGTATCTGCACTACTACTACTTCAACCGGGAGGCGGTGGCCTCGATCCGCCAATCCCCGGCCACCCGGGGGGAGTTCCTCCGCGACCAGCAGGCCCGGTTCTACGAGACGGCGGGCTCCGGCGCGCCCGGGGCGCTCACGGCGTGGGAGCGCACCCGGCTGGAGCGCGAGGCCACGTACATGGCCGAGAGCCGCGAGGCCACCGGCGGCTGGGAGCGCGACTCCTGCGATCTGGACGGCGGCGGCTACGACCGGATCGCGCTCGCCATCATGCGGGCCATCGCCCGCGATGAGCGCGCCACGCTGATCCTCAACGTGCGCAACCGTACGGCGGTCCCCGGGCTGGACGAGGACGCCGTGGTGGAGGTCCCCTGCCTGGTGGACGCGGGCGGGGCGCGGCCGCTGGCGACCGGCGCGGTGGCGCCGGACCAGCTCGGCCTGATGCTGTCGCTCAAGGCCGTGGAGCGCTCGGCCATCGAGGCGGCCACGACCGAAGCGGGCAGCGATTCGGGCATCGCCCGCGGCGCGGCCCTGCGGGCCCTGGCACTTCACCCCTTGGTGGACTCGGTCAAGGTCGCGGGCCGGATTCTGGACGCCTCCGGGGCGCTCGCCCGCTCATAGCACATGTCCGTTCGGGCATTCCCCAGTATCTGGAGGCGCCCGGTCGGGCTCCGTTCACGCCCTCTTTGGGTAAACGGGCGAGAATCGGGCCTGCCAGGGGGATGATCAGGCATCCGGGTTCCTCACCGTCCGTTGCCTCATCCGTCCTGACCTGCTGAGATAACGGTTGTGAAACGGGCGCATACAGTCACGATCTCCGCGGTGCCAAGGCTGGCCACTCCTGTTGCACGCTTGTAAAACTGCCACGCAAGCCGAAAGAGAAGGCAGGAGGTGCGGCGTGGACGCCGAGGAACGCCGTCGGGAGATCCTCGACACGGCTCGCCGTGCCGGCGTCGTCGATGTGGGCAAGCTCGCCGCCGACCTTGGGGTGTCCAAGGAGACGGTGCGCCGCGATCTGCGGGTTCTGGAACAGCACGGACTGGTGCGGCGCACCCATGGCGGCGCCTACCCCGTGGAGAGCGCCGGTTTCGAGACCACCCTGGCCTTCCGCACCACCATGCATGTACCCGAGAAGTCGCGGATCGCGACCGCGGCCGCCGATCTGCTGGGCGATGCCGAGACGGTCTTCATCGACGAGGGATTCACCCCGCAGCTGATCGCGGAGGCCCTGCCCCGGGACCGGCCGCTCACCGTGATCACCGCTTCCCTCACGACCGCCACCGGCCTCGCCACCCGTGACAACACCACCGTGCTGCTCCTCGGCGGCCGGGTGCGCGGCGGCACGATGGCCACCGTCGACCACTGGGCGACGCATATGCTCTCGGGCTTCGTCATCGACCTGGCCTTCATCGGCGCCAACGGCATCTCCCGCCAGTACGGCCTGACCACCCCGGATCCGGCGGTCAGCGAGGTCAAGGCGCAGGTGGTGCGAGTGTCCCGGCGGAAGATCTTCTCCGGGGTGCACACCAAGTTCGGAGCCGTCAGCTTCTGCCGGTTCGCCGATGTCTCGGACTTCGAAACGATCGTGACCGACACCGGTCTACCGCTGACCGAGGCACATCGCTATTCGCTGCTGGGCCCCCAGATCGTCAGGGTCTGACGCCCTTCCTCCGCTGTTTTCACCTTCCCCACGTCCCTTCGATTGGACCCGTTATGCCAGTCCTGACTCTTCGTGCTGCCCGGATACCGGTGGTGGCCCTGACCGCGGGCGCGCTCCTGACCGGTTGCGCCGGTATGGGGGGCGGCAGCTCAGGCGACAAGACCATCCGCGTCCTGATGGTGAACAACCCGCAGATGGTGGACTTGCAGAAGCTCACCACGAAGTATTTCACCAAGGAAACGGGCATCACGGTCAAATTCACGATGATGCCCGAGAACGAGGTCCGCGACAAGATCAGCCAGGACTTCGCCAATCAGGCGCGCCAGTACGACGTGGCCACCATCAGCAATTTCGAGGTGCCCTTCTACGCGAAGAACGGCTGGCTGATGCCGCTGGACGGCTATGCCGCCAAGGACAAGGCATTCGATCAGAAGGACGTCCTCCCCTCGATGCGGCAGTCGCTGACCGCCGAGGACGGCAAGCTCTACGCCGAGCCGTTCTACGGCGAGTCGTCGTTCCTGATGTACCGCAAGGACGTCCTCGCCGAGAAGCATCTGAAGATGCCCGAGCGGCCCACCTGGCAGCAGGTCGCGGACATCGCGGCCAAGGTCGACGGCTCCCGCAAGGGGATGAACGGCATCTGCCTGCGCGGACTGCCCGGCTGGGGTGAGCTGATGGCCCCGCTGACCACGGTGGTCAACACCTTCGGTGGCACCTGGTTCACCAAGGACTGGAAGGCGCAACTGGACTCGCCCGAGTTCACCAAGGCGACCAAGTTCTATGTCGACCTGGTGCGCAAGCACGGTGAGGCCGGCGCGGCCCAGTCGGGCTTCGCCGAGTGCCTGAACAACCTCACCCAGGGCAAGAGCGCCATGTGGTACGACGCCACCTCGGCCGCCGGATCGCTGGAGGCCGCCAAGTCCCCGGTCAAGGGCAAGATCGGATATGTCCAGGCGCCGGTGGAGAAGACCGACAGCTCGGGCTGGCTCTACACCTGGGCCTGGGGCGTCCAGAAGGCGTCGCGCCACCCCGACAACGCGTGGAAGTTCATCTCCTGGGCGTCCAGCAAGAAGTACGAGGACCTGGTCGGAAAGAACTTCGGCTGGGCCAACGTCCCCGCGGGCAAGCGGTCGTCCACTTATTCCAATCCGGACTACCGCGACACCGCCGGCTCCTTCTCCGAAGAGACCCGCAAGGCGATCCTCAGCGCCAAGCCGCGTGATCCGGGAGTGCAGCCCCGGCCGACCATCGGCATCCAGTTCGTCGACATCCCCGAATTCGCCGATCTGGGCACCAAGGTCGCCCAGGAGATCAGCGCCGCCATCGCCGGGAAGCAATCCGTCGAGTCGGCATTGAAGAAGTCGCAGCAGCTGGCCGAGAAGGTCGGCGAGGAGTACCGATGAGTAATCCGACGACGGCAGTATCCGTAAGCGGCGAGCGGCCACCGACCGCGGCGCCCACCTCCGCACGGCGCCCCGTGGCGCAGCGGAACCGGGCCCGGGAGTGGGCCACCCGGGCGCCGCTGCTGCCCGCACTGATCTTTCTGATCGTGGTCACCCAGCTTCCGTTCGTGGCCACGCTGGTGATCTCGCTCTTCGACTGGAACTCCTTCCGGCCCGACCGCCGCGCGTTCGCGGGGCTGGAGAACTACAAGACGGTGCTCAGCGACGAGGCGCTGCGCGAGTCCATCGTCACCACCGTGCTGCTGACCGCCTCCGTGGTGATCGTCAGCGTGGTGCTGGGGCTGCTGCTGGCGCTGCTGCTGGACCGCAAGTTCCGCGGCCGGGGCCTGGTCCGCACCATGCTCATCGCACCGTTCCTGCTGGTGCCGGTGGCCTCGGCGCTGCTGTGGAAGCACGCGCTGTACAACCCCGAGTACGGCCTGTTCAACGGCGTGCTCAACTGGCTGGGCGGCCCCCAGCCGGAGTGGCTCACCGATACGCCGCTGATCGCGGTGGAGGCGTCGCTGATCTGGCAGTGGACGCCGTTCATGATGCTCATCCTGCTGGCCGGGCTGCAGAGCCGCCCGCTGGACATGATCGAGGCGGCCCGGCTGGACGGGGCGGGGGCCTGGCAGATCTTCCGCTTTCTGACGCTGCCGCATCTGCGCCGCTATCTGGAGCTCGGCACCCTGCTCGGGTCCATCTACATCGTGCAGAACTTCGACGCCGTCTTCACCATGACCCGCGGTGGCCTGGACACCGCCAACCTGCCGTACACCATTTACGAAACCTTCTACAACGCCCACGAGTACGGGCTGGCATCGGCCGCGGGGGTCGTGGTGGTGATCGGCACGATCATCATCGCCACCTTCGCGCTGCGCGTGGTGTCGTCCCTCTTCCGTGAGGAGGCGTCCCGCGCATGACCGCCGTGAGCACCCCGGTGCCCATCACATCCGTTCCGGAAGCCACCCGCCGGGCCAAGCGGCGCGGTGCCGCGCTCGGCGTACTGGCCTGGTTCATCGGCATCGTCTTCGTCCTGCCCGTGCTGTGGATGCTGCTGACCTCGTTCCACTCCGAGGCCGACGCCGCCACCAACCCGCCGTCGCTGGCCGCTCCGCTGACCCTCGACGGGTACAAGGACTTCTTCGGCGTGGGCGGCGGGGCCAGCCCCTGGCCCGCGCTGCTCAACTCGGTGGGCACCTCCCTCTTCTCCACCTGCTTCGTGCTGGTGCTGGCGCTTCCGGCGGCGTTCGCGCTGTCGATCCGGCCGGTGCGCAAGTGGACGGATGTGATGTTCTTCTTCCTGTCCACCAAGATGCTGCCGGTGGTGGCCGGACTGCTGCCGGTGTTCCTGTTCGCCAGGGACATCAACTTCCTGGACAACGTCTGGTTGTTGGTGATCCTCTACACCTCGATGAACCTGCCGATCGCGGTGTGGATGATGCAGTCCTTCCTCGCCGACATCCCGGTGTCCATCATCGAGGCCGCCCAGATGGACGGGGCGCGGCTGCCCACCATCCTGTGGCGGGTCGTCGCCCCGATCGCGGGCCCGGGCATCGCCGCCACCTCGCTGATCTGCTTCATCTTCAGCTGGAACGAAATGCTCTTCGCCCAAGTGCTCACCGGTGTGGTCGCCCAGACCGCCCCGGCGTTCCTGACCACGTTCGTCACCAGCCAGGGGCTGTTCCTGGCCAAGGTGTGCGCGGCGTCGATGGTCATTTCTCTGCCGGTGCTCGCCGCCGGTTTCGCCGCCCAGGACAAGCTGGTCCAGGGCCTTTCGCTAGGAGCAGTCAAATGAGGGCCGCAGTCATCGAAGCCCCCGGCAAGGTCACCGTCGCCACCGTCGCGGACCCCACCCCGGGCCCCCGTGAGGTCGTGGTGGACGTGGCGGCCTGCGGGCTGTGCGGCACCGATCTGCACATTCTGCAGGGGGAGTTCGCGCCCACGCTGCCGATCGTCCCCGGGCATGAGTTCGCCGGTGTGGTCGTGGGCATCGGCAGCGGTGTCACCGAGCTGGAGGTGGGCGACCGGGTCGCGGTCGACCCCTCTCTGCACTGCCACGAGTGCCGATACTGCCGGATCGGCCGGGGCAATCTGTGCGACAACTGGAACGCGATCGGGGTCAGCGTCGCCGGCGGGGCCGCCGAGTTCGCGGTGGCCCCGGTGGCCAACTGCGTCAAGCTGCCCGAGCATGTGGACGTGGCCGACGCGGCCCTGATCGAGCCGCTGTCCTGCGCGGTGCGCGGCTATGACGTGCTCAACGGCAACCTGGGCGCCGAGGTGCTCATCTACGGCTCCGGCACCATGGGGCTGATGATGCTGGAGCTGGCCAAGCGGACCGGTGCCGCCAGCGTGGACATGCTCGACGTCAACTCCGAGCGGCTGGCCACCGCCGGCACCCTCGGCTGCACCCGGTCCGCCGCCTCGGCGGACGAGCTGGAGCAGCCGCGCGGCTGGGACGTGGTCATCGACGCCACCGGCAACCAGGCCGCCATTCAGGACGGCCTGGGCCGGGTGGCCAAGGCCGGAACGTTCCTGCAGTTCGGTGTCTCCGACTATGCGACGCGGGCCACCATCGAGCCGTACAAGATCTACAACCAGGAGATCACCATCACCGGCTCCATGGCCGTGCTGCACAGCTATGAGCGCGCCGCCGGGCTGTTCGCGACCGGCGTGCTGGACCCGAAGATCTTCATCAGCCACCGGCTGCCGCTGGAGGAGTACCCCCAGGCGCTCGACCAGTTCAAGGCGGGACAGGGCCGGAAGATCGTGGTCGTCCCGTAACCGTACGTGGTTGACGGCCCAGGCCCGGGGCACCAGGCTTGGGCCGTCAATGATCACGGTCGGCGGGAGGGCGGGCAGATGGGCAAGGGCGACGCGGTGGTGGTGGGCGGAGGGCTCGCGGGCACACTGGCCGCGGGGGCGCTCCTCGGCCACGTGGACACGGTCACCCTGGTGGAACGCGACCGCTACCCGGAGCAGCCCGCCTTCCGCAAGGGCGTGCCCCAGGGCCGTCATCTGCATGTCTTCCTCAGCGGGGGGCGGCGCGCCCTGGAAGAGCTGTTCCCCGGGCTGAACGGTGAGCTGGAGGCGGCGGGCGCGCACCGTCTGGAGGCGCCGCGCGATGTGATCACCAAGGCCCCCAACGGCTGGCAACGCCGCTTCCACGAGGGCAGACACGCCACGACCAGCTGCACCCGGGCGCTGTTCGACGCCACCGTACGGGCGCGGGTGCTGGCCGAGGCCGAGGGATCCGGGACCCGGGTGGAGGTGCTCCAGGGCACCGAGGCCATCGGGCTGCTCGGCGGCGCGGACCGGGTGACCGGCGTACGGGTGCGGGCGCGCGACGCCGGGCGCACCGGCCGGGAGCTGCCCGCCGATCTGGTTATCGACGCCTCGGGGCGCGGCTCGCGCGCCCCCAAATGGCTGGCGGAACTGGGCGCTCCGGCGCCGCGCGAGGAGATCGTCGACGCGGGGATCGGCTACTGCACCCAGATGTTCCGGCCCGCCGAGCCGCTGGACATGGTGATGGTCATCCAGCCCCGCCCGGACTGTCCGCGCGGTGCGGCCTGGTCCCCGGTCGAGGGCGGCAACTGGCTGCTGACGCTGTCGGGGGTGCGCGGCCAGCATCCGCCGACCGAGGGCTCGGAGGTGCTCGACTTCGTCAAGTCCCTGAACGAGCCGACGCTTTACGAGCATCTGCGGACCTGTGAGCCGGTGTCCCCGCCGTACGGGTTCCGCGACACCTCCAACCGCCGCCGCCACTACGACGCCCCGGGCGCGCTGCCCGAGGGGTTTCTCGCGGTCTCGGACGCCGCCTGCACCTTCAACCCGATCTACGGTCAGGGCATGGCGGTGGCCGCCCTCAGCGGGCTGGCCCTGCGCCGCTGCCTGGCCGAGTCAGCTCTGCGGCCCGGTTTCGCGGCCACGGCCCAGCGAGCCGTGGCCCGGGCGAGCGACACCGCCTGGCTGACCGCCGTCGGCGCGGACCGCCCGTACGCCGCGGACGCGGGCACCACGCCGCCCGGGGCGGCCGAACGGCTGCGGAGCTGGTACTTCGGGCGGCTGGCGGACCGGGCCGCGATCGACCCGGTGGTCGGCGCGGCGTTCCGTGACGTCACGTATCTCGCGGCGGGCCCGTCCCGTCTGCTCTCCCCCGGGGTCGCCCTGCGGACGGCGCTGCTGCCGAGGGCCCGGGGCCTGACGGACCCGCCGCTGCGCGTGGAGAGCTGACCCGGGCCCGGGGCTTCCACCGGGGCGGAGCCCCGGACCCCCGGCCCGTGGGCTCCGCCGCCCCGGGACCCGGGGGATGCGCTCAGGCGGTCGCGTCGCGCAAATGCGCCGCTGCCGCCTGCTCCAGGTGGACCAGGTCGCTGCTGACGGTGGCGAAGGTGAAGCCCTGGGCCAGGCGCCCCGCGGCCGTCGCCCCGTCGGGGCAGTGGATTCCGGCGGCGATGCCCGCGGTCCGTGCCTCCTCGGCGACCTTCGCCAGCGCCGCCTCGAACTTCTCCGCCACCGAGGTGTCGGTCGAGGTCCGGCCGCCGAGCGCGATGGTGAGGTCGGAAGGGCCGATATAGGCGCCGTCGAGCCCGTCCGTGGTACAGATCTCCGCGGTGTTGGCCAGTGCCTGGGCCGTCTCGATCATCACGATGCAGGCGACCTGCTGATTGGACTCGGCCGGGGCTGGGCCCACACGCAGGCCCGAGCGCATCGGGCCGTACGAGCGCACCCCGAGCGGAGGGTAGCGGCAGGCGGCGACCGCGGCTGCCGCCTCCTCGGCGGTGTTGACCAGCGGGACGATGACCCCGCGGGCCCCGGCATCGAGGGCCTGGCCGATCCAGAAACCGTCGTTGGCCGGGACGCGCACCATACCGGCGGCGGTACCGCGGGCGTCGATGGCGGTCATCGCGCCGAGGGTGCCCTTGTAGTCGAGGAGGCCGTGCTGGGCGTCGACGCAGATGTAGTCGTAGCCGAGCCCGGCCAGGCGCTCGGTGCCCACGGGGTTGTCGAGGACGACCCAGTAGCCGATGATCCGCCGGCGGGCGCGCAGCCGGGCGGCGAAGTCGGCGGGGGAAGTGTTCATGCTGTCAGCTTCTCTCGCTCTCTCTCGTTCTGGCTCAGCGCACCGTTCCGCGTAGATCGCGCGGCGGCTCCTTGATGTCGCCCGCCCGCAGTGCGTACTGATCGTCGGACGGCGCCTCGCCCCCGTTCCGACCTGCGCCGGCACACTGTCCGCCGTTATGCGACCTCCCCGCTCCATGCGTGTTGCGAGCGGAGAGCTCGCACGATTGCGCGTAACACGCAAGACTCTGCGCAGTGTCCGCGAGGAAACAGCGCGGAATGCGCAGACTGATAATCTTGCTCAGGGCTGCGCAGAGTCGCGCAGAGTGAGGGAAGGATGGGGGCCACCATGAGCCAGGAGGCCGGTGTGGAGGAGCGCAGACGGCTGCGCGCCGGGGACCGCCGGGAACTGATCGCCCGAATGATCCAGACCGATGGCACAGTCGTCGTGGAGGAGCTGGCCCGCTCGCTGGAGGTGACCCCCTCCACCATCCGCCGGGATCTCGCGCTCCTCACCGAACAGGGCGTCATCGCCCGCACCTACGGCGGCGCGATGAGCGCGGGTCACACCGTCGAGCCCACCCTCGGGCAGCGCAGCGGGCTCGCGGTCGCCGAGAAGGACCGCATCGGGCGCTGGGCGGCCGCCCGGATCGGGCCGGGCGACACCGTCATCCTCGACGCCGGTACCACGACCGGACGGCTCGCCCACCATCTGCGCGCCCGTACCGATCTGACCGTGATCACCAGCGGGCTCACCGCGCTGCGCGAGCTGGCCGAGGCGGACGGCGTCGAGCTGATCACCCTCGCCGGGACGCTGCGCCATGTCAGCCAGGGCTTCGTCGGACCGCTCGCCGAGCTGACCCTGTCCCGGCTGACCGCGGACAAGGTCTTCCTCGGCGCCGACGGGCTGGACGCGCGGCGGGGCATCTGCGAGGCGAGCCTCCAGCAGACCTCGCTCAAGGAGATGATGGCCGACCGCGGCAAGAAGCTGTACGTCCTCGCCGACAGCAGCAAGCTGGGCCAGTCACCGTTCACCGCCTGGGCGCCGCTGGAGCGGCCGTGGACGCTGGTCACCGACAGCGGGGCCACCGATGACCAGCTCGGTCCCTTCCGGGCGCTGCCCGACGTCGAGGTGATCACCGTCTGACGACGGGCCGCTCCGGTGCGGGCGAGGGGGCCGGGAGCCTGGCGCTCCCGGCCCGCTCGGGTCAGTCCCGGTACATCCGCGGCGCGGCCGTCGTCGCGCCCACGAGGCCGAAGCTGTCCTCGACCTCGGCCTTCTCGGCGGTGTTCGGGTAGGGGTTGGTGCAGGGGATACCGGCGGTGGAGCCGGACATCAGGCTCGAACACGGCCCCGGCTTCATGTCCGGCAGGCCGAGGATATGGCCGAGCTCATGCGAGGAGATCCGCACCGTGTTGTAGCCCTCGTCGACGGCCTGGCGGCCGAAGTAGATCGTGCCGCGGCCCAGTCCGGTGGAGAGGGTACGGGGCCAGCCGTTGTCCGCGATGATGCGGACATTGGCCTGCTGCCCGGACGCGGCAGGCTTCAGCTCCACGTTGGCCACGCTCTCGTTCCAGATCGCCGCGCCCTTGGAGACGGCGTCCTTGAACTCGGCCGCCCCGCTGGCGTCGTACGTCACGACCCGCGCGGCGGCGGTGTGCTCCGCCGGGGCGGCGGAGGAGGGAGCGGCCACGGCCTGTCCGGCCGTCAGGGCGAGCACCGCCGTCACCGCGGCGGGTAAGGCACGGACGAACTTGCTGGATCTCACGATCGGCCTCCTTGTGGGGGAAGGACGGACAGAGCAAGTGGGCATGAGCATGGCACGCCGCCCATCTCATCGGCCACTGTGCCCACACACCTTGCCTCATCCGGCCGGTTGTCCACAGGTGGTCGCCGCGGGTTACGGCGGGCCCCCTAGAATCGGCGGATGGCTCTTCCCGACACCGGCCCCGATACGAGCGCCGCGCTCGGCACCGATGCGAGCGACGCGCTCGGCGTGCTGCACCGCGTCTTCGGTTACGACTCGTTCCGGGGAGGTCAGCAGGAGATCATCGACCATGTCGTGGCCGGTGGTGACGCGCTCGTCCTCATGCCGACCGGCGGTGGCAAATCGCTGTGCTACCAGATCCCGGCGCTCGTGCGGAAGGGCGTCGGCGTCGTCGTCTCCCCCCTGATCGCGCTGATGCAGGACCAGGTCGACGCGCTGCGGAACCTCGGGGTGCGGGCCGGGTTCCTCAACTCCACCCAGGACCTGGACGAGCGGCGGATGGTCGAGGCCGAGTTCCTCGCGGGCGAGCTGGACCTGCTCTATCTCGCGCCCGAGCGGCTGCGGGTCGAGTCCACGCTGCGGCTGCTGGACCGGGGCACGATCTCGCTGTTCGCCATCGACGAGGCGCACTGTGTGGCCCAGTGGGGGCACGACTTCCGGCCCGACTATCTGGCCCTGTCCGAGCTGCATGAGCGCTGGCCCACCGTGCCCCGGATCGCGCTGACCGCAACCGCCACCGAGGCCACCCACTCGGAGATCGCGTCCCGGCTGAAGCTGCAGGACGCGCTGCACTTCGTGGCCAGCTTCGACCGTCCGAACATCCAGTACCGGATCGCTCCCAAGAACGAGCCCAAAAAGCAGCTGCTGGAGCTGCTTCAGGCCGAGCACGCGGGCGACGCGGGGATCGTCTACTGCCTGTCCCGCTCCTCGGTGGAGAAGACGGCCGAGTTCCTGGTAGCCCAGGGCATCGACGCGGTGCCGTACCACGCGGGGCTGGACGCGCGGATGCGCGCCGAGCACCAGGCGCGCTTCCTGCGGGAGGACGGTCTGGTCGTGGTGGCCACGATCGCGTTCGGCATGGGCATCGACAAGCCCGATGTGCGGTTCGTGGCCCATCTGGACCTGCCCAAGTCGGTCGAGGGCTACTACCAGGAGACCGGCCGCGCCGGGCGGGACGGGCAGCCCTCCACCGCCTGGCTGGCGTACGGGCTCCAGGATGTCGTCCAGCAGCGGAAGATGATCGACACCTCGGAGGGCGACGACACCCATCGGCGCCGCCTCGGCGCCCATCTCGACGCGATGCTGGCGCTGTGCGAGACGGTGGAGTGCCGCCGGGTGGGGCTGCTGGCCTACTTCGGCCAGGAGTCCACCCCCTGCGGGAACTGCGACACCTGCCTCACTCCGCCGGAGTCCTGGGACGGCACCATCCCCGCGCAGAAGCTGCTGTCCACGGTGGTGCGGCTCAAGCGGGAGCGTAACCAGAAGTTCGGTGCGGGACAGATCATCGACATCCTGATCGGCAAGAAGACGGCCAAGGTCATCCAGTTCGACCATGACGCCCTCTCGGTGTTCGGCATCGGCACGGAGCTGCGCGAGGCCGAATGGCGTGGCGTGGTACGGCAGTTGCTGGCGCAGGGGCTGATCGGCATCGAGGGGGACTACGGCACGCTGGTGCTCTCCGACACGAGCTCGGAGGTGCTGGGCCAGCGGCGCGAGGTCAGGCTGCGGCGCGAACCGGAGAAGGCGCCGCGCGCCGCCAAGGCGAAGACGGGGGCTTCGGGGAAGTCCAAGAAGGCCCCGGTGGATCTGCCGGAGGAGGCCGTGCCGGTCTTCGAGCGGCTGCGCGCCTGGCGTGCGGCGACCGCGAAGGAGCAGGGCGTCCCCGCGTATGTGGTCTTCCATGACGCCACCCTGCGCGAGATCGCGACCCTCTCCCCCACCACGCTCGATGAGCTCGGCACGGTGAGCGGGGTCGGCGAGAACAAGCTGGTGAAGTACGGGCAGGGGATTCTGGATACCCTTGCGTCCTGACGGTACGTCAGTACGCCAATCCCAACGGGGGTTACCGATGGGTGTTACCTGAGGTAACGTCGGTCCGTGCCACAAGAGGGTGGCCGCCGGGGGCTGGGGTGCTCCGGCGGCCACTCATCTCCTCGCGCCGTTCTCGCGCCGTTCCTCACGTCGTACGCGGGCTGTCCTACAGCTCCTTGATGCGGATGTCGCGGTACGAGATCACATCATCGGTGCTGTGGACCTGGAGACCGATGTACCCGGAGGAGTACCGACGGCCGTCCGTACCGGGATCGTCCCCGCGCGGCGGGGTGAACTCCTGGCCGCCGGTGTTCTCGAACTCATTGAGCAGCACACCGTTGCGGTAGATCGAGTAGTGCTGACCGACCACCCGGATCTCATAGTCGTTCCAGCTCCCCTTGGGGGTGACCCCGGCGCCGCTGAGCCCGACCCGGTCGAAACCGTAGATCGATCCGGTCTTGTACATGTCGCCGTCGGGGCGGTCGAGGATCTGCACCTCGTGCCCGTATTTGATGGCGACCCACTCCGGACGGGACTCCTCGGGGTGGTCGTGCACATAGGGGAAGCGCACGAAGACACCGCCGTTGGCATTGCCCGTCCCGGGTGCGTCATCCCGGAACTGGAGCTTCAGCGAGAAGTCGTCGTACGTCCGCTGCGGGAACCACAGCATGCCCATGCCCTCGACCGAGGTGCTGCTGGTGATGCTGCCGTCGTCATTGAGACCGAAGGCCCCGCCGCCCACGTGCTGCCACTTGTCGTAGGACTTCTTGGTGCCGTCGAACAGCGGGCGGTAGCCCTCGTCCTGACCGGGCTTGCCGATCCCGGACTGCTTGGCCGCCTTGTTGATCGCCCGGTATTCGCGCTGGTCGATGACGCCGTCGGTGAGCAGCTTGTCGGTGACGGTGGTGACGTGCTTGAGGAAGAGGGCGTGGGAGGACCAGTCCTTCTCGTCCTCGATCAGCTCATTGATGGTGCAGCGGCTACGGGTGATGCGGTTGGGGACGCCGGTGTCCACCGTGCCGACGATCACCGTAAGGCGCTCGTCCCACTCCGGGCACGCGGGTGCGGGCACCCCGCCGCCCTCGGCCACGGTGAACGCCAGTTGCCGCGCCTCGGAGGTGTTGCCCGCCTTGTCGGTGGCGCGGTACGCGACGGTGTGGCGGCCCACCCGGTCCACCGCCACGGGGGTGGTGTAGGCGAGATACGGACCGCTGTCCAGGGAGTACTCGACCTTCTCCACCCCGGAGTCGTCGTCGGCCGCGGTGAGCGAGACCTTGGCGCTGCCCACATAGGCACCGTCGGAGTTCTTTGTTCCGTCGACCGTCGCGGAGACCGCCGGGGGTGTGGTGTCCTCGGCCGGCGGGGCCACGACGGTGAAGTCCACCGACTTCACCTCCGATACGTTCCCGGCCTTGTCCGCCGCCCGGTAGCGCACCCTGTGGGAGCCCGCGTCATGCACCATCACCGGACCGGTGTAGGGCTGGAACTCCCCCTCGCCCAGGGCGTAGTCGATCCGGTTGACCCCGGAACCGGTGTCGGAGGCGGTGATGGTCACGGTGGCCATGCCGATGTACGCACCGGACGGGTCCTTCTCACCGGAGACGGTGGCGGAGGTCTCGGGCGCCGTGGTGTCGTCCGTCGGCGGCGCCACCACGGTGAAGTCCACCGACTTCACCTCCGATACGTTCCCGGCCTTGTCCACGGCCCGGTAGCGGATGGTGTGCGGGCCCACCTGGTGGACCATCACCGGGGCGGTGTACGGCTGGAACGCCCCGTCCCCTTCCGCGAACTCGATCCGGTCCACGCCCGAGCCCTCGTCGGTGGCGGACACCGTGACGGTGGCCATCCCGATGTACGCGCCGTCCGCGTTCTTCTCGCCCTCGACCTTCGCCGTGGCGTCGGGCGCGGTGGTGTCCTCGCCACCGCCGCCGTCGGTGACCACCAGGATGCCCTGCATCTGGCCGTGGCCGGGGATGGTGCAGTGGTAGCGGTAGCGGCCGGGGCTGAGGGTGACCTCGGCGGTGTGCTTGCCGCCGCTGTCGTCCGAGGGGTTGGCGAGGATGTTCAGCGGGACGTCGTTGTTGTACTCGGGGTCGGAGACATCGAAGGTCAGGGTGTGCGGCATCCCCATCGTGTTGCCGGTGGCCGTGCTGTTCTCGAAGACGATGGTGGTCTTCCCGGCGACCGCGGTGGTGGGCGCCGAGGCGTACTTGGTGATGTCGTCACCCGCGGTCCAGGTGAGGGTCTGCTGTACGGCCTGCCGGGCGTCGTTCTGCCCGTGGGCCGCCGTGGCCGTCGCCGAGCTCAGCCCGAGGATCATGAGCAGCGCGGCGAGGAGGGGCAGCCAGGGTCTGCTGGGTTTGGGGCGCCTTCGTTTCACGGTCACTCCGCCTTCCTGGCCAGATCCTGGGCGAGCGGAGTGGGCTCGCCGCCGGTGTAGGTGATGTGCCACAGCGCCGACTTGGAGTCGGAGGTGAAGAAGCCGCGCCCGTAGTCGAGGACGTAGAGCGAGCCGTCCGGGGCGAACTTCCAGTCCATGAGGTTGCGGATGCCGTCGGCACCCACCGGGATGATCTTCTTCAGGGTTTCGGCGTGCACCGGCAGCCCGCCCTTGCCGACGGTCTTCGGGTCGGTCACCACCGCGTGGCGCGGCTGGTCGGCGTCGTAGAAGTCGCCGACGAACCACTTGCCGTCCCAGTAGGCGGGCCACTTGGTGGTGGAGTCGCTGTCGGCGTCATAGCGGTAGACCGGGCCGTTCATGGTGGCCTGACCGCCGCCCTTGAGCCACGGCAGCAGGAACTTGGCCTCGGACGCCTTGTAGCTGGGGATGCCGTTCGCGTCCCGCGGATAGTCGGGGGCGCCGCCCTGCGGCGAGTACCAGATGGTGTTCCCGGTGATGGGCGGCAGGTTCACCAGACCGTTGTTGTTGGGCGACTCGTTCTTGGGGTGGTCGCAGTCGTACCAGCCCAGGGGCTTGCTGGGGTCGGGCAGATTGCGGTCCCGGTAGGGCTGCTTGTTGCCCATGCAGAACGGCCAGCCGTGGTTGCCCGCCTTGGTGATGGCGGCGAAGGTGTCGTACTTGGCCGGGCCCCAGGTGGTGCTGGGCTCGCCCGCGTCGGGGCCGACCCATCCCGCGTAGAGGATGTCGGTCTTCTGGTCCACGAAGATCCGGGCCGGGTTGCGCACCCCCATCACATAGATCTCGCCACGGGTCTTGCCCCCGCCCTCGTCGGGCTCCTTACCGGTGAAGAGATTGCCCTCGGGGAGGGTGTAGGTGCCGTCGTCCTCGGGGTGGATCCGCAGGATCTTGCCGTTGAGGTTGTTGGTGTTGCCCGCGGTGCGGCGGGCGTCGGAGAAGGAGACGCCCTTGTAGTTCGGCTGCGGGTTGTTACCGGAGTAGCCGTCGCTGAACTGCGAGGAGTTGTTGTCGCCGGTGGCGATGTAGAGATTGCCCTTGGAGTCCCAGGACATCCCGCCGCCCGCATGGCAGCAGCTGTGGATCTGGACCGGCCAGGAGAGCAGGACCTTCTCCGAGCCGAGGTCCAGCTTGTTGTTCTTCAGGTCCAGGGTGAAGCGGGAGACGCGGCGCTCGGCCATCTGGGTGTCCCGGTTGATCCGGGAGTGCGGGGTGTAGTGGAGATACACCCAGCCGTTGTTGAGGAAGTCCGGGTCCAGCTCGATACCGAGCAGCCCCTCCTCGACCTTGATCAGCTCATCGCCGCCGCCCTTGTTGCCGAAGACGGTCAGGGCGCCCGCGAGCGTCACCTTTCCGGTGGCCGGGTCGTAGACATGGATCTGACCCTGGCCCTTGCCGATCTCCGGGTCGTTCCAGTCGGTGACCACGGGCGCGCTGTTGTCACCGCCGCCGCGGCCGATGTACAGCACCCGGCCGTCCTTGGCGACGACGAGGCCGTGCGGCTCGCCGATCTGGTCCGACTGGCCCGGCTGATTGGGCTTGGTGACGCGCTCGGCCTTGTAGTTCGCGTTGATGGTGGCCTTGCAGTCGGCGCTCGAGAGACGGGTGGTCCACAGCAGCGCGCCCCGCAGATGGGCACGGAAGTCGGTCTCCTGGAAGGTGGCGACCGTACCGCCCATCCCGGTGTAGAAGGAGCGGCCGCCGTCGTAGTCACGGCACCAGGAGATCGGGTGGTCCCAGCCGTTGGCGCCGGTGCCCGGCTGGTAGCTGGACTCGCGGACCCGGGCCACGGTGTGCACCGTGCCGGAGGGGTTGTCCTTCCAGTTGAGCCAGGTGTCCGTGCGCTTCCACTCCAGCGGCAGCTCCTTGGTGGCCGGGTGGACGCGGTCGCCGACCTCCACCACGGCCCGCTGGGCGGTGCCCGGGCTGGTGGCCGCCGGGCGGGCGCCGATCAGCCCGCCGTACCAGTCGGAGTACGGCTCGTTGCGGGCCGCGTCATGGATGCCGAGGAAGCCGCCGCCCGCCTTCATGTACGCCTCGAGCCCCGCTTCCTGCTCGGGGTCGAGCACATCGCCGGAACCGGTCAGGAAGACCACGGCGTTGTACTTGCCGAGCTTGGGCTTGGTGAAGACCGAGGCGTCGGCGGTGGCGTCGACGGTGAACCGGGTCGCCGCGGGGCCCTGGTTGCCGATCTTCTCGATGGCCTCGATGCCGGCGTTCACCGTGGCCGGCTCGTCCCCCGCGGAGCCGTGGAACACCAGGACCCGGACGTTGTCCCCGCCGGGCGGGGACGGCAGCGTGAGTGGCGCACGATCCTCGGGCCGGGCGCTGGCGGGGGTCCCGCCCAGCAGGGTCGCGGTGAGCGCGCCGAAGAGCAGTGCCGCCACTCCCGCGCGTCTCTTCCGCAGCCGACCGACTGTCATCCCTCTCCACCTTGAGGGCATTTGGTACGGTTTGTCCCGCATGGGTCACCCATCCCTCTCGCATACCGGAAACCACCGCTGAAGGAAGCTAGACGGCTTTTCGCAACCCGCCAATAGCTATGACCGCAACTCAACGAACTTTGTCCTGAGTGTGGATGAACGAGGCTCCCCCGGCTACCGTGAAAGCACCCCGGGGCATCTGCGCATCGTCAACGGCAGGGGATCCACAGCGATTTGGGAGAACGATGAGCGACGCACCCGGCATCACCTCCAGACGCGGTCTCAGCAGACGGCTCTTCACCGGCGGCGCGGCCGCCGCGGCCGTCGGACCGCTGGCCCTCACCTCCTCCGCCGCCGCGAAGGCGCCGAAGGTCCCGTCCGGCGCGGTCCGGACGGCGACCGCGGGCGGGGTGGTCCGCCATCTCAAGCTCTACGCCGAGAAGCTGCCTGACGGCCAGATGGGTTACGGCCTCGAGAAGGGCAAGGCCACCATCCCCGGTCCGCTGATCGAGCTGACCGAGGGCGACACCCTGCACATCGAGTTCGAGAACACCATGGACGTCACGGCCAGCCTCCATGTGCACGGCCTGGACTACGACGTGGCCAGCGACGGCACCCAGCTCAACCGCAGCGCCGTGGAGCCGGGCGGCACCCGCACCTACACCTGGCGCACCCACGCCCCGGGCAAGCGCGCCGACGGCACCTGGCGGCCGGGCAGCGCGGGCTACTGGCACTACCACGACCACGCGGTGGGCACCCCGCACGGCACCGGCGGCCTCCGGAAGGGGCTGTACGGCCCCGTGGTGGTGCGGCGGGCGGGCGACATCCTGCCGGACAAGCAGTTCACCATCGTCTTCAACGACATGACGATCAACAACAAGGCGGGGCATGAAGCCCCCGAGTTCCGGGCGACGGTGGGCGACCGCGTCGAGATCATCATGATCACGCACGGTGAGTACTACCACACCTTCCATATGCACGGGCACCGCTGGGCGGACAACCGCACCGGGCTGCTGGAAGGCCCGGACGATGTGAGCCGGGTCATCGACAACAAGATCACTGGGCCCGCCGACTCCTTCGGCTTCCAGGTGATCGCCGGGGAGAACGTCGGCCCCGGCGCCTGGATGTATCACTGCCATGTCCAGAGCCACTCCGACATGGGCATGGCCGGGCTGTTCCTGGTCGCCAAGGCCGATGGCACCATCCCCGGCCACGACCCGCACCGGCTGTCCGCGCACCACCACGGATAGGTGGCGAAACGATACAACGGGGCGGGCCGCCCGGCCCGCCCCGTCGTATCGTCGCCGTACCGCCCCGTCAGGCGGTGTGCAGCCGCAGGCCGTACACCGACAGGATCTCGTTGATCGGCTGGTACCAGGTCTCGCCGCCGCCGGAGCAGTTGCCCCAGCCACCCGAGGTCACGCCCTGGGCCTGGTCGCCGCTGATGAACGAGCCTCCGGAGTCACCGCCCTCGGCGCACACACTGGTCTTGGTCATCTGATACACGGCGCCCTGGCTGTAGTTCACGGTCTCGTTCTTGGCCAGGACCGTGCCGCAGTGCCAGTGGGTGGTGGAGCCGGAACGGCAGATGGAGGCGCCGATCGGGGCCTCGTTGGAGCCGCGGACCAACTGGTCGGGAACGGTGCCCCAGCCGAGCACCACCGGCACGGTCCACCAGCCGCTGCCGACGCTGACGTAGGCGTAGTCGTTGCCGGGGAAGGAGGAGCCCTGGAAGTTGCCGATGTACGAGCCGTCCCAGCCGCTGACGGAGCCCCCCGCCTGGCCGCAGTGTCCGGCCGTGACGAAGCCGCCCTGGACCGAGAAGCCTATGGAGCAGCGGACGTTGCCGGTGTAGTACGGGTCGCCGCCGACCGTGCCGGCGGCGAAGGTCGTCGGCGCCTGGGCGGGGGCCTTCTCAACGGTGACCGGGACCGAGGACGAGCGCTTGGCCTCGCGGAGGAAGGCGCGGACGGCGGCGTCGCCCTCGCTGCCCTCACGGACCCGGACCACGACGCCGCCCGCGCGGGGGTCGGCGCTCCAACTGCTCACCCCGGCCGGGGCGGCCTTCTTGCGGGCCTTGTCATCGAGGCGCGCCTTGGCCGCGTCGAGCGCGCCGGCGCTGTGCTTCACGATCCGGGTGGTGGCGCCCGTGGCCCGTACCGACGCGGCCCGCTCGGCGCTGGTGACGCCGACGACCAGCTTTCCGCTGCTCGTGTCGAACCACGAGCCGCCGTAGGACGCGCCCGCGGCGCGCTCGGCCTTGGGCTCCAGCCTCATGGCGGCGGCCTCCTGGCCGAGCCGCTCACGCGCCTGGTCCGCGGTCAGGCCGAGGTCCCGGCCGAGCGCGCGGACGAGGCCGGCGGACGGCGCCGACGCGGCGGCGGGCTTCGCCGCGGGGGCGTCGGCGCCGGATGCCGCGGCGGCGGTCGAGAAGGCCCCGCCGGCGCCCGAGAGGGCACCGAGGACGAGGAGTGCGGACAGTCCGGCACGGACAACGGGCTTCCGTCTCATGGAAGTTCCCCTTCTGTTCGGCGGGTGAGAGCGCTTTCACGTGTCGATCGCGCCGAGCCTAGCGAGCCAGGGGGGAAAGTCCAGACCAAGACCGTGGTCGGTCACACTCGGAACGGCTGCCGCGGCGGGCTCACGGGGCGTCGTCCGGATTCCAGTTGAGCAGCCGCACCTGGGCGACGGTGCGGACATGGCGGCGCATGGCCGCGGCGGCGGCCTTGGGGCGGCGCTCGGCGATGGCGTCCAGGATGCTCTGATGCTGGCCGAGCGAACGCCTGGGACGGCCGGGCTGGCGCAGCGACTCCTCGCGGCTCTCGGCGATCTGGTCGGCGATGGAGCGCATGAACTCGCCGAGCAGCGGGCTGTGCGCGGCCGCGGTGACGGCGGCGTGGAAGCGGCGGTCGCCCTCGATGCCGTAGCGCCCGGACTCGATCTCGTCCTCCATCCAGATCAGGGCCTGCTGGAGGGCCATGAGGTCGTCGTCGGTGCGGCGCTCGGCGGCGAGTTCGGCCAGCTTGGTCTCCAACGCCTCGCGGGCGTCGAGCACATCGGGCAGCCTGCGGCGGCGCTCGACCAGCCGCTCGACGGGCTCGGTGTCGAGGCTGTCGCGCAGCAGGCGCATACCGCCGCCCTGGCGCACCTCGACGAGCCCCTGCACCTCGAGGACGACGATGGCCTGTTTGACGGAGGCGCGGCTGATCCCGAGGCGCTGGGCCAGCTCGCGCTCGGTCGGCAGCCGGTCGCCCGCGCGCAGCCCGCCCTCCTCGACGTAGGCGCGCAGCCTCTCCAGCACCTGCTCGTACAGGCGCTGACGGTTCATCGGTCGCAGCGCGTCCCCGGGCATACGGGCTCCCCCCATCGCGGTTTGTGATGGCCCCGATTCGCAGCGTAGCACCGGGTGGAGGGATGGTGCGGTGGTCTGACGGACCGGTGGAGCACTGACCAATTGGCTGAGCCAATCTGCCACCGATGTCTTGACTGCTGAACCGCCCGGCCCCCAACGTGAGTCAGCCAGCAGGCCACTTGGTCCGACCGTCCCCGGTCCGCCGACCGGGTCCCCGTGACGGGAGCGCTCGATGTCCGACGAATTGATCTCAATACTCGTGCTGGTGGTGGTCTTCGTCATCGCCACTACTCGTTCGATCAACATGGGCGCCCTGTCCTTCGCCGCCGCCTTCGGCGTGGGCGAGCTGGTCGCCGACTTCAGCGCGGACCATATCTTCGCCGGGTTCCCGGGCGATCTGTTCGTGGTCCTGGTGGGGGTGACGTATCTGTTCGCCCTCGCCCGCGCGAATGGCACCACCGACTGGCTGGTGCACGCCTCGATCCGGCTGGTGGGCGGGCGGGTCGCGCTGATCCCCTGGGTGATGTTCGCGATCAGCGGGGTGCTGACCGCGATCGGGGCGGTGAGCCCGGCGGCGGTCGCGATCGTCGCCCCGCTCGCGCTCTCCTTCGCCGCGCGGTACCGCATCAGCCCGCTGCTGATGGGTGCCATGGTGGTGCACGGCGCCCAGGGCGGCGGCTTCTCCCCGATCAGCATCTACGGCTCGATCGTCAACGGCATCGTGGACCGGGAGAAGCTCCCCGGCAACGAGGTCACGCTGTTCCTCGCGAGCCTGGTGGTCAACCTGATCATCGCCGCCGTCGTCTTCGTCGTCTGCGGCGGGCTGAAGCTCCCCAGGACCGCCGTCGCCGCCGGGGAGGAGCGGGAGGACGGGGCGGGGGAGGCGCCGGCCGACGCGGAGGGCCGTCTCACCCCGGCCCGTATCGCCACGCTGAGCGCGCTGGTGGTGCTGGTGGTCGCGGTGCTCGCCTTCGACCTGGACGCCGGGCTCACCTCGATCACCCTCGCCGTGGCCCTGAGCGTCTTCTGGCCGGACCACGGCAAGAAGGCCGTGAACGAGGTCACCTGGCCCACCGTGCTGCTGATCTGCGGTGTGCTCACCTATGTCGGGGTGCTGGATGAGATGGGCACCATCGACTACGCGGGCAAGGCGGTCAGCGACATCGGGATTCCGCTGCTCGCCGCCCTGCTGCTCTGCTACATCGGCGCGATCGTCTCCGCCTTCGCCTCCTCGGTGGGCATCATGGGCGCGCTGATCCCGCTCGCCGTTCCCTTCCTGGCCCAGGGCGACATCGGCGCGGTGGGGATGATCGCGGCCCTCGCGGTGTCGGCGACCGTCGTCGATGTCAGCCCCTTCTCGACCAACGGGGCGCTGGTGCTGGCCAACGCGCCGGATGTGGACCGGGACCGGTTCTTCCGGCAGCTGATGGTCTACGGCGGGATCATGGTGGTGGCGGTGCCCCCGGTCGTCTGGCTGGCGTTGGTGGTCCCCGGCCTCGGCTGAGCGGGCCGACGGGGGCTGCCACCCGGGGTTCAGGCCGCGGCTTCAGCCGGGCGGCAGCGGAACCCAGCGGGATTCGCCCGGGGCGACGGTCAGCGAGCGGTCGGCGAGCCGCACGTCGATCGGGGACTCCTCCGAGTCCGGCACGCTGATCCACAGCCTCCCGGCCCGCACCCGCAGGGCGACGCCCCAATGGCCGCGATAGCGCACCGAGAACCGGTACTCCGACAGCCCGGACAGCTCGGGGAGCGGCACCGGGTCCAGCCACAGGGCGTCCTCGCGGGTCTCCAGCCCGGTCAGGCCGCGCTGCACCAGATCGAGGGTGCCGCCCATGGCGCCGAGGTGGATGCCCTCGCCTGTGGTGCCGCCCTGGACGTCCGCCACGTCGCCGAGCAGCGCCTCCTGGCAGTGCCGCCACGCCTCGGCCCGGCGCGCCCGCACCAGCACCCAGCCGTGCACCAGCTCGCTGAGGGTCGAGCCGTGGCTGGTCCGGGGCAGGTAGTACGCCACGGTGTCCCGCCAGACGTCGTCGTCCAGGACGTAGCCGAGCCGCCGGAAGAGGCCCGACAGCTCGGCGGGGGAGAAGAGGTAACCGAGCATCAGCGCGTCGGCCTGCTTGGAGACCTGATACCGGTTGACGGAGTCGCCCTCGGACTCCAGGATCCGGTCCAGCCGGCGGATGTCGCCGTAGCGGGCGCGGTAGCCGTCCCAGTCGAGTTCGGCCAGCTCTCTGTAGCCCTCGAACTGGCTGATGACGCCCCGGTGGAAGGGGACCAGCAGCCGCCGTGAGACGTCCTCCCAGCGCTCCGGCTCCGCGCGGTCCAGGCCCACCCGCTCGAACAGCTCGCGGCGGCGCGGCTCGGGCAGGGTGCGGGCCATCTCCAGGGCCCGGTCGAGCACCCAGGCGGCGGTGACGTTGGTGTACGCGTTGTCGTCGATCCCGGGGCGGTCGGTGCCGGGATAGCCGTCGTGGTACTCGTCGGGCCCGACCACCCCGCGGATGCGGTACCGCCCGCGGTCCGGATCCATGACGGCGGTGTCCGCCCAGAAGCGGGCGATCTGCACCAGCATCTCCGCGCCCTTGGTGTACAGGAAGTCGGTGTCGCCGCTGGCCTGGCAGTACTGCCACACGTTGTACGCCACCGCCGAGCCCACATGGTGCTGCAGCCGGGAGTGGTCCGGCAGCCAGCGGCCGGAGCGCGGGTTCAGATGCAGCGTCTGGGTCTCCTCACGCCCGTCGCCGCCGCTCTGCCACGGGTACATCGCCCCGGCCCGCCCGGCGTCCGCGGCGGCGCGGCACGCCTGGGGCAGCCGCCGGTGGCGGTAGTGCAGCAGGGCCCGGGACACCTCGGGGAAGTGCAGGTTCAGATACGACAGCACGAACAGCTCGTCCCAGAAGACATGGCCGCGGTACGCCTCGCCGTGGAGGCCGCGGGCCGGGACGCCCACGTCCAGCTCCGCGGTGTGCGGCGAGAGCGTCTGCAGGATGTGGAACAGGTGCAGCCGCAGGATGTGGCCCGCCTCGCCGGGGACCTCCAACGCCGCCTCGCGCCACAGGTGTTCCCATGCGGTGCGGTGGGAGGCGAGCAACTTCCCGAACTCCGGCGCCCGGGCCACTGCGTCGAGGGCGGCCTGGGTCGGATCGCTCATCGCGGGGTCCTTGGAGGTGTACACCGCCACGGTCTTCTCGACGATGACCGGAGCGTCCGGCCCGACCGGCAGGGCCAGGGTGCGCATCGCCGCGCTCTCGGTGAGCCGCTGCCCGCTGCCGGTGGGCGCGCCGCGAACGGCCCGGGTGCGCGCGGCCATGGCCACGCGCACCTCGGAAGTGGTGGTGCGGCAGCTCAGCCATACGGTGTCGGGGCCCCCGGCGCCGGTGCGCCGGTCGATGAGATGGCGGCCCGACAGCGCCGCGTAGCGGGCCACGCCGGTGTTGGCCACGGCACCGTCGAGCCCCGACTCCAGCTCGACGGTGCCGGACCAGCCCTCGGCCCGGAGGGTGATGCGCATCGCCGCCAGGTGCGGATCGCCCATGTGGACGAGCCGCTCCTGGTCGACGTGGAGCACCCGGCCGTGCCGGTCGGTGTACCGCAGCCGCCGCATGAGGATGCCGTGCCGGAGGTCGAGGGTCTGCCGGTAGCCGGTCAGCTCGGCCCCGTCGGGTGTGAGCCAGCCGCCGGTGCCGGCGGGCCGGTCCGGGTCGTGGACGCGGTAGCGCAGCGGCAGCCAGTTCGGCAGGTTGACCAGGTCCTCGTTCTGGACCTGCCGTCCGCCGATCACCGACGTCAGCCGGTTGTAGCAGCCCGCCACATAGGTGCCCGGGTAGTGCGTCTCATCGGCTGCCGCCTCGGAGGCCGCGCCCCGGGTGGCGAGATAGCCGTTGCCGAGCGTGCACAGCGACTCGCGCAACCGCTCCTCGCCGGGCTCATAGCCCTCGTACTCCCACGCCCAGTCCGCCACGGCCGCTCACCGGCTCTCCTCCCTCGACACCCCCATTGTCGTCCGGGCCGCGGGACTTCACCGGCTGCGCCGCGCCCCCGCGCGGCGGGCGCTCAGCAGATCTTGTAGTCGACCCGGCTGCTGTTGTACGAGCAGGTGTCGACCGTGGAGCCGCCGGTCTTGCGGAGGGTGGCCTTGTCGGCGTCGTTGTTCCAGACGTACGCCCGGCGGTCCTGGTACTTGGTGGCCGAGGTGTCGGAGCCGATGCCGGTCCGGACGGTCACGGTCTTGCCCGCGCCGAGGGTGTAGCTCGGGAAGGTGTACTTGTGGTTGCTCGCGTCGACGAGCACCCAGCCCTTCAGGCTGACCCCGCGCGAGGTGGAGTTCTTGATCTGGACGTACTCGCCGTTGAGGCTGGAGGTGCTCCGGTTGTCCGTGCCGGGCGAGTCGTAGTAGATCTTGGAAAGGTGTACGGAGCCCGCGGCACCGGCGGGCGTCGCCGGGTACAGCAGGGCGATCGCGCAGCCGGCGGCGAGCGCCGCGCCGATGCGGGCGGTGTATGCGGACATGAGGTCCCCCCTTGCGTCGTGCATGGTGAAGCAGTGGTAACGCAGGACGGACGGGCGGCCGCGCCCGAAGATGGTTTGGAGTCAGCGAGCTGACTCCTTCGGTGCGGCCGTCCGTCCGTCTTCCCCCCACCTGTGTGGAGGACCAGATTGGACCACGGCTGAACGTGGCGGCAGGGCTGCGCGGCCCTTGCTCCAGGGCCGTATGGCCCTAGCGCGGATCCGATCCGCGGCTATATCCGGCGGGGGTCGCCGGGGGCGAGGCGGCGTCAGCGGCCGAACTGCGCACCGCCGTTGATGTGCAGGACCTGACCGGTGACGTACGCGGCCTCCGGGGAGGCCAGATAGCGGATGGCGGCCGCGATCTCGACGGGCGTCCCGGGCTGCCCGGTGAGCGTCTGCCCGATCTGCTGGGCGATGAACTCGGGCGTGCCGCGCTCGCCGAAGAACTCGGTGTCCTCGACATAGCCGGGGGCCACCGCGTTGGCGGTGACGCCCTCCGGGCCGAGCCGCTTGGCCAGCTCGAAGGTGTAGGTGTGCAGCGCGGCCTTGGTGCCGCCGTACGATCCGGGACCGCGCAGCGCCGCGACCGAGGACAGATGGACGATCCGGCCGCCGGGCCGGGTGAGGTGGGGCACCAGCGCCTCGGTGAGCAGTACGGCGGTCAGCACGTTGGCCGCGAAGTTCCGCTGGTACTGGTCGGCGATGCCTTCGAGGGTGCCGTCGTTGGAGGCCGCGACATTGCCGCCGGCGTTGGTGACGACGACGTCCACCCCACCGTCCGCCGTGATGAACTCGGCGGCGCGCCGGGTCTGCTCGGGGTCGCTGAGGTCCGCACTGGTCCAGGTGACCAGGTCGGGGCCGTAGGCGGCGTTGAGCTTGTCCGCCGCCGTGCGCAGCACCTCGGCGCGGCGCCCGAGGATGACCACCCGGTCCCCTTCGGCGGCGAAGGTCTCCGCGGCCGCCAGTCCTATGCCGGTACCGCCGCCCGACACCACGATCCGTCGCCCCATCACGGGCCTCCTCCGTGCAGCTTATTGAATTCCAGTCACATCTATGAACCGCACGCTAGGGAGAAAGCGCATTCCCGTCAAGGCTCAGTACCCAACAGGCAGGCTGTTGCCTTGCGTTCACTATTGACAGGTTCTGTTGGGGATGGCGCAATGGCGGCGCCCCACTTGTCCCAGCAACAGCCTCAGTAGCTGTTCCAGCAAGGAGGACATGTGCGTTTTCGTTCATCTTTCGCCAGATCCGTGGTCGCGACCGTGGCCTTGGCGCTTGGCGCGCTCGGTCTGCTGACCGGTCCAGGTCCGGCCGCGGCCGACACCCCCTCCGACGACTCCCCGGTCGTCCACGGCCTCCGCGGCGACTACTACCTCCAGTCCGCCCCGGGGGCCTTCGACTTCCACGAGCTGAAGGCCACCAGCCTCGACACCGCCCTGGACTTCGGCAATCTGGATCCGCGGCTGCAGGCCACCACCGGACGGTCCGACGACGTCAGCGTCCGCTGGACCGGCCAGATCACACCGGAGCGCTCCGGTGCGCACACCTTCTCGATCACCGGCGACAACGGCTTCCGGCTGTGGATCGACGGCAAACCGGTCATCGACCACTGGGTGGACGACTGGGACAAGGAGCAGACCTCCCAGCCCGTCGAGCTCACCGCGGGCAAGGCGTACGACATCAAGGTCGAGTACTTCGAGCACTACGGCGGCTCCAACCTCCATCTGTCCTGGACCCCGCCGGGCGCGGCCAAGGCGCCCGTGCCCGCGTCCGCCTTCCGGCTGCCCGCCGACTTCGACTACGACGGCCCGGTGACCAGCGCCGTCCAGCCCGACGGCCGCACCCTGCTGCTGGACTTCGCCCAGCCCCTGACCACTCCCCCGGCCGATCTGACGTCACATCTGACCGCCGTCATCGGCGGCGCGGCCTGGCCGCTCGGGCGCGCCCGGCTGGACGCTTCCGACCCGTCCCGGCTGCTGCTCGCCCTGAAGGAGCCGGTGGTCGGCCGCGGCGGCGAGGCCGTCGTGCGCTACGACGGCGAGGGCGGCCTGGAGGACGGCGACGGCGCCATCGAGCCGTATGTGTCGTTCGGCGGCAACACGTCGACGTATCAGCTGAGCACCCCCTGGGCCAAGGACGTCGGCCCGGACAACGCCCACCCCGAGTACCCGCGCCCCCAGCTCACCCGTGATCAGTGGCGCAACCTCAACGGCAACTGGCAGTTCGCCGCCGCGAAGGAGGGGGAGAAGCCCCCCGTCGGGCAGCGGCTCAAGGAGCGGATCCTGGTTCCCTACCCGGTGGAGTCCAAGCTCTCCGGCGTGGAGCGCCATGAGGACCGCATGTGGTACCGGCGGACGTTCACCGTCCCGGCCGACTGGAAGGTCGGCGACGGAAAGCGGTTGCGGCTGAACTTCGACGCCGTCGACTGGCAGGCCGAGGTGTATGTCAACGGCACCCGGGTGGCCGACCACCGCGGCGGCTACGACCGGTTCAGTGCCGATGTCACCGACGCCCTGCGGCCGGGCCGCACCCAGGAGCTGATCGTCGGCGTCTACGACCCGACGGACGCGGCCGACGGCGAGAACCCGCCGATGGGCAAGCAGCGTCTCGACCCCAGCGGCATCTTCTACACCCCCTCCTCCGGGATCTGGCAGACCGTCTGGATGGAGCCGGTCGCCACCGACCACGTGGACACGCTCAAGCTGACCCCGGACGTCCCCGGCGAAACCCTCACCACCGAGGTCCGCGGGGTGCGGGACGGCGTCCCGGTCACCGCGACCGCCTACGACGGACGGCGCGTGGTCGGCACCGCCACCGGGCGCACCGGGAAGCCGCTCACCGTCCCCGTGCCCTCGCCGCACCTGTGGTCCCCCGACGATCCGCATCTGTACCAGCTGAAGGTCACGGTCGGCCGGGGCCCCTCGGCGGACCGGGTGGAGAGCTACTTCGGCATGCGGAGCATCGCCGTCAAGGAGGTGGACGGCAAGAAGCGCACGGTGCTCAACGGGAAGCCGATCTTCTCCATGGCCACCCTCGACCAGGGGTTCTGGCCCGACGGGCTGCACACCGCGCCGACCGACGAGGCCCTCGCCTACGACCTGAAGATGCACAAGCGCATGGGCTTCAACTCGGTGCGCAAGCACATCAAGGTCGAGCCCGACCGCTGGTACTACTGGGCCGACCGGCTGGGCCTGATGGTGTGGCAGGACATGCCCGCCATGAACACGGTCACCCCGTCCGAGAAGGCGCAGGCGCAGTACGAGCACGAGATGAAGCGGATGATCGACCAGCACATCAGCAGTCCGTCGATCGCCATCTGGGTCACCTTCAACGAGAGCTGGGGCCAGTACGGCGGCCCGAAGGTGCCCGAGCTCGCCAAGGGCTGGGACCCCACCCGGCTCATCGACGGCGCCAGCGGCTGGAACGACACCGGCAACGGCGACCTCGCCGATATCCACGCCTATCCCGGACCGGGCGATCCGCGCCCCGACGCCTCACGGGCGGGCGTCACCGGGGAGTACGGCGGCCTGGGCCTGGCCATACCGGGACACGCCTGGCCCGTGCAGCACACCTATGTCGGCGTGGACAAGGACCAGTACACCGAGGAGTATCTGAAGCTGCTGGACAAGGTGCGCGAGCTGGTCGCGTGCAACGGCAGCAGCGGGGCCGTCTACACCCAGATCACGGATGTGGAGGGCGAGCTCAACGGGCTTCTCACCTATGACCGCAAGGAGATCAAGCCCGATGTGGAGCGGCTGCGCCGGGCCCATCAGGCGCTGATCCGCGACGCGGCGGACCCGGCGTCCATGGAGTGCACCACGTAAGCACACGGCTCGGCCATGGTGGTGACCCGTTCCGGGGCGCGGCAGCCCCGGGGCGGGTCATTCCGTCACCAGCGCCTCGATGGCGGCGACCGTACGGTCCACCACCACGTCGTACAGCCTGCTCTGCGCCTGCGGCAGCCTCGACAGCAGCGGGGCGACCGCTTCCCGCTCCTCCTGGGGGTAGAGGGCCAGCGCCTCGCTCAGGGCGTCCAGTTTGCGGGCGGAGACGGGGCCGCGGTGGGTCTCGTAGACCGCGTGGCCGATGACGGTGGAGCCGATGAGGGTCACCGCCAGCGCGAGATCGTCCTCGGTCAGCCGCAGGGGACGCAGCATCCGGGTCAGGGTCACCAGGGAGGAGATCCGGGCGGGCTGCTGGGTGGCGGCCATATAGGGGAGCAGCTGGCGGTGGGGCAGCAGATAGTCGCGGCTGCTGTGCATCCAGGCGCGCAGCCGCTCCTGCCAGGTCTCCCCCGGCGGGTCCTTGTGCTGGGTCTCGGCCAGGACCCGGTCGGCCACGGCCTGGAGGAGATCGTCGCGGTCGGGGAAGTAGCGGTAGAGCGCCATGGGGGCGGAACCGACCGCCTCGGCGACCTTCTTGACGGTCAGCGCGACCTCCGGCTCGCGGAGCGCCAGCTCCGCGGCGCTGCGGACGATCTGCTCGCGCGACAGGCGGGGCGGGCGCCCACGTCCCCTGCGGACGGTCCCCTCCGCGGTCCCGGCCATCCGGTGTCCTTTCGCTCGCCCCCGTCGTGCCAGGCCCCAAGGCTACGCAAGTCGGCTCGGGTGCCGCTCGTGGCCGTCCGGCGCCTTGAACGCCGCCCCGCGCCGTGCCAGCGTGACGACCCGTCCAGCCCGTCCGAGCCCCGGGAGACCTGACGATGACCGCATCCGACCTGCCCGTGGACATCGTGCGCGCCCGTCGCCACGGCATCGCCGATCTGCTGGCGCGCACCGCGGCGCGGCTGCCCGCCAAGACGGCGGTCGTCGACGGCGCGCTGCGCCAGACCTACGCCGAACTGGACGCGGTGGTGAGCCGGACGGCCGGGGCCCTGGCGGCGCGGGGCGTCGCCAAGGGCGATCGTGTGGTGCTCTTGGCCCGTAACTCCCATGGCTTCGTGGTGGCGTACTTCGCGCTGGCCCGGCTGGGCGCGGTGTCGGTGCCGGTCAACTTCATGCTGACCGCGCCCGAAGTGGCGTATGTCCTGGACCATTCGGGGGCGATCGGGATCATCGCGGGCACGGATCTGCTGGATGTGGCCGAGGGCGCGCTGGCCGAGGCCGCACCGCCCCGGATCGCGCTGCGCGCGGCCCTGGGAGGCGGGCGCGAGGGGTGGGAGGACTTCGCCGCGCTGGGCGCGGAGCGGGGGCATCCGGTGCCCGATCCCGCCCTGGAGGACGACGATCCGGTCCAGCTGATGTACACCTCGGGGACCGAGTCGCGGCCCAAGGGCGCGATCATGACGAGCCGCAATCTGATGGCGCAGTATCAGACGGCGATCGTCGACGGCGGAATGTCGTCCGACGATGTGGAGATCCACGCGCTGCCGCTGTACCACTGCGCCCAGCTCCACGCCTTCCTCACCCCCGATGTCCAGCTGGGCGCCACCTGTCTGGTGCTGCCGGGGCCGGACCCGGCGACGCTGCTGGCCACGATCGAGGCGGAGCGGGTGACCAAGCTGTTCGCCCCGCCCACGGTGTGGATCGCGCTGCTGCGCCATCCGGAGTTCGAGGGCCACGATCTGTCGTCGCTGCGGAAGGGGTACTACGGGGCGGCGCCGATGCCGGTCGCCGTGCTGGCCGAGCTGCGCCGGCGGCTGCCGGGGCTCGCGCTGTACAACCTCTACGGCCAGACCGAGATGTCCCCGATCGCGACCGTGCTGGGCCCGGCCGACCAGGAGCGCAAGGCCGGTTCGGCGGGGCGGCCCGCGCTGAACGTCGAGACCCGGGTGGTGGACGAGGCGGACCGGTCGGTGCCGCCGGGCACGGTCGGCGAGATCGTGCACCGGGGCCCGCACACCATGCTCGGCTACTGGCGCGACCCGGAGCGCACCGCGGAGGCGTTCCGGGGCGGCTGGTTCCACAGCGGCGATCTGGGGGTGCTGGACGAGGAGGGGTGTCTTACGGTCGTCGACCGTAAGAAGGACATGGTCAACAGCGGTGGGGAGAACGTCTCGGGGCGCGAGGTGGAGGAGGCCGTCCACACCCATCCGGCGGTCGGGGAGGTCGCGGTGTTCGGGGTGGAGCATCCGTACTGGATCGAGGCCGTGACCGCGGTGGTGGTGGCCAAACCGGGGCGGGAGGTGACGGAGGAGGAGATCCTCGCGCACTGCCGGGAGCGGCTCGCCGGGTTCAAGGTGCCCAAGTTCGTCCGGCTCGCCGAGGCGCTGCCGAAGAACCCCAGCGGCAAGATCCTCAAGCGTGAACTGCGGGACATCTACCGCGACATGGCCGAGGAGTCCGGGGGCGAGAGCGGCGGCTATATTTGACGTACCAGTTACACAAAATTGTGCGACACTGCTGCGGCACCTGACGTGGATCGGCCGCGCCCCGACGAAGGACCACCGTGACTTCCTTGCCTCCGACCCCCGATGCCCCCGAAGTGGCGATGACCGCCCACCCGCCGCGCTCCGGACCGGTGGTCGCCGTCCTGGCGTTCGGCGGAATCGTCGTCTCCCTGATGCAGACCCTCGTCGTGCCGCTGATCCCGGATCTTCCGGGACTGCTGCACACCTCGGCCTCGGACGCCTCCTGGGCGATCACCGCCACCCTGCTCGCCGGCGCCGTGGCCACCCCCGTGCTGGGCCGGCTCGGCGATATGTACGGCAAGCGGCGGACGCTGTTGCTCAGCCTGACGATGCTGGTGGTCGGATCGGTGGTGTGCGCGCTCTCCGACGCGCTCGCGCCCATGATCGTCGGCCGTGCGCTCCAGGGCTTCTCCGCGGGCGTGATCCCGCTGGGCATCAGCATCATGCGGGACGAGTTGCCCGCCGAACGGCTCGGCTCGGCGATGGCCCTGATGAGCTCCTCGCTGGGCGTCGGCGGCGCCCTCGGCCTGCCCGGCGCCGCTGCGCTGGCCGAACACGCCGACTGGCATGTGCTGTTCTGGGTCTCGGCGAGCCTGGGCGTGGTGGTGATCGCGCTGGTGCTGGCGCTCGTACCGGAGTCCCCGGTGCGCGGCGGCGGGCGGTTCGACCTGGTGGGCGCCATCGGGCTGTCGGCCGGGCTGCTCTGTCTGCTGCTGGCCATCTCCAAGGGCGCCGACTGGGGCTGGGGCAGCACGACCACCATCGGGCTGTTCGGCGGGGCGGTGGTCGTGCTGCTGCTGTGGAGCCGGTGGGAGCTGCGGGTGACCGGGCCGCTGGTGGATCTGCGCACCACCGTGCGCCGTCAGGTGCTGCTGACCAATCTGGCCTCCATCGTCATCGGCTTCGCGATGTTCGGGATGTCGCTGGTGCTGCCGCAGCTACTGCAGATGCCCGAGGCGACGGGGTACGGACTGGGCCAGTCGATGATGACCGCCGGCCTGTGCCTGGGCCCGTCCGGTCTGGTGATGATGGCCATCTCACCGCTGTCGGCGCGGATCACGGCCACCTGGGGCCCCAAGGTGTCGCTGATGCTCGGCGCGGGGGTGATCGCCGCCGGGTACGGCATGGGCGTCTTCCTGATGGACGCCGCGTGGCAGGTCGTGATCATCTCGTGTGTGATCGGCGCCGGGATCGGCCTCGCCTACTCCGCCATGCCCGCGCTGATCATGTCGGCGGTGCCGGTGTCCGAGACGGGCGCGGCCAACGGCCTCAACACCCTGATGCGGTCCATCGGCACCTCGACCGCCAGTGCGCTGGTGGGCGTCGTCCTCGCCCATATGACCACCGCGTTCGGGCCCACCGAGGTCCCGTCCCTGAACGGCTTCCGCACCGCCTTCGTGATCGGCGGCGGCGCCGCGCTGGTGGCGCTCGCGGTCGCCTCGCTGCTGCCGGGCCGCGGTCCGGACCGGCTCACGGCCCCATCGGAGCGGCCCGGCACACCGCAGCCGGTGGCGGGCCGCTGACCCAGGGCCGACGACCGACGGCCGACAGCCGAAGTCACCTCGCAGCCGCCCGTATCTCCCCGCCCGCCCGCGTGGCGGAAGGGGGATACGGGCGGCTTTGTCGTGGCGGGGTCGCATACGGGCCATCATGTGGACAGCGGTTGACGGAACGGGCCTGTGCGGGGCTGAATGATGCGGGTGAGGACTGAGCTGCCCCTGGTCACACGCGACCACATCGACTTCGGTCGAGTGTGGTCCGCTTCCTGTTCCGGCTGACCCGGCAGCGGGCCGTCCCACCGGCCGCCCTCTTCTGATCTCAGGCCCTTCTGATCCCAGGGCCCTCGTCTGCCACTTCCGCGCCTGACGCGCCATCACCCCGCAAACCGCGCCATGTTCCGGTTCCGGGGGTGCTTCTCCCCCTTTCCGCTTTGCCCCCTTTCCCGCTTCCCGAAAGGTCACCCCATGTCCGTGGAGTTCCTCGGCACCGCCGCCACCGACGACGGCTCGCAGCCCGGTCCGCGCTCCGGCGCGGCCTTCGCGGCCCAACCCCCACCCCGGCTGACGGTGGCCCGGGTGACCGTGGACGATCCGCGGGTCGAGCCGCTGCTGCGCGAGCTGGCGTACGAGTACTCCACCCGTTACGGCAGGGCGGCCGACCGTGAGCTGAGCCGCTATCCGGCCGAGGAGTTCGCCCCGCCGCACGGGGAGCTGCTTCTGCTGCTGGAGGGCGGAGAGCCGGTCGCCGGGGGTGCGTACCGGCGGTATGACGGGCGGACGGCGGAGCTCAAGCGGATCTGGACGCACTCGGGCCATCGGCGGCGCGGGCTGGCCCGCCGGGTGGTGGCGGAGTTGGAGCGGTCGGCCGCCGAGCGCGGCTACCGCCGGATCTACCTCACCACCGGGCCCCGCCAGCCGGAGGCGCGCGGACTGTATCTGGCCACCGGCTACACCCCGCTGTTCGATATCTCGGCCGACCCGGAGACCATCGGCCCGCTCCCCTTCGAAAAGGGGCTGTAGGCCCGGCGGAGCCCACTCCGCCGGCACCCGTCCGTCCGCCCGCCCGGCCGCTCCGGGCGGACGGGCACATTCCCCCGTTTACGGTTGACCGTTCTGTGTCAACTGTTGGTGACCGCCCCCACGTGCGGTTTTAGGATGCGGTAATTCTGCCGCGACCCGACCGTCCGAAGGCACGCCATGACCAAAGCCCCGAACGTCGATGCACTACCCGAGCCAACCGTGCTCAAACGCGCGAAGCGACGGCGTCCCGGACTTCTGGTGGCCAATGTGATCGTGCTGGTACTGGCCGCGATGGCGGTCACCACGATATTCACCAACCCTCGTTTCGAGTGGAACACCGTCGCGAAATACTTCTTTGAAATCCGGGTGCTGAAGGGCATCGGGGTCAGCATCGGAATGACCGCGGTGACCATGGCGATTTCTCTGGTGTCCGGCACCCTGGTCGCTCTTATGCGGATGGGCGACTCCCGGCTCATGTCCACGGTCGCGGCGGCGTTTATCTGGGTTTTCCGCAGCATTCCCATGCTGGTGCAGCTACTGTTCTGGTACAACCTCGCCGCCCTTTTTCCGACGCTGTCCCTCGGCATTCCCTGGGGGCCGCGTTTCGTCACCTTCGACTCGAACGACGTCATCGGCCCGCTGACCGCCGCGATCATCGGCCTGACCCTCCATGAGACCGCGTACATCGCGGAGTTGATCCGTTCGGGGCTGCTCGCGGTGCCCGACGGACAGCATCAGGCGGCGTCCGCGCTGGGGTTGACGCCAGCTCAGATCTTCTTCCGCATCACCCTCCCCCAGGCGCTGCGGGTCATCGTCCCGCCGATGGGAAATGAGCTGATATCTCTCCTCAAGGCCACCTCCCTGGTCAGCGTGATCACCCTGGCCGACCTGCTCTACTCGGTCCAGCTGATTTACGCCAAGAACTTCCAGACCGTTCCGCTGTTGATCGTGGCCGCCATTTGGTACATGATCATCACTGGCGTCATCACTCTTCTGCAGCAGCGCCTGGAGCGACGTCTGGGACGGCACACCCTGATTTCGGCCGACAAGGCCGGGAAAGTGAAGAGGATCGAGCACTCGGTATGACCGTGGCATCGGAAAAGCAATCGCAGGCGGTCGTCTCCCTGCGTGGGATCCGTAAGTCGTTCCGTGGCACCGAGGTGTTGCACGGCATCTCCCTGGATATCCACCGAGGTGAGACGGTCTGTCTGATCGGTCCCTCCGGATCCGGAAAGAGCACGCTGCTGCGCTGCGTCAATCACCTCGAGGTGCCGGACCAGGGCGTGGTGGTGGTCGACGGCAGCGTCATCGGCTACCAGCCGCGCGGCCGTACCCTGCATGAGCTGGGCCCCCGGGAGCTGGCCGCCCAGCGCTCGGCGATGGGCATGGTGTTCCAGAGCTTCAATCTGTTCCCGCACCTGACCGCCCGCGAGAACATCGTGGAGGCCCCGCGCAGGGTGCTCGGGCTCTCCAAGTCCCAAGCCGACAAGCGGGCCGTGGAGCTGATGACCCGGGTCGGGCTCGCCCACAAGCTGGACAGCTATCCGGACAAGCTCTCCGGCGGCCAGCAGCAGCGGGTGGCCATCGCCCGCGCCCTGGCGATGCGCCCCAAGGTGATGCTCTTCGACGAGCCGACCTCCGCCCTCGACCCCGAGATGGTGCAGGAGGTGCTCAGCGTCATCAGGGACCTGGCCCGCGAGGGCATGACGCTGGTCGTCGTCACCCATGAGATGCGCTTCGCCGCCGATATCGCTGACCGGATCGTCTTCATGGACGACGGCCGGATCGTCGAAGAAGGTGCACCTGACCAGCTACTGCGCACCCCCTCACACGACCGCACCCGTACGTTCCTGTCGAAGGTCTCCCCATGAGCACCGAACTTCCCCTGCCCGCCAAGACCGTCCGGCGCCTGGAGCTGTGGGACTCCTACCGCTCGTACCAGTACCTGGAGGCCGGGGAGGACTTCCGCGCCTTCGAGCTGGCGCCCGCGCTCGGCCGGGTCCCCGGGTCCGCGCTGGAGTGGAGCGAGGACGTCGAGGTCCGCGCGCGGGACTTCGAGGAGCGCCATCCGGTGATCTCCGCGCATGACCATCTCTCGCTGCGCCCCGCGGACCCGGGGGACTTCGCCGACTACCGCCGCCAGGGCCGGGAGTCGATTCCCTACGAGGGCATCGCCCACTCGGGGGTCGACCTGTTCTTCGACGGCGGCCCGGCCGCGGTGAGCATGATCCGCTCGCATGCCCCCTGGGACTGGGACGACACGGTCAGCGATCTGGCCATGCGCCAGGCGGACCTCGCCCATCAGCGGCTGGCGACGCCCGTCCGTACGCTCGAGGAGGCCGACCGGGCACGGGCCGGCGATCAGGTGGGGGTGGTGCTGACCCTGGAGTCCGCCTCCCCCATCGGCAATGACATCGACCGGCTCGATCTGCTCTACGGTCTGGGCGTCCGCCTGCTCGGCCTGGTCTACAGCGAGAGCAACCAGCTGGGTTCGGGGCTCGCCGACACCGGTGACACCGGTCTGACCCTGCTCGGCCGCCGGGCGCTGCGCCGGATGAACGACCTCGGGCTCATCGTCGACGTCTCGCACAGCGGGGACGCGACGGCCCTGGACGCCGTGCGCCGTTCCGCCGCGCCCGTGGTGATCACCCATGCCGGGTCCCGGGCACTGTGGCCGACCCCGCGGATGAAGCCGGACGATGTGATCCGGGCCTGCGCCGGGTCCGGCGGGTTCATCGGCGTCGAGGCGGCGCCGCATACGACCATCACCGCCCAGCACCCCCGGCACAGCCTGGACTCGGTGATGGAACACATCGAGCGCTGCGTCGATCTGGTCGGCATCGACCATGTGGCCTTCGGCCCGGACACCAACTTCGGCGATCACACGGCCTGGCACCGGACGTTCGCCCCGCTCTTCGGCAAGGACGACGCGCACGGCGGCAAGGCCCCCGAACTGCCGCCGCACGAGGAGGTCGGGCACGTTCGCGGCTGTGAGAACCCCGCGGAGGCCGTCGGCAACATGATCCGGTGGCTGTTCGAGCGGGGCTACTCCGAAGCGGACGTGGCCAAGCTGGCCGGGGGCAACGTACGGCGCGTCGCCGAGACCGTCTGGGGCCGCTGACCGGTCCCGTTCTTCCGCATCCGCTACCCCCCACCTCCCGGAATGGAGCACCCATGCGCAACCGTCCCCATGTCGCCGCATGCGCCCCCCTGCTGGCCTCCCTGACGCTGACCCTGTCCGCCTGTTCGGTGGACGACACCCCCGGCGACGGCAAGGCGAAGAGCAGCCATCCGGCCGCCACGCTCGCCCCCGAGCCCAAGGACAGCGCGCTGGCGGCCGAGGTGCCCGAGGAGTACACCAAGAAGACACTGATCATGGGTGTCAGCGAGTACGCGCCGTATGTCACCTTCGAGTCCGACGGGAAGATCACCGGGCTGGTCCCCGAGCTGTCCGCGCAGCTCTCCTCACTGCTCGATGTGAAGATCAAGGTGGAGCGGACCAACTTCGACGCGGTCATCCCGGGGCTGAAGTCCGGCCGGATCGACCTCAGCGCCCCCTCCGGCGACTTCACCGAGCGTCAGAAGGAGGTCGACTTCGCCGACTTCGCGCAGAGCAGTGTGACGCTGATGGTCCTCAAGGACGCCTCCTTCCGCCCCAAGAACGGTCTCGAGGTCTGCGGGCACAAGGTCGGCGTCGAAAAGGGCGCCGGAACGCAGAACGTGCTCGCCGCGCAGAACAAGCGCTGTGCCGCGAAGGGCAAGCCGTCGGTGGACGTGAAGCTCTACACCGATCTGCCCGCCGCCTCGCTGGCGCTGCAGAGCAAGCGGGTGGACGCGGTGGCCGCACCCAGCGCCTCCAACACCTCGGTCAGCCAGAACGCGCAGGACCGCTTCGAGACGCTTGAGCTCAAGGACATGCTGAACCTGCCCGCCGCGACGGCCATTTACGGCATCCAGGCCAAGAAGGGCACCGGGCTCGCCTCCGTGCTCGTCAAGGGGCTGCAGAAGATGTACGAATCGGGCACCTACGCCAAGCTTTTCGGCCAGTGGGGGCTGCCGCTGTCCACGGTCACCCAGTCCCAGCTCGCCCTCAACGGCTCCAAGCAATCCCAGACCCAGTGAGATCTTCCATGGCACGAACCAGTCGGACCGAAACGAGCGGGGACAGAGAGCGGGCGGCCTGGGAGGAGCCCGCCCGGCTGCTGGACGAGCGGGTGTGGCGACGCACCCTGCGCGTTCCGACGCGGGACGGGATCGCCCTGGCCGCCGATCTGTTCACCGCCGAGGAACGGCCCGGGCCCCGCCCGGTCATCCTCGAACGGACCCCCTACGGCCGCCGCGACATACGCGACTCCGACCGCAGCCGCCACGACGAGCCGGTGCCGACGCCGGAGGAGACCTCGGCGTTCTTCGTCCGCGCGGGGTACCACGTGGTGCGGCAGGACTGCCGGGGCCGCGGGGACTCGGACGGCACCTTCGTGAAGTACCTGGGCGAGGGGCCGGACGGCGCGGACACCATCGACTGGATCGCCGCCCAGCCCTGGTGCGACGGCCGGGTGGCCATGATGGGGGTGTCCTACTCGGCCCACGCCCAGACGGCTGCCGCGGCCGAGTCCCCCACCGGCCTGTCCGCGATGTTCATGGACTCCGGCGGCTTCGCCAGCGCCTACGAGGCCGGGATGCGGATGGGCGGCGCCTTCGAGCTCAAGCAGGTCACCTGGGCCTTCCGGCACGGTGAGGAGAGCCCGGAGGCGGAGCGGGACCCGCTGGTGCGCAAGGCGTTCGCGGGGACGGATCTGCGCGACTGGTTCACCGTGCTGCCGTGGCGCACCGGCGTCTCCCCGCTGCGTCAGGTGGGGAGTTACGAGCACTATCTGCTCGACCAGTGGCGGCATGACGCCTTCGGGGCGTACTGGCGCCAGCCGGCCATCTACGGGCGCGGCCACTACGACCGCTTCCCCGATGTGCCGACCCTGCACATGTCGAGCTGGTACGACCCGTATGTGCGCTCCACCATCGAGAACTTCACCGCCATGGGCCGTCTCAAGCGGTCCCCGGCCTATCTGGTGATGGGGCCGTGGAAGCACGGGCTGCGCTGTGTCACCTTCGCCGGTGATGTGGACTTCGGGCCCGCCGCGACATTCAGCGGCAATGTGGACACCTCGTATCTGTCCTTCCGGCAGCGCTGGTTCGACGCGGTGCTGGGGGGCGGCGACCCGGAGTCGATCCCGCGGGTGCGGTATTTCCTGATGGGCGGCGGGGACGGCAGGCGGGACGAGGCCGGGCGGATGCGGCACGGCGGCCGGTGGCACACCGACACCCAGTGGCCCCCGGCCGGGACCCGGGAGACCGCGTTCTACTGCCACACCTCGGGCGAGCTGAACCGGGAGCGGCCGGCGGCCGAACGGGCCTGGGTGGAGTACGACTTCGATCCGAACGACCCGGTGCCGACGCTGGGCGGCCAGGTCACCTCGGGTGAACCGGTGATGGTGGGCGGCGCCTTCGACCAGGTGCCGGACGAGCGGTTCTACGGTGCCCGCCCGCCGTATCTGCCGCTGAACTCCCGGCCCGATGTGATCTCGCTCGCCACCCCTCCGCTGGAGGAGCCGCTGGTGGTGGCCGGGCCGGTCACGGCGCGGCTGTTCATCTCCTCCTCCGCGCCGGACACCGACTTCACGGTGAAGCTGGTCGATGTGTATCCGCCGAACGAGGACTATCCGCACGGCTTCGCGATGAACCTCACCGAGGGCATCTTCCGCTGCCGCTTCCATGAGTCGTTCGAGCGCCCGGAGCCGCTGGAGCCGGGCGAGGTGTACGAGATCGAGATCCCGGCGCCGGACACGGCCAACCGCTTCGAGGCCGGGCACCGGCTGCGGGTGGACATCTCCTCCAGCGACTTCCCCCGGTTCGACGTCAATTCCAATACCGGGGTGCCGGAGGCGGTGAGCCGCCGCAAGGTGGTCGCGACCAACCGCGTCCACATGGACGCCGATCGCCCCTCGGCGGTGCTGCTGTGGACTCAGCCGGGCTGACGGACCGCGGGCGCGCGGCCGTCACCGCATGATGGTCGCCAGCACGTCCTGCCCCAGCCGGAGCAGGGTGCTGGTGGCCAGCCGGTGGTAGACGTACTTGCCCTCGCGCTCGGACTCGATGAGCCCGGCGTCCCTGAGCTGGCGCAGGGTGCGGGAGACCTGCGTATCGGCGAGCCCCATCCGCTGGGCCAGTTCGGAGGTGGTGATGGGCTCGCCCAGCAGATGGCGGCACACCTCCATCCGGCCCAGGGACGCCAGCGCGGACATCCGGGCCCGCAGCTCCGCCTGGGTGAGCTGATCGGCCGTCCCGTCCTCTCGGGCGGCGAACTGGAGCACCACGGGGTGCGACTCCTCGTCCTTGACGGTCAGATGCGGCCAGACATGGACGGAGGGGAGCAGGAAGAGCGGGCGTGGGCCGATCTCGATCTCGGCGACGGCCAGCTTGTCGTAGCGCACCCGCTCCCCGCCCCGGGAGACCACCGCCGTGGGGCTGAGCCCGGCCAGCACCTCGGCCAGACCCCGCCGCCGGATGTCGCTGCGGACCCGGGCGGCGGCCGACTCCAGCCGGTCGCGGACCGTGCGCCACTCGGAGGCGAAGAACGCCTCGGCGCAGGAGTCGAGGAAGCACAGGAGCCGGCCGCGCAGCCTCTCGGGCGAGGCCACCAGATCGTGGGCCAGCTCCCCGCGCCGGATGGACCGCAGCTCGCACTGGGCCACATAGCGCTCGGCGGCCTCGGGGTCGGTGAGCAGGCTTCGGGCCGGGGGCACGGCCTCGCGGAAGCCGAGCACTCCCTGGGAGCACAGGCCCACGAACTCCTCGAGCGGCAGCTTCTCCAGATGGCGCAGCTCGTCCTCGAAGGGCTGGTCCAGCGGAAGTCCCAGCGGGAACAGCAGCCGGCAGCGGAGCCGGGCCCACAGCGGGGACAGGGCGCTCATCTCATGGGCGAGGGAGGGGGAGATCGCCGTCCCGAGCCGGTGCGTCCAGCGCTGGGCCTCGGGGTGGTGGCCGGGCTCGGCCATGATGTGCAGCACCGACATGAGCTCGGCCAGCGCCGACCGGCCGACGTACACATCGGCCGGTCGTGCGCGCTGGAGGTTGAGCGTGATCCCCACACCCGCACATTACTCGGCGGGTGACGGGCCCGGCCGGGGAGTCTCCCGAATCGGCGCCGGACCCCCAGGTCAGGGGCTTGGGGCGGCCGGGGCCGGTCGCGGGGCCCGGTCAGTCGCGGGGCAGCAGGGGGCCCAGCGGGCCCAGATCCAGGTTGAGGTCGTCCTCGGTCAGCCCGAAGTGCTCCCGCAGCTCGGCCATGTTCTGCTCCAGGGCCATCAGCGTCAGCCCGAGCTTCTCTATCTGTTCATCGCTGATGCCGCCCTGCTCGACGCGGCGCAGCGCCTGCCGCTCCATGAGCTGCCGCAGCAGTTCGACGATGGTGAGCACCAGACCGGCCAGGCTCTTGCGGACCGACTCCTCGTCCACTTCGATCCGCCGACCGGGCCGGGGAGCGCGGTCAGCCGTCATGGCGGACCTCCTCCCTTCCTCCTCGTTCCTCCTCCTCGTTCTCCACCCGTACGGAGGCGATCAGGGCGCGCAGGGAGATCCGCACCAGGTCGATGTCGGCGATGGTCAGGGTGATCTCCCCCGCGATCACCACGCCTCCGGCGAGCACCCGGTCGAGCAGGTCGACCAGGGCCACCTCCCTGCGCTCGATCGCACGGGTCACGACGGCGCCTCCTTAGGCCGGTCCTCTCCTTCCTGGCCTTCCTGGCCTTCCTGTCCTTCCTGTCCCTCCCGCTTCGGCGGAGCGGTGAAGGAGTACGGCGGCCAGGGGCCGCTGACCTCCAGAGTGACGGCGAGGTAGCGCTCTCCCAGCGCGGTCACCAGGGCGGTGAACTCCTCGGTCAGGCCGTCGGGCACCAGATAGGAGTTGTTCAGCACCATCCATCCCTCGTACGCGGCCAGCGCGGTGTCCTGCGGTGGATGGGCGGCCGTCGCCACCGCCAGCGCGGCGAGGGAGGCGTGGATCTCCTCCGCCCGCTCGGTCGCCCGCAGATGCGCGGTCTCCTGGTCCTGCCGCTGGGCCCGCCGGCGCAGCAGATAGGCGGTGCCGGGGCTGTCCTCGCCGCCGACGGGCTCGTCCGGGTCGGGCAGGAAGGACCTGGGGTCGACATACGCCTTGACGCCCCACTCGGTGCGGCCCGCCACCCGCCGCAGCGTGGCCGTGAAGTCCTCCCGGCGCTCCTGGAGCATCGCGCGGACCCGGTCGTCGTCGTGGTAGAGCGTGGCGAAGCGCAGCGGGATGACCTGGCCCTGGCGGGCCGCGCCGTTGATCACCCGGTGGTGGGCGCGGGCCGTGCGCTCCAGCCACTCCAGGTCCTCCAGATGGCCGCGCAGCGCGTCCTCGTCGAACTCCTCCAGGGGTACGGAGCCCACGACGGCGGCCAGCCCCGCCTTCTCCACCAGGCGCACCGGCTCGTCCGCCACACCGGTGAGCCCCTGCGGCGGGGCGCCGTCCTCGGGGGCGGCCGTCACCGCGTACAGCCAGGTGGCGAGGGAATCGGTCACCGTTCGTCCTCCCGCTCCGCGCCGCGGTCCACCTCGCGCGCGCCGCGGCCGTCCTCCAGCTCGCCGACGCGCCGCCGCAGCCGCTCGTTCTCCTCCAGGACGTCCCGGGCGCCGGAGGAGAGCGTGGGGTCGTGCTCCCACCAGTCGATGCCCATCTCCTTGGCCCGGTCCACGGAGGCGACCAGCAGCCGGATCTTGATCGTCAGCAGTTCGATGTCCAGCAGATTGATCTGGATGTCACCGGCGATGACGATGCCCTTGTCGAGCACCCGCTCCAGGATGTCGGCCAGGCTGGAGGGCTCGGATCCACGGCGGGCCGGTTCGCGTGCGCCGCCGGTGCGCCGGACCGGAGCGTTCCAGTCGGAGCTCTGGTTCATGTCCGGTCCTCCCCCCTGCCCCGGTAGTAGCGCTCGGTGCGGCGGTAGGAGGAGAGTTCGCCGCAGTCGTCCAGCTCGACCTGGTACTCGGCGAGGATGTCGGTGGAGTCCGGTATCCGGTGGGTCTCGACGACCTCGATGCCGATGATCCAGCCGTCCTCCCCGCGCTCCAGCGAGGTGACGCCCTCCGCGGCCCGCCCGGTGAGCCCCTCGACATGGCGCGCCGCACTCCGCGCGGCGCCGCGGGCGTCGAGGGCGGAACGCCGGGGCCGCTCCCGCTCATGGCCCTGCTCGTGCCGGTCCCGTTCCGCACGGGGCCGGGTGCGCGGCCGCTCCTCGTGGTGGCGTTCGTCGCGGTGGCGATCCTCGTCGTGGCGCTCCTCGTCGTGGCGCTCCTCACGGCGGCGCTCCTCGCGAGGCCGTTCCTCGGGGGGCACGGCTCATACCTCCAGGCCCCCGCCGGGCGGCCCCTGGGACATCAGCCTGCGAACCAGCTCGTCCTCCTCGCGGGCCGCCTCCTCCTCGGTGAGCTCTCCACTCTCCCGGGCCTCCGCGACCTCTTCCAGCCGCTGCTTGATCACCTCGGGGTCGTAAAGCTGCCGATGGGCCTCGTCATGGAGCCGTTCGGCGATCCAGACGACACCTCGCACCGGGGCCAGCGGCAGCGTGGCCAGGCCGGTGAACAGTCCCATGGCTACTCGTCGCCTTCCTCTCCTTCGAGCAGTGCGTCGGCCACGAAGTCGTACGGCGCCAGCGGGCCGAGCAGCCGCATCCGGACCCGGCCGTGCCAGTGCTCGGCGAGCTCCTCGGCCGCCTCCTCGAACGCCTGCCGCTTCGCGTCCTCCACCAGGAACGAGGCGTTGACCAGCCCTTCGGCGGACGCCGCCTCCTGCGACACCGAGCCCAGCGCGTACGGCCCCAGCCGCCGGTCGAGCTCCAGCGCGTCCACGCTGCGCTTCGCGTCGATGGTGTCCATGACGAGCCGGCCGAGCTGGATCCGCTGCTCGTACCCCTCCTCCTCCGGCAGCCCCCGCAGCTCCTCGCGGAGCCGTCTGGCCTCCGGCTGTTCGGTCACCACCTCGCGCAAGACCGCGTCCTGCTCATACCGGGCCCGCACGGTGAGCTGCGAGCGGCCGCGGAGCCGGTCCAGGCCGCGGACGAAGTCGTCATGCCCCTCGGCCAGCAGCTCGTCGGTCACCGCCGCGGTGTCGCGCACCACGGTGCCGAAGCGGAACGGCAGCACCGGTGGGCCCTGCTCGGCCAGGCTGTCCAGCACCTTGGCATGGGTGCGCAGATCCTCGGGGGTGCCCAGCGGTTTGCCGACGGGCACCTCGCTGACCACCGCGGCCTGGCCGCGGTGGCGGACCAGGGTCACCGGGGCCTCCGGATCCCCGACGGCGGGCAGGTCCTTGACCGCCTCATCGGTCCGGTCGTCCGTGACGACCCCGTAGACATAGCAGGCACGTGCGTCCTCGGCCATCACCGCTCGCGCTCCCTGTGGCTGGTGGAACCCCTCGTGCGCCGGGGCCTGCCCCGCTCCTCGGGCTCGGGCTCCCGGTCCTCGTCGTCATCGTCCCGCAGCAGATCCGAGACCGATTCCTTGACGCCTTCCAGGGCGCCCTTGGTCTTCTTCTTGCCGCCGCCCTCGCGGAGGTCGTCCATGAGGCCGGGCAGGCCGTGGGTCTCGGTGCCGCTGCGGGCGAGGTCGAGTCGGTTGGTCGCCTCCGCGAACCGCAGATACGTGTCCACACTGGCGACGACGATCCGGGCGTCGATGGTCAGAAGCTCGATGCCCACCAGGGACACCCGCACATACACATCGATGACCAGGCCCTTGTCCAGGATCAGGTCGACCACGTCGACCAGGGCGCTGGAACTCGCCCGGTCCAGATACTGGCTCTGCTGCTGGCGTGCTACGGTCACCGCGCTCACCCGTTCCCGGGGCGGGATCCCTCAGCGGCGCGTGCGGCGCCGTGCGGGCTCCTCGTCCTCGTACTCCTCCTCGTCTTCGTCCCGGGGCTCCTCGTCCTCGTACTCCTCGGACTCCTCGGGCTCTTCCTCCTCGTCGTACTCCTCGCGCTCCTCGCCTTCCTCGCCTTCCTCGCCCTCCCCCTCCTCTCGCTCGTCCCCCTCCACGATCTCGCCGTCGTGCACCACACCGCGCCAGCCCACGACCTCGTCGGGGTCGAGCAGCACCTCGCGCATGAGATGACGGCGGAAGTGCTTCAACTCCAGCCGCACCCGGCGGCCCTGGGCACGCCAGAGGTTGCCGGTGCGCTCCATGAAGCCCTGCGGCCAGTACTCCAGGACGAACAGGATCCGGGTGAGCTCGGGGGCCAGCTCATGGAAGGTGATCGTGCCGTCCACATGGCCCTTGTCGGCCCGTGACGTCCAGATGATCCGCTTGTCGGGCACCTGCTCGACGACCTCTGCCTGCCACTTGCGGTGCGACCAGAAGACCTGGGCCTTCCACTCGGATTCCGTCCCGGGCACGTCCTCGTCCTCGCCCTCGCCCTCCTCCTCGCCCTTGTTCTGGACGTCCTCGACCTTCTTCATGTACGAGGGGAAGTTCTCCCACTCCGTCCAGAGGTTGTAGGTGAGGGAGAGGGGCGCGCCCACGTCGATCTGCTCCACGATGTTGGTGACCTTGAGCTTCTTGCCGCCCTTGCCGCCACCGTCGCCGCCACCGCCGAGGCCCGGGATGAAGCTCTTGGCCTTGTCGACGACCTTTTCCTTGACCTGGTCCTTGACCTTCTCCTTGGCCGTGTCGACGACCTTGTCCTTGGCCTGTTCCAGCCCGCCCTTCAGCCCGCCCTTCAGCCCGCCCTTCAGTGCGCCGCCCATCCCGGGGTTCCCCCCCAGGTGGGTGACCGATTCCAGAGCTTTTTCGCCCAGCGCCATCAGCAGGCCCTGTGCTTCCTTCGCCAGGCGGTCGGTGGGAAGCGCGCCGCGCCCACCGGCCCGTCCCTTGGGGGTTTCCTCAGCCATGGCCCTCACCTCTGGCTTCGTCACGCGGGCCCTTCGGAGCCGTCCGCTTCCTGGCCTGCGCCGGACGGTCGGCCGACTTGCCCTGCTGCTTGCCGGTGCGCTCGCGTGGTTCGCGCTCCTCGTGCTCGTCCGGCTCCTCGTCCTCCCCGGCCTCCGGCTCCCCGCCCCCCGCGCCGCCGGTGCGCAGCGCCGAGGCGCGGTGCTCCAGCCGGTCGCTCAGGGCGTCGATGCGGCTACTGGCCGCCGACATGGCCGCCTCCCGGCCCGCGGAGACCAGCCGGCTGCCGATCTCCTGGCCCAGCTTGCCGAGCTCGGAGGACTTCAGCGCCTGGGCGCCCGGTGGGCTGATTCCGGAGAGCCGCTTGCCCGCGGCGAGACCGGCGAGGCCGAGGACCAAGGCCCCCCTGTGGCCGCGCCCGAAGAGATAGCCACTGGCGAAGGCCAGCGCCACCCGGGAGTTCTTCATGATCGCTCCTCCTCCCGGAGCTGAACGAGACAGCCGTTCGGGTATATATAGCCAAGTATGGTGCATTTCACCCTATTAAGTGACCCGTCAGGCCGCGAGCACCGGATGCAGCACCACCTTGGTGTAGCCCTCCACCCGCTTGTCGAACTTCTCGTACGCCTGCGGGGCCTGGGCCAGCGGGAGTTCATGCGAGACCACAAAGCTGGGCCTGGCGCGACCGGCGATGATCAGGTCGCGCAGCTGGCGGTTGTAGCGCTTGACATTGCACTGGCCCGTGCCCATGCGCTGGCCCTTCTCGAACATCCGGCCGATGGAGACCAGCAGCTGACCGTGTTTGGCGTGCTCGTCGGGGGCGCCGGGGTCGGAGGGGACGTACAGCCCCGGCACGCCGAGCCGTCCGGTCGGCCGCACCGTATCGACCAGCGAGTTGAGCACCACCGCGGGCTCCTCATGACCGGCTTCGCGCCCCTGGGCCTGGTAGCCCACGGCGTCGATGCCCTTGTCTGTGCCCTCGCCGCCGGTACGGTCCAGGATCTGTCGCACCGCGTCGTCCTTGCTGAAGTCGATGGGGATGGCGCCGATCTCCTCGGCCTTGGCCAGCCGCTCGGGGACCCGGTCGACCACGAACACCTTGGCGGCGCCGCGCAGCAGCGCGGAGTAGGCGGACATCAGCCCCACCGGGCCCGCGCCGTAGACGGCCACGCTCTCGCCCGGGGAGACCTCGGCCAGCTCACAGCCGTGATAGCCGGTCGGGAAGATGTCGGCGAGCAGGATGAAGTCGGTCTCGAACTCCTCGCCCGCGGGCAGCTTCAGGCAGTTGAAGTCGGCGAAGGGCACCCGCAGCCGCTCGGCCTGGCCGCCCGTGTAGGGGCCCATCGCCACATAGCCGTAGGCACCGCCCGCGAAACCGGGGTTGACGGTGAGACAGAAGCCGGTGTCGCCCGCGAGGCAGTTCTTGCAGAATCCGCAGGCCACGTTGAACGGCATGACGACGCGGTCGCCCTTGGACAGCGTGACGACGCCGGGGCCGGTCTCCTCGACGACGCCGAGGTTCTCGTGCCCGAAGACGATGCCGGGCTCGGCCGCCGTACGGCCTTCGTACATATGCAGATCGGAGCCGCAGATCGCGCTGGAGGTGACGCGCACGATCACATCGTTCGGATGCTCGATCCGAGGATCCTCGACGTCCCTCACCGCCACCGAATAGGGCTTCTCGTAGACGACGGCTTTCACCTGGATCACCTCCGCGTCGGATGCTGACAAGCGGCGGTGGTGGCGGGAACAGCGCGGTCCCAGGGTGTCTCGGCCACCACCGGGTACTTCCAGCGAAACGCCGTCGGACGCCCGGCGCAACCGGGTCCCGGCGCGGCCACCCGGCCCCGGGCCCTGCCCGGGCGTACTCGGCCGTGATCCGTGGGCCTGGTCGACCGTGATCCCGGGGCCTACTCGACCGTGATCCAGTCCAGAGTGCGCTGGACGGCCTTCTTCCAGCCCGCGTAGCCCTCCTCCCTGGCCTTCTGGTCCCATTGGGGCTCCCACCGCCTGGACTCGCTCCAGTGGGAGCGCAGCTCATCGGTGTCCCGCCAGAATCCTGTGGCCAGCCCCGCGGCGTAGGCGGCGCCCAGGGCGGTGGTCTCGGCGATGACGGGGCGGCTGACCGGTACGCCCAGCACATCGGCCTGGATCTGCATGCACAGCTCGTTGTCGGTGACCCCGCCGTCCACCCGCAGGACGTCCAGGTGGATGTCGGCGTCCCGCTCCATGGCCTCGACCACGTCCCGGCTCTGGTAGCAGATGGCCTCCAGGGTGGCCCGGGCGATATGGCCATTGGTGTTGAAGCGGGTGAGGCCGACAATCGCGCCCCGGGCGTCGGAGCGCCAGTACGGGGCGAAGAGCCCGGAGAAGGCGGGCACGAAGTACACCCCGCCGTTGTCCTCGACGGTGCGGGCGAGCCGCTCGCTCCCGGGAGCGTCGTCGATCATCTTCATCTGGTCGCGCAGCCACTGGACGGCCGAGCCGGTGACGGCGATCGAGCCCTCCAGGGCGTAGGCGGGAGGGCTGTCGCCGAACTGGTACGCCACGGTCGTGAGCAGCCCGCTGGTCGAGCGGATCAGCTCCGCTCCCGTGTTGAGCAGCAGGAAGTTACCGGTGCCATAGGTGTTCTTGGCCTCGCCGGGGGCGAAGCAGACCTGGCCGACCGTGGCCGCCTGCTGGTCGCCGAGGACGCCGGTGATGGGGGTGGCGGTGCGCAGCGGGCGGGAGGTGCGGGCCTGGCCGAACGCCTCGGGGTGGGAGGAGGGGTTGATCGTCGGCAGCATCGCGCGCGGAATGCCGAAGATCTCCAGCAGTTCGTCGTCCCAGTCCAGCGTCTCCAGGTTCATCAGCATGGTGCGGCTGGCGTTGGTGACATCGGTGGCGTGGATGCCGGCGCCGGGGCCGCCGGTGAGGTTCCACAGCACCCAGGCGTCGGTGTTGCCGAAGAGGGCGTGGCCGCGCTCGGCGGCCTCGCGGACGCCCTCGACGTTCTCCAGAATCCATTTGATCTTGCCGCCGGAGAAGTAGGTGGCGGGCGGCAGCCCCGCCTTGCGGCGGATGATCTCGCCACGGCCGTCCCGTTCGAGGGCGGCGGCGATGGTGTCGGTGCGGGTGTCCTGCCAGACGATGGCGTTGTAGTACGGGCGGCCGTTGCGCGGATCCCAGATCACGGTGGTCTCGCGCTGATTGGTGATGCCCATCGCGGCCAGGTCGGCGGGCGAAAGGCCGCCCGCGCGGAGGGCGTTCTGCATCACGGAGTTGGTGCGCTCGTAGATTTCCACCGGATCGTGCTCGACCCACCCCGCGCGCGGCAGGATCTGGCGGTGCTCGAGCTGGTACCGAGCCACCTCGTCGCCGTCGTGGTTGAAGATCATGAAGCGGGTGCTGGTGGTTCCCTGGTCCACCGCACCGACGAATTCCGGCATGATGCCGCCTCTCGTGGGTGGGGCCCGGCCCGGATCGGCTATTCGGGGGTGGGGGTGCGGCCCACCTCCGGTGTGGCCACCGGGAGGTAGCGACTGATCAGGACCTTGTAGAGGGCGGCGCCGATCAGCCCGCCGACCAGCGGGCCCACGATCGGCACCCAGAAATAGATGTCCCCGTACTGGTCCCGCCAGGCGCTGTGATAGCCGGTGAGGTAGCTGGCGAGCCGGGGGCCGAAGTCACGGGCCGGGTTGATGGCGTACCCCGCGTCGGCGCCCCACGCCATGCCGATCGCGACCACGATCAGGCCGATGATGAGCGGCCCCAGATTGGCCTTGGGGGCCGAGTTCAGCAGATCGGTGACGGCGAAGATGAGCAGCACCAGGATCGCGGTGCCGATGATCTGGTCGCGCAGCGCGCCCCATTCGCTGACCGGAAGGGCGCCGTTACCGGGGAGGGTGGAGAAGACGAACTGGGTCTTGAAGGTGTGCCCCGGGTCGGCGTGGCCCAGCACCTCGGTGTAGTTCCAGCGCACCAGCAGGGCCCCGACGAACGCGCCGAGCGTCTGGGCCCCCACGTACGGCAGGACCTTGCTCCAGGGGAAGCCCTTGAAGGCCGCCAGGGAGACGGTGACCGCCGGGTTGATATGAGCCCCGCTGAGCCGCGCCGCCACATACACACCGAGGGTGACGCCCAGGCCCCAGGCCCACGAGATGGAGTCGTGGTCGCCGAGACCGCCCGGGGGCTTGGTGAGGGCGCCGCCGGCCACGACCTGGGCCACGACGCCGCAGCCGAAGAGGATCAGCACCATGGTGCCCGCGAACTCCGCGCAGAGTTCGCCGAGCAGTGCCGACCTCGGATGGTTCGCCTTCGGGGCAGCCTTCGGGTCAGTCATGCGCCCATCCTGGGCGCGCGGCGGCACGGCGGCCCGTCTTGCTGGGCCGTCCGGGGCATGGACGATCATGGACGGGTTGGGGAAGCGAATCATCGACGGGTCATGGACGGCGAAAGCCGGTCTGTACGGATCAGGGTGCGGCCCTGTACCAAGGTCAGGACACCATCACCCATCGCCCTCCAGCGGAAACAGGACGACACGGATGCCGACCACCCAAGCCCCGACGAACTGGGCCGGGAACATCACCTTCTCCGCCGCCCGGCTGCACCGCCCGGACACCGTCGACGAGCTGCGGCGGATCGTCCGCTCCGCCGACCGGGTACGGGTGCTCGGCACGGGCCACTCCTTCAACCGCATCGCCGACACCGAGGGCGATCTGGTGAACCTGGACCGGCTGCCGCACCGGGTGGAGATCGACCCCGGGAAGCGCACCGCGACCATCGCGGCGGGCATGCGCTACGCCCATGTGGCCCAGGCCCTGCACGCGGAGGGCCTGGCCCTGGCCAACCTCGCCTCGCTGCCGCACATCACGGTCGCGGGGGCCTGTGCCACCGCCACCCACGGCTCGGGGAGCGCCCAGCAGTGTCTGGCGGCGGTGGTCGCGGGGCTGGAGATCGTCGGCCCCGACGGCGAGGTGACCCGGATGGACCGGGACGAGGACCGGGACCGGCTGAACGGGGCCGTGGTCGGGCTCGGCGGACTGGGCGTCGTCACCGCCATGACGCTGGACATCGAGCCCACCTACGACGTGGCCCAGTGGGTGTGGACCGGGCTTCCGCTTGACCGGCTGGACGACAGCTTCGAGGAGATCTTCGGCGCCGCCTACAGCGTCAGCGTCTTCACCGACTGGCACTCGGGCGAGGGGGTGGTATGGCTGAAGTGCCGCACCGATCTGCCCGATCCCCCGGAGCCCGGGCAGCCGTGGCTGGGGGCCGTCCCGGCCGACCGCCACCACCACCCGGTGCCCGCGATGCCGCCGCTGCACTGCACCGAGCAGTTGGGCGCGCCGGGGCCGTGGCATGAGCGGCTGCCGCACTTCCGCCCGGACTTCACCCCCAGCAACGGCGATGAGCTGCAGTCGGAGCTGCTGCTGCCGCGCGAGGCCGCCTCGGCGGCGTTCGCCGCGCTGCGCGGTCTCGGCGACCGGATCGCGCCCGTGGTGCAGGTGTCCGAGGTCCGTACGGTCGCGGCGGACGAGCTGTGGCTGAGCCCCGCGTACGGCCGGGACAGCGTCGCCTTCCACTTCACCTGGGTCCCCGACCACGAGGCGGTGATCGAGGTGGTGGCCGCGCTGGAGGAGGCGCTGCTGCCGCTGGGGGCGCGGCCGCACTGGGGCAAGCTGACGACGGCCGCCCCCGAGCGGATCCTCTCCTCGTACGACCGGGCCGCCGACTTCGCACGGCTGCTGGCCGAGTACGACCCGGCGGGGAAGTTCCGCAACGCCTATCTGGACGGCTACTTCCCCACCGGGTGACCCCGTTCCCCACCGGGTGACCCCGTCGGTCCGCCCGGGCGGGGCGTCAGGGACCGGTCCTCAGCCGGTCCAGGACCATTCGGCGACCTCGGGCATATCGGTGCCGTGCTCGCGGATCCAGGCGCGGTGGCGGGTGCGGGCGTCCTGCATCCGCTGCCGTACGGCCACGGCGCGCCCCGCGAGCCCCGGGGTCCGGTCGATGACGTCCATCACCAGCCGGAAGCGGTCCAGGTCGTTGCGGACCACCATGTCGAACGGTGTCGTCGTGGTGCCCATCTCCTTGTAGCCGCGCACATGCAGGTGCGGGTGGACGGCCCGGCGGTAGGACAGCCGGTGCACCAGCCACGGATATCCGTGGTAGGCGAAGATCACCGGCCGGTCGCGGGTGAACAGGGCGTCGAACTCGTGGTCCGGCATCCCGTGCGGATGCTCCTCCTTCGGCAGCAGCCGGGTCATGTCGACGACGTTGACCACGCGCACGGCCACATCGGGCAGATGGCGGCGGAGGATTCCGGCGGCCGCGACGACCTCCTGGGTGGGCACGTCGCCCGCGCCGGCCAGCACCACATCCGGCTCCCCCGCGCCGTTCTCGGTACCGGCCCAGTCCCAGGTCCCGGCGCCGCGGGCACAGTGGGCGCGCGCCTGGTCGAGATCGAGCCAGTCGAAGCAGGGCTGTTTGCCCGCGACGACGACATTGACGTAGTCGCGGGTGCGCAGGACATGATCGGCCACGCTGAGCAGGGTGTTGGTGTCCGGCGGCAGATAGACGCGCACGACCTCCGGGCTTTTGTTGAGCACATGGTCGACGAAACCGGGGTCCTGGTGCGAGAAGCCGTTGTGGTCCTGGCGCCACACATGCGAGGTCAGCAGATAGTTGAGCGAGGCCACGGGGCGCCGCCACGGCAGTGAGCGGGACACCTTCAGCCATTTGATGTGCTGGTTGACCATGGAGTCGACGATGTGCACGAACGCCTCGTAGCAGGAGAAGAGACCGTGCCGCCCGGTCAGCAGATAGCCCTCCAGCCAGCCCTGGCAGAGGTGCTCGGAGAGGATCTCCATGACCCGGCCGCTCCGGCTGAGGTGCTCATCGGTGGGCAGGACGGACTCCTGCCACGCCTTGCCGGTGGCGCGGAAGAGGCCCTCCAGCCGGTTGGAGGCGGTCTCGTCGGGGCCGACCACCCTGAAGTCGCGGCGGGCGGCGGTGTCCTCCATGACCTTCTCCAGCAGCCCGCCGAGGACCCGGGTCGGCTCGTGCAGGGTCGCACCGGGCTTGTCCACGGGGACCGCGTACCGCTCCAGGGCGGGCAGGGGCAGCGAGCGCAGCAGCAGCCCGCCGTTGGCGTGCGGATTCGCGCCCAGGCGGCGGTCGCCGTCCGGGACCTCGGCCAGGAGCGGCGGCCGGGGCCGCCCGTCGGCGTCGAAGAGCTCCTCGGGGCGGTACGAACGCAGCCAGCGCTCCAGCTGCCGCAGATGCTCCGGGTTCTCGCGGACACCCGGCAGGGGGACCTGGTGGGCGCGCCAGGTGCCCTCCACGGGGAGCCCGTCGACCACCTCGGGCCCGGTCCAGCCCTTGGGCGTACGGAGCACGATCATCGGCCAGCGCGGCCGCTCGGCGATGCCCTCCTCGCGGGCGGTGCGCTGGAGCAGGGCGATCCGGTCCAGGGCCTCGTCCAGGGCGTGCGCCATGGCCCGGTGCACGGCGAGCGGTTCGTCCCCGGCGACGTGGATCGGCTCATGGCCGTACCCGCGCAGCAGCTCGTCGAGTTCGGGCCGGGGCAGCCGGGCGAGCACCGTGGGGTTGGCGATCTTGTACCCGTTGAGGTGGAGGATCGGCAGTACGGCGCCGTCGTGGACGGGGTCCAGGAACTTGTTCGCGTGCCAGGAGCCGGCCAGCGGACCGGTCTCGGCCTCTCCGTCGCCGATGACGCAGGCGACCAGCAGGCCGGGGCTGTCCAGCGCGGCCCCGTAGGCGTGAGCCAGGGAGTAGCCGAGCTCACCGCCCTCGTGGATCGAGCCGGGGGTCTCGGGGGCGACATGGCTGGGCACCCCGCCGGGGAAGGAGAACTGCCGGAAGAGCCGAGCCATGCCCGCCGCGTCCCGGCTGACGTCCGGATAGATCTCGGAGTAGCTGCCGTCCAGCCAGGAGCCGGCGAGCACCGCGGGGCCGCCGTGGCCGGGGCCCCAGACGCAGATGGCGTCCAGGTCGCGGTCCTTGATGACGCGGTTCAGGTGGGTGTGGACGAGGTTGAGGCCGGGTGATGTGCCCCAGTGGCCCAGCAGCCGGGGCTTGATGTGGTCCGGGCGCAGCGGCTCGGTCAGCAGGGGGTTGGCCAGCAGATAGATCTGGCCCGCCGCGAGGTAGTTGGCGGCGCGCCAGTGGGCGTCCAGGGCGCGGATCCGGTCGTCGCCGAGCCCGCTGTCCGGTGAGCCCGTCGAGCTTTCCGGTGAGCCGGTCGAGCTGTCCGGCGTGCCCGTCGTGGTCGGTGCGTCTGGCATGGCCCTCTCTCCCTCGTGGTGTCCGGTGATGTGCCCTCGTGGTGTCCGGTTGCCTTGCCTGACGGTCGCGTTACCTGCCCGCCGGGCGCGCCGCCGGTCGGCCGTTCAGACCCGCTCCGGCACGATCACCACCGGGCAAGGCGCGTGGTGCAGTGCCGCGTGGGCGATGCGGCCGAGCTCCAGTCCCACAGCGTGACCGTGGCCGCGGCGGGCGCCGAGGACCAGCAGATCGGCGGTGGCCGCCGCGTGGAGGAGCGCCTTGCGGGCCGCTCCCTCGACCGCCTCGCGGTGGACGGTGACCTCGGGGTGGTCCCGTCCGGGGGTCCGCAGGGCGTGATCCAGCGTCCGCTCCGCCCGTGCCCAGTGGGCACGTACCGGGTCCCCCTCCAGCAGCAGATCATCCGTCACCTCACCGGCCGGGGCGCGCCAGGCCCGTACGGCCTCCAGCGTGCGGCCGCTCACCTCGGCCTCGTGGAAGGCGAACCGGGTCGCGGCCGAGGGGCCGGCCGTCTCGCCCACGCCGAGCACGATCCGGCCGAAGGCGCCGCGCCGGTTGGGCTCGCCGCCGCGTACGACGGTCACCGGGCACGAGGCGCGGGCGGCGACCGCGAGGCTCACCGAGCCGAGGAGCAGCGCGGCGAGCTCGCCGCGCCCGCGGGAGCCGGTGACCAGGCCCGAGGCGTCCCGGCCGGCACGCAGCAGCGCGGCGACCGGGTCCTCCGGCAGGACCTCGGCGCAGACCTTCACCTTGGGGCCGCATCGGCGGGCGCGCTCCGCCGCGGAGGCGGCGATCTCCTCGTCCCTGATCAGCTCCCAGGGGCGCGCCGGGTCGGCGGCGGGGGCGATGCCCTCGTACCGCTCCCACAGTGAGGCATGGATCAGCCGCAGCGGCACCCCGTACCGGGCCGCCGCGTCCACCGCCCAGTCCACCGCCTGAAGGCTGTGGTGGGAGCCGTCGACGCCCACGACGAGGGGGAGGTCCACCGTTTCCACCACCTTCCGCGCGGCGGCCGCACCGCGCCGACGCCTTTTCACCCTCGCGGCCGTGCGGGTCCGGCGCGAGGGGCGCTTCGGCCCCGCCGGGGGTCGTTCGGCCCAGGGCGCCCACGCGGGCCGAACGGTCCGCATCGGACCCCGGGCAGCCCAAGAGGGCGGGCTGGTCGCCGTCCGAGGCTGGGACCGGACCGGGGAGGCACGGATGAAGCACCGCAAGATCGGCAACGTGATGACCGACGACGTCGTCCGGGTGAGCTCCATGGCCTCGTTCGACGAGGTCGGTGCGCTGCTCTCGCGGCACCGCTTCAACGGGCTGCCCGTGGTGGACGACGACGACAAGGTGGTCGGCATGATCACTGGGACCGATCTCAGCGAACCCGCCCCGACGGCCGGGCAACTGATGTCGCGCCCCGCGGTCACCGTGCGCCCCCAGGACAGCATCGTGGACGCGGCCCGCGCGATGGAACACCATCGCGTCGAGCGGCTTCCCGTCGTCGACGAGGAGGACCGGCTGATCGGCATCGTCACCCGCCGGGATCTGCTGCGGGTCTTCCTCCGCCCGGACGACGAGATCCGCGCCGAGGTGATCGACGAGGTGCTGGTCCGCTCGCTGTGGCTCGGCCCGCAGTCCGTCGCGGTCACCGTGACCGACGGGATCGTACGGCTGGAGGGCCGGCTGGACCGGCACAGCGAGATCCCCATCGCCGTCCGGATGGCCGGACAGGTGGACGGCGTGGTGGCCGTGGTCGACCGGCTCACCTACCTGATCGACGACTCCGCCAGCCGGGGAGGTGCGCGGCGATGACCCACCCGGCCAAGCCGGTGCGGGACGGCCGGGTGGTGGTGGGCCTGGACGGCTCGGACAGCGCCTGGGCCGCGCTGGACGGGGCGGTCGCCGAGGCGCGGCGCCGTCACGCCACGCTGGAGATCGTGCACGCCTGGCCGTGGGCGCGGACCGACCCGCTCGCCTTCGACCCGAACAGCGAACCCCGGCGGCCCGCGGTGGAGATCGCCAGAACCGTGCTGCGGCTGGCCGTATCGCGGGCCCAGGAGCAGGATCCCGAGCTGCGGATCGTGCCCACCCTGACGGCGCAGGACGCGGTGCCCGAACTGCTGCGGATCGGCGGGGACGCCGCGCTGATCGTCATCGGCACCCGGGGGCTGGGCGGTTTCACCGGACTGCTGCTCGGCTCGGTCGGGCTCCGGCTGGCCGCCCACACCCGGCGCCCGCTGCTGGTGGTACGCGGCGGGCCGACGACGACCTATGGGGCCGAGAGCCACGGCAAGGTGCTGGTCGGGGTGGAGAGCGGCGCGGACGCTGCGGCGGCCCGGTTCGCCTTCGAGGAGGCGAAGCGACGCCGCGCCCGACTACGGGTGCTCTACGCCTGGCCGCGGCCCCGGGTCTTCGCGGGCGATCACGCCCTGCCCGCACGCGAGGTGGTGGCGCTGCGCGCCGAGCGGGAACAGACGGTGGCCCACGGCATGGTGGCCGGTCTGCGCGAGGAGTTCGGGCAGATCCGGGTCCGCGAACACACCACCCACACCGCCCCCGCCCAGGCACTGGTGGAGGCGTCACGAGCGGCCGACGTCCTGATACTCGCCGTCCACCGGCGCACCCCCCGCCTCGGCATGCAACTCGGCCCGGTCACCCACGCGGCACTCCACCATGCGCACTGCCCGGTGGTGCTGGTGCCGGTGGAGTAGCTCTGGGGCGGGAACGGAGAGGGGGCTCTCCCCTGGGGGCTCCCCAGCCGGGGGCTTCCCAGCCGGGGACTTCCCAGCCGAGTACGAGGCCGAGCGGGTGCGCGGGGTGGTGCGCCGGGCGACGGCCCCGGGGGCGGGGCCGGGTGATCGAATCGTGCGACCAGGGCGGCGGGCGTGCCGGGTGACCGAGCCGGACGACCGGGTCGGTGGACGGGCCGGGCTGCCGCGCCAGGCAGGCGCATCAGGCGACCGGCGCGGTGGACCGTGCGGGGCAACCGAGCCGAGCGGGCGCGCCAAGCGACGAGCCGACCAACGGAGCCAGGAGAGGGCGTCGAGCAGCCGGTCCAGGCAGGCAGGCCAGGCGACGAGACCGGGCAATCGCACCGGGCCACCAGGGCGGCGGACGCACCGGGCAACCGCGCCAAGCAGTGGCGCCGAGCAACCGGACCAGGCGACGAGACCGGCCGACCCCACCCGGCCACCACGTCAGCAGACGCACCGGGTAACCGCGCCAGGCAACGATGGCCAGTCGACCGCCCCGGGCGACCGTGGCGCGCGGACGCGCTGGGCCACCGTGCCGGTGGGCAGGCTGGCCGGGCCGGGTTCCGGGGCTTGTTCCGGGCGGTGGAAAGGGCCGGATGACCTGGTCCCTGGGACCTAGCCGGGACCGGTCGGCCCTGTCGGTGGGGGCCCGGTCATGGTCCGCTGGAGATGGCACCGGGGGCATTCGGCAGACGCGGAGAAGCGGACGCACGAATACCGCGCACCGCGCAATCAGGGCCCGCGAGAAGTGGGCGCCCCCGGCGCCGCGCCTCGGGCTGGGCGCCTCCCAGCGGTGGCCGCGGCTATGGACAAGGGGTGCGTCGCTGCCGATAAGGCACGCGCGCGGGCCACCGTGGCACGCGGCGCCGCGCACGAGTAGCTGGGCGCGGTCGGCTGGCGGCTGGCGGCTGGCGGCTGGCGGCTCGTACGTCCCGGAGGCGGCTGAGGTGCCGAGTGGGTCTGCCGGGAAGGAGGCAGTGATGGCGCGCCCCGTCACCGTCGGGCTGGACGGTTCCCCCGAGAGTCTGGCCGCCGCCGGCTGGGCGGCACACGAGGCCCGTTCGCGCGAAGCGCCGCTGCGGCTGGTGAACGCGTGGCCGGGGCCCGATCAGAAGGATCTGACACCGGGCCGGGAGGCCGCCTGGCACTACTGGGCCGAGCGCGCCCTGGGCTCGGCGCGCGCCGAGCTGGACGCCGACCACCCGGACATGGCGATCCTCACCGACCAGATCCCGGGCTGGCCCGCGCCCGTTCTGCTGGCCGAGGCGGAGCGGGCCCAGTTGCTGGTGGTGGGGTCCCGCTCGATCGGCGCGGTCGCCGGGTTCTTCCTCGGCTCCGTCGGCCTGGAGCTCGCCGCACGCGCCGTGACCCCCGTGGTCCTGGTGCGGGCGGACGCGCACGAGGACCGGCAAGGCGATGTGGTGGTCGGGGTGGAGCCGGGCGAGCCGGGCGAGGACATCCTGGAGTTCGCCTTCGACGCCGCGGCCCGCCGCGACGGTGTGCTGCGCGCCGTGTACGCCAGCCGGGTCCCCGCTATCCGGGGCGACGCCCCCTGGGTGGTGGACGTGGGGCTGAGCGACGCGCGCAAGGAGTCCGAGCACGCGCTGGGCGAGGTGCTGGCGCCGTGGCGGGACAAGTTCTCCGAGGTGCGGGTCTTCGAGGAGATCGCGTCGGACAGCCCGGCCCGGCAGCTCGTGGGCATGGCGGCGGGGACGGCGCTGATGGTCGTGGGCCGTGGTCCGCGCCAGGTGGGGTTCGGCCCCCGGCTGGGGCCGGTCACCCAGGCGGTGGCGCACCACGCCGCCTGCCCGGTCGCGATCGTGCCCCAGCGATGAGACCTCGGGACGCTCGGCCACCTCACCACACGACGCGCCCGACCGGATGACACACCGCGCGACGAGGCGGCCGAGAACCGTGGCGGAAGCCGAAGGCGAACACTCGGAGGAGAAGGCGAACAACCGGAGGAGAGGGAAACGGCCATGAAAGCACTCGTCTTCCACGGGCCGGAGCAGTCCTCCTGGCAGGAGGTGCCCGACCCCGAACTCGAGGCCACCACCGACGCGATCGTCCGGATCGACACCACGACCATCTGCGGCACCGATCTGCACATCCTCCGCGGCGAGCTGCCGGACATCAGCCCCGGCAGGGTGCTCGGCCACGAGGGGGTCGGCGAGATCGTCGAGACCGGTGCCGACGTCCGCGGGGTCCGTCCCGGCGACCGGGTGCTGCTCTCCTGCATCTCGGCCTGCGGCCACTGCCGCTTCTGCCGGGAGCGCAACTACGGACAGTGCCGTGACGGCGGGGGCTGGATCCTCGGGCGCATGATCGACGGCACCCAGGCCGAGTACGTCCGGGTGCCCTTCGCCGACATGTCCACGCATCCGCTGACGGGGTCGGTCGAGGGCCATGACGCCGTGCTGCTGGCGGATGTCTTCCCCACCGCCTATGAGGTGGGCGTCCTCAACGGCCGGGTGGGGCCGGGCGATACGGTCGTGGTGATGGGCGCCGGGCCCGTCGGGCTGGCCTCGATCGCGACGGCGCAGTTCTTCTCCCCCGGCCGGATCATCTCCATCGATCCGGACCCGGCCCGGCTGGACGCCGCCAAGCGGGTCGGCGCCGACGCGGTGGCGGACCCCGCCGAGGACCCGGAGCGGCTGGTCGACGATCTCACCGAGGGGCTCGGCGCCGATGTGGTGATCGAGGCCGTCGGGAGCCCGCGGAGCTTCGAGACCTGCACCCGGATGGTGCGGCCGGGCGGCCGGATCGCCAATGTCGGGGTGCATGCCCGGCCCGCGACGCTGCATCTCGAAGAGCTGTGGATCAAGAACGTGACGATCACCACCGGGCTGGTCGACACCTTCTCCACCCCCACCCTGCTCTCCCTGCTGGCCGCCGGGCGGCTGCCCGCGTCCACGTTGATCACCCATCTGTTCGAGCTGGACCAGATGGAGGAGGCGTACGACGTCTTCGCCCGCGCGGCCGACACCGGCGCGATCAAAATCGCGCTCGGCGAGGCCGCCCGTCCGCTGGTGGCCCGGGGGACGTGAGCGGGGAGGTGACACGTATGGGAGGAGCGCCGATCGTCGTCGGCGTCGACGGTTTCGCCGAGAGCCCGCCGGCCGCACACTGGGCGGCCCGCGAGGCGCTGCTGCGGGATCTGCGGCTGCGTCTGATCCACGCTTGGAACCCGCCGTCGCCCGAGGCTCCGACCCTCCCCCACGAGGACGACCTGCACTACTGGGCGCAGCGTCTGCTGACCGACCTGGTGGGCGAGTTGCGCGACGCCCATCCGGGGCTGCAGGTCTCGGCCGAGCTGGTGCCGCGCGAGACCGTGCCCGCCCTGCTGGACGCGGCCCGGGACGCCGAGATGCTGGTGCTCGGCTCGCGCGGCCGCGGCACCCCCGGCGGCTTCCTCCTCGGATCGACCGGTCGCCATGTGCTGGCGCACGGGGAACGGCCGGTGATCATGGTGCACGCCGACGACCGGCCGCTGACCGCCGATGTGACCGTCGGGGTGTGCCTGCGGGGGACGAACGAGGAGACGCTGCGGTTCGCCTTCGACGCCGCCGCCCGGCGTGGCGGTGCGCTGCGCGCCGTGCACGCGGGCGCGGGCGGGCCGGGAACCGAAGAAGTCGGGGCAGCGGGAGCGTCGGCGGCGGCGGACGCGCTGGACGCGGCGCTGCGCCCCTGGCGGGAGAAGTACCCCGGGGTGCCGGTGGCGGAGGCCCTCACCTCCGAGCGCCCGGCCCTCGGTGTGATGCACACCGCGCCGGGCTCCGGGCTGCTCGTGCTGGGCCGCGAGGAGACGGAGCCGGGCCCCGTCCCCTGCCTGGGCTCGGTGATCCACGCGGCGGTGCACCACGCGCCGTGCCCGGTGGCGGTCGTTCCGTGCGGCTGATGTCCGAAGGGAGGCGAGAGTGACATGTCGGAGGCGATGACCACCGACCTCTACGAGGCGACGATGGCCCTGTCGTATCTGCGCGAGGGCATGACCGGCCCGGCCACCTTCGACCTCTACGCCCGCGCGCTGCCGCCCGAGCGGGGCTTCCTGGTCGCCGCGGGCCTGGAGCCGGCGCTGGACTTTCTCTCCGGCTTCCGCGTGGAGCCCGAGGACGTGGCGGCGTTCGCCGCGGCGATGCACCGTCCGTACGAGGACCTCGAACCCCTGCTGGGGCTCGGCTTCGACGGCGAGGTGCGGGCGGTGCCCGAGGGGCGGATCGTCCTGGCCGGGGAGCCACTGCTGGAGCTGACCGCGCCGCTGCCGCAGGCCCAGCTGGTCGAGACGTATCTGATGGGGCAACTGAGCCATCAGACCACCATCGCCTCCAAGGCGGCCCGGTGCGTGCTGGCCGCGGAGGGGCGCCCGGTGGTGGACTTCTCGCTGCGCCGCACCCACGGCCCCTGGGCCGGGATGCAGTCGGCGCGGCTGAGCGCGATGACCGGGTTCACGGCGACCAGCAATGTCGCGGCGGCCGCCGCGTACGGGATCGAGGCGAGCGGGACGATGGCGCATGCGTACATCGAGGCGTTCCCGGACGAGGAGGCCGCGTTCCGCGCGTTCGCCCGTACCCATCCCGGACCGGTCACCTTCCTGGTGGACACCTATGACACGGCGAGCGGAGTGGCCACCGCGGCGCGGGTGCTGAGCGAGCTGGAATCCGGGCCCAGCGGCGCGATCCGGCTGGACAGCGGCGACCTGGGCGAGCAGGCGGTGCGGGCGCGGAAGATCCTCGACGCGGCGGGGCTGCCCGAGGTGCGGATCGTGGTGAGCGGCGGGCTCGACGAGTACGCCATGGAGGAGCTGATCCACTCGGGCGCGCCGATCGATGTCTTCGCCGTGGGCACCCGGATGGGGGTGTCGGCCGACGCCGCCGCCCTCGACACCGCGTACAAGCTGGTCGCCTACGACGGGACCCCGGTGATGAAACTGTCCTCGGCCAAGGCCACCGCCCCCGGGACCAAGCAGGTCTGGCGCCGCCCCGGCTACGCCGATGTGATCGGCGAATGCGACGAGCTTCCGCCCCACGGCGGCGCACCACTGCTGGAGACCGTGATGCGGGAGGGCAGGCGCACCGGAGCCCCCGACACCCTCGACCGCGCGCGGCGGCGGTTCGACACCGATCTCGCGGGGCTGCCACCGCACGCCCGGCGGATCCGCCGGCCGATCCCGCCCCGGCCGGCCACCTCCGCCGGACTGGCCCGGCTCGCGGGGCGGGTGCGCCACCGGATCGAGCACCGGCTCGCGGCCGGCGGCGAGGCGGGCGGAAGACAGGCAGCGTGACCAAGGAGGATGCCGTGCCCCGGAGTGCGCACATTGTGAGCGATGTGATGACCCATACCGTCGTCGCCGTCGGCCGCGAAGCGCCGTTCAAGGAGATCGTCAGAACGCTGGAGCAGTGGCGGGTGAGCGCCCTGCCGGTGCTGGAGGGGGAGGGCCGGGTCATCGGCGTGGTCTCCGAGGCGGATCTGCTGCCCAAGGAGGAGTTCCGCGACAGCGATCCGGCGCGGGTGGCGCAGTTGCCCGACCTCCCCGGTATCGCCAAGGCGGGCGCGGTGACGGCCGACGAGCTGATGACGTCCCCCGCCATCACCGTCCACGCGAGCGCGACGCTCGCCGATGCCGCGCGGATCATGACCCATAAGCGGGTCAAACGGCTCCCGGTGGTGGACGAGGAGGGCCGACTGGAGGGCATTGTCAGCCGCGCCGACCTGCTGAAGGTCTTTCTGCGGCCGGACGACGACATCGAGGAGGAGGTGCGCCGCGAGGTGGTGGCCCATCTCTTCCCGGCCGTGGGGGAAACCGTCCGGGTGAGCGTGAACGAGGGCGTGGTCACCCTGACCGGCCGGGTCAGGGAAGCCGTGCTCATCCCGGCGGCGGCCCGTCTCATCCGGGCAATCGAGGGCGTGGTCGACTTCGACAACCAGCTCACCGCCGCGCCTCATACGGCCCAGCGGCGGTAGGTGCGCGGTGCGCTCCGGCGGGCCCGGCCGGGCCGGGCGCGCGGGACGGCGCGCCCGGCCGCACCGGGAGGCCCCGGCGGCGTGGCTGGGACCGTCCGAGGGCGCCACGGCACGAAGACGACAACGAGGCCCCTACGCCACTACCGCGCCGCCGCGCGCCCGGGGGCCTCGGGCCTCGGGCCTCGATGCCACACACACCAGGACCCACCGGGCACGGCGGTACGTGATCGGGCGTCACCGGACGTGGCGGCCCAGCGCCACTGGGCGCTACGGCCAGGTGCCACGCGCCCAGCGGCGTCATCCGCCGATGTCACAGGCGCGCAGACCGGCCGGGCACAACGGTAAGCGGCCGGGCGTCACCGTATGCGGGCGGCTCCAGCGCCGCTGGGAAGCGCCCCGGGACCGAACGCCATCCGCCCGGCGGCCTCAGCCCGCGATGCCACACACACCAAGCCCCCCAGGGCGCCGCGATGTGTGGCCGAGCCTCACCGGATGCGGCGACTCCAGCGCCGCCGCGCGCACCGCGGCGGCGATTCGCGGGTAGGCGGTGCAGCGCCGCGCGATGCTCCCCAGCCACCGCTGGGAGGCGCACCCCGGCCCCGGACGCCGCCGGCCCGGGCAACGTCAGCCGCCGATGCCACACACGCCAAGACCGGCCGGGCACGGCGGTACGTGATCGGGCCTCACCGGATGCGGCGGCCCAGCGCCACGCGGGAAGCGCCCCGGCCCCGGACGCCACAGGCCCGGGCAACGTCAGCCGCCGATGCCACACGCGAAAAACCCGCCGGACACGACGCTACGTGATCGCACGTCACCGGATGTGGCGGCTCCAGCGGGGGCCGACCTCGGCCCAGGCGCGTCCCCATTCCTGGGTGCGGGCGCGGTCCAGGCGCCAGCGCGCCACACCGCGTCCGGCCAGCGAGATCGCGCCCACGCCCGCCGCGGCCGACGTCCCGGCGAGCACCGCGCGGGTGGCGATCTGCTCGGGGGTGGGCGGTCGCTGGACCAGTTGGCCCCGGCCGTCGGTCCACACCTCGGTGGCGGTGCCCGCCTTGCTGCCGTCGTGGACCCGGGCCGTGCCGGTGTGGACGGTGCCGTCCGGGCCGGTCCACCGGACGATCGCGCGCACCTGGCCGGTGGTGGACCCGTCGCCCGCGGGCTGTGCGACGGGCGCGTCCTCCTTCAGGACCGCGGGCACCCGGTGCCGGTCCGCCCGCTCCTGCCGCAGCGACGCGTCCACGGCGGTGCCCGCGGCCACTCCCGCCACCGGGCCGCCGACCGCCATCACCAGGCCGGTGACCAGCACGACCCACGCCTCGATCACATCCGAGCGGCGTCTGAGCGGGTTGCGCCGCCACCGCCATGTCCGCCGCCCCCGCACTTCCGTGCCCATGTCGCGACCGTCGCACGCGCGGGGAGGGCGGGACGAGGGCCGGGCAGCCCCCTTGAGGGCCCGTTCGGCCCTGGTACCACCCTGACCTGCTGCGCCACGATTCCCACCGGGGGGGCAGGGCGGACGGCGGACGAACAGTGCGAGAGCCCATGACCGAGACACGAGCGACACCGGCGACACCGGCGACACCGGCGACACCGATCAGGGTGTTCGTACTCGACGACCACGAGGTCGTCCGGCGCGGACTGCACGATCTCCTGGACGCCGAACCGGACATCGAGGTGGTCGGCGACGCGGGGACCGTCGACCACGCGCTGGCCCGGGGCCCGGCGCTGCGGCCCGACGTGGCCATCCTGGACGTCCGGCTGCCGGACGGGGACGGCATCACGGTCTGCCGCGAGCTGCGCTCCCGGATGCCGGATCTGGCCTGTCTGATGCTGACCTCGTTCGACGACGACGATGCGCTGCTGGACGCGATCATGGCCGGGGCGGCGGGCTATGTGCTCAAGCAGATCAAGGGGTCGGACCTGGTTTCGGCGGTGCGCACCGTCGCCTCCGGCCAGTCGATGCTGGACCCGGCCACCACCGCCCGGCTGATGAGCACCCTGCGGGGGGACACCGCCCCGCAGGAGCCCAGGGACGAGGTGCTGGCCGGACTGTCCCCGCGCGAGCGGGAAATCCTGGTGCTGATCGGCGACGGGCTCACCAACCGGCAGATCGGCAAGCGGCTCTTCCTGTCCGAGAAGACGGTCAAGAACCACATCTCCCGGCTGCTGGCCAAGCTGGGCGTGGAGCGCCGTATCCAGGCGGCGGTGCTGGCGACCCACTCGGCCCCGCCCCCCGCCGACGACCATCCGGGATGACCCGGGGCCGGGGCCGCACGGCTCCGTCCCTACGCCCGACGGCCCCAATCCTGACGGCCCGACCACTGACGGCCCACCACCACTGACGGCCCACCGGCGAGGAGACCCCATGCAGCCCGCAGCGCTCGACGCGGCGATCCTGGAGAAGCTCATCTCCGCGGCCGTGGCCGCCCCGTCGATGCACAACACCCAGCCGTGGCGCTATCGGCTGAACCCCGACACCGTCACGCTGGAGGTCCGGGCCGCCCCCGAGCGGGCGCTGCGGTACGCCGATCCGATGGGCCGGGCGCTGAGCGTCTCCGCCGGGGCCGCCGTGTTCAACCTGCGGGTCGCCGTGGCCCACTTCGGCTGGGACCCGGTGGTCCGGCTGCTGCCGTACCGGTCGCAGCCCGATCTGCTGGCCACGGTGCGCCTGGCCGCGACGCCCCACGACGGCGACGGACATCATGACGACGGGCACGATGCCCCGCACAGCGATCCGCATCACGATCTGTACGACGTCATCTGGCGGCGGCACAGCAGCCGCTCCCCCTTCTCCGGGCGCCGACTGCCGCCGCGGGTGCTGTACGAACTGGCGGAGGCGGCGCGCGCACACGGGGCCACGCTGTGGCTGGCGGGCCCCGAGGAGACCTCGCGGCTGCTGCGGCTGACCGCCGAGGCGGAGCGGCGCACCTCAGGGGATCCGCGCCGGCTCGCCGAGAGCCGCGACTGGGTCCGCGATACCGGGCCGTACGGCATCCCGGCGGCCGCCCTCGGGCCACGGGACGTCACCGGGCGGCTGCCGATGCGCGACTACCTCGGTCCGGGGCCGGACGGCCGCCGGGGCGGTGATTCGCCCGCGGCGGCGTTCGAGAGCCACCCGGCCATCGCCGTACTGGCCACGGACCAGGACCGGCGCACCGACTGGCTGCGGGCCGGGCAGGCGCTGGAACACGTCCTGCTGCTGGCGACTTCGTACGCGGTCCGGGCGTCCCTGCTGCATCAGGCGCTGGAGTGGTCGGATCTGCGGTGGTCGCTGAGCGACGCCCACCGGACGCCCGGCCATGTGCAGATGCTGATCCGGCTGGGTTACGGACCGGTCGGGCCGGCCACTCCGCGCAGCGAGGCGGCCGAGTCCCTGGACGGGGGCCGCTGACGCGGCATGGGCACCCGCTGACGCGGCACGGCCAACGCCGACCGCTCCGGCAGCGGCAAGCCCACCGCCCACCGCAGCCGCAGCCGCAGCCGCACCACCCCGCCCAGGCACCCTCAGCGACACGGCCACCGCCTACCGCCGCCGCAGCGGCACACACACCGCCCATCACCTCCGCAGCGGCGCCTCCTCGCCTACCGCCCCGCCGCAACAAGCCCGCCGCCACACCTACCGCTCCGGCAGCGGTACGCCCCACACCAAGCGGGTGCCACCACCCGACGGCTCGCCGAGCTCCAGCTCGCCGCCGAGCTTCTCGGCGCGCTCGGCCATGTTCCGCAGTCCGCTGCGGCGGCCGCCCTCGGGGACGCCCACTCCGTTGTCCGTGACCATGAGGGTCAGCCGCCCGGCCGCCACGACCAGCGAGATCTCGGCGGCGTCGGCCCGTGCGTGCCGGGCGATGTTCGACATCGCCTCGGCCAGGACGGCCACCATGTCGTCCGCGACGGTGCGCGGCACATCGGTGTCGACCAGGCCCTCGGTGCGCAGTGAGGGGGTGAAGCCGAGCGCGGGGACGGCCTCCTCGATGGTCTTGGCGGTACGGACCCGCAGCCCCTGAACCGCCGGGCCCGCCTCGTGCGAGCGCAGTCCGAAGATCGTCGAGCGGATGATCTTGATGGTGTCGTCCAGGTCGTCCACCACCCGCAGCAGCCGTTCGGAGCCCTCCGGGTGCTGGACGAAGCGCAGGGTGGACTGCAGCGTCATCCCGGCGGCGAAGAGCCGCTGGATGGCCAGGTCGTGCAGATCACGGGCGATCCGGTCGCGGTCCTCCAGCAGCGCGAGCTGCTCCGCGTCGCGCCGCCGCTCGGCCAGTTTCATCGCGATGGCCGCCTGGCCCGCGAAGCCCAGCAGGGTGTCGGTCTCGATCTGGGTGAAGGCGGGGCTGTCCGCCATGCGGGCCAGCGAGAGCACTCCGCCCACTCCGTCGCTCGTGCGCATCGGCACCGCGACGGCCGGGCCGAGCCCCTCCCAGCGCTGCGGGCCGACCGTGATCCGTGGGTCGTTCTGGACGTCGGTGCTGGTGACCGGCTCGGAGGCGGTGAAGGCCGCCCCGCCGAAGGTGCCCCGGCGGGGCAGCACCAGACCGCGGTGGGCCTCGGCGTCGGTTCCCGCCGCGAGCGCGACCTGCAGTTCGTCGGTGCCGGGCACCGACAGCATCAGCACGCCCAGATCGGCGGAGAGGATCCGGCGGGCGTGCTCGACGATCAGCTCCAGGACCCGGGTCTCGTCCACTCCGGACAGCAGGCTGTTGGTGACCTCGGCGTTCGCCTCCAGCCAGCGCTGGCGGTGCTGGGCCTCCTCGTACAGCCGGGCGTTCTCGATGGCCACTCCGGCGGCCACGGCGAGGGTGGACAGCATCGTCTCGTCCTCGCCGTCGAACTCCTTACCGCCGCGCTTCTCGGTGAGATAGAGGTTGCCGAAGACCTCGTCGCGCACCCGGATGGGCACCCCGAGGAAGGAGCCCATCGGCGGATGGTTCGGCGGAAAGCCGTAGGAGGCCGGATGCTCCGAGAGTTCGGCGAGCCGCAGCGGCTGGGGGTGGCGGATCAGCTCCCCCAGGAGGCCGTGGCCCGCCGGCAGATGCCCGATCGCCTCGATCCGCTCCTTGTCGATGCCCACCGGCAGGAATTCGGCCAGCCACTGGTCCTCGCCGATCACCCCCAGCGCGCCGTATTCGGCGTCCACGAGCACCACAGCGGCCTCGACGATCCTCTGCAGCACATGCGAAAGATCCAGCTCCCGGCCCACCGACAGGACGGCTTCCAGTAGGCTGCGCACCCGGTCCTGGGTGCCGCGCACCCCGTCGATGCGCTGCTGCAGCTCCTCCAGCAGCTCGTCCAGTCGCAGCTGGGGCAGGGACTCGGTACTCCTCGCGCTCTCCATACCCACGGTGCCTCCGTCGGCCTCACCACGCTCGGCGCGGCATTCCGCACGGCCCTCACTCTCTTCACCGTAGCCGCGCCCGGCCGACGGTGAGTCGGTCGGAACATCTTGGCGTGAGAGAGCACGTTGGCTAATGTGCGGGCCTGTTCGCTCTGGAGCGTTTCGACACCCACAGAAGGGTGGACCACCAGATGCCCCTACGCCTCCGCCGTCGCCTCCTCCTCCCCCGCTTCTCCCGGCCACCCCGGCCACCCCGGATCTCCCGGACCCCCCAGCCGCCCCGGACCCCCCGGCCACCCCGGATATCCCGGATCGCCGCCCTCGCCCTGGCCCTCGCGCTCGCCGCCCCCGCCTCCCCGGCGGCAGCGGCGAATCCCCCCGATCCGCCCGCGGATGTCTACAAGCTGCTGGAGGACCCCGAGGTCACCTCGGTCGGACAGGAGCCCGCCCATGCGCGGCTGACCCCGTACGCCGACACCGCCGGCGCCCTCGACGGCGGCTCCAGGAGCCGCTGGACCGCCTCGCTCGACGGCAACTGGAAGCTCCATATGTCCGACCGCCCCGAGGAGGTGCCGAAGGACTTCTTCACCGAGGGCTACGACACCTCCCGGAGCGGCTGGCGCAGTGTGAGCGTGCCGCACACCTGGCAGACGGACGGTCTCGACCATCCGGTGTTCCGGAACATCCCCACCGAGATGTATCCGGACGCTCCCCCGAAGGTCCCGCATGACGTCAACCCCACCGGCGCCTACGTCAAGACCTTCGAGCTGCCGAAGAGCTGGGAGAAGCGGCGGACGTTTCTCCGCTTCGAGGGCGTCACCAGCGGCTATCTGCTGTGGGTGAACGGCTCCTACGCCGGCTATGACCAGGGCGGCTACACCCCCGCCGAGTTCGACATCAGCGACCGGCTGCACCCGGGCCGCAACACCGTCGCGGTGCAGGTCCACCGCTGGGGTTCGGGGGCGCATCTGGAGGACTACGACCAGTGGCGGTTCTCCGGCATCTTCCGCTCGGTCGGGCTGTACTCCACCCCGGCCACCTATCTGCGGGACATCACGGTCAAGACCGATCTGGACGCCCGGTACCGCGACGCCCGGCTGACCGCCGAGGTCGAGGTGGCCGCCAAGGGCCCGCGGCGCGCCACGGATGAGCGCAAGGTCCTCGGCACGCTCTACGACCGCCGCGGACGCAAGGTGACAACGATGTCGGGAACGGTGGGCGGCGGCAGCGGATCCACCACCCTCACCGCGGACGTGGCCCATCCGGCCAAGTGGACCGATGAGACGCCCGACCTCTACACCCTCGTCGTCCGGCTCACCGACGCCGACGGCACGGTCACCCACACCACGGCCCAGCCGGTGGGCTTCCGCGAGATCGAGATCAAGGACAGACAACTCCTCGTCAACGGCAAGCGCATCCTCGTCAAGGGCGTCAACCGCTCCGAGACCGACCCCGGCACCGGCCGCCACGCCACCCGTGAGCGCACCGCCTCGGACGTCTCCCTGATGAAGCAGCTCAACCTCAACTCCGTGCGCACCTCCCACTACCCCTCGGATCCCTACCTCTACGAACTGGCCGACGCACGCGGCCTGTGGATCGACGACGAGGTGGACATCGAGACCCATCACCACGATGCCTGCCCGGACGACTGCCTGGCCGAGCGGCCCGAGTGGCAGGCCGCGTTCATGGACCGCCTCACGGCGATGTACGAACGGGACAAGAACCATCCCAGCGTGCTGATGTGGGACACCGGCAACGAGGCCGGACTGGGCAAGGCCCACTACGCGATGGCCGACTTCCTGGACCGCGAGGACCCGGCCCGGCCGGTCTACCACCAGCCCAACAGCCCGGACGGCGACGCCCCGTTCGCCGATGTGTGGGGCCCGCGCTACCCCTCCCCCTCGGGTCTGGAGGAGAAGGCGAAGGCCACCACCAAGCCCATCATCATGGGTGAGTACGCCCACGCCATGGGCAACTCGCTCGGCAACTTCCGCGAGTTCTGGGATGTCGTACGCAAGTATCCCCAGGTCCAGGGCGGCTACATCTGGGACTGGGCGGAGCAGAACATCACCCAGCCGTTGCTGACCACCCCCGACACCTCCGGCAACGACATCCTCTCCTACGTCTCCGGGAAACCCGGTCTGGTGGCGGGCCACCGGGGCAAGGCGCTGGAGCTGTCCGGGCTGGACGACTTCGTGGAGGTCTACCGCGACCCGAAACTGGACACGGTCTCGGACGCGCTCACCCTGGACGCCTGGGTGAAACCCGCCGACTGGACCGGCTCCTTCACGGTGATCGCCAAGGGCGACCACAGCTACGCGCTGAAGATGCGCGACAAGGACACCCTGGAGTTCTTCGTCTACGGGGACGGGGACTGGCACACGGTCGCGGCCGATGTCCCCGACGGCTGGTACGGCTCATGGCATCGCGTCTCGGGCACCTTCGACGGCCGGACGCTCCGGCTGCTCATCGACGGGAAGCAGACCGCGTCGGCCGACTGGACCGGCACCGTCGGCTCCTCCGCGCAGCCGGTGAACATCGGCCGCAACCCGGAGACCGACCAGGAGAACATCCGCACCCGGATGGCACACGGCACCGTCGACCAGGTCCGCGTCTACCACAAGGCGCTGAGCGCCGATCAGCTCGCCGCCGACCCCAGCACGGACGCGGTGCTCGCGCTCGACTTCGACCGGCTCGACCGGAAGGGGGAGTTCCTGTCCTATGGCGCCGGGACCGGTGGGGTCGACGGGGTGGTCTCCTCCGACCGCACCGTCCAGCCCGAGGCCCGTGCCATGGCCGCGGTCCACGCCCCGGTCCGCATCTCGGGCGACGAGGCCCGCGCGGGGCGGATCGAGGTGCGCAACGAGCGGTCCTTCACCGGCACCGACGACCTCCGGCTGCGCTGGCGCATCACCGAGGGCGCCCACACCCTGGGCCAGGGCAGCCGCACACTCGGCCTGGCCCCCGGTGAGCGGACCACCCTCCAGCTACCGAAACCGCCCGCCAACCCCCAGGACGCCGACCGGCAGTTGACCGTGGAGGCGGTGCGGGCCGCGGACACGGCCTGGGCGAAGGCGGGAGACCGGGTGGCGGTCGAGCAGTTCGACATCGGCGGCCGGCAGCTCGCGGGCACGGTACCGGCGCGGGCACCGGGGAAGGCCAAGGCCACCACGTCCGGCGACCGCCTCACCATCACCGGCGAGGGCTTCTCGTACGCCTTCGACCGGGCCAGTGGCGAGCTGGTCTCCATGAAGTCCGGCGGCCGGGAGCTGCTCGGCTCCGGCCCCGAGCTGGACGCCTGGCGCGCCCCGCTCAGCAATGAGATCGGCTCCGAGGAGGGGCCCTGGCGCGAGGCGGGCCTGGACCGGCTGCGCACCGCGCCGGGCAAGGTCACGGTGGACGAGCGGGACGGCGAGGTCGTCGTCACCGTGCCCTCCTCCGCCGCCGCGCCCGGCGTGAAGGACTCCTCGTTCGCCCAGACCCTGCGGTACACCGTCAGCGGCACCGGGGAGCTGCGCCTCGACCACCGCGTCGAGGCCCGGGGCGCGGCGCGCACGGTGCCCTATCTGCCCCGTATCGGGCTCTCGCTCCGGCTGCCCGACCGCTACGACCGGTTCACCTGGTACGGGCGCGGGCCGCAGGAGAACTACAACGACCGCGAGGACGGCGCACCGGTGGGGGTGTACTCCACGGACGTGGACGAGCAGTTCGCCGGATACACCAAGCCCCAGGACTACGGGAACCACGAGGACGTCCGCTGGGCCTCGCTGTCCGACGGCAGCGGCGGGCTTCTGGTGTCGGGGGACTTCTCGGCCGGGGTGACCCCGTACACCGGGATCGACCGCGCCGCCTATCCGTTCGCCCTCCGCAAGGACCCGGTAGGCAACACCCTGCACTTGGACCACGCGGTCAGCGGTGTGAGCGAGACGTTCCACACCGTGCTGCCCCAGTACCAGGTGCGGCCCGCCAAGGAGTACGCCTACACCCTGCGGCTGCGCCCGCTGACCGGCGCCGAGGCCCGCACCGGCACCCCGCGCGGCCCGGTGGTCTGCGCCCCCGAGGCCAAACTCACCGCCGCCGACACCACGGTGGCGGCGGGTGAGTCCACCTCGGCCGAGCTGACCGTCACCAACCCCTGCGGCGCTCCGCTGCGCGACGTCACGGCGGCCTTCGGCCTGGCCGAGGGGTGGACCGCCGAGCCCGGCACCCTCGACCTCGGCGACCTCGCGGCGGGCCGGACCGCGACCGTACGGACCGAGATCACCCGCGGTGAGGGCACCCCGGACGGCCTGCGGCCCGCCGTCGCCGACGTCCGCGCGACCTCGGCGGGTGGCGCGCGGGTGAGCGGCTCGGCGTCGGCCGACATCGACGGCACGCCTCCCCCGCCCCGCGGCGACGTGGCGGTGTCCACGCTCGACTTCCTCACCGCGGACAACGGCTGGGGCCCGGTCGAACGCGACCACAGCAACGGCGAATCCGCCCCCGGCGACGGCAAGTCCCTGACCGTCGGCGGCACGGCCTACGAGCGCGGCCTCGGCACACACGCCGATTCGACGGTCGAGGTCTTCCTGGGCGGCAACTGCTCGTCCTTCACGGCCGAGACGGGCGTGGACGACGAGGTGGGGGCCGACGGCAGCGTCGTCTTCGAGGTGTACGCCGACGGCGAGCGGGTGTACCGCGGTGAAACGGTGCGCGGCTCGGACGCGGCCGTACCGGTGAAGACCGACGTCGAGGGCGCGCAGCGGCTCCGGTTGCGGGTCACCGACGGCGGCGACGGCAACGCGCATGACCACGCCGACTGGGGAGCGGCCACGGTGCGCTGCGGAACGGGAGGAACAGGAGGAACGGGATGACCTGACGGCGGATGGCCGCGGGCCCCGGTCACGCGCTCCGGGGCCCGCGCCGTCCGTCCGGTCCTCGGGGCCCACGCCTTCCGTTCAGTCCCCGGCCCCCGCGCCTTCCGGCCCCTGGAGCAGCTCCTCGAGCCGGTCCAGGAAGACCCGCTGCTTGGTCACCATCTTCCGGCGGGCCTCGTCCGGGCCGAACCAGGCGACCCGGTCGATCTCGGGGAACTCCCGCATCCGGCCGGACCCCTTCGGCCATTCCATGGTGAACGTGCCGGGTGTGATCCGCTCCGGGTCCAGATCGCCCGCGAGCGCCCAGACGGTGACCTCCTTGCCCCCGGTCTGCGTCACGGAGCCGAGCGGAAGCGGCTCGCCGCCGGGCGGGGGCATGCCGAGCTCCTCCTCGAACTCCCGGCGCGCGGCGGCCTCCGGGGTCTCGTCCTCGTCGTACTCCCCCTTGGGCACCGTCCAGGCGCCCGCGTCCTTGGCGGCCCAGAACGGGCCTCCCATATGGGCGAGGAGCACCTCGATGGCCGGACCCGCCGGGCCCGCACCGCGGTACAGCAGGAGTCCGGCGCTGCGCTTAGGAGTCACAGCGAACAGTGTGCGCCCACTCCGCCAGGGCGGTGTGCCGGGCTCGCCGGGTCAGCCCTCGCGGGCGCCGGGTCAGCCCTTGCGTGCGTAGCCGAGGTAGGTGACCAGCGGCCGGGCGTCCGGGGCGAGGACGAAGTCGACGATCGGCGGGATCTGCTCATCGCCGATCTGCCCCTTGCGGCGCGCCATGGTGGCCTTGACCAGGCTGCGCGGGTCCTTGGGTTTGAAGTCGCAGATGTCCTCGTTGCGCAGCCCCTGCCGGTCCAGGGCGGCGGTCAGTTCGGCGGGGGTGCGCAGCCGCGCCGCCGTGTAGCGGCCGGCCGGCATGATGCGGGTCATCGGGACGCGCTGGAAGGCACCCAGGTAGATCAGCCGGGAGAGCAGGGTGCGGTTGACGGTGTCGTAGATCAGCACACCGCCGGGCCGCAGCACCCTGGCGGCCTCCGCGAGCACCCGGTCCAGCTCCGAGGTGATCTCGAAGGTGTCCGCGTAGTAGGCGAGGTCGAACGCGCCGTCGGCGAGGCCGAGTTGCTCGGCGGGCGCGGTGCGGTACTCGATCCCGGGGTGCTCGCCCCCGCCCGCCTCACGCGCCATCTCGGTCGCGGTGGCGGAGGGGTCGACGGCGACGACATCGAAGCCGAGACCGGCCAGCCCGCGGGCCAGCAGCCCGCGGCCGCTGCCCACGACCACGGCGCGGCTTCCGGACGCGGAGAGGTCCGCGCTCTTGAGGGTGGTGCGGACGTACTCCAGGCGGCTGTCCTGAAAGGTGACGGCCCGGATCTGACGGCCGTCGACGGCCTCCGGCGACCGTGAGTCCAGTTCGATGTGCGGGGCGGCGGCCATCGTCTTCTCCCTCACGGGTGCGCGGATTCGCGGATTCACCGGTGCCTGGGGTGGCCCGGACGGGCTCGCCCGGTTCCCCGAGGAAACCTAACATCCTTAAGTTCCCTCAGGGAACTCGACTAGGGTTGTGTCATGACCCGTACTCCGCTCGCCGATGTGGCCTGCTCGATCGCCCGCGCCACCGATCTGTTCGGCGACGCCTGGACGGCGCTAATCATGCGGGATGTGCTCACCGGAGTCACCCGCTTCGACGATCTCGCCCACGACCTGGGCATATCGCGGAAGGTCCTGGCCGCCCGGCTGTCCCGGCTGGTCGAGGAGGGGGTGCTGGTCCGGGAGCGATACCAGGAGCGTCCGCCGCGTGAGCACTATCGCGCCACCCCGAAGGGCGAGGAGCTCTATCCGGTGCTGCTCGCCCTGATGGAGTGGGGCGACCGCTGGTACGCGGGCCCCGCCGGACCGCCGGCCCGGATCCGCCATCTCGGCTGCGGACGGGACACCACACCGGTGTCCGCGTGCGCCCACTGCGGGAAGCCCCTGACGGTCGGCAACACCACCCAGCTCCCGGGCCCCGGCGGGCACACCGGACCCGGCACCCGGGTACTCGGCCCGCTGCTCGCCGCGCGGGAGGACACCCCGGAGACCGGGCGCCCGGCGACGGTTTGAGCGAACGGCACGGGGCACTCGGCACCACAGCCGGGCATCCGACCACGAGGAGCGCCGACCATGCGCTACGAAGAACTGACGGGCCTGGTCCAGGCCCGGGCCCAGCTCCCCGACCGGCAGTCGGCCGAGCGGGCGATAGGGGCGACGCTCGAAACCCTCGCCGAGCGCATCCCGGGCGGGCTGGCGGACCACATGGCGGCACAGCTCCCGCAGGAGGCGGGCAAGCCTCTGCGCCGGGTCGCCGCCGCACACGAGGGCACGCCCGAGGAGCGGGCACACCGGCGGGACCACGGCGAGCGGTTCGACCTCACCGGCTTCGCGGGCCGGGTCGCCTGGCGCACCGAGCACACGGAGGATGAGGCGCTGCGCGAGGCGGCCGCCTTCTTCGAGGTGCTGGACTCGGCCGTGGACCCGGAGCTGATGGAGAAGCTCTACGGCGTGCTGCCGAGCGACATCCGGGAGCTGCTGCCGGAGGCACGCGCCGAGCAGGGCTGGAGAGAGCGCCCCTAGGCCCTGTCCGGTGGATCTTCGCGGGCCCGCGACGCCTGGCACGGCGCCCCCAGCTACCGCTGGGAGGTGCCCCCTGCACCAGACGCCGCGGGCCCCGCGGCGGCAGCCGCTGATGTCACAGGCGCGAAGATTCACCGGACAGGGCCTAGGGCCCGAGGGCCGGTGCGAGCGGTTCACTCCGTCTGCCCCGGGTGGCCGGGATGTCCGTGGCGCGGCGGCGGGCTCGGCTCGGCCGCCGTCTGCGGCGTCACCGGCGATCCGCCGCGCGGCGGATAGGGCCGCTCGGGAAGCGGCTCGGCGCGCGGCTCGCCGGGCGAGGGGGTGGCGCCGCCCTCCAGTTGGCGCAGGCGCGCCGTGACCACTTCGACGACCGGAAGGCGGTCGGCGTGGGAGCACTCGTACTCCAGCAGCTTCCGCAGCCGCTCCTCGGTGAGGGCGCGGATGCGGTGCCGCAGGGCGCCGAGCGGCAGATGGTCGTAGTCGGCGAGCGGCAGGTCGTCGTGGCTGGTCATCCATCCTCCCTCCGCCCCTTCCCCGGGGCCCGTGCGGCGAGCGGGTACCCGCGCACGTACGGCGAAAACGGCATAACGGGCGGGCGCGGCGGGAGGGGCTGCCGCCCCGCCGTGCATAACGGGGGAGCACCGCGGGGCGGCAGCGGCCGAGCCGGGAGGACTCGGCCGAGCCGCGGGGGCGTGGGATGTTCCCGGCGGCTCACCGGCGTCTACGGACCCCATCGGTGCCCTGTTCATCTTTTGTCCGATGGTGAGCACCCGCCGCTTGAGCACCTGCCACGGCCCCCGGCGCGCGGGGCGGTCCGGACCCCGGCCCGGGCCCGGGTCCGCGGATCGCCGTGGCGTGATCGTCTGTCAGGCTGTCCCCATGCCGACCACCACCGTGTCCGAGCTCGTCGACGAACTGCTCTCCGGGCCCCGCCCGCTGCCGATCATCTCCGCGGGTGTCCCCGTCCTCCGGCAACCGGCCTTGCCGTACGAGGGCCAGCTGGCCGCGGACGTGCTGGACCGGCTGCTGGCGGCGATGCGGGAGACGATGCACTCCGCGCCCGGAGTGGGGCTCGCGGCCCCGCAGATCGGTGTGCCGCTGCGGCTGGCGGTGATCGAGGACCCGGCGGAGGTGGCGGCCGAGGTGCGCGAGGTGCGCGGCCGGGTGCCGCAGCCGTACCGGGTACTGGTCAATCCCGTCTACGAACCGGTCGGCGACGGCCGGGCGGTGTTCTTCGAGGGGTGCCTGAGCATCCCCGGCTGGCAGGCCGTGGTCAGCCGCCCGGACCGGATCCGGCTGCGCGGGCAGGACGAGACGGGGCGGGAGCTGGACGAGGAGTTCACCGGCTGGCCCGCGCGGATCGTCCAGCACGAGACCGACCATCTCGACGGCGTCCTCTATCTGGATCTGGCCGAAACTCGCTCCCTGTCCTCGGCCCAGGCCGTCAGCGACTACTGGTCCCAGCCCACCCCCGCCACCGCCGCCCATTCACTGGGCTTCCCGCTCCGGACCGCCACCGGCACCGGCACCGGCACCGGCACCGGCGATGACAGCGGCGGCACCCCCGCTACCGCTCCGTAACCACGGGCCGACCAGCGGCATGTGTTCGTCATCGACTGGCAGTCGCCGAATCACCACACGGACACTGTGACGTACGTCGCCACGGCAAGACTGGTGAACGCCTGCAGTGCGCGCCGCCTCAGCGCACCGCACGGCGAGTGAGGCGTTTCTTCCGCTCTTCCCCAGTCCCCACCGCTCCTGACTTCCCTTGAACGGAGAACAGGAATGTCCGTGCTCACGACGTCCTCGACGACGGCGCCCACCAGCTCGTACGTCACCTCGATCGCCCACACCCAGGAGCAGATCCACGCCGCGCAGCGGCTGCGCTACCAGGTGTTCGGCGAGGAGAGGGGCGGCCGGCTGGACGCCGCGGTCGACGGCCGCGACGTGGACGAGTTCGACGAGATCATGGACCACCTGATCGTCACGGACACGGCGACGGGCACCGTGGTCGGCACCTACCGGCTGCTTCCCCCCGGGCGCAGCGAGCGGCTCTACTCGGACACCGAGTTCGATCTGCGCGGCCTTCCGACCGAGGTCCGCTCGTCCATGGTCGAAACCGGCCGGGCCTGTGTCCACGCCGATCACCGCACGGGCGCGGTCATCAACCTCATGTGGGCCGGTCTGGCCCGCTATGTGCTGCTGTCCGGCCATCGCTATCTCGCGGGCTGTGCCTCGGTTCCGCTGGCCGAGGGCGAGGGGGCGGCCGCCAACGCCTGGCTGCTCGGCACCAGCAAGCACGCCGCCCCGCCCGAGATGCGGGTTCACCCGCTCGACCCGTGGATACCCTCGCGGCCGCTGGACGGCGAGCCCAGCTACGCCGACCTGCCGCCGCTGCTCCGCGGCTATCTGCGGGTCGGCGCCTGGATGTGCGGCTCCCCGCAGCACGACCGGGCCTTCAACGACGCCGACTTCTTCGTGCTGCTGGACACCGAGCGGATGAACGACCGCTACCGCCGCTACTTCCTGGGTGAATCCCAGTGACCGACGCGGCCGCGATGAGTCTGCCCGAGCACGCCTGGGCGGGCTGGTCCCCGTGCACTCCCGGCTGTGTCTCCCACGCCGCCGACCGCGTCCCGGCCACCCGGGGCGCCCGGCGGGCCGCGGTCTTCGGCCGGGCCGTGATGGGCGCGCTGCTGTCCGGGCGGCGGATCGCCGAGCCCGAGACGCTGCGGGCGCGTGCGGCGACGCTGCTGGACTCCCTCGGCATCCGGCTGGAGGTGACGGGCGACAGCACGCTCAGCGCGCCCGGCGGCACCGGCACGCTCGTCGTGGCGAACCACATCTCCTGGCTGGACATCCTCGCGCTGCTCGCGGTGGAGCCCGTGGTGATGCTGGCCAAGCGGGAGATCGCGGGCTGGCCGCTGATCGGCTCACTGGCCACCCGCGCGGGGACGCAGTACATCGACCGCGGCTCGTTGCGCCAACTCCCCGAAACCGTACGGGAGATGGCGGCCCGGATGCGTGACGGCCAGTCGGTGATGGCCTTTCCGCAGGGCATCACCTGGTGTTCGGGCACGGGTGGCAGCTTCCGGCGGGCCACCTTCCAGGCCGCGCTGGACGCGGGCGCGCCGGTGCGCCCGGTGACCCTGGAGTACGTCCAGCACGGCGTCCCGACCACGGTGGGCGCCTTCGTCGGCGAGGACGACTTCGGCGGCTCGCTGCGCCGGGTGCTCCGCGCCGACGGGCTCACGGTGCGGGTGGCCGTGCACCGTGCGCTGCGGCCGGTGCGGGACGTCGACGACCGGCGCACGGTCGCGGCACAGGCCCAGGCGACCGTCTGCGGGGCGCGGTTGCCCCTGCATCAGGAGTTCCCCGCCCTCGAACTGGCACGCTGAGGCCGTCCACTCCGGGCCCTCCGCTCCGGGCCCTCCGTCCCGGGCGCCGCGTCCCGTCCAAGGACGGCGCCCGGGGCGGTGCTCAGCTCTCGGTCCGCCGGTCCTTGACCCGGCGGATCTTGCCCACGGAGCGCTCCAGCGTCTCCGGGTCCACGACCGCCACCTCGACCGTGAGCCCCACCCCGTCCTTCACTCCCCGGGCGATCGCCGCCGCGGCGGCCGCTCGCTGCTCGGGGCCGATGCCGGGTCGGGCCTCGATCCGCACCACCATATGGTCCATCCGGCCGCGCCGGGTCAGCTCGAGCTGGAAGTGCGGGGCCACCGCCGGGACCCGCAGCACGATCTCCTCGATCTGGCTGGGGAAGACATTGACCCCGCGCACGATGAGCATGTCGTCACAGCGGCCGGTGATCTTCTGGATGCGCCGGAAGGCGGGGCGGGCGGTGCCGGGCAGCAGCCGGGTGAGATCGCGGGTGCGGTAGCGGATGACGGGGAGCGCCTCCTTGGTGAGGGTGGTGAAGGCCAGCTCCCCCTCCTCGCCGCCGGGCAGCACCGCGTCGGTGAACGGGTCGACGATCTCCGGGTAGAAGTGGTCCTCCCAGACGTGCAGCCCGTCCTTGGTCTCCACGCACTCCTGGGCCACCCCGGGGCCGATCACCTCCGAGAGCCCGTATATGTCCACCGCGTGGATGTCCATGCGCTCCTCGATCTCGCGGCGCATCTCCTCCGTCCAGGGTTCGGCACCGAAGATGCCGACCTGGAGGGAGGTGGAACGGGGATCGACGCCCTGCCGCTCGAACTCGTCGAGGAGCGTCAGCAGATAGGAGGGCGTGATCATGATGATCTCGGGCCTGAGGTCCTGGATGAGCCGCACCTGCCGGGCGGTCATTCCCCCGGAGGCGGGGATGACGGTGCAGCCCAGCCGCTCGGCGCCGTAGTGGGCGCCGAGGCCGCCGGTGAACAGGCCGTAGCCGTAGGAGATGTGCACCTTGTGGCCGGGCCGGCCACCGGCCGCGCGGATCGAGCGGGCGATCACCTCCGCCCATACCGCCAGGTCGTGCTCGGTGTAGCCGACGAGGGTGGGGCGGCCGGTGGTGCCGCTCGAGGCGTGGAGCCGCCGCACCTCGCTGTGCTCGACGCCGAACATCCCGAAGGGGTAGGTGTCGCGCAGATCGTCCTTGGTGGTGAAGGGGAACCGGGCCAGGTCCTCCAGGGTGCGGCAGTCCTCGGGGCCGACCCCGGCCGCGCGGAACTTCTCGCGGTACAGCTCGACATGGTCGTACGCATGGCGCAAGGTGGCGCGCAGCCGGGTGAGCTGGAGCGCCCTCAGCTCCTCGGGGCTCATCCGCTCGGCGTCGTCGAGTGGAGCCACACTCAGGGATTCCGCCATGGGCCGTCCACCACCTCCGCTTGCCGACCGAACATTCGGTTACCGTTCGGGCGCGGTCCAGTAATCCAGCATCCGACCTGGCTGTCAAGGGTCCGGACAGCCCGGCCGCGCCGGTACGCACCCGGCCGGACGCGGAACGGTTGCGAGGGCGGTGAACGATCGGCGCCACCCCTCCGTATCCGTAGATGCGGTGGACACAGCCGCGACCCGGATCCGATGCGAGAGGGCCTTTCATGTACGACGCCGCCGACGCTCCGCACCCGCTCCGGACCGCCGGCCGCCCCCCGCGCCGCCATGGCCCGCGCGCGATGGCGGTCGCGGCGGCGATGGGCGCGCTGCTGACCGTCGCCGGATGCGGCGGCGGGGACGGTAAGGCGGATGCCAAGGCGGAGACCGGGGGAAACGCCGCCCGGCCGAGCGTGAGCCCCGCGCCCAAGGCCGCGCGGGTGGAGCAGCTCGCCTCGGCCGCCGGCTGCGAGCCGCAGTTCACCACCAAGGTGGACGACTACCGCCAGGCCGTGTGCAAGACCGCCAAGGGCAAGTTCGTCTTCCTCGACTTCGTCACCGCCAAGGGCCAGCGCGACTGGCTGGAGACCGCGCAGATGTACGGCGGGGTCTATCTGGTCGGCAACCGCTGGGTGCTGTCGTCCTCGCCCAGGAAGAACATGGAGAGGCTCCGGGAGGAGTTCGGCGGCACCATCGAGGAGGAGACCTCCTACGGGGGCGCCTCCCGCGCCCCCCAGTGAGGGTCTTTCCCTTCCCCGCCCCTTCCCGCAGCATCGATATGCGGTTCCGCCGCGTGGCAGGGGCTCACCCCTGGACCCCGAGGTCCAGGGCGGAGCCCCGCCTTCCAGCCCCTCCGGCGTTTGAGGAGCGGGGTCTGGGGCGGAGCCCCAGTTGAGGGAAGGGGCGGGGAGGGGAGCAGCCCGCCGCAGGCGTCACGACCCGCCGGACACCCTTATACGTCGGCGAGCGCCCGCAGCGTGGCCGCCTCCCGCGGCAGCAGCCGCTCGTCGTCCTCCGGCACGAACTCCAGCAGGACATCCAGCGGCGGACCGCCGGACACCGCGGCGCGGTGCGTGCGCAGCCGCTCGAAGGCGCTGCGCCACAGCGGGGCGCGGGCGGTCAGCGGCAGCCGGGTGGTCCCGGGCCACCAGGAGAAGGCGTGCACCGCGGCGATCCGGTCCCCCAGCGCCTCCAGTCCCTTCAGCGCCTCGGCGTCGGGCATGTCGACGGGCGGCTGCCAGTAGGTGCCGACCTCGGCGCGGTCCACCTCGTCCAGCAGCCGGAGGGTGTGGTCCGCGCCGTCGGTCAGGGTGTTCCGGTGGAATTCGTAGGCGAGTTCCACCCCCGCGTCCGCGGCGAGCGCGGCGGCGCGCCGGGTGTCCTCGACGACCGCGCGGCGCGCCTCGGGCGAGGTCTCCCGGGTGCCGGTGGCGCCCGCCCAGATCCGGATGCGCGGGGCGCCGAGCGCCACGGCGGAGCGGAGTACCGCGTCGAACTCCTCCGGGTCGCCGCGCCCGGCACGGTAGTAGGAGCCGTACGAGGCGACGGCGAGCCCGGCGGCCACGGTGGCGTCGCGGACCCGCCGGGCGGTGTCCTCGTCGCCGGGCGGCACATGGACGTCACCGCCCCATTCGACGCACTCCAGGCCCGCTCCGGCCACGGCGGCGATCACCTGGTCCGGGTCGAGCGGGCGCAGCGTCACCGAGCAGATGCCCAGCCGCGTCATGCGCCCGCCTCCGTGACGGTGGGCGCGTCGCCCGCGCCGAAGTCCACCACGACGCCTTGGCCGTCCGGCAGCCGTACGGTGACCGCGAGCCCGTTCACCTCGGCGGTGGCGAGATCGACGAGGGGGGCCGGGTCGCGTTCGCCGGTGAGCGAGGCGAGTGCGACGAAGAGGGTGCCTGCGGGGTCCTCGCCGACGGTGCCGGTGAGTTCGGGGACCAGGGCCCATGGACCGTACGCGGTGCCCTGCGGCGCCCTGACGGCGGTGGCGCTCTGCCAGCCGTGCAGTCCGAGGAGCTGACCGGTCACCTCTTCCCCGTCCAGCCGTATCTCGGCGCCCTGTTCGGTCTCCGCCGGGGTGCCCGGGGGCAGGGCGACGGCCCAGCCGCTGTGGTGGACCCGGGTCCCGGCGGGGACGCCCACGGCGCGGTGGACGCGCACTTCGAGCCGGCCGCGGACCAGGGTCAGGCTGTCGACGCGGATCGAGGGCACCTTGGGGCCGGCGTCGGGGAAGGCGGGGGTGTGGGAGGAGGCGAGCCAGTCGGGGCCCGCGGCCAGGGGGTGGATGCGCAGCCGGGCGCTGCGCACTCCGCGCACCTCGATGGCGATGTGGTTGTCGGGGGTGTTGTCCGCGCTGGTGGGCCCGGTGCGGGTGGAGTAGGCGAGTCGGGCGTAGAGCGGGTCGGCGGGCCCGTGCTCGGCCTCCCAGGGGCGGAGCTTGTAGCTGCCGTGGTTGTGCAGCCGCACCAGCCCGTCCCGGCCCGTGGTCTGGACGAGGAACCCGGCGGCGGGCAGCGCCAGCGCCCGGTCCGGCCCCTCGGCGGGCGCGGCCTCCTCGGTGGCGGTCCACACCGGGTGGTCGGGCGGGAGCAGCAGGGCGAGGAACCCCTTGGAGGCCCAGTAGGGCGAGCCGGGCCCCGAGTAGCGCTGCAGGGTCGCCGCATGCGGCCCGTACCAGCCCAGGCTCAGCACCCCGTCCTCGGTCAGCGCCCCGCGGTCCAGGAAGTGGCGCAGCGCTCCGCTGAGAACGCGGCGGGTGGCCCCGGGGGCGAGGGGGGTGTGGCCGGTGAGGGCGCCGAGGGCCACCGAGGCGACGGCGGCGAAGCGGTAGGTGAGGGAGCGGCCGTGGTGGATGGGGGCACCGTCGGCGTCGAAGAGCAGCGAGAAGCCCTCGATGAAGGTGCGCAGCCGGGGGCCGAGCCGGTCCAGCAGCGCTTCGTCGCCGGCGAGATGGGCGTGGAGCAGCGGGTACATGTGCAGTGCCCAGCCGTTGTAGTGGTCGAACGACCGCCCGTCGCCGTCGGAGTACCAGCCCTGGCCCTCGTACCAGCCCTCCAGGAGGCCGAGCCCCCGCTCGATGGCGCGCGCCGTCTCGGCGTCACCGCGTCCGGCGGACTCCAGAAAACCGGCGACGGTAAGGGGGAAGAGATACCAGTTGTTGGGGGCGGGCTGGTGGCGCAGCGCACCGCGCAGCCACTCCTCGGTGCGGTCCTGGGCGTCGGACGGCAGGGCGTCCCAGGTCCACGGCGCGGTCAGCCGCAGGCCCAGGGCCACGGACGCGGACTCCACCATGGGCTGGCCTTGGGCGCCGTGATGGCCGATCACCGGCCAGGACTCGGCGTCGTCGCGCCCGGGGGTGAGGGTGCCGCGGGCGATGCCCGCGGTGTAGCGCTCCAGGAAGCCGTGCTGGTCCTTGCCCGAGGCCCCGGCGGTGCGGAAGGCGGCGAGGAGGAAGGTGCGGGCGAACCCTTCGAGCCCGTCGGAGCGCACCCCGGACCTCGACGGGGGGCCGGGCAGGTCGATCAGCCCCTGGCCGGGGGTGGCGTAGCGGAGGGCGGCGTGCAGCATGCCGTCCGCGGCGGCCTCCCAGTGGGCGCGGGTGTAGCCGGTGTGGGGGCTGAGGGTGCGGTCGGCGGCGGGGAGGAGGAAGGGGAGCTCGGGCATGGCGGGGTGGGCCTCCTGGGGTCGCGGGACGTGAGAGGGCGCGCCCTCTTACGCCGAACGGTCGAGGATTTCCGGTCGTACGGGGTGGGCGAAGTCGCGGCCGGTGACGTAGTTCTCGATCTCGCCGATGGCCAGGTCGGCCAGGCGGCGCAGCTCACCGCTCTTGGATCCGGCGATATGCGGGGTGATCAGCGCGTTGTCGCAGTCGTACAGCGGTGAGGCGGCGGGCAGCACCTCCGGCACGGTGACATCGAGGACGGCGCGGATCCGCCCGGCCACCAGCTCCTCGGTGAGCGCGTCCTGGTCCACCACCGCCCCGCGCGCGGTGTTGATGAGCGTGGCGCCGTCCGGCATGGCGGCCAGCAGCTCCCGGCTGACCAGCCCCTGGGTGGCGGGCAGCAGGGGGGTGTGGACGCTGATGACATCGCTGCCGGCGAAGAGTTCCCGCAGGCCGACCTGGCGCGCGCCGAGTTCCCGCGCCTCCTGAGCCGTGACGTACGGGTCGTACAGCCGCAGGTCGAGGTCGTACGGGCGGAGCAGCTCGATCACCCGGCGGCCGATGACGGAGGCGCTGAGGATGCCCACTGTCCGGCGGTAGTTGCCGGCGTCCGGATAGCGCTCGTTCCAGTCGATCGTGCGCCGCTCGGCGCGGTAGTCCCGGGCGATGTCCAGGATGCGCTTGTTGGACAGCAGGATCATGGCGACGGTGTATTCGGCGACGGGCACGGCGTTGGCCGCGGCCGCCGAGGAGACCGCGATGCCGCGCTCCCAGCAGGCGTCGGTGATGTGGTGGCGCACGGTGCCCGCGGTGTGGACGACGGCGCGCAGCCGGGGCGCGGCGTCCAGCGCGCGGCGGTCCAGGGGCGGGCAGCCCCAGCCGGTGACCAGCAGTTCGGCATCGGCGAGGGCACGGCGCGCGGCCGGGGTGGTGAAATCGTCGAGGACAAGGCCGGGATCGAGGTCGAGGAGTTCGGTGAGCCGGTCCATACTTCCGGATCCGAGCACCTGCCGGGCGGAGCGCTCGGCCATGGCCAGGGCGGCTCGGGGGCGGTGGCGGGCGGAGATGTGCGGGTCGGTCACTTGACGCTCCCTGCGGTCAGTCCGGACTTCCAGTAGCGCTGCAGCATCACGAACGCCACGATCAGCGGCACGACGGCGAGCAGTGAGCCGATGACCACGAGGGGGTAGTACTCGGGCGAGACGGTGGCGGCGCTGTTCCAGGTGTAGAGGCCGAGGCTGAGCGGATACAGGTGCTGGTCGGAGAGCATCACCATCGGAAGGAAGAAGTTGTTCCAGATGGCCGTGAGCTGAAAGAGGAAGACGGTCACGAACCCGGGCCCGAGCATCCGCAGGCTGACCCGCACATAGGTCTGCAGTTCGCCCGCGCCGTCGACCCGGGACGCCTCCAGCACCTCGTTGGGCACATAGCCGCTGCTGAGCAGGCGGGCGAGGTAGACGCCGAAGGGGTTGAAGAGCACCGGGATGAAGACCGACCAGAAGGTGTTGACCATGCCGATGTTGGAGGCCACCAGATAGAGCGGCAGGGCCAGCACGGTCGGCGGCACCATGACGCCGGTGAGCACGAGGCCGAACAGCTTCTCCTTGTGCCGGAACTCGTACTTGTCGAAGGCGTAGCCCGCGGCGACGCTGATGAGCGAGCCCACCAGGGCGCCGACGACCGCGTACAGCAGGCTGTTGACGTACCACTCGCCGTAGAGCCCGCCGTCCATGGAGAACAGGTCGGAGAGGTTGCGCCCGAAGGAGAAGTCGCCGAAGGAGAGGATGTCGCTGCCGAAGAGGGCGTCGGCGTTCTTGGTGGACGCCAGCACCAGCCACAGCGCGGGCAGCATGGTGTAGAGGGCGGCGATCAGGACCACGGCGTTGGCGATGCCACGGCTGGTCAGCTTGGAGCGCCCGAAGGGCTTGCCGAGCGGTCTGGCCGGCGGTCCCTGGGGGGTGTTCACGGGGGTGGTGGGTGTGGTCGTGGTCATCACGCTCTCCGTTCCCGGCGGCCCGACCAGCGCGTCACGGCGTACGACAGGACACAGGTGACGATCAGGAGGATGACGGAGGCCGCGGAGGCGAGTCCGTAGTTGTTGCGGCGGAAGGCCGCGTCGTAGATGTACATGTTCGGGGTGAAGCGGGAGTTGACCATCGGGGTGGCCTGGTTCATCAGCATGGGTTCGGTGAACAGCTGGAGCGCGCCGATCAGGGAGAACATGCACACCATGACGACGGAGCCCCTGATGATGGGCACCTTGACCTGGAGCGCGGTGCGGATGCCCCCGGCGCCGTCGATGGTCGCCGCCTCGATCACCTCACGCGGCAGCGCCTGGAGCGCGGCATAGAAGATGATCATGTTGTAGCCGAGCCCGCTCCACAGGGCGATATTGACGATCGACGGGAGCACGGTGTGCAGACCGAGGAAGTCGATGGTGATGTCGGCCTGGGCGAAGAGCTTGATGACCGGGCTGAGCCCCGGGGTGTAGAGGTACAGCCAGATGACGGCCGCGATGATGCCGGGAACGGCGTGCGGCAGATAGACCAGCATCTGCGCGGTCCGCCGCAGCCTGATGAGGCCCGAGTCGAGCAGCAGGCCGAGTGCGAGCGCGCTGATGACCACGAGCGGGACGAAGATCACGCAGTAGAGGGCGATGGTGCCGAACCCGGAGAGGAAGCTGGGGTCCTGCAGCACCGAGAGATAGCTGCGAAATCCGGTGAAGACGGTGCGCCCGCCGCCGAAGCCGAGTCCCTCGTGGTCCTCGGAGAAGAGGCTGAGGTAGATGGCGTAGCCGACGGGGACCAGGAACACGGCGACGAGCAGCGCCGTGAAGGGGGTCAGCAGAACGGCGGCGGCGACGCTCTGCTGGCGTCGTCCGGTTCTGCGGGGCGGGTCGGCGGCGGCCGCCGATGGCGGTGCCGCCCCTTTCGAGGACATGACGGTGCTCACGGATTACCTCGGCTCAGGCGGGATGAGGTGCGGCTCGGGGTGAGAAGGAGAGATGACGGGATTCAGCGGGTGGTGACCGACAGGCCGAGGCTCTTCAGATCGGGCATGGTCCGGCTCTGGGCGTCGCGCAGGGCTTTGAGGATGTCGCCGCTGCCGGCACCCGCCTTCGCGAGCCCGTCGTCACCGGAGCTGGTGGTCGAGGTCATCCGCGGGCCCCACTTCCAGGTGGGCGCGATCCGCTCGGCTTCCTTCTGGAAGAGACCGAAGATGTCCTGGCCGGAGTAGTAGCTGGTGTCCATCTCCTTGCGGGCGACCGGCACCAGGCTGGGCACGGACGGGAAGGCGCTGCTGACCCCGCTGGCGAGCTTGGCCTTCAGGGCGCCGGGGCTGGTCACCATCCAGGAGATGAACTCCATGGCCTCCTTGGGGTGCCGGCTGTCCTTGGTGACCAGGAAGGTCGAGCCGCCCTGGGTGCTCACCTTGGGTTTCGCCGGATCCCACTGCGGCATCGGCGCGATGGCCCACTTGCCCTTGCCGTCAGGGGTGGACGCCATCATCGAGCCCGCGGCCCAGGCGCCCGCCAGATAGCCGGCCGTCTCCCCGCTGCGCAGATGGGCCCGCCACTGCTGACTGGCCCCGGGCTCGACCCGCACCAGATCGTCGTCCATCAGCCGCTGCCAGTAGCCGGCGACCTTACGGGTGGGGGCGTCGTCCATGGAGATCTGCCAGGTGTCCCCGGCGGTGTCGTACCACTGCGCCCCGGCCTGCCAGGCGTAGCCCGCCATATAGAGGGTGCCGCCGGTGGTGAAGAGGCTGGCGATACGGGACCGGGGCTGGGCCTGCTTGAGCTTGCGGGCCGAACTCTCGAACTCCGCCCAGGTCTTGGGGACCGGGATGTGGTTCTTGGTGAAGATGTCCTTGCGGTACAGGAAGACCATCGGCTCGATGTCCACCGGTACGGCATAGGTGCGCCCGTCGAAGGTGGTGAGGTCCAGCGCCTGCGGCAGGATCTTCTTGCGTACCGAGTCGGGCATCAGCTCGGTGATATCCCGGGGCACGCCGTCGATGGTGAAACCGGGTAGCTGGGGGTATTCGATGGTGGCGACGTCGGGGGCGTTGCCCGCGCGCGCGGCGTTGCTGAGCTTGGTCCAGCCGCCCTGCTCCCCCGAGGGGACCTGCTGGAATTCGACTTTGATGCTGTCGTGGGTGCGGTTGAACTCGTCGACGACTTCCTGACTGCCGCGCAGCGCCGACCAGAAGGTCAGGCGTACGGGACCGTCGCCGACGGCGTCGGACCCGCGACTTGTCGAGAAACCCGAGCAGCCCGCCAGAACGAGGGCGAGCAGCGTGAGCAGTGCGGTGGTGCCCGCCGTCGCCCGGCGTCCGGTTGCCGAGCGACCTGGGCGTCTATGACCAGGCATGGGCCCTCCCCTGATTCAGCGGTGGAGTCAGGGGAATCTTGAGCGCTTGACTGAAAAGCCGTCAATACATCGAACAGAAGAAACTAAAGCGGTCAAACAATCAGAGAAGTGCGGCGGTGGAATCCCGGACCACCAGCTCCGGCAGCAGCTCCAGATGGCGGGCGGCACCGGCCCACCGCCCGGCCCGCGTCCGCTCCAACTGGCGGGTCAGCAGCTCCAGCGCGGCCTGTCCGACCTCACCCTTGGGCGGGGCCACGGCCGTCAGCGCGATCTGCCCCATGTCGGCCACCACATCGTTGTACGCGACCACCGAGCAGTCACGCGGCACCTCGACACCCGCCTCACGCAGCCGCTGGACCAGCACCAGCGCGTCCATGTCGCCGTGGATCAGCGCGGCGGTGGCCCCGGCGCGGCGCACCGCGTCGGCCAGGTCGGCCGCGCCCGCGTCACGCGGGCGCGGATCGGGCCCGGCGGTGCGCGAACTGAGCATCACCGGGCAGCCCTCACGGATGCCACGGGCCGCGGTCTGCGCGGCGAACTCCGCCCGGATCACCCGTGCGGTGGGGCTGTCGTCGCGCGCCGCCAGCACAATGCGCCGATGCCCCAGCGAGGTCAGATGCTCGAGCGCCAGATGCACCCCGTGGGCGTGGTCCGAACGCACACAGTCCAGGCCGTAGATGGCGCTGCCCCGGTGGGGCCGGCGCTCCACCAGCACCACGGGGAGCTCCAGGGCGCCGAGCCACGCGTGGTCCGCCCGCTCCTCCGCCTCGGTGCGCCAGCGCGGCGAGAGCAGCAGGCCCCGCGCGCCCGCGTCCAGCGCCTGGCGGACCGCGCGCTCGGTGCCGCGCTCGTCCGCGGCGATGTGCAGCGCGAGCCGCAGCCCGGCCTTCTCGGCGGCCTCGCGCGCCGCCTGGACGGCCTCGGTGAGATAGGTGTTGCGCTCGGGGACCACCATGCCGATGGTGTCGCCGGTGGCGGTGGACTCCTGGGCCATCGGCCGCAGCGAGCGCGCCACCCCGTGGCCGCGGCGCACCTCCCCGCGCTGGGCCAGGTCCTCCACGTCCCGCCGTACGGTGACGACGGACACCGCCAGCTCATCCGCGAGATCGGTGATCCGCGCGCTGCCCCGGGCCTCCACCAGTGCCGCGATCCGTGCCTGCCGCTTCCGCGCCGACTCCCGCATGTTCCCCACCCCTGACGCGATCGGCTTTCGTCTGCACTCGAAACACCGCCATAGTAGCGATCATTCGATCAGAAAGCAGTCGGCGGGTGTCCGGAGGTGGTCAGCACTCGGTGACGCCACGCGCCCGCAGGGCCGTCCGCAGGGCCCGTGTCGCGTAGTACGTCCGCGATTTGACGGTTCCGGGAGGCACCCCGAGCGCCCGGGCGGCCTGGCTGACGCTGCGGTCCAGATAGTGCAGATGCAGCAGCACCTCTCTTTGCGGAGGCGCCAGGTCCGCCATCGCGTCCCACACCAGCTGGGCGGTGAGCGCCTGATCGACCGCGTCCGGCGCGGTCAGCAGCGCCAGCTCCGCCTCACCGGCCGTCTCCACCGACCGCTCCGCCTGGTCCTGGCCGCCATCGGTCACCAGGTCGCTGACCACGGTGAACAGCCGGTTACGGACGGTGTCGTCCATGGGGCCGACGTCCATGGGGCGCTGCCAGGCGTGGATCGCCACCTCCTGCACGATGTCCTGGGCCCGGTGCCAGTCCCCGCCCAGCATCCGGGCCGCCAGGCGGTGCAGTGCCGAGCCGTGTCGTCGGTACAGCGTCCTTAAGAAGGTGTCGGCGTCGGTCGTGACGGCCGCCGTGCGGATGTTCATCGTCTCGTTCCCCCCGAGGCTCATGTGTCAATGGCGCGAGCGTAAAAGAAGGGCGACGCCGATTGAGTGACGAAAGTCTGACGTCGCATGGCGGCCGGAAGAACGCGGTGCCCGAAACGGGCTCGACTAAGATCCCTAGTTGTGCGATTTACGGTGGTAGGCCCGGTCAGGGCGTGGCGTGACGAGGTCGAGCTGGAGCTGGGTCCGCCCAAACAGCGAGCGCTGCTCGCACTGCTGCTGGTGCGGGCGGGGCAGCCCGTGGCGCTCAGCGAAATCGTCGACGTGCTCTGGGCGCAGGATCCGCCGAGCACCGCGGTGAATGTGGTGCACCGCCATGTGGGGTCGGTGCGCCGGCTGCTGGAACCCGGGCTGCCGACGCGGGCGGAGGGCAGCCGGCTGGTGCGCAGCTCGGGCGGCTACCGGCTGAACGCCGACGCGGACGCACTGGATCTGCTGCGCTTCCGGAAGCTGAGCGAATCGGCGCGGCGCACCGCCGCCGCGGGCGAGCCGGAGCGGGCGGCCGAGCTCTTCTCACAGGCGCTCGCCCTGTGGCAGGGGCCGACCGCCACCGGAGTCCCCTCCGACATCCAGACCCACCCCGTCTTCTCCGGTGTCGACCGGGAGCTTCTGGCCATCGCCAAGGAGGCCGCCACGACGGCGCTGGCCTCCGAGGTCCCGGAGCAGTTGCCCACCGTGCTCCAGCAGTTCGCGGCCCACCATGCGCTGGACGAGACCCTCCAGGCCCAGCTCATCCGGGTGCTCGCCGCCACCGGACGGCGGGCCGAGGCGCTGGAGGTCTTCTCGACCGCGCGGAACCGGCTGGCCGATCAGCTCGGCGTACCGCCCGGCCGCGAACTGCGCGCCGCCCATCGCGAGGTGGTGCCCCGGTCGACCCCGGCCCCCGCCGAGCCGGTCCAGCCGGCCCCTCCGGCGGCGCCGCCCGCCCCGGCGGTTCGCCCGGCTCAGCTCCCGCCCGACCTGCCCGCGTTCAGCGGACGCCATGCCGAACTCGCCGGTGTCCATACTCTGCTGCCCGAGGGCGCCGAGGCCGGATCACCGGGTCCGGTGGTGATCAGCGCGATCGACGGGATGGCCGGGATCGGCAAGACCACGCTGGCCGTGCACTGGGCCCATCGGATCGCCCACCGCTTTCCGGGCGGGCAGCTCTACGCCAATCTGCGCGGCTTCGATCCGACCGGTTCGATGATGTCGCCGAACGAGGCGCTGCGAGCGTTCCTCCACGCGCTGGGGATTCCACCGAACCGGGTGCCCACGGGTCTGGACGCCAAGACCGCGCTGTACCGCAGTCTGCTGGCGGGGCGGCGGATGCTGATCCTGCTGGACAATGTGGTGGACTCCCAGCACGTCCGGCCGCTGCTGCCCGGCTCCCCCGGCTGTCTGACCATCGTCACCAGCCGCAATCAGCTCCACGGTCTGATAGCGAGCGAGGGGGCCCGTCCCCTTACTCTGGGGCCGCTGTCCCCGGCCGAGTCCCATGAGGCTCTGGTCCGGCGGCTGGGCACGGACCGGGTCGCCGCGGAGCCGCAGGCGGTGGCGACCATCATCCGGCTGTGCGGGCGGCTGCCGCTCGCGCTGGCGGTGGTGGCCGCCCGGGCCGCGACCCGTCCTTCCTTTCCCCTTTCTTCTGTCGCCGCGGAGTTGCGCGAGAGCCAGGGAAACCTCGACGCGTTCGCGGGCGCCGATCCGAGCACCGACGCACGGAGTGTCTTCTCCTGGTCCTACCGGGCCCTGGACCGGGAGGCCGCCCGGCTGTTCCGGCTGCTCGCCCTGCATCCGGGGCCCGAGGTCTCCGCCGCCGCGGCCGCGAGCCTGGCCGGGCTCCCGCTCCGGGTCACCCGTGCCCTGCTGACCGCGCTCACCCGCGCCCATCTGCTGGTGGAGCAGGCCCCGGGCCGCTACACCTTCCACGATCTGCTGCGGGCCTACGCCATGGAGCTGGTCCAGGACCACGACCCGGACGAGATCCGCCACGACGCCCGGCACCGGATGTTCGACCACTATCTGCACACCGCGCGCACCGCCGCCACGCTGCTCGCCCCGCGCCGGACCGAACCGCTGCCGCTGTCCCCGGCCCGGCCCGACGCCGCGCCCGAGCACCTCGGCGGCCAGGACCGCGCCGAGGCATGGCTCTCGGCCGAGCGGGTCGTTCTGCTGTCGGTCGTCGAGCACGCCCGCGACCACGGATTCCCGTCCCACGCCTGGCGGTTGGCCGTGACGATGGAGCTCTTCCTGGACCGGCGCGGCCACTGGCAGGAGCAGACCGCCATCCAGCGCACCGCGCTGGGGGCGGCCCGGGCGCTGTCCGACCGGCTCGGCCAGGCGCACAGCCACCGCACTCTGGGGTTCGCCGAGGGACGGCTGGGCCGGCACGAGGAGGGGTGCGGCCATCTGGAGCGGGCGCTGGAGCTGTTCACGGAGCTCGGCGAGGCGGGCGGACAGGCCCGCACCCTGCGCTCTCTGGCCTTTCTGTCCAACAGCCAGGGCCGCTACCAGGAGGCGCTGGACCACTACCGGCCCGCGCTCGACCACTACCGCGCCGCGGCACACCTCAGCGGACAGGCCAGCGTGCTCAACGAGATCGGCTGGACCCATATCCTCCGCGGTGAGTACGAGCACGCGCTGGCCCACTGCCGCCAGGCCGTCGAACTGCACCGGCGGATCGGCGACTCGGCCGGCGAGGCCGCCGCGCTGGACAGCCTGGGGTACGCGTACCACCACCTCGGACGGTATGAGCCCGCCCTGACCTCGTACGGCCGGGCGCTCGCCATCTACCGCGAGATCAGCGACCGGTACCTGGAGGCCGACACACTGCACCACCAGGGGGATACCCGGCTGGCCCAGGGCGACCTGGCCACCGCGCTCACCGACTGGCGAGGGGCCCTGGAGATTCTCCAGGAGCTGAACCACCCCGATGCCCGGGTCCTCGACGGCAAACTGGGGCAGTACCGGCAGTCACCGCATCCGGCCTCGGCTCTCAGCGGATGACGGGGCCTGGTGGGCGTGGTCTTCCGCGCTGTCGTATCCACGGCGGGGCGCCTCCGGGTCGTCGGGACGGTGCGCGGCGGGCCGCTCGGGAGCGGCCGGGCACCGGGTTCTCCCTGCCGTACGTACGGGCCCGGTGAGTTGCTCAACCGGGCGGGAAAAAGTTTCTCAACGCCCCTCCGGATCGCGGCCGCGCAGGGTAGCAGCCAGAAGTGATCTCTGTCCCGGCTTTATTCACTGGTGATGAGGTCTCCACGACCGAGCCACACGAGGTACTAGCGTCCGGTGTCACTCCGAACCAAGGAGGGCGCTGTGCCACCAGCAAAGCTCATCAGACCCATCGCCTCCAGCCGAACCATCGGCACCGGGCTCATCATTGGGGCGCTCGCCGTCACACTGGCGGCGATCCTCATCCCGGTGTCGCTGTTCGGCGAGAGCAGCGCGGCCCTGCCGCGCAACGGCGTCACGGACGACGGCGGTGGGACGGTCAGCACCCAGTACGGGCCGCTCACGGCCACTGACCGGGACTTTGTCCGCAAAGTCAGGCTCGCCGGAACGTGGGAGCTCCCCGCCGGGCGGCTCGCCCAGGAGCGGGACGTTCGGGACGCGGTGAAGACCGCAGGTGAGCATCTCATCGAGGGACACACCGAACTCGACCGCCGCTCCGAGGAGGTCGGCCGGGCACTCGGGATCCCACTGCCCAACCAGCCCAACGCACAGCAACAGGGCTGGCTGAACGAGATGACCAGCGCCGGCAGCAGCGCCCAGTTCGAGCGGGTGTTCGCAAACCGGTTGCGCGCCGCCCACGGCAAGGTGTTCAACCTTGTGGCGCAGGTGCGAGCCGAGAGCCGCAACTCCATGGTCAGATCTCTGGCCACCAGGGCCAATGCCATCGTTCTCGACCACATCACGGTCCTCGAGGACACCGGGCTTGTCGACTTCGACACCCTCTAACGACTAAGTGAAGTGATCTTATGAGGCAACAGACCCACAAACGCGGGCGGTTCACCAATAAGACCGTCGCCATCGTCGCCGCCCTGGCGCTCGGCGGTGGCGGGGCCGCGATCATCGCCGCCAACGCGTCCGCCCACGGCGACAAGGGCGACTCCGGCCAGAACAACACCGTGGCCGCGAAGGCGGGGACGATCCAGTGCCCCGATGTGGGGCAGAAGCTGAGTGATGTGCCGGAGAAGGCCAGGCCCAAGGTCGACAAGAACCTGGCCGAGCTGGACAACCAGGTGGCCAAGGCCTACCAGCAGATGAACCAGCAGCAGGGTTCGAACGACGCGGTGCTCTCCAAGCTCAACGACCAGCGCTCCCGGACGATGGACAACATCGGCTCGGCCATGGGCGGCGACAACTCTCAGCTCCAGGGGATGACCGACTGCAAGTGGCAGGAGGTCGCCACCCAGGGCGGTCAGCAGCAGGGCGACCAGCAAGGCGGCGACCAGCAGGGTGGCCAGCAGCAAGGCGGCGACCAGCAAGGTGGTCAGCAGGGCGGCGACCAGCAGGGCGACGACCAGCAAGGCGGCGGCGACCAGGGCGGCGAGGGCGCCAACGACGTGCCCGGCAACGCGGGCGGCCAGGCGGGCAACGGCCCCTCGCAGGACGACTTCGTCGACATCACCAAGGTGCAGCCGAACGTCCAGCAGCCGCCGCAGGCCCAGCAGAACGGCTCCACCGGCACCTTCGCCACGGAGTGCGGCGTCGGCGACCCCGAGCTGCGCAACAGCGACAACGTCATCGTCGCGCCCGGTGTCGGCAACGGCGCCCACCACACCCACGACTACGTGGGCAACGACAGCAACGACGCCTTCGCCAACAACCAGACCTTCGAGCAGGGCGGCACCTCCTGCGAGAACCAGGACGACAAGTCGACGTACTACTGGCCCGTGGTCCGCGCCCAGGACGGCAAGGACGAGGCGGACGCCAATGAGCTCGGCGGCGGCCAGGAGGGCAACGTCGGCACGATCCTGACCCCCACCAGCTCCAAGATCGAGTTCAAGGGCAACGCGCAGAGCAAGGTCACGGCGATGCCGAAGTTCCTGCGGATCATCACCGGTGACGCCAAGGCGTTCACCAACGGCGACGCCAACGCCAACGCCTCCTGGAGCTGCACCGGCTTCGAGGACCGGCAGCTCACCGACAAGTACCCGCTCTGCCCCGAGGGCAGCTCCGTTACCCGGACCTTCGACTTCCAGAGCTGCTGGGACGGCCAGAACATCGACAGCGCCAACCACCGTGACCACGTGGCGTTCGCGGGCGAGGACGGCTCCTGCCCCAACGGCTTCCAGGCCATCCCCCAGCTGGTGAACACGATCACCTACGATGTGCCGGCCAACACCCCGTTCGCCGTGGACGGCTTCCCCGAGCAGTTGCACAAGCCCATCACCGACCACGACGACTTCATCAACGTGATGTCGGAGGACCTGATGAACGAGGCGGTGGACTGCATCAACAGCGGCAAGCAGTGCGGCTGATGGAACACAGTCACCAGGCGCGCGTCGGCCGTTCGGCCGGCGCGCGCCGCGCTGCCACCGCGCACTTACACGAGGCCGCGGACGACGACGCGGCCACCGGCCCACCGGCGGCGGGACATCCGGACACCGAGGGGCTCCAGGGCCGGGGACATACCAACCGCCCGGTCTGCCCCGTCCCGGACCAGGAGCTCACCCGGCAGCTGGCGGAGGGTTACCGGTCGGGCAGCAGCAGCCCGGCGGCGGGCGACCTGCTCTACCGCCGCCACCACGCGGCGACCCTGCGCTACGCCCTGACCTGCTGCCGTGACCCGCATGACGCTGAGGACCTGGCCTCCGAGGCGTTCTTCCGCACCTTCCAGGCCGTTCGCGCCGGGGGCGGACCCCGGGGTCCCTGGCGGCCGTATCTGCTCACGGTGGTACGGCATACGGCGACGGAGTGGAGCGCCGGGGCGCGCCGGGTGCTGCTGACCGCCGACTTCGAGTCCTGGCGGCAGTACGCGTCCACGGCCGATCCCCAGCAGCATCTGGTGGCCCGGGAGGACCGCCGATTGCTCATCCGCAGCTTCCGGGGACTTCCCGAGCGCTGGCAGACCGTGCTGTGGCTGACCCTCGTCGAGGAGGAGCCCCCGCACCGGGTGGCCGTGGTCCTGGGCATCTCCCCCAGCGGGGTGACCTCGCTGGCCTTCCGGGCCCGGGAGGGGCTGCGCGAGTCGTATCTGCGGGCCCATCTTGAGTCGGCGCGCGACGACCGGTGCCGGCACTACAGCGGCCTGATCGGCGCCTCGGTGCGCCGGGGCGGGGTGCGCGGCCGGGCGCTCACGCGCCATCTGGCCGGATGCGCCTTCTGCTCCCACGCCTACGGCGAATTGCTCGGCCTGAACGCGGCGATGCGTACGGCCCCGCGTACGGCGGCGCCCGCCGGGGCGCGAGGCTAGGGCCCTTCTGGCGGATCTCCGCGGCGTCGCGACGCCCGGCACGCCCTCTCACCGCACCGCGCGAAAACCCAAGTAGCTCCGCTACGAGGGCCTCCGCGCGGCGGGCGCCGGATCGGCCCGTGACAGCGAAAACCGCCGACCGCGTGAGCGCGGCCGGCGGTTCGCCTTCTGCGGGTCAGAGCCCGTTGACGCGCGCCTCCCTGGCGATGCCCAGCGGCCGGACACCGGGGGGCGCACCGGCACGGGTCCGGCGGCCGACCCGGGACGCCTGGCGCCGTATCCGGTCCATCTGCGCCATCAGCCTGCGGCCGCGCAGCGCCATCTCCAGCTCGAAGCGTATTCGGGGGTCCCGCAGGCCCGGCCCGAAGAGCTTCTCGATCTGGCGCAGCCGGTAGCGCACGGTCTGCGGATGCACCTTGAGGGCCTTGGCCGCCTCGGGCGCGCCACCGCCCTCCAGCCAGGCCAGCAACGTCATCTGCAGCCGCTCGCTCTGCCGGGGGGTCAGCCCGACCAGCGGCTTGAGCCACCGGGCGGCCAGCGCCCGGACCAGCGACTCGTCCTGCAGGAGCAGCAGCATCGACAGATGGTCGTCGACGAAGAGCACCCGGGCCTCGGGGCCGGGGCGGGCGGGCGCCAGGGTCAGCAGGCGCCGTGCCCACCGCACGGACGAGGACGCGTCGTTGAGCGGCACCACATGGCCCACGGCCGCGGTGCGGCCGCGCAGCGCGGTCTCCAGCGCCGCCCGGGTGCCGGGCTCGGCGGGCGCTTCGCGCTCCGGCTCCCGGTCGCCTTCCTGGGGGGCGGCGGTGGCGGTGGTGGCGGCAGTGTCCGCGGTGGGGTGGCCCGGGTCCGCGTCCGGGTCGGGGATCAGCAGGCACAGCTCGTCGCCGACCGCGCCGATGAGGGTGTCTCCCAGCACGGCGGCCAGTTGCGGCGCCTCGCCCGGGGTGGGCAGGGCGATGGCCTGCACCGTCTCGGGGAGCGGCCACCGGGCGGCCCGGGAGAGCTCCATCAGGGTGCGCTCGGAGACCGCCACTTCACCGATGAGGGCCTCGAACAGATCGCGCCGGGCCCGCTCGGGCGGCACCTCGGCCAGCGCCTCCTCACCGGATGCGGGGGCGGCGGCCTGCTCGCCCGCGCCGTCCTCGCCCGCCTTGCGGTGGCCGAGTGCCGTCAGGAGAGCCTGCTCGACTCCCCCTCGGACCTTGTCTCGCTCAGAGTCCTCCAGAAGTTCGGCGAATCCCGGAATTCTGTGCCGAAGGTTCTCAACCACCTCGTCGGCCAGGGACGGGAGTTCATTGCGCAGCACGCGGGTCCACTCGCCACGGGGGCGGGACCAGATGCGGTTCACGAGTTCGCCCATCATTACCTCGTTCTTGCCGGGGGGAGACCTGGCCGTTGGGGGGTCGGCCAGGTCCGTGGAGGTTGCCTCCGTGACCGGTTCGTCCAGTACCGGTCAGGGAGTCGAGGGTCCTCCGCTACGTCATAGAGGACCCGGCCCCCTCCCGGTCCCGACACTTTGCCGGATCTTTGCCATTGAAACGACATTGGATCAGCCGGGAACGGCGAGGGCGGGGTCCGTCCACTAGAAGTTGTCACGTTACGACAAATCTTATGGAGATCACGTGTACTTCCGAGAAGCTGCTGCCCCCAAGACGACTTTGACGTATCTCGTCACCCGCGCGAATCCGCGCGATCGGGAGGCTCCAATGTCCATGTCCCAAACGCCGCTCCCCTCCTCGCAGGGGCGTCACGGGGGACGCCGGGCTCGAGGCGGACGACGAGCCGCTCGCCGGACTCAGCAGCGTGATCCATCCGGGATGGGATGGCCACGCCACATCCGGATCTATGCCATCCTCGGCTCCATCGCGGCGTCCCTGTATGTGGCGTGGGACGCCGGCGCGTTCTCCAAAACCTTCGTGTTCCTCGACTTCGGCGCGGGTGTGCTCGCGCTGGTCTGTCTCACGTCGGCGGTGCTGTGGGGGCTCGCCGCGACCGACCAGCTCATCCTGCACACCAGGCAGCGGCTGATGGCCCAGGCCGTCCACCGGGCGGCCGCGGTCGCCGGTCTGCTCTTCCTGGCCGTTCACATCTGGGTCAAGATCGCGGAGAGCCACACCAACGCCGCGTCCATCGTGTTGCCGTTCGCTGACGCAAATCAGCCGGTGCTGATCGGGCTCGGCACCATCGCCGGCTATCTCTTCGTGATCGCCGCGGTGACGGGTGCGGTGCGCAGCTCGTTCGCCTCGGCCGGCAACTCCCGCTGGCGGTACCGCTGGTGGCGGGCGCTGCATGTGGGCGCCTACCCGGCGTGGTGCGCCGCGCTGATCCACGGCCTGAAGGCGGGACGCGCCGCCAAGACCTGGGCCACCTACGGCTACATCGCCGCCCTGGCCGGTGTGGCCATCGCGCTGTGGCTGCGGCTGGTCGCGCGGCGGCGCCAGGACATCGACCGGGCGGACGGCATCGAGGTCAGGAACCCTCCCGCCCGCAGCATGCAGGAGGGCCGGACCCGGCGGGCCGATCCCACCGTGCCGCGCCCCCGTTCGGCCGAGCCCGGCTCGCGTGACAGTCAGCCGCTCGGTGCCTCTCGCGGGTGGGACCGGTGATCACGACCAAACCCAGGCTCGCCTGTGTCGATCCGCCCCGGCTGCTGGCCGGGCTCGACGAGGTGTACCGGCTCGACCGGGTCGGCCATCTGACCGTTCATGGCACCATGCCCGCCCTCCGGGCGGATGAACTCGTGGCGCTCGCGGAGAACATCGATCTGCGCGGGCGCGGCGGCGCCGGTTTCCCCTTCGCCACCAAGGTCCAGGCCGTCGTGGAGTCGGCCGGCCGGCGCGAGGGCCGCTGCGCCGTGGTGGTCAATGGCAGCGAGGGCGAGCCCAGTTGCCTCAAGGACACCGCGCTGCTGCTGCACACCCCGCATCTGGTGATCGACGGCGCCGTGCTGGCCGCCGAGGCGCTCGGTGCCGAGGAGGTCGCCATCGCGGTGCACCGCACCGATGTCGAGGAGTCCGTGGCCGCCGCCATCGCCGAACGCGGCCCCAGCGGGGTCCCGGTGTCGGTGAACCGCACCCCGGACCGGTTCGTCGCCGGTGAGGGCGGCGCGGTCATCAACGGCATCAGCGGCGCCCCGGCCATCCCCAATGGCCGGAAGATCCGGACCAGCGACAGCGGGCTCAGCGGTCTGCCCACCCTGCTGTCCAACACCGAGACCTTCGCCCAGCTCGCGGTGGCGGCGCGGATGGGCGCCCTGCCGTACCGCTCGGTGGGGCTGCCCACCGAACCGGGCACGACGCTGCTGACGGTCGGTGGCAAGTACGTGATGGAGACGCCCACCGGGGTGCCGCTGACCTACGTCCTGGAGCTGTGCGGTCTCACCGCCGGCCAGGCGGTGCTGGTGGGCGGCTACCACGGCAAGTGGCTGGACCCCCGGAGCATCAACGCCGCCACGATCTCCCGGGAGTCCATGAAGAAGTACGGTGCCCGGCTGGGCGCCGGGGCGGTGCTGCCCATCCCCGAGAACACCTGCCCGCTCGGCGAGACCGCGCGGGTGGCGCGCTGGCTGGCCGCCGAGACGGCCGGTCAGTGCGGGCCCTGCTTCATGGGGCTGCCGGCGCTCGCGGACGCCATCGGCCAGGTGGAGCGCGGCGGCGGCCAGTCCTCGATCGACAATGTGCGCGCCTACGTCAACTCGGTGCGGGGGCGCGGGGCCTGCAGCCATCCCGACGGCACCGCCGGTTTCGTCACCACCGCGCTGGACGCGTTCCCCGAGGAGTTCGAGGCGCATGCGCTCGGCGCCGGCTGCGGACGGCCCACGATGGGCATCCTCCCGCTGCCGGAGGACGCGCTGCCGCTGGCCCTGCCGCCCGCCCCGCTGAACCCCGCGGCGCGCGACGAGCGCCCCCAGCGGGGGCCGATGGAAAAGCTGCTGGTGGACTGGTCGCTGTGCCAGGGCCACGGGCTGTGCGCGGACATCCTGCCGCCCGAGGTGCTCACGCTCGGCATCGACGGCTATCCGGCCTCGGCCAAGATGGAGGTGCCCCGGCAGCTGCGGGCCCAGGCGGTCCGCGCGGTCCGCCGCTGCCCCGCCCTGGCGCTGCGGATCGAGGAGTAGGCAGCAGGGTGATCCACCGCACCACCCCACACCACGACGGCCGTGCGAAACGGCCGTCGACTGCTGTGCGCTCAAGGATCCGGCGTTTTTTGCGTCAGGTGACAAATTCGGAAGCCGCTGAGCGCCGGTCCGCATGGGCTCCGTATGGACATGACGTCGGCGCAATCATCGCCGGACCGATCGAGATTGCAGAGGGATGGTCATGGAGAAGCGTCACATCGCGTTCGCCGGGGTGTCGGTAGCGATGGTTCTGCTGACGGCGGCTTGCGGCAGCAGCAAGGACAACTCCGCGGGCAGCGCCAACGTGCAGCCGGCGGGTGGCAGTCAGACCGTGGGTGCGGGGGCCTCCGCGTCGGCGGGCGCGGGCGCGGTGGCCGGCGCGACCGGCGGGTACGAGGCGGGCGGCGACACCGGTGCCGCCGCGGGCGGCGAGGCCGGGCGCACCGGTCCGGCGAAGCAGCTCGCGGTCAAGGAGGACGCCAAGCTGGGCAAGTTCGTCACCGACAGCAAGGGCTGGACCCTCTACCGGTTCGACGAGGACACCCCCAAGCCCGCCAAGTCCAACTGCAACGACGACTGCGCCACCAAGTGGCCCGCGGTGCCCGCGGACGACGCCGCGGCCACCACCGGCATCGAAGCCGACAAGCTGGGCTCGGTCACCCGCTCCGACGGCACCAAACAACTGACGCTGGCGGGCTGGCCGGTCTACCGCTTCGCGGGCGACGCCAAGCCGGGTGACACCAAGGGCCAGGGCGTGGGCGGCACCTGGAACGCGCTGGCGCCCGACGGAAAGCCGGCCGGCAAGACCGCGGCCGCGGACGACAGCCTCCAGCTCATGGTCAACAACAACGCCGAGCTGGGCAAGATCATCGTGGACGGCAAGGGCATGACCGTCTACCGGTTCGACAAGGACAGCGCCTGGCCGATGAAGACCGGCTGCCTCGGTGCCTGCCTGGACACCTGGAAGCCCGTCAAGGCCGTGGACACCACGAAGGTCGCCGGGCTCGACGCCGCGAAGGTCACCTCCTTCAAGCGCCCCGACGGGACCAAGCAGGCGGCGTTCGACTGCTGGCTGCTGTACACCTTCACCGGCGACAAGAAGCCCGGTGACATCAACGGCCAGGGCGTGAAGGGCACCTGGTTCGCGGTCACCGACAAGGGCAAGAAGGCGGGCCAGTAAGACAGACTCCATCACTTACGGTCCACCGCGGCGGGTGGCCCGAGGCCGTCCGGCCCGGGCCGCCCCGCCGGATTTTCTACGGGAGGTTGATGTGTCACTCGCACTCCGTGCCACCGCGGTCGGCGCGGCCCTGCTGTTCCTGGCCGGCTGCGGTGGAGGCGATCAGGAACACGGGGCCAAGCACGAGCAGAAGAAGGTGTCCCCCGCCACCAAGGAGTTCGCCAAGCCCGGCAAGCCCGCGCCGCTGACGCAGATCGCCGACGCCATCGGCTGCAAGGCCACGGTCATCACCGAGGCGGACGAGCTGCGCCAGGGCGCCTGCGGGTCCGGTGGGAAGCGGTTCACGATGGTCACCTTCGCCACCGACAAGGGCCAGCACGACTGGCTGACGACGTCGAAGGACTACGGGGGGATGTACCTGGTCGGCAAGCGCTGGTCGGTCACCGGCCTGTCCATGAGCTCACTGGAGCCCCTGCGCGAGAAGCTCGGCGGATCCCTCGAGAAGGGGATGTCCCACGGCGCGTCCCATGGCGGGATGAAGCAGGGGGACGGCATGGAGGGCATGGACGGCTCGGCGAGCCATACGGGCCACGACGGGAAGAAGTGACGCGCGGAACCCGCCGACCAGGCGGTGAGCGTGGGTCAGCCCCTCAGGCCGCCCGGGAGTCCGCCCACTTGACCAGCTCCGGGTCGGCCAGCGTGGAGACCCACACATCGACCGGCGGGGGCTCGTCCACCGGCTTCCGCGGCCCGACGCCGAGCACTCTCAGTCCGGCGCGCGAGGCGGACAGAAACCCACAGTGGGAGTCCTCCACCGCGAGGGCGTCCTCGGGGGCCGCGCCGCACAGCCGGGCGGCCTCCAGATAGACGTCGGGATACGGCTTGGGCCGCACCTGCCCCTCGGGGACCAGCACATGGCCGAAGTACCGCAGCAGCCCGGCCTTGGCGAGCCCGTCCTCGACGACGTCGCGCGGGCAGTTGCTGGCCACGGCCAGTGGGGCGAACGTCGCCGCCTTCGCGACCAGTTGGGGCGCTCCCGGCATGGTGACCGGGTCGTCGGCCACCAGTCGGCGGAAGGCGTCCAGGAGTTGTTCGGTCATCTCATCGGCGAGCTCGGGGCGGCCGGCGAATTCGGCCAGCATACGGCCGCATTCGGTGTAGTGGAGCCCCTTCGTGCTTTGCGCGAACTCCTCGTCGGGGGCGGTTCCGTGGTTTCTGAGGACCACTTCGCGCGCCTCCACCCAGTGTCGTTCGGAATCCATCAGGGTGCCGTCGCAGTCGAAGACGATGGCGGCTGGGGTCCATCCGAGAAACTTTTCGGCTGTCATCTGTCTGCCGTTCCATGGGAGGTGGAGGAATCGGCGCAGGGAGTGCCTGTACTTGCGGGGGAGCCGCTCAGTGGAAATGTCCTGGCGGCTCGGAAGTGGCGCCGTGCGCCGACCGCTGCTGTCGTACAGGCCGTGAGGTTCGCCTGCCCGAAACATAACGATCACTACGTTAGTTTGATGACCCGCAGTAAGCAAGGGGTCACTCAGTGTCGGCGATTTGTTCGTCGTTCAGGCCGTTCGTCGCCCATGAGTTCGTCGCACAGTGTGTTCGTCGCTCAGAGGTACTGGAGCACGCCGACCGCCGTGCAGATATCGGCCTGGCGCAGCCGGAAGACGCACGTCCGGCCGTGGGAGGTGCACTCGACCACGGCCGGCGGAAACGACTCGGTGAAGCGGATCGCCTTCATGCGGCAGGCGACGGGCCGGGTCAGCGTCCCGCCGGTGGCCAGCGCCGCCGCCTGACGGGCGCCCTCCAGCAGTACCAGGCCCGGCACATGGTCGCTCCAGTGGTCGAAGAAGAACGGATGGCGGGGGTCGGCGGGGTCGAGGTAGACCACTCCCCCGTCCTGTACCACCAGCACGTCCCGAGCCGCGGAAACGGCCAGTTGCGCAGGTGAGGGCCGCACCGCGGCGCGCAGCCTGCGGCGCGCGGTGTGCCCGTGGAAGGCGGACCGGGTCTCCGCGTAGGCCGTGCCGTCGAGGAAGCGCGCGGTGCCCCCGGCCCAGGCGAAGAGCTTGCCGCCCGCGGACAGCACGACATCCAGCCGCATCCCGGAGACGAAGCGTCCGCAGGGGGTGGTGCGGATGTCGGTGACGGCGGCCCGGCAGGTGATGTCGGAGGCGCCGTACGGCGCCCGGGGCTCGGTCTCGGGGTCCAGCCGGTAGGAGATGTCCCGGATCAGGAAGTGCGCCCCCGCGGGCACCGCGTAGTACCGCGTGGGGATATAGATCCCCAGCTCGCGCAGGGTTTCCGCGATCATCAGCGGATGGTGGCGGCCGTCTCCGCCGTGCGGGAAGGTGGGATGGGACCGCGGCCACTGGGCGGCGGCCTCGAACCGGTTGTCACCGTGCGTACGCACGTCGGTGAGCAGCACCTCGGCCACCGAGACCCGGTGCACCGCCTCCCGCGCCACGGTGCGGGACCAGCTGAGCGGCCGCCCGGTGGGACCGGACGGCTCCGAAAGGCCATGAGCCTCACGAACGATCACCTTAAAATACTAATAATGTTTGACCTGTCTCGCCTCATCACCATCACAGGCCGAAAGTCCGCTAAGTTCTCTCCGTCACATCCGACGGGCTGCTGAAGGACGGCGAACACGTGCAAGAACGGGCCGAGCAAACACGCCGATCCCTTCTGGAGGCCGCCGCGTTTCTTTTCAACGAACGGGGATACGCCGGCACGAGCATCAGCGACATCACCTCCCGGTCCGGTCACACCAGCGGCGCCATCTATTTCCATTACACGAGCAAGGAAAGACTCGCCCTCGCCGTGGTGGAGGAGCACTTCGCCACCTGGCCCCCGCTGATCGAGCGCTACACCGCCCTCGACGCGCCGCCCCTGGAGCAACTCGTGCGGCTGAGCTTCGCGGTGGCCCGCGCCTTCCGCGATGACCTCCTGGTCCGGGCCGGGGCCCGGCTGTGGACCGAGCGCACCCTGATCGAGGCGCCCATGCCACCGCCCTTCGTGGGCTGGATGGACGCCGTGGGACAGATGATGGAGAAGGCCCGCGCCGAGGGCGATCTGGCCCCGCATGTCGATCCGCTGCCCGCCGCCCGGACCGTCGTCTTCGCCTTCTTCGGGCTGCACACCATCTCCGAGGCCCTCGACGGGCGGCGGCTGGTCGAGGACCATCTGGCCGATCTGTGGACCCTGCTGCTGCCCTCGCTCCAGGCCCGGCCCGGGGACACCGCGAGGCTGCTGGCGCTCGCCCGCCCGGACACCCCACCCCCGTCAGAGTGAGGCGCCCGCACACATCACCAGCGTCTGCCCGGTGACCGCGCCGCCCTCCGGGCCCAGCAGGAACGACGTCAGACCCGCCACCTCCTCGGGACGGACGAGCCGGCCCAGCGGTGGCATCACCGGCGGGGTGCCGCTGCGGCCGGGGTCGCGCAGCATGGGGGTGTCCGTGGGCCCCGGCGCCACCACGTTCACCGTGACCGCCCGGGGCGCCAGCTCGGCCGCCCAGGACCGGGCCAGGGCGGGCAGCGCCGCCTTGGTGGCGGCGTACTGGCTCTTGCCCGGGACGCCCGTCATCGTCCGGCTGCCCACCAGCACCACCCGGCCGCCGTCCGCCAACCGGTCCACCAGCGTGTCGACCAGGACGCCCGCCGCCTGCACATGGATCCGCCACATGAGGGAACCGTCCTCGGGCGCCAGCTCCCCCAGCCGCGCCGAGCGCTGAACGCCCGCCGCGTGCACGATCGCGTCCACCCCGGACACCGGGGCGAGCACCTCGGGGAGGTCCTCCGGCCGGGACAGATCGGCCGGGATCCAGTGCAGCCCCGCGACCGGGTGCGCGGGGGCCGTACGGCTGATCCCGGTGATCCGCCACCCCTCGGCCAGCAGCCGGGCGGCGATCGCGGCGCCGATACCGGAGCTGACACCGGTGACCACGGCGTGGCGGGGCTCAGGCATCGGCCGCCCAATCCGGCGTGACCCGGACGTACTTGATGGCCCGGCGGTGGTAGGTGTACGCGATGTGCAGCGTGCCGTCGGAGCCCTGCCGGATGGTGGGGTAGGACAGCTCGCGGTTGAGCCGGTCGCGTGAGTTGTTGGTCAGGCAGTGGCCGTCGCCGGTGTCCAGATCGCGCCGTACGGGCCAGGTCAGGCCGTTGTCGGAGGACAGCGCGAGGGTCATCGGGGCGCGCGGCGCGCCCCAGAAGGCACCGGGTGCCGCGTCGTCCCGCGTGGCGGCCGGGGCGGGGGGCTCGCCGGTCCTCCCCTCGTCGTCGATCTCGTCGTAGAGGGAGACGCGGCGGGCCGTGGCGTCCGCCCGGCTGCTGTGGTTGTAGACCAGCGCGAGCCGCCCGTCGGCGAGCGGGACGTACTGCACGGAGGAGTTGTTGTTGGGCAGTTCGGTGCGGACCGGCTCGCTCCAGGTCTCCCCGCCGTCGGTGCTGTGCGAGCGGTACACCGCGTCCGCCCAGCGGCTGCGGAAGAGGGCCAGCACGGTGGTGTCCGGCAGTTGGTGGACGTTCATGTGCACACAGCCCGTCGAGCCGGGCACGGGCCGCTCGCGCCAGGTCCGCCCCTGGTCGTCGCTGATCATCACCGCGCTGGTGTCGTGGTCGCCGACCCACTTGACCCCGGGTGTGGCCACGCAGTGGAACACCGGCAGCAGCCACCGCCCGGAGTCCAGGACGGCCACCGGCTGACGGATGAACACCCCGCCCGCCTCGGTGGCCGGGAAGAGCGTGCGCGGCGCGCCCCAGGTGGCGCCCGCGTCGGCGGACACCCGCAGCCGGACCTCCGCCGTGTCCTGGTCGCCCGCCCGCTGGGCGGTGTAGAGCAGCCACAGCTCCCCGGCCGGGGTGGGGAACAGCAGCGGGTTCTGCTCCGAGCGGGTGTCGTCGCCGGAGAGCCGGACCGGCTCGGTCCAGGTGCCGGAGCCCGGGGCGAGCCGGGAGAACCACACGGAGATGTCCGGTACGCCCTCCTGCGTGCCGCCGAACCACACACAGCCGAGGTCCCCTCCCGGCAGCACGGTGAGGTTCGCGGCGTGGTTCTGGACGGCGGGCGCAGGCAGGAACGCCTCCTGGCGCGCCGGGTCGCCCGGGCGCGGCCGGAGCCGTCCGTCCGTCGGCGGCATCGCGGTGTCATGGTCGGCGGTCATGGGCGCCGGGCTCCTCATGGTTGCGGTGGTACGGGTATGTCTGCGGCCGGGGCCGCAAGGCACCGACCGACCGGGCCGCGCGGCCCGATGCCCATCCGGAACCCCGGTCCGGAAGGACCGCCCTGAAGGGCGTTCGGGGTCCAGGGGCGGAGCCCCTTGGTCCGGGAAGAGGCGGGGTGGGGGAAACCACGGGCCTACCGGTTGTATGCGGGCATCGGCCCACGCAGCCGTGCCCCCACCTCGTCGCACGCCGCCACCACATCCTCCGGAAGCGGCCCCGCCGTGGCCGCTTCCAGGTTGGACCGGAGGTGCTCGATCCGGGAGCCGCCCAGCAGGAGAGCGTCCACTCCGTCGCGGAACAGCAGCCAGCGCAGCGAGAGGTCCGTCAGCGGGATGGACGCCTCGTCCGCGATCCGGCCCAGGTCGCGTACGGCCTCGAAGAGCCCGGCGTCCCAGTAGCGCTGCCGGTACATGGCGGCCACCCGGGAGTCACCGAAGCGGCCCGACTCCGGCTGCTCCTCGAAGGTATGACGGCCCGTCAGCAGCCCGCCGCCGAGCGGGTTGTAGACCATGGTGCGCAGTCCGCTGGTGGCCGCGTACTCCAAATATTCCTCCTCGATGCGCCGCGCCAGCAGGTTGTAGAGCTGCTGGGCGACCACCGGGCGCGGCGCGCCGACCCGTTCGGCGGTGTGGGTGATCTCGGCGATCTGCCAGGCGGCGTAGTTGGAGACGCCGAGCGCCCGGATCTTGCCCTCGGCGACGAACTCGGCGACCGTGCCCAGCGTCTCCTCCAGCGGCGTGGAGCGGTCGGGCTGGTGCAGATAGAACAGGTCGACATGGTCGGTGCCCAGGCGGCGCAGGCTGCCTTCGAGGGCCGCGCGCATCCCGCGCGCGGACAGCGGTGAGTGGTCGCCTGCGTCGGGGTGCGGCATACCGGCCTTGGTGGCCAGCACGATCCGGTCGCGGCGGCCGGGGAGCAGCTCGGCCAGGATCGTCTCGGTGGTCCCGCCCGCGTAGGCGTTGGCGGTGTCCACCCCGGTCACCCCGGCGTCCAGCGCGGTGTCCAGCATCGCGGCGGCGCCCGCGCGGTCCACCGTGTCGCCGAAGGTCATGGTGCCCAGCACCAGCCGCGAGAGCGGCACCGGGATCCCCGGCAGGGCGACCCCGCCGGGCGACGCCTGGGTGGTGGTGTGGGGCTGCGGATGCGCGTTCACTGCGTTGCTCCGGGTTCCTGGTCGGTCGCGATCGCGGACACGAGGGCGCGCGGTTTGCGTCCCCGCATGGTCGTCGGGTCGAGCGCCGCCCGCCGAAGCGCCCTGGTGTACGGGTCGGCGGGCGCGGAGAGCACGGTGCCGGTCGGTCCGGACTCGATGATCCTCCCGGCGCGCATCACCACCACCTCGGAGCTGATCTCGCGGACCACTCCGAGGTTGTGGGAGATGACGATGTAGGCGAGCCCCTGTTCGGCCTGGAGTTCCCGCAGCAACTGGAGGACCTGGGCCTGTACGGAGACGTCCAGCGCGGAAGTGGCCTCGTCGCACACCAGCAGCTCGGGGCCGCTGGCCAGGGCGCGGGCGATGCCGATCCGCTGGCGCTGCCCGCCGGAGAACTCGGCCGGGCGCCGCTGGAGCGCACCGGAGTCCAGCCCCACCTGGTCGATGAGGACGGCGGCGCGGCGGGCGCGTTCGGCGCGCGAGCGCATGCCGTTCAGCCGCAGCGGCTCGGCCACGATCTCCTCGGCCGTCAGATGCGGGTCCAGGGAGCCGTACGGATCCTGGAAGACCATCTGCACCCGCTTGCGCAGCGGGCGCAGCCGCCGCTCGGGCAGGCCCGCGATATCGGTTCCGTCGAGGAGGATCCGGCCCTCGGTGGGGCGCAGCAGGCGGACGAGGGAGCGGGCGATGGTGGACTTTCCGCAGCCGGATTCGCCGACGACGCCGAGCGCCCCGCCGGGCGGGACGGAGAAGCTGACGCCGTCCACCGCGCGGAAGACACCGCCGGCGACCGGGTATTCGACCACCAGGTCCTCGACGGCCAGCAGGGGTGTGGTCACAGCGCCTCCTCGGTGACGGCGGCGGGGGTCTCGTGCCAGGGGCCCAGGGTGGGCACGGCGGCGAGCAGATCGCGGGTGTACCGCTCGCGGGGGTGGTCCACGATCTGTTCGACCGGCCCCGACTCCACGAACCGGCCGCCGCGCATGACGTGGATGCGGTCGGAGACCAGCCGGGCCACGCCCAGATCGTGGGTGATCATCAGGATGCCGATGCCGGTGCGCTCCTGGAGCTCCATCAGCAGGTCGAGGACGCCCGCCTGGACGGTGACGTCGAGCGCGGAGGTCGGCTCGTCGGCCACCAGCAGCCGGGGCTCGGCGGCCAGCGCGATGGCGATGAGGACGCGCTGCAGCATGCCGCCGGAGAACTGGTGGGGGTAGGCGCCCCAGCGGGTCTCGGGGTGCGGGATCCGTACCCGGCCGAGCAGTTCGACGCCCTTGGCGCGGGCGTCGGCACGGGACATCCCCGGGTGGCGCAGCCGGAGCGCCTCGCCGAGCTGGCGGCCGATGGTGTGCACCGGGCTGAGCGCGGTCATCGGGTCCTGGGGGATCAGGGACACCCCGCGGCCGCGGATCCGCCCGGCCGCCTTGGCGTCGGCGATGACGTCGGCACCGAAGATCCGGGCCGTCCCGGAGAGGACGGCGAGCCCTTCGGGCAGCAGCCGCAGCAGGCCCATCGCGGTGGTGGACTTGCCGGAGCCGGACTCGCCGATGATCGTCACCGTCTCGCCGGAGCCGATGGTGAAGCCGACCCCGTCGACCGCGCGCACCACACCGCGGTCGGTGATCAGCTCGATCTGCAGGTCCTCGACCTCCACCAGGAGGCCCGGGGCACCGGTGTCGCGGGTGTCGCTGGTGCCTCGGGTGTCGCGGGTGTCGTTCATCGGGAGCCCTCCGTGGCACGTCGGCGGGTACGGTCGCGCAGCCCGTCGCCCAGCAGGTTGACCCCGACCACCAGCAGCACGATGACGAGACCCGGCAGGGTCACCAGCCACCAGGAGGTGGTGATGTAGTCCTGGCCGTCGGAGATGATCCGGCCCCAGGTGGCGAACGGCCGCTGGGGGCCCGCACCGAGGTAGCTCAGCGCGCTCTCCAGCAGCACCGCCTGGGCGAGCAGCAGCAGGACCACGAGCGATGCCTGGCGGACGATGTTGGGGATGATGTGGCGGGCCAGGATGGCGATCCGGGGCAGCCCCAGCACCTGGGCGGCGGCCACATACGGCTTCTCCCGCTCGACCAGCACCAAGGACCGGGTCAGCCGGGCCACCTCGGGCCACTGGGCGATGGCGATGACACAGGTGATGACGGTGACGGAGGGGCCGAAGAGGGCCACGACGAGCAGCAGCATCATCAGCAGCGGCAGCGACATCTGGGCCTCCAGCAGCCGGGAGACGACGGCGTCCACCCAGCGGCCGTAGTACCCGGCGGCGGCGCCCGCGACGATGCCGATGAGGCCGGAGACGACGACGGCGAGCACACCGATCGACAGCGAGACCTGGCCGCCGTGCAGGACACGCGAGAGCACATCGCGGCCGAGCTGGTCGGTGCCGAAGAGATGGCCGTCGGTCAGCGGGGCGAGCCGGCGCCGGGAGAGGTCCTGGTCGCCCGCGCCGGGCAGGGGCAGCACCTGGGCGAGGGCGACGGGGACCACCACCAGCAGGGTGCACACCGCGCCCGCCCACAGTTTGAGGCTCGCGCTGCGGCGGCGCCGGGTGGCGGTGGCGCGGGCCAGGTCCCGGGCGGTGACCGCGCTGGGGCGGGGCGCGGGGGCGGCCTTCGCGGGGGCTGGGGGTTCGGCGGGGGTTTCGAGGGCGCCTTTCATCTCAGGCCGCCTTTCCCAGGCGTACCCGCGGGTCGAGCAGCGGGTAGGCCAGGTCGATGAGGAGTTGGACGAGGACCGCCAGGGCGGCGGTGACCAGGACGGTCGCCTGGATCAGCGGATAGTCGCGGGTCTCCAGGGCGCGGACGACCAGCGAGCCGACACCGGGCCAGCCGAAGACCACCTCGACCACCACGACGCCGTTGAGCATGGCGGCGAAGCGGGTGCCGAGCGCGGTGAGCACCGGGATGGCGGAGTTGCCCATGGCGTAGCGCCAGGTCAGTACGCGGTTCGAGACCCCGCGGGAGCGGGCGACGGTGACATACGGCGCGGCGAGGGCCGCCACCATCTCACGGCGGACCAGCCGGGAGATCAGCGCCATCTGGAGGATCGCCACGGTCACGGTGGGCAGCACCAGTCCGCCCCAGGTGGTGAAGCCGGAGGCGGGCAGCACCGGAACGGCCACGGCGAAGAGGGTCAGCAGCATCACGCCGATCCAGAAGTCCGGCATGGACTGCCCGGCGATGGTCAGCACATTGGCGCCCAGCTCGCGCTTGGTGTCGGCGCGGCGGGCCATCCATACGCCCAGCGGCACGGCCACCAGCGCGGTGAGGGCGATCGCGGAGAGGGAGAGGGTGATCGTGTAGGGCACCCGGTCGAGCACCACGTCCAGGGCGGGCGCGTGGAAGGAGTAGCTGGTGCCGAGGTCGCCGGTGAACAGATCGCGCAGAAAGAGCCCGTACTGGCTGAGCAGTCCGCGGTCGAGGCCGAACTGCTCCCGGATCCGGGCGAGGTCGGCGCTGGAGGGGTTGGGCCCGGCCAGGGCCGCGGCGGGGTCGCCGGGGGCCATGCGGACCAGGACGAAGACGGTGGAGAGGGTCAGGAAGACCGTCAGGACGCTCTGGCCCAGGCGGCGTATCAGATAACGCGTCACGGCTCAGCCCTCCAGACGCACGGCGGCGAGATCGTAGGAGTTGAGCTGCAGAAGGCGCACATCGCGCACTCGGGTGCGGCGGGCCAGCACCACATCGGGGACGAAGGCCCACAGGCAGGGGCGGGTGTCCCAGATCTGCTGCTGGACGGCGGCGAGCTTCGTGTTCCGCGCCTTCCCATCCGTTTCGGCGGAGGCGTCGGCCAGCCGGGCGGCGATCCGCGGAAAGACATAGCCCTGGTAGGTGTCCCGGGTCCGCTCCTTCTCCGCGGTGCCGCCGTACATGCCCTGGAGGCTGGTGGAGGCGTGGCCGGTGGGGACGGAGAAGCCGTTGCCGAGGACGTCCCAGTCGCCCCGGCGGCCCTGCCGCCACTGCTGGATGTCGCCGCCCGGTTCGAACTGCTGGAGAGTGGCGCGGACGCCGACCGCGCGCAGCATCTCCAGCACGGCCTCCATCACCGAGGTGTCCGCGGGGAACTCGCCGGACTCCCAGATGATCTTCACCTTGAGATCGCTCGCGCCCAGCGCGGCGAGGCGCTTACGGGCCTTGCCGGGGTCATGGACATAACGGCCGGTGCGCACCGAGCCCTTGAGGGCGAGCGGGATGACGCCCTCGGCCTGCTGGGCGGAACCGGTGAGCACATCGCGCACCAGGGCCTCGCCGTCGATGGCGTAGCTGAGCGCCTCGCGCACCCGGGCGTCGGCCAGCGGATGTCCGCGCGGTTTGCGGAAGTTGAAGAAGAGCTGGTTGACGCGGGTGCCCGAGGTGCGGTCCAGACGCACCCCCGGCAACCCCTTGAGCTGCTCGGCGGAGTCGGGGGTGATGGTGTCGATGACATCCAGCTCACCGCTGCGCACGGCGACGACACGGCTGGACTCCTCGGGGACGAAGCGCACCCGCACCCGGTCCACGGTGGGGCGCCGCCCCCAGTACCGGGGGTTGGCGTCCAGGGTGTACTCACCGGTGCCGGAGTTGGCCGAGCTGACCACGTACGGGCCGGAGCCCACACCGCCGGACAGCTCCTCGGGCCGGTTCCGCGCGGCGGGGCTGATCAGGATGTTGGCCATCAGCTGGTCGAGGATGGGCACCGGGCGCTTGGTGTGCAGGCGGAAGGTGCGCTCGTCGACCGGCTCGACGGTGGGCATCTCGGGGAACAGGCCGACGATGAACGAGCCGTTGACGCCCGCGTACATCCTCAGGGCGGTCGAGACGTCCTTGACGGTGACCGGCGTTCCGTCGGAGTAGCGGGCGCCTTGGCGCAACCGCACCGTCCAGGCGGTGGGCCCGGTCATCTCGAAGCGGTCGGCGAGCACCAGCTCGGGCCGGAGCCCCTTGCCGATCCGGGTCAGCGCCTGGCGCACCGCGCGCTGGACCGTGACCGCCGCGTCGAACTGGTTCAGCTTGTTGTCCAGGCTGACCAGCGAGCGGTTCAGCCCGAGGGTGATGGCGCCGGGCCCGGGGGCACCGGTGGGGCCCGCGCACCCGGTCAGCGGGGCGAGGGCGATACCTGCTGAGGCGCCTGCTCCGAGGCGCAGCACGGACCGGCGGCTGAGGGCCGGACCGAAGGGGATACGGGTCATCGTTGACCTCTCGGCGTTCCTGAGGCGAGCGACCGGATCGCTCGACCCGCTCGGCGCCCGGATGACGGCCGTACGGGTCAAAGTGTCGCGGCGGTCACCGTGGCATGACTGCGCGCTTTACGCAATACTCCTCGCGCACTTCGCGCAACGTATGCCATCATCGGCACCACGGGGACGATGTCCACGGCATCGGATCGCTCCGTCCGTCACGGTCATTCGAGGAGGTGCCGGTGGACATGACACCCAGCCGGAGGCTATTGGCCATCGCGGATGACCTGTCAGGCGCCGCGGAGGTGGCAGCCGCGCTTTGCTCGCGCACAACACGCAGCCGGGTTCTGCTTGTGGGGAGGCCCGACGTGGTGAACGGGGGTGTGGTGAGGGCCTTGCACCCCCGCCATCCCGGCGAGGCGACCGTCCTGGACCTCGACTCCCGCTACCGGCCCGCCACCGAGGCGGCCGAGGCGGTCCGCGACGCGCTGCGGCTGTCCTCGCCGGACGGGGAGGCCGACGGGGACACCGACGGGGACACCCTCGTACTGAAGAAGATCGACTCGCTGCTGCGGGGCAATGTCGCCGCCGAGATCGCCGCCCTCGCCGAGGGCGGGGCGGGTGTGGTGCTGGCCCCCGCACTGCCGATCGCCGGGCGCGTGGTGCGCTCGGGGGTGGTCCACATCGGCGGGGTGGCGCTCCACGAGGGCGACGCATGGCGCGCCGAAACTCTGCCCCCACCCGCTTCGGTGGCCCAGGCTCTCCGCGGCCTGCCGACCGCGCTGATCCCGCTGACGACCGTAAGGGCGTCCCCGCCTACCCTGCTGGCCGCGCTGCGTGCGGCCGTGGCGGCCGGACGGGTGGCGATCTGCGACGCGGAGACGGACGCCGATCTCGACGCGGTCGTCGAGGCGTCGCTCGCCGAGGGCCCCCGGATGCGGCTGGTCGGCTCAGGGGGCCTGGCCGCAGCCCTCGGCCGCCACCTGACGACCGCCCCGGCTGCCACGACGACTCCGGCCGCCGCCCAGACCACCGCGGTGTTGGCGGCTCCGACCGCCACGGGCCCGGCCGCCCCCGACCCCACCGGGGCTCCGGCGGCCACCACCACCGCGGCTTCGGCTGCCGACACCGCTGCTCCGGCGGCCGCCACCGCCACTGCGACCCTGGCTAGCCCCGTCGCCACGGGCCCGGCCGTCACCGGCCCCATCACGGCTCCGGCCGCCATCGGCGCCACTACGGCTCCGACCGCCGTCCCCGCCACATCGGCCTCGGCGGCTCCCACCGCCACGGGCAAAGCCACCGCCAACCCCACCACGCCTCCGGCTGTCACCGACCCCACCGGGGCTCCGGCCGCCGACACCGCCAACCCGGCCCCGGCCGGCCCCGCCGCCACGGGCCCCGCCACGGCTCCGGCCGCCGCCACCGCCCCGGCCATCACCACACCGGCGGTGACAGCCGCATCGACGGCCGGAACCACAGTGCCCTCGGCGAACGCCGGAGTCGCCCCCGCCACTGCGACCCCGGCCAGCTTCGCCACCGCTGGCCCGGCCGTCACCGACTCCACCGGGGCTCCGGCGATCATCGACCCCACCGGGGCTCCGGCCGCCGACATCGCCAACCCGATCCTGGCTGCCCCCGCCACCACGAGCCCGGCGGACAACGACCCCATCACGGCTCCGGCCGCCGCCAACGCCCAGGCCATCACCACACCGGCGGGTGCAGCCGCGTCGACGGCCAGCACCACGGTGCCATCGGCGAACGCCGGAGCCGCTCCGGCCGCCCCGGCTGCCGCCACCGCCACTGCGACCCCGGCTGGCCCCGCCACCACACCGGCGAGGGCAGCCGCGTCGGCGGCCGGAACCGCAGCGCCCTCGGCGGACACCGGCCGACCGGTGCTGGTCGTCGTCGGCACGGCCGAACCCTCAGCCGCCGAACAGATCCGGCGGCTGGTCGAGGACGGCGCCACCCATCACCGACTCCCGCCCGCGGGGCTGCTGTCGGACGGTCCCCCGCTGCGGCTGCCCCCGCTGACCGCCCCGGTCACGGTCGTCTCCCTCGCCGCCTCGCCCAGCCCCTCGCCGGTAGCCCCCGGCCTGGCACCGACGCACGGCGCGGCGCCCATCCCGTCCCCCCGTCCGGAACGCGAGGCCGTCGCGCCCGCCGACGTGCCCGGCCCGCCGCCCAGCCCAGCACCCGGCCCCCAGCCCGCCACGGCGCCACCGTCCGGCGGCGGGACCGCCCGCACAGACCCGGACGCAAGCCCGAACGAAGACCCAGACGCAGGCCCGAGCACAGGCCCGGACGCACGCCCGGCCGAAGGCCCTGCCGACGAGGCAGGCGCGCGGTCCCGGCCCGTGTCCGGTCGGCGGCTGGTGCTCGGCCTCGCCCGGGCCATCGGCGAGGCCGTCGCCGCGCATCACGGCGCCGTCGACCTCGTGCTGACCGGCGGCGAGACGGCACGTCGGGTGCTGGACGCCCTGGCGGTGACCGAGCTCGATCCGGTCGGCGAGGTGCACCACGGCGCCGTTCATCTCTCCACTCCCGACGGGCGGTCCGTCGTGACCCGACCGGGCAGCTTCGGCGATCCCGACTCCCTGCGCCACATCGTCCAGGCGCTGCGCCCCCACCCGATGGAACGGAAGGTCACCTCATGAACTCCTCCACCAACCTCGCCCCCACCGGGGCCGCTGGTGCGGACGCCGATCCCGCCCCGCTTCCGCTCATCGCGGTCACCATGGGCGACGGCGCCGGCATCGGACCCGAGGTGATCGTCCCCGCGCTGCTCGACCCGGACACCCTGCGGCGTTGCCGTCCGGTGGTCATCGGGGACGCGGAGCGGCTGCGCCAGGCCGCCCGGCTGCGCGATATCGCGTGCGAGATCGTCACGGTGGCCGCGCCCGCCGACGCGGCGTTCACCCCGGGCCGGATCAACGTCGTCGACCTCGGGCTGCTCCCCGCCGATCTGCCCTGGGGCACGCTCTCCCCGGTGGCCGGGGACGCGGCCTACCAGTACGTACGGACCGCCGCCGAACTCGCCATGAACGGTGCGGTGCAGGGCATCTGCACCGCGCCGCTCAACAAGGAGGCGCTGCACGCGGGCGGCCATGTCTTCCCCGGCCACACCGAACTGCTGGCCCAGCTCACCGGGGTCGAGGAGGTGTCGATGATGCTGGCGACCCCGACGGTGAAGGTCATTCACGTCACCACCCACATCGGACTCATCGACGCGGTGCGGAAGATCGAGCCGGGTCTGGTCGAGCGCACCGTGCGCCGCGGCCATGAGGCGATGGTCCGGGCCGGGACCCCCGAACCGGTGATCGGGGTGTGCGGGATCAATCCGCACGCCGGGGAGAACGGCCTGTTCGGCTACGGCGAGGAGGAGGAGAAGATCGTTCCCGCGCTGGAGGTGCTGCGCGCCGACGGCATCGACGCCCGCGGCCCGCTCCCCGCCGACACCGCCTTCTTCCTGGCCGGGCGCGGTGACTACGACCTGATCGTGGCGATGTACCACGACCAGGGGCACGGCCCGGTCAAGGTGCTGGGCCTGGAGGCCGGGGTCAATCTCACCGTCGGCCTGCCCGTCATCCGCACCTCCGTCGACCACGGCACCGCCTTCGACATCGCCGGTACGGGCACGGCCGACGCCGGTAGCATGATCGAGGCGCTGCGGCAGGCCGCCGAGATGGCTCCGTCCCCCGCCCACTGACGCCAGCCCCGGTAGCTGACGCCCAGCCCCAGTTGAGGAACGCGAGGCCGAGCCCACATTGAGGAACGCGAGAGACGCGAGAGAGATGCCGGTGAACGGAGCGCGGGCCCGGCGCGACCAGATCGTCCACCTCGCCACGACCACGGGCCTGACCAGCGTGGAGGAGCTGTCCAGCGCCTTCGGCGTCACCGCCTCCACCATCCGCCGCGACCTCGCCCAGCTCACCGCGGACGGGCGGCTGGCGCGGACGTACGGCGGGGCGATGGCCCTGGTCGCCCACCCGGAGGCGTCGCTGCGCCAGCGCACCGGCGAGGCGTTCGAGGCCAAGCGGGCCATCGCGCGCTGGGCGGCGTCGACGATCCGCACCGGGGAGACGGTGCTGCTCGACGCCGGTTCGACGGTCGGCGCCCTCGCCCATGAGCTGCGCACCGCCGAAGGGCTCACGGTGGCCACGACCGGGCTCACCGCGCTGCAGGAGCTCGCCGATGTGGAGACCGTACGGGTGGAATGCCTCGGCGGTACGCTCCGGCCGCTGAGCCAGAGCTTCCTCGGCCCACTCGCCGAGGCGGCCCTGGAGCGCATGACCTTCGACCGGGTGTTCCTGGGCGCCGACGGGGTGACGGCCGAACACGGCATCTGCGAGGCGGATCTGAGCCAGACCCGGCTGAAGGAGCTGATGGCCCGCCGGGCGGACGCGGTGTACGTACTGGCGCACTCCGCGAAGATCGGCCGCCGCCCCTTCCACACCTGGGTGCGGCTGCCGCCCGGCTGGACGCTGGTGACCGACGACGGCGCCGACCCCCACGAGATCCGGGCGCTACGGGCCCAGGGGGTCGAGGTCACGGTCGCCGGGGGCGAGTAACCGCCGCCCCGCGACGCCCGCGGCCATTGGTCCGCCACATATGAGGGCCGCGCCCCCATCACGTGCGGCCGTGCCACGACTCCCACAGCGCGGCATACGCACCCCCGCGCGCCACGAGCTCGTGGTGCGGGCCGAGTTCGCTGATCCGTCCGTCCTCCATCACCGCCACCCGGTCGGCGTCATGCGCGGTGTGCAGCCGGTGCGCGATCGCGATGACGGTACGCCCCTTGAGCAGGGCGGCGAGGGAGCGCTCCAGACGGCGGGCCGCACGCGGATCGAGCAGCGAGGTGGCCTCGTCCAGCACCAGGGTGTGCGGATCGGCCAGCACCAGCCGGGCGAGGGAGAGCTGTTGCACCCGGTCCGGCGCCAGGGCCGCGCCACCCGCCCCCACCCGCGCGTCCAGCCCCAGCTCCAGGGCCCACTCCCGGGCCCCGACCGCGTCCAGCACCCGCTCCAGCTCGGCGTCGGCGGCCCCGGGCCCGGCGATGAGCAGATTCTCCCGGAGCGTTCCGGAGAAGACATACGTCTCCTGGGTCACCAGGGCCACCTGGCCACGCAGCCGGTCCGGGGAGAGCGCGGTGAGCGGCACCCCGCCGACGGTCACCGAGCCGGTGCGCGGTGCGTGGATCCCGGCGAGCAGGCGGCCGAGGGTGGACTTGCCCGCGCCCGACGGCCCGACGACCGCCAGCCGCTCCCCCGGCTCGATCTCCAGGTCGATCCCGCGCAGCACATCCCGGCCGTCCCGGTAGGCGTAGCGCACTCCGCGCAGCGCCAGGCCCCGGTGCCGGGGCGCGGCCGTTGTGGGGGCGTCGGCTCCGGGCCCGGGGGTGCGGTGGACGCCCCGCAGCCGGGCCAGTGAGGCGGCGCCCGCCTGGAGGTCGCCCAGGCAGTACAGCACCGTGTCGACCGGGCTCAGCAACTGCTGGACGTAGAGGGTGGCCGCGGTGACCGCGGCGAGCGAGACCATGCCGTGGAGCGCGAAGAGGCCGCCGAGCACCAAGGTCGCGGCCACCGGCAGCAGATAGGCGGTGTCGATGACCGGCAGAAAGACCGTGAGCAGCCCGATCGTATGGCGCTCGGCCGCGTAGGACCCGGCGATGTCCCGGTCCGTACGCTCCGCGCGCCGCCCGGCCAGGCCCAGCGCCTCGACGGTACGGGCCCCCTCGACGGTCTCGGTGAGGCCCTCGGTGATCCGCGCGTAGGAGGCGCTCTGGCGCAGGAACGCCTCGCGCGACCGGCCGAAGAACCACCGGGCCGCGACCCACAGGACCGGGACCCCGATCAGGCAGGGGAAGGCCAGCAGCGGGCCCACCACGGCCAGGGCGCCGAGGGTGACGGCGATGGTGACCAGGGCGGTCATGGTGGCGGGGACCGCGCGGCGCACACAGCCCGCGAGCACCTCCACGTCCCGGATGGTGCGGGTGACCAGATCGCCCGCGCCCGCCCGTTCGACGGTGGCGAGCGGCAGGGCTAGCACATCGCCGACGAACCGCTCGCGCAACGCGGCCAGGACCTTCTCGCCCAGCCGCGCCGCGGCGTACGTCGCGGCATGGGTCAGCAGCGCCTGGACGATGACGAACGCGCAGATCAGCAGCGCCGTACGGGTGATGGCGCCGCCGCCGTCGCGGGTGTCCTCCACCAGGTCGCCCAGCAGCCGGGGGCCCACCAGTCCGCAGCCCGCGGCGAGCGCGTACAGGACGAGCACGGCGGTGAGTTCGCGCGGGTGGCGCAGCGCCAGCCGCCGGGCGTAGGCGCGGGTGTCACCGGCCGGGGCGACCGGCAGCGGGGTGTGGGTGCTCATGCCGACTCCTCCCGCGCGACGACGGACCGGTAGCGGACATCGGTGAGCAGATCGCCGTGCGAGCCCTGGGCGACGGCCTTCGCGCTCTGTACGTAGACGACGTGGTCCGCCCGGTTGAGCACCACGGGGCTGGTGGTGAACACCAGCGTGGTCCGTCCAGCGCGCAGGTCGCTCACCCCGCGCGCGATACGGGCCTCGGTGTGGGCGTCGACGGCGCTGGTGGGCTCGACGAGGATCAGCACCTCCGGGTCGGCCATGAGCGCGCGCACCAGGCGCAGCCGCTGCTGCTGGCCGCCGGAGAAGTTGCGCCCGGACTCGGCGACGAGGTCGTCGAGCCCGTCCGGGAGCGCCTCGGCGATGTCCCGCGCACAGGCGGCGTCGACGGCCCGCTCCAGCTCCGCGTCACTCCCCCGGCCGCGGAGCTCCTCGCGCAGCGGACCGGCGAAGAGGCGGTCGTCGTTGTCGGCGACGAGGATGCGGCGGCGTATCTCGTCCGGGGGCAGATCGCCGAGCGGGGTGTCCCCGAGGGTGACGGCGGAGTCGGTGTAGCGGCCCAGCCGCGCGGCGAGGGTCGCGGTGTCGGCGGGGGAGGCGCAGGCCACGGCGGTGAACCGGCCCGGTGCCACGATCAGCCCGGAGGCGGGGTCGGCGAGCGGGGCGGGCCCCTCGTACGGAACGGGACCGTCGTCCGAAGCGGGCCCCTCGTACGGGACGGGTCCCCCGTAGGGTCCGTCGTACGGAGCGGGTGCGGCGGCCCCCAGGGCGAACTCGGGCCGCAGCGCGAGAAACGCCGTGATCCGGCGCGCGGCCACATGCCCCTGGGTCAGCCGGCCGGCCGCGGTGGTGAGCCGGCGCAGCGGATCGACCAGGAAGACGGCGTAACCGTAGAAGGCGACGAGCTGTCCCGGGCCCATCCGCCCGCTCGCCACGTAGTGCGCGCCCAGCCAGACGACGACGGTGGTCAGCAGCCCCGGCAGCAGCACCTTGGCACCCTCCAGCAGGGCCTCCACCCGGGCGACCTCGACTCCCGCGGCGCGCACCCGCTGGGAGTCGGCGCGATAGCGGTCGGCGAAAACCTCCTCGCCGCCGATGCCGCGCAGCACCCGCAGCCCGCTGACGATGTCCACGGCGCGGCCGGTCAGCTCGGCCTGCTGTTCGCGCAGCCGCTGCTGGCGCCGGTGCAGCGGACGGATCAGCAGGGACACCGTCCCCACCATGAGCGGCACCCCGAGCAGCACCACCAGGCCCAGCTCCCAGGAGGTGTGCAGCAGGATGGCCGCCACGACGGCGATGGCGACGATGGCACCGCTGCCCCGGGCGGTTTCGGCGAGCGCCTCCCCGAGCCGGCCGATATCGGCCACTCCCGCATTCACGATCTCGCCTTTGGCCACCCGTTTCGGCAAGGTCGCCCCCAGCCGGGCGGCCTGGCGGGCGATGAGTTGTGCGGTGCGATAGGCGGCGCCCAGCCGGGTGGTGAGGGCGGCGCGGTCGCGCAGAATTCCGGCGGCGGCCTGAATCGTCCCGAGGGCCACCACCGCACCGCCCCACCACAGGAGTGCCTGCTGGTCACGGGCGATGATTCCGGCATCGATGGCCTTGCCGACGGCGGCGGGCACCAGGGCCTGGGCCAGCACATGGACAATTCCATAGAGAGCGCCAAGGAATATGGCATTGCGCTGATAAGCGGCAAGCCATAACAGATAGGATATGGGTGAGCGATGGTCTGGATTTCCGGGATCCGGATCAGGAAAACGTCGCATGACGACGGCGATGCTAGCGACGCCGCTTCCGCCGGGCGGAGGAATTATCGCCCGCCTTCCCCGCCGCTCGCGCGTTCGGCGCCGAGTCCATGCGTACATCCCAGGGGACCGGGGCACCCGCCCCGGAAACGACGTGGCCACCCGCCGACGAGCTTTGGAGGACACCGTGGCACGGCAGACCGACCCGACCCTCATCCACCCGACGCAGCGAGATCCCGGGCCGCCGTCTCCGACCCCGTCGCCCGGTCCGGGCGGCCCCGAACCGGGTCCCGCACCGGGCCCCGTGCCCGGACCGCCTCCGGGGCCGCCGCCCGACCCGATTCCCACCCCTCCGCCCGAGCCGCCGCCGAACCCCACCCCCGGCCCCGCACCGGGCCCGTCCCCCGATCCGGTGCCCAGGCCGCCGGGCCCCGACCCGGTCCCCGATCCTTCACCGGCCCCGGGCCCGATCAGGTGATGCCGTCGATGGACCGCCCGGAGGCGACGGAGGCCCGGGTGGCGTAACAGCGGTGGGTGCCGCGGCGGCCGGGGTGAGACCGTCGGACGGAATCGGACCGGAAAAGGAGAAGCAGATGTCCATCACCGCTCCGGCCCGCCCCGTCCTCGAACCCGCCGCCGCGGCATTCGCCGAGGCCACCGCCAAACCGCCGTATCCGTACCAGATGACGCCCGCGGAGGGCCGTCGCACGCTGGACGAGGTGCAGTCCGGCGAGGTGCCCAAACCGGAGGTGGACGAGGAGTGGATCAGCGTCGGCGGTATCCCGGCGGGCGGCGTCAAGGCGCGCATCGTCCGCCCTCCGAAGGCCGTCGGCACCCTTCCGGTGATTCTCTACATCCACGGCGCGGGCTGGGTGTTCGGCAACGCCCACACCCATGACCGGCTGGTCCGGGAGCTGGCGGTCCGAGTGGGCGCCGCGGTCGTCTTCCCCGAGTACGACCTCTCCCCCGAGGCCCACTACCCGGTGGCGCTGGAGCAGAGCTACGCCGTGGGCCAGTGGATCGTGGCCCACGGCCAGGGAGCGGGGCTCGACGCCTCCCGGATCGCGGTGGCCGGAGACTCGGTGGGCGGCAACCTGGCCATCGCCCTCACCCTGCTCGCCAAGGAGCGCGGCGATCTGTCACTGGTGCGGCAGGTGCTCTTCTATCCGGTGACCGACGCGGCCTTCGACACCGGCTCCTACGAGGAGTTCGCCGAGGGCTACTCCCTCACCCGTGAGGCGATGAAGTGGTTCTGGGACCAGTACACGACCGACCCGGCGCACCGCTCCGAGATCACCGCCTCCCCGCTGCGCGCCACCCCCGACCAGCTCGCGGGGCTGCCGCCCGCCCTTGTCATCACGGGCGAGGCGGATGTGCTGCGCGACGAGGGCGAGGCGTACGCGGCGAAGCTGCGGGAGGCCGGGGTGCCGGTCACCGCCATGCGGATGCAGGGAATCATCCATGACTTCCTGATGCTCGACGCGCTCCGCGACACGCAGGCCGCACGGGCCGCGCTCACCCTGGCCGTGAACACCCTGCGGGGCTCGCTGGGCACCGCCTCGCCGAGGACTGCCTGAAGCCCGGCACCGCCTGAAGCCTGGCGAACGCAGGCCCCCGCTCAGCCTCCCGCGCCGCCCTTGGCCTGCTTGGCCTGCCGCTTGAGCTCCTGCTTATGCGCGCGGACCTTGTCCAGCGTCTCGGGCCCGGTGATGTCGGCCACCGAGCGATACGCGCCCTCCTCGCCGTAGGACCCGGCGGCCTCGCGCCAGCCCTTGGGCCGCACCCCCAGGCGCTTGCCCAGCAGCGCGAGGAAGATCTGCGCCTTCTGCTTGCCGAAACCGGGCAGTTCGTTCAGCCGCCGGAGCAGTTCCTCGCCGGAGGACGCATCGCGCCACATGGCGGTCGGGTCGCCGTCGTAGTGCTCGGCCAGATACCCGCACAGCTGCTGGATGCGCCCGGCCATCGCACCCGGGTAGCGATGCACGGCGGGCTTCTCCGACAGCAGCGCGGCGAACCGCTCGGGGTCGTGCGCGGCGATCTCCTGGGCGTCCAGCCGGTCCCTGCCCAGGCGCCCCGCGATGGTGTACGGACCGGAGAACGCCCACTCCATGGGCACCTGCTGATCGAGCAGCATCCCGATCATCAGGGCCAGTGGGTCGCGCTCGAGCAGGGCGTCCGCCTCGGGCTGCTGGGCGAGACGAAGGCGTGTGTTCATCCTCTGGCCATACCCCGCCACCATCGGTACGAACCAGATGAAACGCTCATACCACCCAAAGGCATGCACACCATCACCAATTCGGCCGAATTGCGAGGTGTTAGGGCGCATGCGAATCTGGTGGCGAACCGCCGTGACATCGGAACACGGAGGCGAGTGACCATGTCAGCAACCGCGACTCGCCAACGACGCCATGACGACACTCCCGACACCGGCGGTGCCTTCCTGCGTCTGTCCCGGCTCCCATCCGGGTCTGAGCGCGACGCACTGCGCGAGGCGATCATCTGCGCCTGGCTGCCCGTCGCCAAGCGCCTGGCGCTGCGCTTCCGCAACAAGGGCGAGAACATCGAGGACCTCACCCAGGTCGCCTCGCTGGCCCTGGTGAAGGCCGTCGACCGCTACAACCCCGACCTCGGGCATGCCTTCCCCTCCTATGCGATCCCCGTCATCACCGGTGAGCTCAAGCGCCACTTCCGTGACTATCTGTGGACGCTGCACATCCCCCGCAACATCCAGGAGGTCCGCTCCCGCACCCGCTCCGCACGCGACGCGCTGGAGCAGGAACTCGGCGGGCGCACCCCCACCATCCATGAGATCTGCCTCCGCACCGGTATGCCCCAGGAGGATGTGAAGGCGGGTCTGGAGGCCAGCGCCTCCTGCACCCCGCTCTCCCTCAACGCCACGGTCCAGGGCGCCGAGGAGCGGCTGCTCGCCGAGACGGTGGGCGCGGACGACGCCGCGATCGAACGCGTCGTCAACCGCGAGGCGCTGCGGGTGCTGATCGCCGAACTGTCGGAGCAGGACCGCTACGTCCTCTATCTGCGGTTCTTCGCCGGGCTTTCGCAGAGCCAGATCGGCGAGATCCTGGGCTTCTCGCAGATGCACATATCCCGCAGGCTCTCCCGGCTCTACAGCGAGCTACGGCAAGGGCTCATGGCCTACGCCTAGCCGCAGCACCAGCCCCGCAACCCCCGGCAGGAGGTGGCCGATGCGCTCCGAGACCGCCCGTATCGCCGTGGACGACGCCATGCTCGTGGGCGATCTGGCCCTTCCCGACCAGCCCATCGGCGTCGTCGCGTTCGCCCACGGCAGCGGCAGCTCCCGGCACAGCCCGCGCAATCGCGCGGTGGCCCGGGTGTTGCAGGACGCGGATCTGGCCACCCTGCTGTTCGATCTGCTCACCGACGCCGAGGAGCGGGTGGACGCGATCACCGCCGAACTGCGCTTCGACATCCCGCTGCTGGGCCGGCGGCTGGGGGCCGCGGTGAACTGGCTCGGCGGGCATCCGGCCACCTCTGCGCTGCCGGTGGGGCTGTTCGGCGCCAGTACCGGCGCGGCGGCGGCGCTGACGGCCGCCGCGGAGCGGCCGGAGCGGGCGGCGGCCGTGGTCTCCCGGGGCGGCCGGCCCGATCTCGCGGGCGGTGCGCTGAACCGGGTGCGGGCGCCGGTGCTGCTGATCGTGGGCGGTGACGACCACGAGGTGCTGCGGCTCAACCAGCAGGCGGCCGCCATGCTCGTCGCCCCGCACGAGATCCATGTGGTGCCCGGCGCGAGCCATCTGTTCGAGGAGCCCGGAACCCTGGAGGAGGCCGCCGAGGCGGCGCGTGACTGGTTCGTACGGATGGCCAGGCACCCGGCCCGGGGCGGCAAGCGGTGACGGACCGGGCGGTGACGGACGGCGGCAAGGACGGCAGCAACGGCTACGCGTCCGCGGCGGACGACCCCAGCACCTGGCGCAGGTCGTAGGAGACCGGCTCCTCCAGTTGTTCGTAGGTGCACTGCCCGGGCTCCCGGTCCGGCCGCCAGCGCCGGAAGCGGGCGGTGTGCCGGAAGCGGCCGCTCTGCATGTGGTCGTAGGCCACCTCGCACACCCGCTCCGGGCGCAGCGGCAGCCAGGACAGATCCTTGACCCCGGTCCAGCGGCTGGGCGCGCCCGGCATCCGGCCCTTGGCATGGGCCTCCTCGCGCGCCCAGTCGGCCCAGGGATGGCCGTCGACGGTCTCCATGCCCAGTGGCTCCAGCTCGGCCATCAGCTCCTGGCGGCGGCGTGCGGTGAAGGCGGCGCTGACGCCCACGTGCTGGAGGCGACCGGTGGCGTCGTACAGGCCGAGCAGCAGCGAGCCGACGCCCTGGCCGGACTTGTGGACGCGGTACCCGGCCACCACACAGTCGGCGGTGCGCTCGTGCTTGATCTTGACCATCACGCGCTCGCCGGGGCGGTAGCGCAGGTCGGGGCTTTTGGCCACGATGCCGTCGAGCCCCGCCCCCTCGTAACTCTCGAACCACTGCCGGGCCACGTGGAGATCGTCGGTGCAGGGGGCGAGGTGCACCGGGTCCGCGGCGTCGCGCAGCGCCTCGGTCAGCGCCTCGCGGCGCTCGCTCAGCGGAGTGTCCATCAGCGAGGTGTCGCCGAGGGCGAGAATGTCGAAGGCGACGAAGCCGGCCGGGGTGTTCTTCGCCAGCAGCCGCACCCGGGAGTCGGCGGGGTGGATCCGCTCCAGCAGGGCGTCGAAGTCCAGCCGTCCGCCGCGCACGATGACGATCTCGCCGTCCAGGACGCAGCGCGGCGGCAGGTTGGCGAGCAGCGCCTCGGCCAGCTCAGGGAAGTAGCGGGTGAGCGGCTTGGTGGTGCGGCTGCTGATCTCGATCTCGTCCCCGTCGCGGAAGACGATGGCCCGGAAGCCGTCCCATTTGCCCTCGTAACGCATCCCGGGCGGGATCGTGGCCACGGCCTTGGCCAGCATCGGCTCGACGGGAGGCATCACCGGAAGGTCCATGATGTCCGATTGTGCTCCTGTGACGGGCCGCTCGCCCGCCGGGAGGCGGCCTCGGGCGGGCGGGCCTAGCGTGGCCGTATGGCAGAGTCGGTGGAGCTCACGGTCGGCGGTCGCACGGTGCGGGTGACCAACCCCGGGAAGGTGTACTTCCCGGAGCGCGGGTTCACCAAGCTGGACCTCGCCCGCTACTACCTGGCGGTCGGCGAGGGCGCGCTGCGGGCGCTGCGGGACCGGCCGACGACGCTGGAGCGCTATCCGGACGGGGTCGACGGGGAGTCGTTCTTCCAGAAGCGGGCGCCGAAGAACCTGCCGGAGTGGATTCCGACCGGCCGTATCTCCTTTCCCAGCGGGCGGCACGCGGACGAGATCTGCCCCACCGAGACGGCGGCCGTGGTGTGGGCGGCGAATCTGGGGAGCGTGACCTTCCATCCGTGGCCGGTGCGGCGCGGGGACACCGAACACCCCGATGAGCTGCGGATCGACCTCGACCCCCAGCCGGGCACCGACTACGAGGACGCGGTACGGGCCGCCGAGGAACTGCGCGAGGTGCTGGACGGGCTGGGGCTGCGGGGGTGGCCCAAGACCTCGGGCGGCCGGGGGCTGCATGTGTTCGTCCCGATCGCGCCGGAGTGGACCTTCACCCAGGTGCGGCGGTCCGCGATCGCGATCGCGCGGGAGCTGGAGCGGCGGGCTCCGGAGCGGGTGACCACCAAGTGGTGGAAGGAGGAGCGCGGCCGGAGGATCTTCGTGGACTACAACCAGACCGCCCGGGACCGCACCATCGCCAGCGCCTACTCGGTGCGCCCCCGCCCCCATGCCCCGGTCTCCGCGCCGCTGCGCTGGGACGAGGTCCCCGACGCCCGGCCGCGCGACTTCGACCTGGCCACCATGCCGGTGCGCTTCCGCGAGCTGGGCGATGTGCACGCGGACATGGACGAGCACGCCTTCCGCCTGGAGTCCGCGCTGGAGCTGGCCACGCGGGACGAGCGGGAGCACGGGCTCGGCGACCTTCCCTATCCGCCGGAGCATCCGAAGATGGCGGGCGAGCCGAAGCGGGTGCAGCCCAGCCGGGCCAAGAAGTGATGGCCGGATCCGCCCGTCTGCGAGAATCGCGCCATGTCCGTCTTCGCTCACCCCGGCCGCCATCGGGTGGCGGTGCTGGTGCGCCACGGGCTGCTGCCGTTCGAGCTGGGCATGGCGCACCGGCTGTTCGGCCGGGCCGTATCGGCCGCCGGTGAGCCGCTGTACGAGGTGGTGACCTGCGCGCTCGTCCCCGGTGAGGTGCGCACCGACTCCGACGTCACGATGCGTGTCGCCCATGGCCCGGACGCGCTGGCCGAGGCCGACACCGTGCTCGTCCCGGCCGCCAACGAACCGGACGAGCCACAGACCGAGGGCCGCCTGGGCGCCCCGCTCACCGGCGCCTTCGCCCGGATCCGCCCCGGCGCCCGGATCGCCTCGATCTGCACGGGGGCGTTCGTGCTGGCCGCCGCGGGGCTGCTGGACGGCCGCCGGGCGACGACCCACTGGCAGGAGGCCGACCGGTTCCGGGAGCTGTTCCCGGCCGTCGCGCTCGACCCGGACGTCCTCTACGCGGACGAGGGCGAGGTGCTGACCTCGGCCGGGGACGCCGCCGGTATCGATCTGATCCTGCATATGATCCGCCGCGACCACGGGGCGGCGGTGGCGGGCGAGGTCGCCCGCGGCTCGGTCGTGGCCCCGCATCGCGACGGCGGCCAGGCGCAGTTCATCCGGCGGCCGGTGCCGGAGCAGCGCGGCGGCTCCACCGGCGCGGCCCGTGCCTGGGCGCTGACCCGGCTCGACCGTCCGCCGACCCTGCGGGAGCTGGCCGAGCGGGAGTCGATGAGCGTACGGACCTTCTCCCGGCGGTTCCGCGAGGAGGTGGGGATGACCCCGGTGCAGTGGCTGACCCAGCGGCGCCTCGAGCGTGCCCGGCAGCTGCTGGAGGAGACCGATCTGCCGGTGGACCGGATCGCGGCGGACGCGGGCTTCGGCACCGCCGCCTCGCTGCGGCAGCGTCTGCACACCGCCCTCGGGGTGTCACCGAGCGCCTACCGCGCCACCTTCCGGGGCGGCGCCGCCGCGCTCTAACGACGGGCCGTGAACTGGCCGGTGCCCAGGGTGTGGAACCACGTCTGGATCCGATGCTCGTTATGGGTGGTGGCGAGCGAGAGAAGCAGCAGCAGCCGGGCCTTCTGCGGGGTCAGGTCCTGGGCGCCGATGACGCCGTGGACATCGGGGTCGTAGACCGCGCCGGAGCCGGTGCGGGAGGCGGAGACCATGACCACCCCGTTCTTGACGGCGTCGTCCCGGGCCTCGGTCATGGCCGGGGAGAGGCCGCCCGCCCCGGTGCCCGCGGTGACGATCCCGGCCGCCCCGGCGTCGGCGAACGCCTTGATGGCCTGGGGTCCGGCGCCCTGGTAGCTGTAGGCGATGTCGACCTTGGGCAGTGGCCGCCGGGCGATCCGGTCGAGGTCGAACGGGGTCTTCCAGGCGGGCTTGCCGCACTGCTCGACGCGGGCGGGCGCACGGTTGACGCGGATGTGGTTCTGGTCGATGACGCCGAGCTCTCCGCTGCTGCCGCTGCTGAACGCGTTCAGCCGCAGGGTGTCGGACTTGCGCACCTCGCGGGCGGCGTGAATCTGGTCGTTGAGCATCACCACGGCGCCGAAGCAGGTGGTGCGCCCGCTGGCGGCGAGGTGGATCGCGTTGTAGAGGTTGGCCGGGGCGTCGGAGCCGATCACCGTCCAGGGCCGCATGGAGCCGGTGAGCACCACGGGCTTGTCGCTGCGGACGGTCAGGTCCAGCCAGTACGCGAACTCCTCCATGGTGTCGGTGCCGGTGGTGACCACCACCCCGTCGTTGAACTTCAGGGCGTGGTCGACGGCGGCGGTGAGCCGGCGGTACTCGGGGATCGTGTAGTTGTTGGAGTCCTTGTTGCCGAACTGCTGGGTGGTCACGTCGGCGATCCGGTTCACCTGGGGCCTGAGGTCGTTGACCAGCCGGGACACCCGGAGCTTGCCCGCCTCGTAGTCGTCGAAGGACACCTTGGACTTGCTGACGCCCGCGATGGTGCCTCCGGTGCCGATGACCGCGACCTTGGGGGTGGGCCTGGGGTGCGGCTCCGCGGTACCGGCGAGGGAGGCCGTGGTTCCCAGGGCGACGGCCACCAGAGCGGTCACCACGGTGAAGCGGCGGGCGAACTGAGCCATCGGGACGTCGTTTCATCGATGGGGTGGGTGATGTGTCGGCCCTTCTTCAGCTACCTTCCACGGTAACCACGGACGTCTCCGGCAGGCGAGGGCGGCGCAGCCGGGCCAGCAGCAGGGCCACATCGTCGTCCGGCGCCCCGTGCAACGCGGCCAGCACCTGGTCGCAGATCCGCTCCAGCGGGCCCTGGTGGCGGCGCAGCAGCTGGACCAGGGTGTGCAGTCCGACGTCGAGGGACTGATGGCGCTTTTCCACCAGGCCGTCGGTGAACAGGGCCAGCAGCGCCCCCTCGGCCAGCTCCCGCTCCACCGAGGCGAAGGGGACGCCGCCGACGCCCAGCGGCGCGCCGGTGGGGATGTCGATCAGCTCGGCCTCGCCGCCGGGCTGCACCAGCACCGGTGGCAGATGGCCGGCGGTGGACATCTCGCACCGCCCGGTGCGCGGATCGCAGACCGCGTAGAGGCAGGTGGCGATGGACTCCCCCAGGCTGGGCGTGATCTCGTCGAGATGGCACAGCACCTGGGCCGGGGGCAGGTCGAGGCGGGAGAAGGCCCGGGTGGCGGTGCGCAGCTGGCCCATGATGGCCGCGGCGTGGATGCCCTTGCCCATGACGTCGCCGACCACCAGTCCGACCCGGCCGTCCGGGAGGGGCAGCACATCGAACCAGTCGCCCCCGGCGGCGCTGACCGCGGGCAGATACCGGGAGGCGATCTCCAAGCCGTCCAGGTCGCGCGGCTGCTGGGAGAGCAGGCTGCGCTGGAGGGTGAGCGCGGCGTCGCGTTCGCGGGCGTAGAGCCGGGCGTTGTCGATGCACAGGGCGGCGCGGATGGCCAGTTCGCAGGCGAGGGTGAGGTCCTCCTCGTCGAACGGCCTGGGGTTGATGGTGCGGTGCAGGCTGAGGGTGCCGAGCACACTGCCGCGGGCGATCAGCGGGGCGGCGATGTACGAGTGCACGCCCTCGCGCAGCAGCACCCGGGCGGCGTCGTCGTCCCGGGCGATCCGCCGTACGTCCTGCTCGGTCACGTGCGGCACCAGGATCGGCCGGGCCTCGCGGACACACTGGGTGATCAGCCGGGTGGGTTCGTAGCGGGCGATCTCGCCGACCGGGTCCGCCGCGTGGACGGCGTCGGTGGGGTAGCCGGCGGCGACGGCGAGCGCCCGGAAGCGGGCGGAGCCGTCGGCCCACACCCGGGGGGTGGCCTCGCGGTGCACCACGGAGTCCAGGACGTCGACGGCCGCGAGGTCGGCGAGCCGGGGCACGGTCACATCGGCGAGTTCCTGGGCGGTCTGCCGCAGATCCAGCGTGGTGCCGACGCGGACGCTCGCGTCGGCGATCACGGCCAGCCGCTCGCGCGCCTCGGCGATCTCGCTGGTCTCCCGGTGGCGCCGGGAGATGTCCATGATGGAGACGGCGACGCCCAGGATCCGGCCGCTGGGGTCCTCCAGCCGGTAGTACGACTCCGACCAGGCGTGGTCATGGTCGGGGTCGGCCGGGGTCCGGCCGATGCTCTGCTGGTCCAGCAGCGGTTCACCGGACTCCAGCACATGCCGCATCGCGGCCTCGATGGTCTCGACGTCGAGCCCGGGCAGCACCTCCCCGAGGCGGTGGCCGCGCACCTGGGGCTCGGTGATGGAGTTCATCTGCTGCAGGGCCGGGTTGGCGCGCAGCCAGCGCAGCTCGGTGTCGAAGACCGCGAGCCCCACGGGCGACTGTTTGACCAGGAAGCCGGATACCGCCAGATCGGTCTCCAGCCGGCGTACGGTCCCCTCGTCGGCGGCCAGCCCGAGCGCGTAGCCCTCGCCATGGGCGTCGCGCAGGCCCATGGTGCGGAACTCCACCTTCAGGGTGGAGCCGTCCGGCCGGCGGACCGGGAAGACGCCGGCCCAGGTGTCGCCCGCCCGTACGCGCGCGAAGAGCTCCACGGCCGCCCGCCGGTCCTTCGGGTGGACCAGCAGCTTGTCCGCGCGGCGCCCCAGCGCCTCGGCCGCGCGGTAACCGAACAGTTGTTCAGCCTCCGGGCTCCACAGGGCGATCCGCCCCTCGACATCCAGCGCCACGGCAGCGACCCGCAGCAGATCGAGCACTCCTCCCGGGGCGGTCGCCATGCTGCCGATACCCGCCTCGTCCTCCTGGTCAACACGGTCATGCGTGGTCATACCGGCACCTCACCGGCTCGCCGTGCCCTCCTACTGTCATACCTCGCTCGGCGGGCCGCCGCACACGGGTATGACGCGGGCACGCTACAGATCCCGGTTCAGATGGTGAAGGGCCGCTGCCGGGCGAATGCGGAGTTCGCCGCACCCACCTGGAAGAGGTGGGGCGTCTGGTCGGGCGGCATCCGCTTGACGATCTCCCGGTGCAGTCCGCGGTAGCTGCCCGCGAAGGCACCGCCCCGCCAGACCTCCAGCAGGGTGGCGGTGAACAGGCCGTTGACGATCCCGTCGGCGGAGGTCTGGTTGTCCTGGCAGCCGGAGATCTGCAGCACGCTGGCGTCGATTTTGGCGAGGTCCTTGGCGGTGCGGGTGTTCTGGATGCGGTCGTAGGCGTCACGGTCGCGCCGGTAGACGGCGGACTGCACCGACTGGGGCATGACCCGGATCCTGCGGCCGACCTCCGCCGGGTCGGCGGTGCTGAAGCGCCGGTCGAGCTCCTGGGCGCTGAGCAGCTCGGGCAGCCGCCGGGCCACGGTGCCGCTGTGGCAGCTGTCGGAGAGCAGCCAGATCCGCACCCCCTTGGCGAACTTCCCGAACAGCTCGAAGAGCTCGTCGTCGACCAGCTGCCGGTCGTGGAGCACCCAGGTCTCGTCGAGGCGGTCCCCGGTCTCGTCGTGGTTGAGATCGGGCACCTGACCGCCGTGGCCCGAGTAGGTGAGGAAGAGGATGTCCCCCTCGGCCAGCCGCCCGGCCGCGGCCTCCAGGGTGGCGGTGACCGTCTCCGCGGTGGCCGCCGGGCTCAGCAGCGGGTCGGTCACATCGAACCCCGCGGCGTCGGCGATCCCCGCCATGTCCACGGCGTCCTGCTCGCAGGCGCCCAGCTCACCGCTCCAGCCCTCGTACGCGGCGGGGTCGACCTGATTGAGTCCGATATGGACGGAGAGGCCGGTTGACATGGGGGCTCCTAGGGTCGAGGACGCGCGGCGGCTCACCACCGCTCGTCACTAAGCGATGATGCGGGGCCGCGCACCTCCATGCCCGTTCTCCGGCCCATCCGGAGGAGGAGCCCCGCCGGAGGAGACGCCCGGACAACGAGCGACTTCGCGGCGGAGGCCCCCACTGGGACGCCCTACGGCCCCGCCCCGGCCGTCACTCCCCGCGCGGCCGGGCGCCCAGGGCCCGCAGCGCCATATCGGCGGCGCGCTCGAAGTAGCCGGGCTCCAGGGCCGCCCCACGGGCCGAGACGCGCCAGTAGACCAGCCCGCCGAGCAGATCGAGCGCCAGCTCGCGGTCGAGGTCGTCCGGCAACTCACCGCGCTCGGTCGCCCGGTCCAGCATGCCGATGGCGCGGGCGCGCCGCGGCTCGCCGACGCAGCGGGCCAGGGCCTGGGACAGCTCCTCGTCCCGCTGCGCCTCGGCGATCAGGTCCGGCAGGATCCGCGAGAACCGCGGATGGGTGAGCCAGTCGGCGACCGCATGAAGCGCGGCCAGCACATCGCCGCGCAGGGATCCGGTGTCGGGCTCCTCGACCAGGGCGACGCTCAGCTCCGACACGACCGCGATGACCATCCGCTGTCTGGAAGGCCACCGCCGGTACAGGGCGCTCTTGCCCACTCCGGCCCGCTTGGCCACGGCCTCCATCGACAGCCGGCCGTATCCGTGCTCCGCGAGCTCGTCCAGAACGGCCTCGGCGATGGCGGCGGTCTTGTCCGCGCGCAGGGTGGCGGCGCCGCTCGGGGGGCGCCGGTTGGTGTCCGACATGGCTTCAAGGTTAACAGATGGACAGGACGGTACCGTCTCGTTCTATGATGTGCGGACGGGACGGTACCGTTCCGTCCATTGGTTGTGACATTCCCCTGTGAGAAGGAAGTACGTCATGGACGACCGCATCAAGGTGTTCGAGCGGGCGAAGGAACTGCTGCTCGACCACGACATGATGGGATTCGCGAACCTGTGGGCCGTCGACGGCACCATTGAGTTCCCCTTCGCCCCGGCCGGCCGGCCGCGTCTGCTGGAAGGGCGTGAGGCCGTGCGCGAATACGTGCGGGACTACGCCGACCACATCGATCTGCGCGCCGTCGCGCATCAGGTCATCCACCGCACCGAGGACCCCGAGGTGCTGATCGTGGAGTTCTCGATGGACGCCGTGGCCGTCTCGTCCGGCCGCCCGCTCCGCCCCTCGTACATCGCCGTCATCACCGTCCGGGACGGCGAGATCGCCTCGTACCGCGACTACTGGAACCCGCTGATGCTCAGCGAGGTCGGCTTCGGCGCCGAGGAGGACCGGACCAATGGCTGAACCGACCGTTCTGGTCCTCGGCGCCACCGGGAACACCGGTTCCAAGGTGCTGCGGATGGCGCGCGCACAGGGCGCGCGGGCGCTGGCCGCCACCCGGCGGCCCGAGTCCGCGGCAGCGGCCGAGGCGGGCGAGGCCGTCCGGTTCGACTGGCACGACCCGGCCGGCCATGCGGCGGCGCTGGACGGCGTGGAGCGGATCTATCTCGTCTCGCCCCTCGGGGTGGCCGAGCCGCGGCCCGTGGTCGAGCCGTTCCTGAACACCGCTGTCGCCCAGGGCGTACGACGGGTGGTGCTGCTGAGCTCCTCCGCGGTCCCCGAAGCGCCCACGGGCCTCGGCGCGGTGCACACGCTGGTGAAGGAGACCGTTCCGGAGTGGGCGGTGCTGCGGCCCTCATGGTTCATGCAGAACTTCACCGGCGACCATGCGGTGGCCCACGCCATCCGCGGCGACGGCGAGATCGTCACCGCCACCGGGGACGGCAAGGTGGCCTTCGTCGACGCGACAGATATCGCCGCAGTTGCCACCCGGGCCCTGCTGGACGACCGCCCGCACAACACGGACCACATCATCACCGGTCCCGAGGCGCTCGGCTACGCGGAGGCGGCGCGCATCGTGACAGAGGTCTCCGGGCGGCCGGCCCGCCATGTCGCGGTGGAGACCGGGGAGTTGCGGGAGAGACTGAAGGCGATAGGGATCCCGCCGGAGTTCGCCGCGGTGCTCGCCGGGCTCGACGAGGACATCCGGCACGGCGCGGAGGACCGGACGACCGACACCGTCCAGCGGGTCACGGGGCGTGCTCCCCGTTCCTTCCGCGCCTTCGCCGAGGCGCACCGCGCCGCCTTCGCCCCGGCGCCCGGCGCCTGAGCGCTCCGCTGGAAGTGCGCTGAGCTGCCGTCGATCGTCCGCGGCACCGTCGTGGCTGGTCGCGCCCCGCGGCGGAGCCGCACATCGGTACAGCCCCGCGCCCCTCCAGGGCGCCTTTCGAACCGCGGCAGACTTCCGCCGATCTGCTGACGCCCGGCCCGGGCGGATCTTCACGGGCCCGCGACGCCTGGCAGGGCGCTCCCGGCCACCGCTGGGAGCGGCTCCGGCATCGGACCTCGCGCGCCCCGCCGCGGCGTCCGATGCTGATGCGACAGGAGCCGGGGCCTGCCGACAAGGGTCAGCGGAACAGCACATCCGGGAGGCCGGGCCGGTCGATGGCCTCCTCCAGGGCGGCGCGCAGGGTACGGCTGTCGGTGAGCGGGCCGCCGGGCCGGATCAGCCAGACATGGCCCTGCCGGACACAGCCGGGCCTGGGGCAGCGCAGCACCCGGCCGGGCCCCGCCGCGGCCACCGCGCGGCGGCGGGCGTACGCCGTCCCGGCCAGCCAGCCCTTCCACTCGGCCGCCGATCCGGGCGGCACGAGGAAGGACAGCACATGGCTGGCGGTGGCGAGCATCACCGGCCCCGCCGCGTCGCGCCGCCGCAGCGCCTGGATCACCGCGGTGCCGATGTCGTCGCACATCCGCACCAGGTCGAAGACGGGGCCCACCGGCAGATCGGCGAGGCCGGTGCCGCTGGCCCATTGCAGCCGCACCCGCCCGGGGTCATCGCTCGCGGCGAGCAGCCATTCGGCCGCGTCGGCCTCCACGGTGACCCGCATCCGGCGGTCACCACGCGCCCCCGCGTTCATGAGGTGGCCACCAGCGGCAGGGTGAACCACACCTTCTTCCCCCGGGCTCCGGGGTCGGGCGGCTCGGTGCCCCAGTCGAGGGCCAGGTCCTCGACGATGGCCAGCCCTCGTCCGGACTCCTCCGTCGGCTCCGGTTTGCGGGCGACCGGGATCACGGGCGAGCCGTCGGCCACCTCCACGCGCAGCTCACGGCCGAAGCGTTCCAGCGAGACGGTGATGGTGACGGTGTCGGCGGGGCCGGAGCTGCCGTGCTCCACGGCGTTGGCGAACAGTTCGTTGGTGGCGAGGACGACATGGTCCACGATCGCGCCGAGCCGCCAGTCGCGCAGATGCCCGGCGACCATCCGGCGTACGGCGGCGGCGCGGTCGGGAAGGGCGGGGAACTCCGCCCGGAAGAGCCGGCGGGTGACCAGCGGGATCACCGTCCGCTCCCCTCCAGCGCAGGGGACGGGGATCGCCGCGGCGGCCGGCCCGGTAACCGGATCGGCTCCCGGCGAGGTAACCGGATCGGTTCGAGGCCCGGTAAGCGGATCAGTTCGCGACCCGGCAACCGGATCGGTTCGCGGGCGGTCCGCGGAAACCGCGATGCCATGGCTCGCGCCCATCGTCTCGCTCTCCTCATCGGCCGACGCCGGCCTGTGTGACAGTCCTGGAAAGGATCGGCTCACGGTGTCGGTCCTCACGCTCCTCATCGGTCTGTGGGCTGTGGTGGCATACGGGCTCATGGGGTGATTGATGCTCCGGTGAGCGGGTAAGCGCAGTCTGGCGACCGACCGCCTGGCATCTGAGCTGGTGACAGGTGGTGCGCACACCCCACCCGACCCGCCTGGACCAGCTGCCACGGACGGAGACGGCCCGGTCGCGGTGAGTGCCGGTTACCGGCATGGTTCCTCCTTCGAAGGCAGCGCAAAGCGCCGTCGGTCGCCGTTCATGTAGACAAACGGTTGGACCGGCCGGTGGGCGAGAGGGCATGGGGGTTGTCCGGTTGTACGGGCGTAGTGGTTCGGGCTGTACGGTCCGGACGTGGCAAGCGTGAGCGACGGCCGCGAGGGGCGGCTCGGCCCGGGGCAACGGTCCGGTGTGGACGCCAAACGGGTCCTGGTGACCGGGGGCTCCCGGGGGCTGGGTGAACAGATCGTACGGCTACTGGCCGCCGGCGGGGCGCGATTGGCCACGTGTGCACGGACACCGGAGGATCTGCGGTCCCTCACGGCGTCCCTGAGCGCCGAGGGCAACGGGGAGTTGTTCACCCGTGCGCTGGACGTCACCGAGCCGGGGTTGCTGGAGGAATTCGTCGAGGCGGCGGGGATACGTTTCAGCGGTCTTGACGGCGTGGTGGCCTGCGCCGGTGGCGCCCGCGGCCGCGGCATCGAGGACGCCGGCCCCCAGGACTGGTCGCTGACCTGGGAGATGAACGTGGGTCATACGGCACGGCTGGTGAAGGCCGCGGTGCCGCATCTGCGCCGCGCGGGCGGCGGCTCCGTGGTGGTGATCGCCTCCATCTCCGGCTGGAAGCCGGGGCCCCAGGCGCAGTACGGGGCGGCCAAGGCCGCCCAGATCCATCTCGCGGCCTCGCTCGCCCGTGAGCTGGGCCCGGACGGGATCCGGGTGAACGCCGTCTCCCCGGGGTCCATGCTGATCCCCGGGAAGCGGTGGGACCGGATGCGCACCGAAGAGCCCGAGGCATACGCCCGGTTCACGGCCGAGCTGCCACGCGGTGAACTGGTCACCCCGCGGGAGGTCGCCCAGGTCGTGGCGTTCCTGCTCTCGGACGCCGCGAGCGGGGTCTCCGGTGCGCATCTGCCCGTCGACCGAGCCCAGAACGCCCCCACGCCGGGAGGGTATTGACCCCCCGGCGCTCCCCCGAGCGGAGGCGCTCCGGACACGTCACCGGCCGCTCACACGGAGCGGCCGGAGACTTCGCCGAGGCACCGGGCGGGGCGAAGCCCCGGGGCCCGGAGCCTCAGGCGGCCACGCCGAGCACCGTCCGGGAGCGCTGCTCGAACTCCCGGACCATGGACTCCCCGCGGTGCGGCCGCAGCCGGGTGCGGAAGTCGCGCAGCGCCTGGATCGAGCGCTCGCTGTGCACCCCGCTGAGCGTGTCCAGCGCCTCGCCCGCGGTGCCGACGGCCTCGTCCAGCCGGTTCTGCTGGAGGTAGGACGTCGCCAGCACGGATCTGCTGATGGCCTGGCGCCGGCGCCGGTCGGCGTTGGCGCGCACGGATTCGGCGGCGGCGTGCTCGGCCTCGGTGGCGTTGCCCAGGTCGCGGAAGCACAGGGCCGCCTCGGCCGCCAGATAGTGGTGGTCGAGGAAGCGCACCCAGGGCGATTCCTGCTCGGGGCCCTGGCTGGCCTCCAGTTGGGCGTCGGCCGCGCGCAGCGACTTGGACGCCTCCCGGGGCTGGTCCAGGGCGGCGTAGCCCCGGGCGGCCATGGCGTGCAACCGCATCAGCCCGAGCGGGCTTCCGGCGTGCTTGGCCGTGGCGACACCGACCCGGGCCAACTCGACCCCCGCCTCGGGCTGGCCCAGGTTGGTCGCCAGATGGGACAGGCCGGCCAGGATCTGACCGCCCAGGACCCGGTCGCCGCCCTCGGCGCACAGCCGCAGCGCCTGGGTCATATACCGCTGGGCCAGGCCGTATTCGGCGTTGTCATAGCTGCTCCAGCCGGCCATCGCGGCCAGCTTGGCGGCGGCGGTGAAGAGCTGGCGCCGCTCCTGAGGGGGCGCGCCGCGCTGCTGGAGCATGGGGACGACCTCGGTCGACAGATAGAGCACGATGCTGGCGCGGACCTGGCCGCCGCCGAAGCGATTGTCCATCTCATCGAACATGTTGATCGCCGCATGGACCTGTTCGACGCGGCCGCCTTCGGCCGCGGGTGCGAGCCGGGCGGTGTCCTGGTTCTCGACCAGCCACAGCAGCCATTCGCGCTGCGGGGTCACCAGTGCGCCGGCGACGAAGGGCACCGCACCCAGCAGGCTGCGGCGGGATATGTCGGTGGAGCCGAGTTCGGCGAGCGTGTGCAAGGTTTCTGCTACGTCCTCCCGGTAGGCCAGCGCGCGGGCCACGACCGGGCGCTGTCGGTCGGAGATGAACCCCAGCTCGGCGGGGGCCACGGGCCTGCCGAGCCGGTGGGAGAGCACGGCGGCGATCAGCTCCGGCGTGGTGCCACGCGGCTGTCCGCCTTGCAGCCAGCGGGTGACGGACGCCTTGTCGTAATTCGACTCGCGCCCCTGCCTACGGCCCAGTTCATTGACCCGCAGGGCCAATGAGGCGTAGGAGCACCCGGATTCCTTCAGAGCCGCGGCCAACCCGACGTTGACCACGGCGCCTTGGCGCCCGCTTACCGGCTGTGCGTGATGCGTCACCGTGACCGTCCCTGTTTCGAGCCACGGCGGTCTGCGGGTTCCCCATCGCGCGGCGCCGACCGGTTGGCCAAGCACCTCAACGACGTTGTGGACATGGGTGGTTGGGAGCCCTCGCCATAGAGGGTGAGATGGGTCACGTGCTCACTATGCGTGGCGAAGCCATCACCCCGCAACCTTCGTTCTGATAATTTCAAACCGATCGACTCGCTCTGTCAGTGTCATCCATCGCGTGGCACACTGTGCAGGCATATGACAGCCATTCCTCCGGGAGGCGGGACGTGAGCGAGGCACGGCCGGCCGGCGCCGCCCCCACCGTCTTGCGCAGAGTCCTCGGCAAGCGTCTGCGGCATCTGCGCGAGCGGGCGAAGGTGTCGTTCGAGGAGGCCGCGAAAGCCATCGAGGTCACCCCGTTGACCGTGCGCAGGATGGAAAAGGCGGAAGTCGGTCTCAAGATTCCGTATCTCAAGGAGCTGCTGCGGAACTACGGCGTCCGCGGCCCGGAGATGGAGGACTTCCTCGCCCTGGCACGGGAGGCCAACCAGCCCGGCTGGTGGCATCAGTTCCGCGATGTGCTTCCGGACTGGTTCAGTGCTTACGTCAGCCTGGAGAGTGAGGCCACCGTCATTCGCGCGTACGAGCCCCACTACGTCCCCGGGCTGCTCCAGACTGAGGACTACGCCCGAGCGGTACTGCGCATGGGCTTCCCCCGGGACACCGAGGAGGAGCTGGAGCGCCGGATCGCCCTGCGCGTCCAGCGCCAGGACCTGCTCACCAAGCCGGACGCGCCGACCATCTGGGCCATCCTCGACGAAACGGTGCTGCGCCGCCCCGTGGGCGGCTCACAGGTGATGCGCGACCAGATCGACCACTTGATCGACACCTTGGACATTCCCAAGGTCAGGCTGCAGATCATGCGGTTCGCGGCGGGGCCGCACCCGGGGGCCTTCGGCCCCTTCCACTACTTCCGCTTCGGATTCTCCGAACTGCCGGACGTCGTCTACACCGAGAGCCTCACCGGGGCGGTCTATGTGGACAAGCCGGCCGAAGTCGTCGCCTATCTCGAGGTCCTGGACCGGATGGCGGTCCAGGCCGAGCGGATCGGCGACTCCAGCACCATCCTGGCCGAACTGCGTAAGGAGCACTGAGATGCACGACCCCGTCTACAGCGGAATGCCGGCCACGGACCTGGGCACGGAGGGCTGGGAGAAGCCCTGGAGCGGGTCCAACGGCGGCACCTGCATCGAGGCCAAGCGGCTGCCGGACGGGCGGGTCGCGCTGCGCCAGTCCACCGACCCGGCCGGGCCCGCGCTGATCTACACCCGCTCGGAGGTGGCGTCCTTCCTGGAGGCGGCGAAGTCCGGCGAAGCGGACTTCCTCATCGCGTAGAGGGGCCACGCACGGGCGACCTCTCGAAAACCACTACGCCCGCACAACCGCACAACCCCGCACCGCACTCCCGCCCCCGCCGTCCCGCCACGCACACTGAAGACGCCGTGGCGGGCGGCGGCGTCGTCCCCCTCGCAGAGCTGAGAGCTATGGGACCGACAGGATGCCGGAAATGAACCTCGACCATGCGGTGGCACAGCACCGCACACTGATCGTCGAGGGCTGCGACGGAGTCGGCAGGGACGCGCTGCTGGCCGGGCTCGCCCGCCGGCACGGCTATACCGTCACCCGCGCCTCCCCCGACCTCCCGCATGTCGACCCGGTCCGGCCGTACCGCGAACTCCTTCTGCACGGCGGGGCGCTCGCGGTCGACGCCGGGCTGGTAGGCGAGCTCGTCTACGGGCCGCTGCGCCGTGGCCACTCCCGGGTGACGTGGATTCAGGCGTTCGACTTCGCCGACGCGGTGGCCGAGCGCCACGGCGCCTTCGTCCATGTGACGGCCCCGGTGCCGGTGCTGGAGGACCGGCTGGCCGCGCGCGGCGCCTCGGCGGCGGCCCTCGCGGAGATCGGCGCCGCGGTGACCGGCTATGACCACGCCTTCTCCACTCTCGCCGAGCACGCCCCGGTGCTCACCATCGAGGAGCAGCCGGCCTCCGGCGGCGGCCCGGATCCGGATCTGGGCCGCGGCGAGGCGGCGCCCGAGCCGGTGTCCTCGTTCGCCCGGCCCCTCCCGCGCATCCGCTCCCCCGTGCCGTTCCACGCCCAGCGTCGCTGAACTCCCCGGCACCGGGCTTACGTTGGTGCCCCGCGAACCGCACACGCACGGCAGGAGATGGCTCTATGACCGACCGCTCGTCCACCCCGGACCAGCAGGCCCTGAACAAGATCGACACCACGGTGCCGCATTCGGCCCGGATCTGGAACTACTGGATGGGCGGCAAGGACAACTACGAGGTCGACCGGATCGCCGGTGACGAGTACCGGGAGGTCGCCCCGAACATCGAGACCATGGCCCGGGCCTCGCGCGCGTACCTCATCCGCACCGTCACCCATGTGGCGGGCGACTGCGGGATCCGGCAGTTCCTGGACATCGGCACCGGGCTGCCCACCTACGACAACACCCACCAGGTCGCCCAGCGGGTGGCCCCCGAGGCCCGCATCGTCTACGTGGACAACGACCCCCTGGTGCTCCGGCACGCCCAGGCGCTGCTCACCAGCACCCGGGAGGGGGTGACCGACTACATCGACGCCGATCTGCACGAGCCCGAGCGGATCCTGGAGGCCGCGGCGAAGACACTCGACTTCGACCGGCCCATCGCCCTGATGCTGATGGGCATCCTCGGCCACATCCAGAACTACGACGAGGCGGTATCGGTCGTGCGGCGGCTGCAGGACGCCTTACCGTCCGGCAGCTACTTCGTGCACTACGACAGCACCGACACCGACCAGGCGCTCAAGGAGGCACAGCAGGGCTACGACGACACCGGCGCCGTTCCGTACGTGCTGCGCAGCGTGGCGCAGATCAGCCGCTTCTACGAGGGTCTGGAGCTGATCGAGCCCGGTATCGTGTCGTGTCCGCTGTGGCGGCCGGGCCCCTCCGAGACCGACGTCGAGACCACCGATGTCCACGGGGGCGTGGCCCGCAAGCCGTGACGGCCGTGACGACCAAACGAATGGTTCGGTCACCGGGGAGGTAACCCCCGCCCCCGTCGCGTCGTCAGACACGGCGCCGGGAAGCTAGGCGGAGGGACGCGTGGGTGTTCGAGGTCGGAGCCTGGAGAGTGCCCTCCGTCAAGCGGCTGCTGCGGGCGTCGATCGCCGGTGCGCCCGGCGTCGTACGACAACGCCGCGGCCCCCAGGACGAGTCACCCGGGCGGCCACGGCATCTGGCCATCATCATGGACGGCAACGGCCGCTGGGCCGCCCTGCGCGGCCTCTCCCGCACCCGGGGCCATCAGGCGGGGGTGCTGGCGCTGCCGCGGGTGGTGGACACGGCCCTGGAAGAGGGCATCGAACATCTGTCGCTGTTCTTCTTCTCCACCGAGAACTGGAACCGTCCGCGCGGTGAGGTGGCCGCCCTGATGCGGCTCACCGCCCAGCTCGCGGACGTCTTCCGGGGCTACGGCGAGCGGGGGGTGCGGCTGCGCTGGCTGGGCTCGGAGGCCCGGCTCCCCCGGGCCACGCTGGCCGCGCTGCGCCGCGCCGAGGCCGATACGTGCGACAACCGCACGATGACGCTGGCCTTCTGCTTCAACCACGGCGGCCGGGAGGAGATCGCCCACGTCGCCACCTGTCTGGCCCGCGCCTCGGCGGACGGCGCGCTGGACCCCGGGCTCATCGACGAGGCCCTGTTCACCCGCCATCTGCCGCATGCCGATCTGCCGGACATCGACATGCTGGTGCGCACTTCCGGGGAGCAGCGCATCTCCAACTTCATGCTCTGGCGGGCGGCCTACGCGGAGCTCTTCTTCGTGGACACCCTGTGGCCCGACTTCACCGGTGAGGAGCTCCGCGCACTGCTGGCCGCATTTGCCTCCCGGAAGCGGCGTTTTGGCGCGGGCGTGGGCCCGCCCTAGCGGATCGGGTCGGCGGATCGGCTCACCGGATCTGGACGCCGGAGAGGGTGCGGGCGATGACCAGGCGCTGGATCTCGCTGGTGCCCTCGAAGATCGTATAAATCGCGGCGTCGCGGTGCATCCGCTCGACCGGGTACTCGCGGGTGAAGCCATTGCCGCCGAGGATCTGCACCGCCTGGGCGGTCACCTGCTTGGCGGTCTCGCTGGCGAACAGCTTGGACATGGAGCCCTCGGCCGACTCGAAGGGCTTGCCGGTCACGGCCATCCACGAGGCGCGCCACACCATCAGCCGCGCGGCGTCGATCCGCGTGCGCATGTCGGCGAGCTGGAAGGCGACGCCCTGGTTGTCGATGATGGGGCGGCCGAACTGCTGCCGGGTCTTGGCGTAGTCGAGCGCGACCTCGTACGCGGCGCGGGCGGTGCCGACCGCCATGGCGCCGACGGCCGGGCGGGACGCCTCGAAGGTGGCCATGGCGGCGTTCTTCAGACGCTCCCCGCCCGCCTTGGCCTTCTCCCGGGCGCGCGCGAGGCGTTCGTCCAGCTTCTCCTTGCCCCCGAGCAGGCAGCTGCCGGGCACCCGCACCTGGTCGAGGACCACCTCGGCGGTGTGCGAGGCGCGGATGCCGTGCTTCTTGAACTTCTGGCCCTGGGACAGACCGGGGGTGCCCGGCGGGATGATGAACGACGCGTGGCCCTTGGAGCCGACTTCGGGGTCGACGACCGCGACCACCACATGGACATTGGCGATACCGCCGTTGGTGGCCCATGTCTTGGTGCCGTTGAGGACCCATTCGTCCTTGGCCTCGTCGTAGACGGCGCGGGTGCGCATCGAGCCGACGTCGGAGCCCGCGTCGGGCTCGGAGGAGCAGAAGGCGGCCACCTTCACGTCGTCCGCGTCGCCGTACATCTGCGGGATCCAGGTGCCGATCTGCTCCTCGGTGCCGTTGGCGAGGACGCCGACGGCGGCGAGGCCGGTGCCGACGATGGACAGCGCGATGCCCGCGTCGCCCCAGAACAGCTCCTCCATGGTCATGGGGATGCCGAGGCCGGTGGGGTCGAAGTACTGCTGGGCGTAGAAGTCCAGGGAGTACAGGCCGATCTTGGCGGCCTCCTGGATAATCGGCCAGGGGGTCTCCTCGCGCTCGTCCCATTCGGCGGCTGCCGGGCGCATGACGTCCGCGGCGAAGCCATGGATCCAGTCGCGCACCGCCTTCTGATCGTCGTCGAGCTCGAACGAGAACTCCGCCATGACCCCTCCACGTGCTTATTACCTGCGGTAACCGCAGTCTGTTACCGACCAGTAGACGATGTCAACTCCCCCGGGCACGCGGGCCCCGCGGCCCCCGCGGGTGTTACGTTGCGCAGAGCGCGGAGCGCGATCGCGCCGGGAAACGCGAGGCGCGAAGGGCGCGAGTACGACATCGGGGGCGGGGAGGCAACGCATGCGGACCGGGACCAGCCAGCGGGACGACCAGCGGACGACGGCCCAGCAACGGCGCAAGGAGCTGCTGGAGGCCGCGGACCGGGTGGTGCTGCGCGACGGACCAGAAGCCTCGATGAACGCCATCGCCGCCGAAGCGGGCATCACCAAGCCCATTCTCTACCGCCACTTCGGCGACAAGGGCGGCCTGTACCGCGCGCTCGCCAAGCGCCACACCGACGCCCTGCTCGCCTCGCTGCGCGCGGCCCTGGACGCGCCCGCCGAGGACCGCCGGCACCGCGTGGAGGCCACGCTGGACACCTATCTGGCGGCGATCGAGGCGCGGCCCCAGGTGTACCGCTTCCTGATGCACCCGGCCGACCACGGCCAGCAGGAGCCGGAGCAGGGCTTCGACGTCGGCCACCACTCCGCCCCGCTGCTGCGCAGGCTCGGCGAGGAGCTCGCCACCGTGATCGCCGAGCGGCTGGATCTGGGACCCGGCGGCGACGAGGTGGCTCGGGTCTGGGGCCACGGGATCGTCGGCATGATGCACGCGGCCGGTGACTGGTGGCTGCGCGACCGCCCGTGCGCACGCGGCCAGTTGGTGCACCATCTCACCGATCTGCTGTGGGGACGGCTGTCGCTGGCGGACGACCGGGTCGGCGCACCGGGCTTCTGAGCCCCCGGCCTCCGCTCGCACCCCGCCGGAGCCCGGCCGGAGCGGCCCTACGCCCCGGCGCCGGCCGACGCCGCCCAGGGCGCCCGGCGGACCGCCCGCAGCACCCTGCGCCGCCGCAGCCCGGAGAGCCGGTCGAGGAACAGTCCGCCGTCCAGGTGGTCGCACTCGTGCTGCAGACAGCGCGCGAAGAAGCCCGTGCCCTCGATCCGCACCGGCTCCCCGGTCATCGTCACGCCCTCGATCACCGCACGGTCGTAGCGCGGGGTGCCCGCCTCGATGCCCGGCAGCGACAGACAGCCCTCCGCCCCACGCACCGTCACCCCGTCGGCCGCGGCCGGCCGGGGGTTGACGACATGCCCCAGATGGCGGTGGTCCTCGTCGTCCGGGCAGTCGAAGACGAAGACCCGCAGCCCCACACCGATCTGATTGGCGGCGAGCCCCACCCCGTGCGCCGCGTACATCGTGGCGTACATGTCCTCGATCAGCAGGGCGAGCTCGGCGTCGAACGCCGTGACCTCCGCGCACGGCGCGCGCAGCCCCGGATCGCCGAGGAACCGCATGGGCCGCACCGCTCCGCGGCTGCCCGGTATCACGCCATGTCGCATGGCAGCCAAGCCTACGGGGCCGGGCAAGTGTCCTGCGCGGGTGACGGAATTCGGGACAGCCGCCGGATCTCGATAGGCTGCTACCCGACCGTGGCCTCCCGGCTGGCGATGCGGCGCGGAGGGGGCGTACCACCGGCGCCTCGGGGGGCAGGTGCGGCGCCGGTATGCGAGGAGGATCGAGAGACGATGGCAGGCAACTCAGAGCCGCTGTCGCCACGTGCCAAGCTGGCCGTGACGGCGGGCAGGGCCGCGGCGGCGGTGTCGAAGGCCGCGGGCCGCGGCAGCGGATCGGTGATCGGCGGCAAGGTGGCCCTGCGCCTCGACCCCGATCTGCTCGGCAGGCTGGCACAGCACCTGGACGTGATCCTGGTGTCGGCGACCAACGGCAAGACCACGACCACCCGGCTGATCGCCGAGGCGCTGCGGGCGGCCGGTCCGGTCGTCTCCAACGCGCTGGGCGCGAATATGCCGGCCGGTATCACCTCGGCCCTGGCCGGCGGCTCCGACGCCCGCTACGGCGTCATCGAGGTCGACGAGAAGTACCTCGCCGGTGTGGCGCGCGACACCGAGCCCAAGGCCATCGCGCTGCTCAATCTCTCCCGTGACCAGCTCGACCGCGCCGCCGAGACCCGGATGCTCGCCGAGAAGTGGCGCGAGGGCCTGACCGGCACCAAGGCGATCGTGATCGCCAACGCCGACGACCCGCTGATCGTCTGGGCCGCCTCCTCCAGCCCCAATGTGGTGTGGGTCGCCGCCGGGCAGGAGTGGAAGGACGACGCCTGGTCCTGCCCGTCCTGCGGCGGTGTGCTGCAGCGCCCGGGCGACGACTGGGTCTGCGCGGAGTGCGGCTTCCGCCGTCCGGTCCCCAGCTGGGCGCTGAACGGCGACTACGTCCTGGACCCGCACGGCGCGGCCTGGCCGATCCACCTCCAGCTCCCCGGCCGTGCCAACAAGGCCAACGCGGCCACCTCGGCCGCCGTCGCCGCCGCCTTCGGGGTGCCCCCGCAGGTCGCGCTGGAGCGGATGTACCAGGTCCAGGCCGTGGCCGGCCGGTATGACGTGGTCACCTTCCAGGAGCGCCAGATGCGGCTGCTGCTGGCGAAGAACCCGGCCGGCTGGCTGGAGACCTTCTCGCTGATCGACCCGCCGCCCACCCCGGTGATCCTCTCGGTGAACGCCCGCGGCGCCGACGGCACCGACACCTCCTGGCTGTGGGATGTGGACTACACCCGGCTCGCCGGGCACCCGATCTGCGTGATCGGCGACCGTAAGCTGGACCTCGCGGTGCGCCTGGAGGTCGCCGGGCTGGACTTCCGGGTCTGCGCGGACGTGGACGAGGCGGTGCGGATCTCCCCGCCCGGCCGCATCGAGACCATCGCCAACTACACCGCGTTCCAGGACCTGCGCCGCCGGGTCGGCAACTGACCCCCCGTACGAGAGGCACGAAGATGCGTAGCATGAGCCAGAACGGCCTGCGTCTGGTGTGGGTCTACCCCGACCTGCTGAGCACGTACGGCGACCAGGGCAACGCCCTGGTGGTGGAGCGCCGGGCGCGGCAGCGCGGGCTGGAGGTCTCCCGGCTGGATGTCCGCTCCGACCAGCAGATCCCCACCTCCGGGGACGTCTACCTGATCGGCGGCGGCGAGGACCGCCCGCAGCGGCTCGCCGCCGAGCGGCTGATCCGGGACGGCGGGCTGAGCCGCGCGGTCGCCAACGGGGCGATCGTCTTCTCGGTGTGCGCCGGGTACCAGATCCTCGGCCATGAGTTCATCAACGACCTCGGGCAGCGCCAGCAGGGCCTGGGGCTGCTGGACGTGGTCAGCACCCGCGGCGAGGGCGCCCGGTGCGTCGGGGACGTGCTGGCCGACATCGACGAGCGGCTCGGGCTGCCCCCGCTGACCGGCTTCGAGAACCACCAGGGCGTCACCCACCTCGGCCCGACGGCCCGCCCCTTCGCCCGGGTCCGGTTCGGCAACGGCAACGGCACGGGCGACGGCTTCGAGGGCGCCTACAACGACACCGTTTTCGGGACGTACATGCACGGTCCGGTGATGGCCCGCAACCCGCATATCGCGGACCATCTGCTGAAGCTGGCCCTCGATGTGAACGCGCTGCCGCCGGTCAACGACCAGTGGTACGAGGCGCTGCGCAACGAGCGGATCGCGGCGGCGTCCCAGCCCGCCTGAGCCGCGGCCCGCTCGCCCGAGCGCCACTCGGACGCCGCTCGGGCGCCACTTTGCCGCCACTCGGGCGAAGGGTGCCCGCATGGCGGACATCCGACGGACGACCCCGCCCCCGCCGCCCGGCCGCTTGTAAGGTGGCGGGGTCCAGCCGGACGACGCGGTCCGGCCGTCGGCCCCCATCTCAGACAGAGGTATGCGTGCCATGCGCATTGGTGTGCTCACGTCCGGCGGCGACTGCCCCGGCCTGAACGCGGTCATCAGGTCAATCGTCCACCGCGCCACCGTCGACCACGGCGATGAGGTGATCGGCTTCCACGACGGCTGGAAGGGCCTGCTGGAGGCCGACTACCGCAAGCTCGACCTGGACGCCGTGGGCGGCATCCTGGCCCTCGGCGGCACCATCCTCGGCTCCACCCGCGTGCGCCCCGAGCATCTGCGGGACGGCGTGGAGCGGGCCAAGGGGCATGTCGCGGAGCTCGGCCTGGACGCGGTCATCCCCATCGGCGGGGAGGGCACGCTGAAGGCCGCCCGGCTGCTCTCGGACGCCGGGCTGCCGATCGTCGGCGTGCCGAAGACCATCGACAACGACATCGCCTCCACCGATGTGACCTTCGGCTTCGACACCGCGGTCGGCGTCGCCACCGAGGCCCTGGACCGGCTCAAGACCACCGCAGAGTCCCATCAGCGGGTGCTGATCGTCGAGGTCATGGGGCGGCACACCGGCTGGATCGCGCTGCACTCGGGCATGGCCGCGGGCGCCCACGCCATCGTCGTCCCGGAGCGCCCGTTCGACATCGAGGAGCTCACCAAGACCGTCGGGGCGCGGTTCGAGGCGGGCAAGAAGTTCGCGATCGTGGTGGTGGCGGAGGGCGCCAAGCCGCGCGAGGGCACGATGGACTACGAGGCCGGCGGCAAGGACGTCTACGGCCACGAGCGCTTCGCGGGCATCGCCCGCCACCTCTCCGTCGAGCTGGAGCGGCGGCTCGGCAAGGAGGCGCGGGCGGTCATCCTGGGCCATGTGCAGCGCGGTGGCACCCCGACGGCGTACGACAGGGTGCTGGCCACCCGCTTCGGCTGGCACGCCGTCGAGGCGGCCCACCGCGGCGCCTTCGGCACGATCACGGCGCTGCGCGGCACGGACATCGACCTGGTGCCGCTCGCGGCGGCCGTGGAGCGGCTGAAGACGGTCCCCGCCGAGCGGTACGCCGAGGCCGAGTGCGTACTGTAGGGACGACACAAACCGGTTCATGCCGACTCCAACCGCGGCCATCAATTGCGCAACCCTTACGGCGAGCAACCAGGTCCGCGAGAGCGGCGCCGGTTTAGGCGCAAAAAGGGGAGCACCGGATGGATCACGGCGGGCACGGCATGACCATGGATCTGCCGCCGTTCACCCTCGCTCGCGGGTTGGAGTTCGGCGGCGATCCGTTCTTCCTGGTCGGCTGTGTGCTGGCGCTCGGACTGTACGGCTGGGGCGTCGCGCGGCTGTGGCGGCGCGGTGACGCCTGGCCGGTGGGGCGCCTGGTCTCCTTCGTGCTCGGGGTACTGACCATCGCGGTCGCGATGTGCACCAAGCTGAACGACTACGGCATGGTCATGTTCAGCGTCCATATGGTGCAGCACATGATCATCAGCATGGTGTCGCCGATCCTGCTGCTGCTGGGCGCGCCGGTCACGCTGACCCTGCGGGCCCTCCCGGCGGCCGGGCGCGGCCGCAAGGGGCCCCGGGAGCTGCTGGTCGCGCTGTTGCACAGCCGCTATATGCGGATCATCAGCCACCCGGCGTTCACGATCCCGCTGTTCATCGCGAGCCTGTACGCGCTGTACTTCACCTCGCTCTTCGACTTCCTGATGGGGAGCAAGGCCGGGCATATCGCGATGATGATCCACTTCCTCGCGGTGGGCCTGGTCTTCTTCTGGCCGATCATGGGCGTGGACCCGGGGCCGCACCGGCCCGGCTATGTGATGCGGATGCTGGAGCTGTTCGCGGGCATGCCGTTCCACGCGTTCTTCGGCATCGCGCTGATGATGGCGTCCGAGCCCATGGTCGGCGTGTACGAACATCCGCCCGCCTCGCTGGGCATCGACGCGCTGTCGGACCAGACCTGGGCGGGCGGGATCGCCTGGGCCTTCAGCGAGATCCCGTCGGTGATCGTCCTGGTGGCGCTGGTCTACCAGTGGTACAAGTCCGAGCAGCGCCAGGCGCGGCGCATCGACCGCACCGCGGACCGGGACGGCGACCAGGAGCTCGCGGCGTACAACGCCTATCTGGCCTCGCTCCAGTCCCGGAGCCGCTGAGGGCGGGGCCCTGCAGCCTGCTAGCGGCAGGGCCCCGGACCGCGAGACCATGGACCCGGGCCCTGAGCGGCCCGGGTCCTGGCGAAGGGGCGTCAGGACCGCCGTGAGGAGGTCGGGGATGCCCGGATCCGCGAAGACGATGACGGTGGCCACGGTGGGGGGCCTGGTGCTGGTGACGGCCTACACCGTGGCCCTGGGGAGCAACGGCTGGCTGTGGTTCAGCTGGGTGGTGCTCGGCCTGCTGACCGTGGGGGTCGTGGTGGCCCGGGGCTGATCGGCGGGGCCGCCGCCATCCCTAAGGAGCGGATCCCGAGGGCCTGCCGAGCAGCCACCGCCATAACGCCACCCACCACGGGACGCGCCCGGGAGCCGTCGCCTCGGGCCCCCCGGTGGCCGCTTCCGGGGCCTCCTCCGCGGGCAGCCGGCGCGGCCGCGGGGCGAAGATGGTCGCGGAGGGGTCCTCCGTGCTCTCCGACTCGGGGCGCCGGGGCATGAACTCCACCGGCAGCGCCACGAGATGGCGGGAGATCCAGGACGAGAGCCAGGTCAGCTCGGACTCGTCGACGGCCAGCCGCAGATCGGGCAGCCGCAGCAACAGGGTGTCGATGGCGGTGTCCGTGATGGCGCGGCCGATGTCCTGCCCCGGGCATTCATGGGGGCCGCCGCTGAAGGCGAGATGGGACCGGTTGCCATACATCGGCGCCGCGATGTCGGGGCGGATGGCCGGGTCGACGTTTCCGGCGGCCAGCCCCAGCAGCAGCATGTCCCCGGCCTTGATCCGCTGACCGCCCAGTTCGGTGTCGCCGGTGGCCCAGCGGCCGGGGACGACCGTGAGCGGGGGCTCGTTCCACAGCACATGCTCGATGGCGTCCGGCAGGGTCATATGGCCACCGGCCAGGGAGGCGCGGAAGCGCGGGTCGGTGAGGACCATGCGCAGCGTGTTGGCCATCAGATTGGTGGTGGTCTCATTGCCGGTGAGCAGTACCAGCCGCAGATGCTGGACCACCTCCTCCTCGGTGAGGCCGGAGGGGTGGGCCAGCAGCCAGGACGCCAGATCCTCGCCGGGCTCCGCGCGTCTGCGTTCCACCAGGCCCTGGAGGGCGCCGGTGACATACGCGTCGCTGCGCAGGGCCGTCTCGGTGCCCTTCATCAGGTCCCGGGTGGCCTCGACCAGCCGCGGGCCGTACTCGTCGGGCATGCCCAGCAGTTGGGTGAGGACGAGCATGGGCAGTTGCTGGGCGAAGGCGGTGACCAGTTCGGCGCCCCCGTCGGCGCAGAAGTCGTTGACCAGCTGATGGGTGAAGCGGGTGACGTGGCGGCGGATCCCCCGGCGGTCCAGGCGCCCCATGGACTCGGTGAGCGCGGCCCGCAGCCGCTCGTGCTCGTCGCCGTCGGCGAAGGTGCACATGGGCTGCCATCCGACCACCGGCAGCAGGGGCGAGTCGGCGGTGATCCTCCCGTCCTTCCAGGCGTGCCAGTGGCGGGAGTCGCGGGAGAAGCGGGAGGGGGTGCGGGACACCTCCAGGTTCTCGCGGTAGCCCAGCAGCAGCCAGGCCGGTATGCCACCGTCGAGCACGATCGGGGCCACCGGGCCGTGCTCGGCGCGCAGCCGCTCGTACAGGCCCATCGGGTCCTTCTCGTTCTCGGGCCCGAGGAGGTCCACCAGGCCGGCGTCGGACAGCGCGGGGTGGACGGGGCACCGGGTGGGCGGCAGGTCGGCCGTCCCGGTGCCGGGGTCGTCGGGATGAGAGGTCACGGTGTCTCCGGGGTCACGGTGTGAAGGGATTGCAGATGGCGCACGAGGGTGAGGAGAGTGTCACGGCTGGAGGCCCGGTCGCGGGCATCGCAGTCGATCATCGGTACGGAGTCGGGCAGATCCATGGCGGCGCGCAGCTCCGCGATGGGGTGGACGGGGGCTTCGGGGAACACGTTGACCGCGACCACGAAGGGCACACCGCGCTCCTCGAGCCGCCCGACCGCGTCGAAGCTGACCTCCAGACGGCGGGTGTCGATCAGGACCACGGCACCGAGGGCGCCCTCGAAGAGGCCGTTCCACAGGAACCAGAACCGCTCCTGGCCGGGGGTGCCGAACAGATAGAGCACCAGCCGTTCGTTGAGGCTGATCCGGCCGAAGTCCATCGCGACGGTGGTCTCGGTCTTGCGCTCGATCCCGGCGATGTCGTCGACGCCGACCCCGGCCTGGGTCATGGTCTCCTCGGTGGTCAGCGGGCGGATCTCGCTCACCGAGCCGACCATGGTCGTCTTGCCGACCCCGAAGCCTCCGACGATCACCACCTTGACGGCGGCGGCCGCGGAGGCCGGGAGGGTGTCCTCGCTGCGCGGTCCGACGATTTCCTCGGCTTCCTCGGCTTCCTCAGAGTTTCTGTAGTCCATGCATCACCGCCTGCAGCAGTTCGGGGTCGGGCAGCACGGCTGCCGGGACCGGCGCCCTGGCCTCCACCCGGCCGTCCCCCAGCAGCTCCGCGAGGATCACGGTGACGGTGGAGACGGGCAGGACCAGGTACGCGGAGATCTCCGCCACCGAAAGGGGGAACGGGCACATCCGCAGCACGGTGGCGGCCTCGGGGGCCATCCCCGGCTCCGGTTCGGCGCGCGCCACGATCAGGCTGACGAGTTCGACGGGCCGCTGCCGGGGTTCGTGCGGGGCGCGGCCCCGGCTGACGGTGTAGAGCCGCTCGGGCCCGCCCTCGTCCCACGCCTTGGCGGGCTCGCTCATGTCATCCGGCCGTCGACGCGCGGCGGACTGCTGAGGTGTTCGCCGAGCCGTGCGACCAGGTCTCTCATGCACTGGCCCATCAGCCCGGCGTCCACGCTGTCCTCGGCGAGCACCGCCAGATACGAGCTGACGCCGGCCGCCATCAGATAGAAGAAGCCGCCGTCGACCTCGATGACGACCAGCCGCATCCGCCCGTCCCCCTCGGGGAATTCGGTGGCGATCGCACCGGAGAGGCTCTGCAGCCCGGCGCAGGCGGCGGCCAGCCGGTCGGCGGTGTCCTTGTCCGTACCGACCTGGGCCATGCACAGGCCGTCCGAGGACAGCAGGACCACGTGGCGGGTCTGCGGAACGCTGGAGGCCAGGTCCCGGAGCATCCAGTCCATGTTGAACCGCGGTTGCGTCACTTGCCTACTCATCCTTGTCCGACGGGAGCGGGGTGTTCGAGGTATCCGGGGTGCCGGGGGATTTCCGGGTGTCCGGGGCGGCGGCACCGGCGTCCGCCGCCGGGATCGGCTCGCCGTTGAGCCCCTTGGTGAAGGCGTCCAGCCAGATCCCCGGCTGCACGGGCGGCCCGGCCGGTTCGCGGGACACGGGGGGCGCCGCCGAGGGCCCGGAATCGACCCTGATGGGCGGGTTGACCATGGGCATCCGGCGGCGGCGCTGCGGGAGTCCGGCGCCGTTCTGCCGGAAGCCGGGGCCGGGGCGGCCCTGCACGATCGGGCTGGTGCGGGTGGGCGACGGCAGGGGCGTGGCCCGCTTGATGGGCTTGGGCGGGGGCAGTTTGGCCGCGCGGGCGATCGCGCCGCCGGGGGCGGGGGTGGGGCAGATGATGTCCTGCGGTACGACCAGCACCGCGCGCACCCCGCCGTACGCCGAGGGCCGCAGCGAGACCTGGAACCGGTACTTCACGGCGAGCCGGCCGACCACGGCCAGACCGAGCCGCGGTGTCTCGCCCAGGTCGTTGAGGTCGAATCCGGTCGCCGCCTGGACCAGCACCGCGTCGGTGCGTCTGCGCGCTTCCTCCGACAGGCCGACCCCGGCGTCCTCGATCTCGATCGCGACCCCGGACTGGACCTCGATCGCGGTCAGATGTACCCGGGTCTTGGGCGGCGAGTAGCGGGTGGCGTTGTCCAGCAGTTCGGCGAGGGCGTGGATCAGCGGCTCCACCGAGGGCCCGACGATGGCGACGTCCGCCACCGAGTGCAGATCCACCCGCTCGTACTCGAGGATGCGGGACATGGCGCCGCGGCAGACGTTGAACAGCGGCACCTCCTTCTGCCACTGGCGGCCCGGGCGCTGACCGCCGAGGACCGCGATGGAGTCCGCCAGCCGGCCGATGAGGGCGTTGCCGTGGTCCAGGTGGAGCAGGTCCTCGAAGACGTCCGGGTCGGCGCCGTGCTTGTCCTCCATCTCCCGCATGTCCTGGGCCTGTTGGTGGACGATGGCCTGCACCCGGCGGGCGATGTTGACGAAGGCCCGCTGGCCCGCGTCCCTGAGGTCCTCCTCGGCCCGCACGGCTTCCAGCACCGACCGCAGCAGAAGCTCGTGGGCGGCGTCGAAGTCCGGGTCGAGGCGGGGCGCGTGGTCGATGGCCCGCATCGCCTCGTCCACCATGGCGCCGCGCTGCAGCCGGGTCACCGCCACGGGCAGCAGCTCCCGGGCCAGCCGCCGGATCGCCGTCTCCTGGTCCACCAGGCGCTGCCGCAGCCCGGTCTCCTGGGCCGTGAGCCGGGTGCGCAGTGTGGTGATCAGCCGGCCGCGGCGCATCGCCTCGGCCGCCGCCAGGGCCACCGCGAACGTCGCCGCCACCCCGCACCAGGCGACCGTGGCCCGCGCCCCGGACGGGACCACGACGACGGCCAGCGCCGCGCAGAACGCCATCGCGGCGGGAGGGATGACCCATACGAGCGTGGAGGCGGGCCGTCGGCCTCCGGATGAGGTGCCGGCGAAAACCATGGACATCCTTAAAAACAGCGAAGAGAAAGTGCGTGCGAAATACGGGCGATGAGCCAGCCCGTCATGGGCCCTGGAGCTTAGCGGTTTCACCGACGCGCGAATCGAATATGCCTTTTTCTTCGAAATGCATCACGGTGAATTCAGAGAGCGCGAAAAAGCGATCATCTTGTACTCACCGTTTGACCGTGAATGATCGCTCCACGGGCGAATCTGCTCGTGGCGAAGGAGTCTGGGCAGTGTGGCGGCCGGGCCCGTAGCGTCCCGGCATGACCACTGGCAGCGCATGTGTGATCGGGGCGACGGGGCAGATCGGCCGGGCGGCGGTACGCGCGCTCGCCGCCGAGGGATGGCGGGTGCGGGCCGCCTCGCGAGGCGGGGGCCGCGACGAGAGCTGGCCCGCGTCCGTGGTGAGCGTGGCGGTGGACCGGGACGACGACGCCGCGGTGGCCGCGCTGATCGGGGACGGCTGCGATGTGGTGCTGGACTGCGTCGCCTACGGGCAGGCGCACGCACGCCAGTTGCTGGGGCTCGCGGACCGCATCGGATCGGCGGTGGTGATGTCCACCGGGGCGGTGTACGAGGACGACCAGGGCCGGGGCTTCGGGACCCAGGACCGGCTGGACGGCGCCCCGCGCTATCCGGTGCCGCTCCCCGAGTCCCAGCGGACCGTCCCGCCGGGCGAGGGCTACGGCAGCCGGAAGGTCGCGCTGGAGCGGGAGCTGCTGGCCGCCGGGGACCGGCTGCCGACGACCGTGCTGCGCGCGGGGGCGATCCACGGCCCGTACTGCCGTACGCCCCGTGAGCTGTACTTCGTCAAACGGGCGCTGGACGGGCGGCCGGTGCGGATCCTGGCGTACGGCGGCCGCAGCCGGTTCCATCCGGTGCATGTCGACAACATCGCGGAGCTGGTGCGGCTGGCCGCCCATCGGCCCGGTTCACGGGTGCTCAACGCGGGCGATCCGCAGGCTCCGACGGTCGCCGACATCGCCACCGCCGTGGACGCGGTGCTGGGGACGCGCGGCGAGCTGGTGCTGATCGACGGGGAGCCGCCGCATCCGCATATCGGCAGCACCCCCTGGAGCCTGGCCCACCCGCTCGTCTACGACATGTCCGCGGCCGAACGGGAGTTGGGCTACCGCCCGGTGACCGGCTATACGGAATCGCTGCCGACGACCGTCGCCTGGCTGGCGGACCGGCTGGCGGCCACCCCGGACTGGCGCACGGCCTTCCCCGACATGGCGGCCGCCTACGACCCGATGGCCGATCTGTTCGACTACGCGGCCGAGGACGCGTGGCTGCGGAGCGGCGGATACGCGCCCTGATCACTTCGGGGGAAAACGGCGCCGGGCCCGTGCGAGGAACGCACGGGCCCGGCCCTTCACCACATACCGCTTTCGTCGACTACTTGACGAGGGCGGCTGCCTCCTTGGCGGCCTTCGCGTCCTTCGCGGACGCACCCGACTTCGCGGGCACCGGCGTGGCGTGCGGAGCGCAGGTCACGTCCTTGGCGTCCACCGTGCCCTTGAGCAGGTAGGCGTCCACCCGGTCGTTGACACACGGGTTGACCAGACCGGTGACCCCATGCGAACCGGCGTCCTTCTCGGTGACCAGACGCGAACCCTTCAGCCGCTTGTGCAGCTCCACCGCGCCCTCGTACGGGGTCGCGGCGTCCCGGGTGCTCTGCACGATCAGCGTCTTGGGCAGCCCCTTGGCGGCCCCCACCTCGAGCGGGGTGTGCTGCTTGGCACCCCAGGTGGCGCACGGCAGGTTCATCCAGGCGTTGGACCAGGTCAGGAAGGGGTAGTCGCGGTGGAGCCGGGTGTTGTCCCGGTCCCACTTCGCCCAACTGGTCGGCCACTTGGTGTCGGCGCACTCGACGGCGGTGTAGACGGCGTTGCCGTTCTCCGAGGCGATGTTGCCCGCGGTGTCGGACATGTCCGGGCCCGCGGCCTCGACCAGCGCCTTCTCATCGCCGGCGAGGTAGTCGCTCCACACCTGGGCGACGGTGGCCCACGACGAGTCGTAGTACGGAGCGCTCTGGAAGAGCCCGAGCAGCTCGGCCGGGCCCACGACCCCGCCGATGGGGCTCTTCTTGGCGGCCGCGCGCAGCGTCTCCCACTGCTTCTGGACCTTCGCGGGGGTGTCGCCGATGTGGTAGGCGGCGTCGTTCTTGGCGACCCACGCCTTCCAGTCGTTCCAGCGCATCTCGAAGGCGACGTCCTGGTCCAGGTTGGCCTGGTACCAGATCTTCTCCCGCGAGGGGTTGACCACGCTGTCCACGATCAGCCGGCGCACATGGGTCGGGAAGAGCGTCGCGTAGACGCCCCCGATGTACGTTCCGTAGGACACGCCCAGGTAGTTGAGCTTCTTGTCGCCGAGCGCGGCCCGGATGACGTCGATGTCACGGGCGGTGTTGGGCGTCGTCATCTGCGGCAGCATCCAGCCGCTGCGCTCCTTGCAGCCCTCGGCGTACTCCCGGGCCAGCTTGCGCTGGACGCGCTTGTCCGCCTCGCTGCCCGGCACCGGGTCCAGCTTCGGGGCCTTGACGTACTCCTGCGGGTCCACGCAGGAGATGGCCGTGGAGTGGCCCACCCCGCGCGGGTCGAAGCCGACGAAGTCGTACGCCTTCGAAGTCTTCGTCCACAGCGGGTTCTTGGTGGTGACCCGGGTCGGGAAGCGAAGCCCGGAGCCGCCGGGCCCGCCCGGGTTGTAGATCAGCGAACCCTGCCGCTCGGAGGCGGACCCGGTGTTGCCGATCCGGTCCACCGCGAGCTTGATGGTGCGGCCGTTCGGCTTGGCGTAGTCGAGCGGGACGGTGACATAGCCGCACTGGATGGGCTTCGCCAGCCCCCAGTCGGCCGGGCAGTCCGTCCAGTCGATGCCCTTCTTCGCGGCCTTGGCCGCGGCCACCGCCACGCCACGCGCCTCGGCGGCCCCACCGGGCGTCCGCTCCGAGGCCCCAGCCGTGGGGGCGGCCAGCGCACCGGTTATCAGCGCCCCGGTGATCACACCACCGGCCACGCCGAAGAGTGCTGTGCGTCTCACGTAGTAATCCCCCTGCTTAGTTGCGCCGCCTGGAGCGGCGATGATCACAGAGTGTCAGGCAGGATTCTTCTGTCTTGCTTACCGCCGAGTACAGGGCAAACCGCCGTTTCTTTATCAAGACGTGAACATCAGCCCACGGCCGCGACCGCCTCATCGAGGGCGCGACGGAGGTGGAGCGCGTCCGGGGCCACGACGGTGGCCAGGGCGGCCGGGCCGGCCAGGGGCGTGAGAACGGCGGTCCCGGTGAGCGCGCGGGGCACGACGGGGCCGGTGGCGTAGGACGGGTCGACGACGAGGAGCTGGCCCACCGCGCGGTGGCCGCCGAGTACCGCGCCGCCGTCCCAGCCGGGGGCGCCGGGGCCGTACGAGAGCTCCTGGTCGAGGAGGGGGCCCCCGGCGCGATGGACGGTGAGGCGGGCGGTCAGATGGCCCGGGGATTCGCCGGTGCGGCCCAGGATCTGCTCCTCGCGGAGCACCAGGCGGGCGGTGGGGGCGAGTTCGACACGGGTGGTCATGCGCAGATCGCTGCCCTGGGCGGAGATCAGGGGCTCGGGCAGCCAGTGCAGGGTCGCACCGTCGGCGACGGTCAGCCGGATCTCGTAGTGGGCGGGCCGGCCCGTCCGCCCGGGCAGGGCGATGGTGGCCGCGGCGGAACCGATGTACAGCCGGGCGCCCGGTCCGGCCGTCACCTCCAGGGCGATCCGGTCCCCGCCGAGGGGCGCGCTCATGGCCCCGACCACGGTGACACGCGCCTCCCCGCCCACCGCCCGGGTGCGCCGCAGGGCAAGCGGCCCGTCCCCGGCGAGGACGGGCAGCACGGTACCGCCACGCCCATCCGCCTCGGCGACGATGCGGGCGGTGGCCTGTAGGGCGGTGCTCGGGGTGGCGGGGATACCGGGGGCGGCCGGGGTGCCGGGCGCGCCCGGGGTAGCGGGGGTGCCTGGGGCGCCTGGGGCGGCCGGTGTAGCGAGGGTGCCCTTCGTGCCGAGGGTGCCCGGCATAGCGGAGACGCCCGATGTACCGGGGGTGGCCTTCGTACCTGAGGTGCCCGACGTACCAGAGGTGCCCGACGTACCAGAGGTGCCCGACGTACCAGAGGCGCCCGACGTACCGGGGGCGGCCTTCGTACCTGAGGTGCCCGGGGCGCGCCCGTTGTCCGGGGTTTCCCGCGCCGAGCCGCACCCGGACGTCCGCGGCGTGGGATGCGGCCGTGCCCCGCCCGATGCGGCCGGACCGCCCGCCCACGGCGGCTCCGCGCGGGCCGCCGCGTCCTGGGCGGGCGTCATGCCGCCGCCGTCCAGGCGGCCAGGCGTGCGCGGACCCAGTCGGCGATGGGGCGGACGCCGTCCTCGGCGACCAGGGAGGTGAAGGCGACGGGGAGTTCACCGCGCTGGGCCTTGGCGTCGCGGGCCATGCGCTCCAGGTCGGAGCCGACGTACGGGGCGAGGTCGGTCTTGTTGACCACGAGCAGATCGGCGGTGGTCACGCCGGGGCCGCCCTTACGGGGGATGTCGTCGCCGCCCGCGACATCGATGACGAACACCTGCGCGTCGACCAGGCCCTTGGAGAAGGTCGCGGTGAGGTTGTCGCCGCCGGACTCGACGAGGATCAGATCGAGCGGGCCCACGGTCTCCTCGAGCTCCTCGACCGCCTCCAGGTTGGCGGAGATGTCGTCGCGGATGGCGGTGTGCGGGCAGGCGCCGGTCTCCACGGCGGTGATGCGCTCGGCCGGCAGTACGGCGTTGCGCAGCAGGAACTCGGCGTCCTCGCGGGTGTAGATGTCATTGGTGACGACGGCGATGGAGAGCTGGTCGCGCAGCGCCCGGCACAGCGCCGCGACGGTCGCGGTCTTGCCCGAGCCCACCGGTCCGCCGAGGCCGATGCGCAGCGCCCGGCGGGTGCCGTCGGGGCGGTGGGGGTCGGCGGCGCCGTAGGTGTGGCGCGGGGGGTAGGTGTCCGCGTGGTCGAGATGCATGACGGCTCCGGTGTTCCAACGGGGTGCGGGGGGATACGGGTCGCTGCCTCGGTTATGAGGCGAAGAGACGTACGGACCAGGTGGCGTGCTGTTCGGCGGCGATGTCGAGCAGGGGCGCGGAGGCGGCGGGCAGCGCGCCCGGGCCCTCGTCGAGGGCGCACCGAGCCGCCTCGGCGGCCCGGGCCGCGACCTGGTCGAGCTCGGGGGCGAGGCGGGCGAGGACGGCCGTGGCGTCGAAGGGGTCCAGGCTCAGCAGCCGTACGGCGGCGGTCGCGGGCCCGCTCACCGCCTCGTACCCGGCGGCGTACGCGGCGTCCTGCGGCCCGAGTCCGGCGGCGCGCGCGACGAGTCCCAACACCACGGGCTGATGCGCCCCACGCGGCCGGGCGGCGGCCAGGGCGTCCAGCTCGGGCGACGGCCAGGTGGCACGGGCGGCGCGCATCAACTGGCGGCCGAGCCGCCGGGCGGTGGTGCGCAGCGCGGGGACGGGGGTACGGGCGTCCGCCGCCTCGTCCAGCGCGAGCGGGTCGAGCCCGGCGGCGGCCGCGGCGGCGAGTCCGGCCGCGGTGAGCCCGGCGGTGTGCAACCGGCCCCGGCAGAACGCCTCCAGGGAGGCCGCATCGCGGATCCGACCCGCCGCGACGGCGGCCTCGGCCCCACCGGAGTGGGCATGGCCTCCGGCCGGGAACCGACCATCGGCGAGGACAAGCAGCGCGGCGACCCCACCCCGGGCTCCGCCCCGGACCTCGCCGGGCGCCTCACCCCGAACCCCGCCGGGGATGCCGCCCCGAACCCCACCATGAGCTTCGCCCTGAGCCCCACCACCGACTTCACCCCGGACCCCACCGGGGGCCACATCCCCGGCCCCGGGACCCCCTTGCGTGCCCCGTCGCCCCGCCCCCGCCGCTCGCCCGGCAGGTATGCCTTCCGCCGCCTGGCGGGCCTGATGCGGCCTGTCCGGCGGCGGGTTGCCGGGGGTCCAGGGGGCGGCGCCCCCTGGTTGCGGGAAGGGGCGGGGTTGGGGAAAGCCCGCCGGCGGCCCACCCGTGGCCGGACCGCGGCCGTCCCGGGGCGTGGGCGGCGGGATCTCGTTCGTGGTCATGACGGGCCCGTCAGAAGAGGAAGTACCGCTGGGCCATGGGGAGTTCCGCCGCCGGGGCGGGTTCCACGGGCTCGCCGTCGATCGTCACCGTGAACGTGTCGGGGTCGACCTCGACCCGCGGCAGAGCGTCGTTCTCCCGCATGTCCGCCTTGGTGACCCCTCGGGTGGAGCGGATCGGGGCGAACCGCTTGCGGAGGTCCAGCCGGTCCACCAGCCCGTCGTCCAGCGCCGCCTGGGTCACGAAGTTGACCGAGCCCGTGGCCGCCGCGCGGCCGAGCGCGCCGAACATGGGGCGCGGCAGGACCGGCTGCGGGGTCGGGATGGAGGCGTTGGCGTCGCCCATCTGCGCGTAGGCGATCTGTCCGCCCTTGATCACCAGTTGCGGTTTGACGCCGAAGAACGCGGGGTCCCACAGCACGAGATCGGCCAGCTTCCCGGTCTCGATGGAGCCGATCTCCCCGTCGAGGCCCTGGGCCACCGCCGGATTGATGGTGTATTTGGCGACATAGCGACGTGCCCGGTGGTTGTCGGCGCGGCCGTCGCCGGGGAGGGCTCCGCGCCGCCGCTTCATCACATGCGCGGTCTGCCAGGTGCGCAGCACCACCTCGCCGATCCGTCCCATGGCCTGGGAGTCGGAGGAGATGATCGAGATGGCGCCGAGGTCGTGCAGTATGTCCTCGGCGGCTATGGTGCTGGGCCGGATGCGGGACTCGGCGAAGGCGAGGTCCTCGGGGACGGCCGGGTTGAGGTGGTGGCAGACCATCAGCATGTCGAGGTGTTCCTCGACGGTGTTGACGGTGTGCGGGCGGGTCGGATTGGTGGAGCTGGGCAGCACGTTCGGCTGGGAGACCACGGTGATGATGTCGGGTGCGTGCCCGCCGCCCGCACCCTCGGTGTGATATGCGTGGACGGAGCGCCCGGCGATGGCGGCGAGGGTGTCGCCGACGAAGCCCGCCTCGTTGAGGGTGTCGGTGTGGATGGCGAGCTGGGCGCCGCTCTCCTCGCAGACACCGAGGCAGGCGTCGATGGCGGCGGGGGTCGCCCCCCAGTCCTCATGGATCTTGAATCCGAGGGCTCCGCCGCGCAGTTGGGACCACATCGCCTCGCGCGAGACGGTGTTGCCCTTGCCGAGCAGTCCGATGTTGACCGGATATCCCTCCAACGCCTCGAACATCCGGGCGAGATGCCAGGGACCGGGGGTGATGGTGGTCGCCTTGGTGCCCTCGGCGGGGCCGGTGCCGCCGCCGACGAGGGTGGTGATCCCGGAGCAGAGCGCCTGGTCGACGAGGGTCGGGGAGATGAAGTGGACATGGGCGTCGATGGCGCCCGCGGTGAGGATCCTGCCGTTGCCCGCGATGACCTCGGTCTCGGGCCCGATGACGAGGTCGGGGTGGACGCCGTCCATGGTGTCGGGGTTCCCGGCCTTGCCGATGCCGGTGATACGGCCGTCACGCAGGCCGATATCCGCCTTGACGACGCCCCAGTGGTCGAGCACGACGGCGCCGGTGATCACGGTGTCGGGGGTGCCCTCGGCGCGGCTGGCGCGGGACTGGCCCATGGATTCGCGGATCACCTTGCCGCCGCCGAAGACCGCCTCGTCCCCGGCCCGGCCGGGCCCGCCGCTGCGGTCCTCCTCGATCTCGATGAACAGGTCGGTGTCGGCGAGCCGGATACGGTCCCCGGTGGTGGGGCCGAAGAGATCGGCGTACGCCGCGCGGTGGAGCTCAGTCATCGAGCCGTCCTCCCGTCTCCCCGCGCAGCCCCGGCACGATCCGCTCCCCCGCGATCGGGATCAGGGCGACCTCGACGGGGATGCCCGGTTCGAAGCGCACGGCGGTGCCCGCGGCGATATTCAGCCGCTTGCCGCGGGCGGCGGCGCGGTCGAAGTCGAGGCCGGGGTTGGCCTCGGCGAAGTGGTAGTGGGAGCCGATCTGGACGGGCCGGTCGGCGGCGTTGAGCACGGTGAGACGGGTGACGGGCCGCCCCTCGTTGAGGGTCACCGGCTCATCGGCGTGGAGGATCTCTCCGGGGATCACGGATACGCCCTCCCGTCAGGCGATCGGCTGATGGACGGTGACCAGCTTGGTGCCGTCGGGGAAGGTGGCCTCGACCTGGACGTCGTGGAGCATCTCGGGGACGCCCTCCATGACCTCGTCGCGGGTGAGCACCTGGCGGCCGGAGGCCATCAGCTCGGCGACGCCGCGGCCGTCGCGGGCCCCCTCCAGGATGTGGGCGGTGATCAGCGCCGTCGCCTCGGGGTGGTTGAGGAGCACGCCCCGGGCCCGTCGCTTCTCGGCCACGTCGGCGGCCACATGGATGAGCAGACGTTCCTGCTCATGTGGGGTCAATTGCATGCTTCCCACCTCATCCTCGTCCTGCCCGGCGGAAACCACCCGCCCAGCACGTCCGGGGCGGCTCGCACCCGGCCTGGGCAGGCTAGTTCCGTGGCGTTTCGTCAGCGTTAACTGATCAGTCCCCATCACCGCTGGTCAAGCGGGTCGGGCGGGTCTCGGACACGCTCCGGCCCCGCACCCGATTTCCGCTCGGCGGACCCCTGTGTCCGCCTATCGCACTTGACGGCCCCGCCGCGTACCCCCGATTCTCATGACCGCACCACCATGATTCACCTGCTCCGCTCCAACCCCCCACATCACAACGGAGCCCAACTGTGAAGCGAATAGTGTCATTTCGCCGCGGAACCCTCGCGGCGGCAACCGGTGCCGCGCTCACCGCGGCCCTGCTGACCGGCGCCTCCGGCGCCGAGGCCACCATCAACAACCAGGCCGCGGCCCCCGACGTGGACGTCGCGGCGGTCAAGGCCGACCTGGGCGAACTGCAGTCCATCGCGGACGCCAACGGCGGCAACCGCGCCCATGGCCAGCCCGGCTACCAGAAGTCCGTGGACTTCATCAAGGGCAAGCTGGACGCGGCCGGATTCACCACCTCCGTCCAGGAGTTCACCTCCGGCGGCACAAAGGGCTACAACCTCATTGCCGACTGGAAGGGCGGCTCCGAGGACAAGGTCGTGATGGCCGGATCGCATCTCGACTCGGTCGAGGCCGGCCCCGGCATCAACGACAACGGTTCCGGCTCGGCCGCGATCCTCGAGGTCGCGCTCGCCGTGGCCAAGGCCGACCTCCAGCCCACCAAGCACCTGCGGTTCGCCTGGTGGGGCGACGAGGAGGACGGCATGGTCGGCTCGACGCACTACGTCGACAGCCTGGCCGACGACGACAAGTCGAAGATCGACTCCTACCTCAACTTCGACATGCTCGGCTCCCCCAACCCGGGCTACTTCGTCTATGACGACGACCCCGAGCTGGAGAAGGTCTTCACCGACTGGTACGCCGCGAAGGACATCTCCACCGACCCGGAGACCGAGGGCGACGGCCGCTCGGACCACGCCCCGTTCAAGGACGCGGGAGTGCGGGTCGGCGGTCTGTTCACCGGCGCCGAGGCCACCATGAGCCAGGAGCAGGCCGACAAGTGGGGCGGCAAGGCGGGCGAGGCGTTCGACCCGTGCTACCACTCCGCCTGCGACAAGACGTCGAACATCGACGACAAGGCGCTGGACCTGAACACCGACGCCATCGCCAACGCGATCTGGACGCTCAGCTCCTGACGAGCGTCCCAGCACCCGACCGGCGCTGAGCCGGTCCTGTCCCGTCCGTCACTCCTCGCGGCCCGGACGCCGATCCCCGGCGTCCGGGCCGTTGTGTTCCGCCGCGATGCCGAAGCGCCGCCGTTCGCCCGGAGCGGACGAGGTGGGGCGCGTCGATGACACGGTACTGATCACCTGCTCCTCCGCGCGCTCCGCCGCGTCCGCCTCGATCTCCTCCAGCCGCTGCAGGTCAGCGGCGGAAACCAGGGCGACAAGCGGCTTCCCGTGGCGCGTGACGACCACCCTCTCGCCGCCGTACACCACGCGGTTGATCAGCTCCGCGAGCTCTGCACGGGCTTGCGTCACCGGAATCTCGTAAGCCATGCTCCCATCATATCGGGATGTACATCCTGTACATTTTTTACGGAGCCAAGCCAACGACGCCCGACGACGCCGAGAGGTGACGCGATGGAACGATCGACCGCGCGCTATGTCCTGCCCGAGTTGACCGAGCGCACCAGCTCGGGGACGCACACCATGGACCCGTACTCCAAGCTGCTCTCCGAGCGCATCGTCTTCCTCGGCACCCCCATCGACGACACCGCCGCCAACGATGTGATCGCGCAGCTGATCCATCTCGAGCACGCCGCGCCCGACCAGGACATCTCGCTCTACATCAACTCGCCCGGCGGCTCGTTCGGGGCCATGACGGCGGTCTACGACACCCTGCACTTCATCTCCTGCGACATCGAGACGATCTGCCTGGGCCAGGCCGCCTCGGCGGCCGCCGTGCTGCTGGCCGCCGGTACCCCGGGCAAGCGGCTGGCCCTGCCGGGGGCGCGGATCCTCATCCACCAGGCCGCGTTCGCCGAGCCGGTCGAGGGCACCACCTCCGATCTCGAGATCCAGGCCAATGAGCTGCGGCGCACCCAGGAGACGCTCGAGCAGATGCTGGTGCGGCACACCGGCCAGAGCGCCGAGCGGATCCGGGTCGATATCGACCGCGACAAGATCTTCGACGCCGAGGGCGCGGTGGCGTACGGGCTGGTGGACAAGGTCACTCAGAGCCGTAAGCGGCCGGGCGCGCCGCTGCGGGCGAGGTGAGCGCGGTGCTGCCACCGGAGCTGCCCCCGCTGCCCGCGCTCACCCGCGCCGAGGGGAGCGTCGTGGACGGCTATCTGGACGTGGTCGATCTGCTGGGCCGGATCAACCCGGCGCGCGGCCGCGACACCTACGGCGGTCTGCGGGCCGCCCAGGCCCTGGTGGGGAAGGCCACCGCGCTGCGGGACGCGCTGGCGCTGATGCATGAACGCGGGGAGAGCGAGCTGCACACCGCGACCCTGGCCCGGGCGCTGCGGGTGCTGGACGGGGAGCGGCGCGCGGAGCGGGTCACGCTGCCCCCGGCACTGCGCGCCTGAGACTCGCCGGGAGCGCGGGAGCGTCGTCCGTCGGGGGCACGGAGCCGTCGTCCGTCGGGGGCGTAGAGCCGTCGCCCGAACGGCGGAGCGGGATTCCGGCGGCCCGGGCGGGGCCGGCTTGCGGCCCGGGGCCCTGCCCCCGTCCGCCCCACCGCGCCTCGGCACGGCCGTTCGCGCAGGTCACGGACGTGGGGCGGGGCGGCCGGCACCACCCGAACGGCCCTGCCGTGACCACCGTCACACCGCGCCCTCTCGACTCGGAACCGGCGGCGCGGCTGCGTGACCATCCCAGGGAGGACAGGACTCCGCCACCACACCGGGGCGGGGTCGGCCCACGAAGGGTGGCGCGTGATGTCTGCGCACATACGTATCCCCAGGATGTTCTCGCGAGCGAGTGCCGTCTCCGCCCTCACCGTCGCCGCCGTGGGGGGCACCGTGGCGACGCCGGGGTATCCACCGGAGGCCGAGGCCGCGACCGTCGCGGCCAAGGCGCTGCGGATCGCGGCGTCGAAGAAGGGCGCGCCGTACAAGTACGGCGCGCAGGGGCCGAAGCGCTTCGACTGCTCCGGGCTGACGCAGTACGCCTACAAGCGGGCCGGGAAGCGGCTGCCGCGCACCGCGGCCGCGCAGTACAACCGGACCCGCCACATCAAGGCCGGTTCCCGCAAGGGCGGGGACCTGGTGTTCTTCCACTCCGGGAGCGGGGTCTACCACGTCGGCGTGTACGCGGGCGGCGGCCGGATCTGGCACGCTCCCAAGACCGGCACGGTGGTGCGGCTGGAGCGGATCTGGACCAAGAAGGTCTGGTACGGACATGTGCGCTGACCCGCCGTAGGTGTCAGTGACCGTGGGTAGGTTGACGGGGCCGGGCCACACCGCTGTGGACCGGCCCTGTCGACCACCGGAGGCATCGCATGGCGTATCTCAACCCGGTCCGGCACATCACCTTCGACGCCCGTGATCCCTACGCCCTCGCGCGGTTCTGGTCCCGGCTGACCGGCTACCCCCTGGAGGACTCCGAGCCGGACGACGCCGAGGTGCTGATCAGCCCGGGGCAGCCCGGGGTGCCGGGGCTGCTCTTCATCCGGGTCCCGGACTCCAAGACCGTCAAGAACCGCGTGCACCTCGACATCCAGCCCCCGTCGGGCACCCGGGACGCCGAGGTGGAGCGGCTGACCGGGCTCGGCGCGTCCGTGGTGGACGACCGGCGCACGGAGGACGGGCTGGGATGGGTGGTGATGTCCGACATCGAGGGCAATGAGTTCTGCGTGGAGCGCAGCGCCGTCGAGCGCGGCCTGGAGCCGGTATGAGCGAGCCCTTCCACAGCGAGCCTTTCCACGGCGAGCCCTTCCAGGCCGACCGGACCTACGACCAGGTGTATCTCCTCTTCGTCGACACCTCCGGGTATTCGACGATCGTCCGCTCGAACCCCAGGGACCGCGCCGCGCACGCCTTCGATCTGCTGCGCGAGCGGATGCGCGCCCGGATCGGGCAGCTCTCGGCGCAGCGGCGCTGTGCCCGCAGCGACTTATGGAGCTGGCGCGGCGACGGGGGCTTCTTCGCGGTCCACGACGACAGCGAGAGCGTGGCCCGCGATGTCGCGCTGGAGGCGGCCCGCACCTTTCTCACCCTGGATCTGCGCCATCTGCGGGACGAGTTCGCCCAGGCGGGGGTGGACGGGGAGCTGCATGTGCGGATGGCGTTGCACAAGGGGGCGATACGGCACACCGGCGAGGGCCGGACCGGCACCATCCACTCCCCCGACATCAATCTGGCCGCGCATCTGGAGAAGGCGACTCCGGCGGACTGCCTGGCGGTCTCGGAGGATGTGTACCGCACCGCGGGGCCGTATGCGGAGCTGTTCGCCCATGTGGGAAGCCATGAGGGCAAGGACGTCTATCTGATGGCGGGCGACGGCGGTCCGGGCGGGGCGGCCAAGGCGTGGCTCGCGGGCCGGGGGCTTTCGGACGGCTCCCCGGTGCACGCGTATCCGGAGCGGCCGAGCCCCCAGGAGAAGGCGCGGCTGCTGGACGCGGCGGGCGAGGAGGTCCTCGACATGGGGACGGCGCTGCGCACCTCCTCCGGCCGGCTGGTCACCACCGAGCGTCCGGCCCGCTTTCGCGACGCGATCCTCGGGCTGTTGCGCCGGGGCGGCACCTACCGCTGCTATCTGCTGGACCCGTCCTCGGACGCGGCGGCCACGCTCTCCCGCCAGTACCAGGAGGACATGGCGCGGAAGATCAAGGATTCGCTGGAGCGGTTCGGCCGTTTCAAGGAGCGCTATGGAGCGGAGGCGGACGGCCTGCACGTCTATCAGACGGACGAGTTCCCCGGCTTCTCGGCGCTCACCGTCGATATGCACCGGCCGAGCGGGCTGATCCTGTACTCCTCGTACCTGATGGGCACGAGCCGGTACGGGGTGATCGAGCGCGGCGACATGCCGCACTATCTGATCGGCCCGGCCGCCGGGCGGGTCTTCACCCGGATCCGTCGGCTGGCCGAGGCGCGGGCCTCGGAGGGGCAGGCCCAGCGCGTGCTGTGAGCGGGTTCAGCGGACCGGCACGGTCCACGGCAGGGCGATCCAGACGGTCTTGCCGCCGTCGGCGGTCGGGGTGACGAACACCTCGCCGCCCGACTCCGCGGCCAGACAGCGCACGATGACCATGCCGCGCCCGCTGTCCTGCTGGGTGGCCAGCGGCAGCCATCGGGGCCATTGGGGGTGGCTGTCGGTGACCCCGATCTCCAGCCGCTGCTCGCGGTCGAGCCGTAGGTCCACGGTGAAGGTGGGCGACTGGCCCACGGTGTGCTCCACGGCGTTGGTGGCGAGCTCGGAGACGATCAGCCGCACGGTGTCGGCGGCCTCTCCTCCCTGCCCGAGCCCCCATTCGGCGAGCACGTCCGTGACATAGGCGCGTGCCGCGGGAACCGACGCCGGTGCGCTCGGCAGGGTGACGGATGCTTCCTGATGGTCTGCCATGACGGCCTGTCCCTTTCCCGCCGGGGCGCGCCTGCGGACGCGTTGGAAGGTGGAGCTGCGAAGCCGGTGTCGTGGGCTGCCCTGACGGCTCTACGCGTCAGAGTGCCACCGATGGCCGCTGCAACGGGGGCGATCCACCGAGTTATGCATATATCTGTCGCCCAAAGCGGTGAACTCTGCTACGGAAAACCGGATTTGGAAGGCACACTGGGCCACTGGTGCGACACGCGCTGTGGGTGACGCGCCGGCAAGGGAAAAGGCGGGAGGGAGAACTCATGCGGTACGGCCCGGCGGTGCGCCGTCGCAAGCTCGGCGCGGAACTCCGCCGCCAGCGCGATCTGGCCGGACTCACCAGTGGTGAGGTCGCCCTCCGGCTGGGCTGGCATCAGTCGAAGGTGAGCCGGATCGAGACCGGCCGGAGCGGGGCCAAGCCCTCGGATGTGGCGCGGCTGCTGGAGGTCTACGAGGTCGCCGACCCGGAGCTGCGCGCCCTGCTGGAGGCGCTGTGCCGCGGGGGCGCCTCGGATCCGGAGGGGTCACGGCGCGGCTGGTGGTACGCGTACCGCGATCTACTGCCGCCCGCCTACCGGGACTTCATCAGCCTGGAGGCGGAGGCGTCGGACGCGTACACCCTGGAGACCACGGTGGTGCCGGGTCTGCTGCAGACCCCGGACTACGCCCGGGCGGTGACCCTCGCGGCGCTCCCGGATCTGCCGCGGCCCCAGGTGGACTCGCTGGTGGAGGTGCGGATCGCGCGGCAGTCGGTGCTGCACGGCGAGCGGCCGCTGCGGCTGCACGCGGTGCTGGACGAGGCGGCGCTGCGACGCGAGGTGGGCGGACCCGGAGTGATGGCGGCGCAATTGAGCCATCTGGCCAATCTTTGCGCATTGCCTCAGGTGCAGCTGCAGGTGCTGCCATTCTCTATCGGAATGCCCATTGGTATGACAGGTCCTTTCATTATTTTCTCTTTTCCGCACATTAGTGACCTGGATGTAGTAGTTCTCGACCACCTGACGAGTAGCCTCTATCTGGAGCGGAAAGAAGACCTCCGGGCGTACAGCGCCGCGTTCGAAGTACTGCGGACCCGCGCCCTGACACCTGAGGAATCGTTGTCCTTCATCAATAAAATCGGGGGCGGCGCCTGAGGGGGCACCATGTCCAGTATGTCCGCCAAGTCCGTCCACTGGCTGCGCAGCAGCTACAGCGTCGGCATGAACAACTGCGTCGAGACGGCCCTGCTGGGGTCTGACCAGCTCGGCGTGCGCGATTCGAAGAACACGGCGGGCCCCGTCCTGCTGTTCACCCCGTCGACCTGGGTCTCCTTCCTCAAGGGGCTCAAGGACGACGGCCTCGGCTCCGGCACCTCCCGCTCGACCGGAACCGGAAGCTGATCCGTCAGTGAAGTATCTGTTCCACCTGTGAACGGCTGATCCGTTCACCCTCCCGTCAGTGAGCCATCAGGCGGTCGGCGCGGTCTTCACGATCACGTCGACCGCCCTTTCGACCTGCTCTTCCGTCAGATCCCCACGCGCCGTCAGCCGCAGCCGCGAGATGCCGTCGGGGACGGACGGCGGGCGGAAGCACCCCACCAGCAGCCCGGCCGCGCGGCAGTCCGCGGCCCAGCGCACCGCCTGCTCCGGCGAGGGGGCCCGCACCGACACCACCGACGCGTCCGGCCGCACCGCGGTCAGCCCGGCGGCGGTCAGCCGTCCGTACAGCCCCATGGCGACCGTACGGACGCGGGCGGCGCGCTCCGGCTCCCGGCGCAGCAGCCGCAGGCTCGCCAGGGCGGCGCCCACGGCCGCCGGGTTGAGCCCGGTGTCGAAGATGAACGTGCGTGCGGTGTTCACCAGGTGCTCGATCACCCGGGCGGGCCCCAGCACCACCCCGCCCTGGCTGCCCAGCGACTTGGAAAGGGTGGCCGTGACCACCACATCCGGCGCGCCCGCGAGCCCGGCCCCGTGCACCGCGCCACGCCCGCCCTCGCCGAGCACCCCCAGGCCGTGCGCCTCGTCCACCACCAGCGCCGCGCCGTACGCACGGCAGGCCCCGGCGAGGGCGGCCAGCGGGGCGGCGTCGCCGTCGACGGAGAAGACCGAGTCGCTGACGGCGAGAGCGCGCCGGGGCGCCGAGACCGCTCCGGTCCCCTCGGCGGCCTCCTCCCGCGCGTCCTCTTCAGCCGCGCCCAGCGCCTTGCGCACAGCGTCCGGGTCGGCGTGCGGGACGACGGCGACCTCGGCGCGGGAGAGCCGGCAGCCGTCGATGAGCGAGGCGTGATTGCCCGCGTCGGAGACGATCAGGGCGTCCCGGCCGCTCAGCGCGGAGACGGCGGCCAGATTGGCGGCGTAGCCGGAGGAGAACACCAGGGCCGCCTCGAAACCGGAGAAGTCGGCGAGTTCCCGCTCCAGTGTGGTGTGCAACTCGGTCGAGCCGGTGACCAGGCGCGATCCGGTGGACCCCGCACCCCAGCGCTGCGCCGCCGCGGCCGCGGCGGCCGTCACCTCCGGGTGGCGGGCCAGCCCCAGATAGTCGTTGCTCGCCAGATCGAGCAGCGGGGAGTCGGCGGGCCGGGGGCTGAGCCGACGCACCAGCCCGGCCCGGTCGCGCCGCTCCCGCTGCGCGTCGATCCATGCGAACGCGTCGTCCGGGCGGTCCTGGGGCATCGGCTGCCTCGCCTTCCGTGGCCTCGTCAAGGGCACCGACTGTCGGGTCCGGATAGAACGTAGCCCCCTGCATGCCCGGTCATGGTGTGGCAATACCCACACCCCGATCCGCGCGTCTTGTACGGTCCCTCCTTGGCCGGGAGCGGTGGGGTAGGAAAGGATCGTCGCCATGGACCTGCTGAACACGCTGGTGGACAAGGGGTTGCGGCGCGAATCGCCGACCCGCGAAGAAGCGCTCGCCGTCCTGGCGACCTCCGATGACGAGGTGCTCGATGTGGTGGCCGCGGCGGGCAAGGTGCGCCGCGCCTGGTTCGGGCGGCGGGTGAAGCTCAACTATCTGGTGAACCTGAAGTCGGGGCTGTGCCCCGAGGACTGCTCCTACTGCTCGCAGCGGCTGGGCTCGAAGTCCGAGATCCTCAAGTACACCTGGCTCAAGCCGGAGCAGGCGGCCGCCGCGGCGGGCGCCGGAGTCGCGGGCGGCGCCAAGCGGGTGTGCCTGGTGGCCAGCGGACGCGGTCCCACCGACCGCGACGTGGACCGGGTCTCCCAGACCATCGCCGCCATCAAGGAGGAGCACCAGGACGTCGAGATCTGCGCCTGTCTGGGGCTGCTGTCCGACGGCCAGGCGGAGCGGCTGAAGGACGCGGGGGCGAACGCGTACAACCACAACCTCAACACCTCCGAGGCGACCTACGGCGACATCACGACCACCCACACCTACGCCGACCGGGTCTCGACCGTGCAGCAGGCCCAGGCGGCGGGGATGTCCGCCTGCTCCGGGCTGATCGCGGGCATGGGCGAGTCGGACGAGGACCTGGTGGACGTGGTCTTCTCGCTGCGCGACCTGGACCCGGACTCGGTGCCGGTCAACTTCCTCATCCCGATCGAGGGCACCCCGCTGGCCGGGGACTGGAACCTCACCCCGCAGCGCTGTCTGCGGATCCTGGCGATGGTGCGGTTCGTCTGCCCGGACGTGGAGGTGCGGCTCGCGGGCGGCCGCGAGATCCATCTGCGGACGCTGCAGCCGCTGGCCCTGAACCTGGCGAACTCGATCTTCCTCGGCGACTATCTGACCACCGAGGGCCAGGCGGGCAAGGACGATCTGGCGATGATCGCCGACGCGGGCTTCGAGGTGGAGGGCACCGATACGACGACGCTGCCCAAGCACCGCGCGGACGCGCTCGCCGCCGCCGGTTCCGGCTGCGGCGGCCACGGCGGCGAGGGCGGTGGCTGCGGCCCGTGCGGTGACACGGCGCCCGCCGACGCCGTACCCGCCCAGGCGGCGGTCGGCGCCACGGTCTCCACCCCGGCGGCCACGGAGGGGTCCCACGCCGATCTGGTCTCGGTGCGCCGCCGCGGCGCGGGCACGGATCTGCCGCCCAATGCCTGAGCCGCTGACCCCGGCCGAGCTGCGGGCGCTGGACCGCGAGCACGTCTGGCATCCGTACGGCCCGATGCCCGGCCGCCAGGACCCGCTGGTCGTGGAGTCCGCGGCCGGGGTCCGGCTGCGGCTGGCCGAGCCGGTGGAGGGCGTCCGCGAGCTGGTGGACGGCATGTCGTCATGGTGGTCCGCCATCCACGGCTACAACCACCCGGCGCTCAACGACGCCGCGCGGGGTCAGCTGGACCGGATGAGCCATGTGATGTTCGGCGGGCTCACCCATGAGCCCGCCGTCCGGCTGGCCACCCGTCTGGTGGAGATCACGCCGGAGCCGCTGCGCCATGTGTTCCTGGCCGACTCCGGTTCGGTGTCGGTCGAGGTCGCGGTGAAGATGTGCCTGCAGTACTGGCGCTCCCTCGGCCGCCCCGCCAAGCGGCGGCTGCTGACCTGGCGCGGCGGCTACCACGGCGACACCTGGCAGCCGATGGCGGTGTGCGACCCGGACGGCGGAATGCACCGGCTGTGGTCCGGTGTGCTGCCCGAGCAGATCTTCGCGGACGCGCCGCCGCCCGGTTTCGACGCGGACCCCGACCCGGCGTACGAGGCACACGTCCGTGAGCTGGTGGCCCGTCACGCCCATGAACTGGCCGCGGTGATCGTGGAGCCGGTGGTCCAGGGCGCGGGCGGGATGCGCTTCCACTCCCCCGCGCTGCTGCGGGTGCTGCGCGAGGCGTGCGACGAGCACGATGTGCTGCTGGTGTTCGACGAGATCGCCACGGGCTTCGGCCGCTCGGGCACGCTCTTCGCGGCCGAGCACGCGGGGGTGTGCCCCGATGTGATGTGTCTGGGCAAGGCGCTGACCGGGGGTTATCTGACCCTCGCCGCCACGCTGTGCACCCCGCGGGTGGCGGACGGCATCTCGCGCGGCGAGGTGCCGGTGCTCGCGCACGGCCCGACGTTCATGGGCAATCCGCTGGCCACGGCCGTCGCCTGCGCCTCGATCGATCTGCTGCTCTCCTACGACTGGCGGCAGGAGGTCAAGCGGATCGAGACCGGGCTGCGGGACGGGCTCGCGGAGGCGGCCGAGCTGCCGGGCGTCCGGGAGGTGCGGGTGCTCGGCGCGATCGGCGTCGTCCAGCTGGACCGTCCGCTGGACGACGCGGGGATGGCGGCGGCGACGCGGGCCGCGGTACGCGAGGGCGTATGGCTGCGCCCGTTCCGCGATCTGCTGTACACCATGCCGCCGTACATCACGGGCGACCACGATCTGGCCCGGATCTGCACGGCGGTACGGACGGCCGCGGCCGCGGCCGTCTGACCCGCCTGCTCCGCTCGCGGTCGGCCTCCCGCCCACAGGAGGGGCCGGCCGCACACCGGGGCAGACCGGGAGCACGAACGAAAGCGAAAGGCAACGGAAACGAAGATGTCAGTACTGGTCGTCACCGGCACGGGCACCGAAATCGGAAAAACCGTCAGCACGGCGGCCGTCGCCGCCGCGGCGCTCGCACGCGGCCGCTCGGTGGCGGTGCTCAAACCCGCCCAGACCGGTGTCACGGAGGGCGAACCGGGCGACGCCGCGGAGGTGGCCCGGCTCGCCGGTGCGGTGACCCTGCTCGAACTCGCCCGCTACCCCGAGCCGCTGGCCCCCGCCACCGCCGCCCGCCGCGCCGGACGGCCACCGGTGCGCCCGCACGAGGTGGCGGAGGCGGCCGAGAAGCTGGCCGCCGAGCACGATCTGGTGCTGGTCGAGGGCGCGGGCGGGCTGCTCGTACGGTTCGACGAGACGGGGGCGACGCTCGCCGACGCGGCCCGGCTGCTCGGCGCGCCCGTCCTCGTCGTCGCCCACGCGGGCCTCGGCACGCTCAACGCAACCACCCTGACCACCGAGGCGCTGCGCGCCCGCGGGCTGGAGTGCCCCGGCGTCGTCATCGGCAGCTGGCCCGCCGTCGCGGATCTCGCTTCCCGCTGCAATGTGGCCGATCTGCCGGATTCGTCCGGTGCCCCGCTGCTGGGCGCCATCCCCCAGGGCGCCCCGGCCCTTCCGCCGGCCGACTTCCGGGCCCAGGCGCCCGGTTGGCTGGCGCCCCGGCTGGACGGGAGCTGGGACGCGGCGCGGCTGGCCGCGTAGCGACGCCCCCCGCGTGGGCAGAATCCCGGTACCGGTCCATCGTCCGTACCCGGGACAAGGGGGAGCTCCCATGCCCGTATGCCGTCGCACACCCCCGCGTGACGCCGTCCACCACCCGCTCTTCGCCCGCTGCTACGCCAGAATGAGCCCGCTGGCCGACGAGCGGGCGGGGGTCGGTGAGCTGCGCGGCGAGCTGCTGGCCGGGCTGTCCGGCCGGGTCATCGAGATCGGCGCGGGCAACGGGCTGAACTTCCCCCACTACCCCGAAGCCGTCTCCGAGGTGGTCGCCATCGAACCCGAGCGCCATCTGCGGCGGCTGGCCACCCGGGCGGGGCTGCGGGCCGGGGTGCCGGTGGACGTGGTGCCGGGCGTCGCCGAGGCGCTGCCGGTCAAGAGCGAGGCGTTCGACGCGGCGGTGGCCTGTCTGGTGCTGTGCTCGGTGCGCGATGTGCGGCGCGCGCTCGCCGAGCTGCTGCGGGTGCTGCGGCCCGGCGGTGAGCTGCGCTTCCTCGAGCACGGCCGCGCCGAGGGGCGGGTCCTGGCCACGACCCAGCGGGCGCTGGACCGCACGGTGTGGCCGCTGATGTTCGGCGGCTGCCATACGGCGCGTGAGGTGCGATCGGAGATCGCGGCCGCGGGCTTCGAGCCGATGGGCCATCGTCGGCTGCGCATCCCCGAGCGGGGCCCGACGCTGCCGACGTCCCCGTGCGTGCTGGGCGCAGCGCGCCGCCCAATCGCGCCTTCGCGTCCGTAACCGCGGGCGTGCCGGGTACTGCCTTCCCGTCCGTAACCGCGTGCGCGCCCCGCATCGCGTTCGCGCCCCGGCGTCGCCCTCCCGTCCGTCATCGCATTCGTGTACGCCCGCGTCCACGGGCGGGCGCATCGGCGGCCGGGTCCCTACCATCGAGGGCACGACGTTCCGATACGGGGAGGCATCGTGTCCACACCGGCGGCAACGAAGACGGACGGGTTCGCGGAAGGCGGCGCCCATGCGGCGGCCCGCGCCCGGTCCCTGACCAAGGCGTACGGCAGCGGCGAGACGGCCGTGCTCGCGCTGGACGCGGTGGACGTGGAGATCGAACGGGGCAGGTTCACCGCGGTGATGGGCCCGTCCGGATCCGGCAAGTCCACCCTGATGCACTGTCTGGCGGGTCTCGACACGGTCTCGTCGGGCCAGGCATGGCTGGGCGACACCGAGATCACCGGCCTGGGCGACAAGGAGCTGACCCAGCTCCGGCGCGACCGGATCGGCTTCATGTTCCAGTCGTTCAATCTGCTGCCCACGCTCAATGCGGCCGAGAACATCACCCTGCCCATGGACATCGCGGGCCACAAGCCCGATCGGGAGTGGGTGGACCGGGTCATCGACACCCTCGGGCTGCGGGACCGGCTCCGGCACCGGCCCGCCCAGCTGTCCGGCGGACAGCAGCAGCGGGTGGCGTGCGCCCGGGCGCTCGCCTCCCGCCCCGAGCTGATCTTCGCGGACGAGCCCACCGGCAACCTGGACTCACGGTCGGGCCTGGAGGTGCTGCGCTTTCTGCGGGAGGCCGTCGACGAGCTGGGCCAGACGGTCGTCATGGTCACCCACGACCCGAGCGCCGCCGCCCACTCCGATCTGGTGCTCTTCCTCGCCGACGGCCGGATCGTGGACCGGATGGAGCGGCCCACGGCCGAGGCGGTGCTGGAGCGGATGCATATCTTCACCAGGGCCACGTCCGGGGCCGAGCCGGAACCCGACCCGCTGAGCTGAGCCCCGGGCGCCGGCCCCGGCCGGTGCCCGATCAGCCGGACCGGTGAATGAGGGCGAGTGGGGGGGCGAGTGAGGGCGAGTGGGGACGAGCAATCCCGAACGGCGCCGATCTCGGATACGTTCGCCGTATCCGCGCTCAAGGAGGGGTCATGGCAAGGCCGTTCCGCTTCGGAGTCAATCTGCTCACCCTTGAATCGGCCGAGGCATGGCGGGCGAAGTGCCGCCACGCCGAGCAGCTCGGCTATGACGTGCTGCTGACCCCCGACCACCTCGGCAATCCCGCCCCGTTCCCTGCGCTGGCCACCGCCGCCGAGGCGACCGAGCGCCCACGGCTGGGCACCTTCGTGCTCAACGCCGGCTTCTGGAACTCCGCGCTGCTCGCCCGGGAGGTGGCCACCTGCGACGCGCTCACCGACGGCCGGCTGGAGCTCGGCCTGGGCGCCGGCTATGTCAAGGCCGAGCACGACAGCGCCGGGCTGCCCTTCGGTTCACCACGGGAGCGGGTGGACCACCTCGTACATACCGTGGCCGAGCTGGAGCGTCTGCTGACCGATTCCGAGCACCGGCCGCGGCCCGTCCAGTCCCCGCGCCCGCCGCTGCTGCTCGGCGGCAACGGCGACCGGCTCCTGCGGCTGGCCGCGCGCCATGCGGACATCGCGGCCTTCACCGGGGCGGTGCAGGCCCCCGGCAAACCCCAGGGCGCCCTGCAGCTCATCAGCCCCGAGGCACTGGAGGAGCGGGTGGGCGCCTTCCGCCGCTTCGCCGCCGAAGCGGGGCGGGCGGAGGGGGCCGATGAGCCGGGTGAGGCGATCGAACTGAACTACCTCATCCAGATGGCCGGGCCCGGCGCCGACCGGCGCGCCAAGGTGCGTGAGCTGTCCGGGTACGCACCGGACCTCACCGAGGACCAGCTGCTGGAGCACCCGGCGCTGCTGCTGGGCGACGCCAAGGAGATGGCGGAGCAGTTGCGGGCCCACCGCGAGCGGTTCGGCTTCTCGTACTTCACCGTGCTGGAGCACAACATGGAGGCACTCGCTCCGGTGATCGAGGAGCTGCACGGAAGTTGACCGGGCGGAATTCCCGTCGACGCCGCGGCCCGCCCGATGATGGGATGCGGCCATGAACGATCTTCGGATACGGGCCGCGGCCCCCGCCGACCTCGACACCGTGCTCGCCTTCTGGGAGGAGGCGGCGGAGGGCACCAGCATCAGCGACGACCGGGACGGGGTGGCCCGGCTGCTCGCCCGGGACCCGGAGTCGCTGCTGCTGGCCGAGCGGGACGGGGAACTCGCCGGAACCGTGATCGCCGGTTTCGACGGCTGGCGCTGCCATCTGTACCGGCTGGCCGTCCACCCCGGGCACCGCCGCCGGGGTGTGGCGACGGCCCTGCTGGCGGCGGCCGAGGAGCGGTTCACGGCCCTGGGCGGGCGGCGCGGGGACGCGATGGTGCTCAACGAGAACGGGCCGGCCCACCATGCGTGGAGCGCGGCGGGCTATGAGCGCCAGCCGCAGTGGAGCCGCTGGGTCAAGCCGCTGTCCCTCTGACCCGGCGCGGCCGTCCCCGGCACGGCCGCGCGGGGGCTGCGTTCCTCCGGTCCCTGGCGGATCATGGGACGGAGGTGAACCGATGACCGAAGTCCTCCTCCTGGCCGTGGCGCTCCTCCTGGCGGTGACCTGTGGCGCCTTCGTCGCGGCGGAGTTCTCGCTGACCACGGTCGAGCGCAGCGAGCTGGAACGGGCGGCCGAACGCGGGGAGCGCGGTGCGGCCGGTGCGCTGAAGGCCGTGCGCAGCCTCACCTACCAGCTCTCCGGCGCGCAGCTCGGCATCACCGTGACCAATCTGGTCGTCGGCATGCTGGCCGAGCCGTCCGTCGCGGCCCTGCTGGCCGGACCGCTCACCGCGATCGGCGTACCCCAGTCGGCCGTCCGTTCGGCCGCGCTGGTGCTCGGCACCTTTCTGTCGACCGTCGTGCTGATGGTCGTCGGCGAGCTGGTGCCCAAGAACTGGGCCATCTCCCGGCCACTGCCGGTCGCCAAGGCCGTGGCGACCCCGCAGCGCGTCTTCAGCTCCGTCTTCCGCCCGCTGATCAGCCATCTCAACAACACCGCCAACCGCACCGTGCGCCGGATGGGCCTGGAGCCCGCCGAGGAGCTGGCCTCCGCGCGCGGCCCGCAGGAGCTGATCGCCCTCGCCCGCCACTCCGCCAAGGAGGGCGCGCTGGAGAAGGACACCGCCGAACTGTTCGTGCGCACCCTGAACCTCGCCGAGCTCACCGCGCAGAACGTGATGACCCCGAGAGTGCGGGTGGTGGCGCTGGACATACGGGCCACCGCCGAGGACGTCGCCAACGCCACCCGCGCCACCGGGCTGTCCCGCTTCCCCGTCTACCAGAGCAGCCTGGACACGGTGACCGGCCTCGTCCACATCAAGGACGTCCTGGCGGTCCCCGCCGAGGAGCGGCCCCGCCGCCCGGTCTCCGATCTGATGGGCGAGGCGCTGTTCGTCCCGGAGTCGCTGACCGTGGACCGGCTGCTGGACCGGCTCTCGGCGCAGCGCAGCATGGCCGTGGTCATCGACGAGTACGGCGGCACGGCCGGGGTCGTCACGCTGGAGGACATCGTCGAGGAGGTGGTCGGCGAGGTCCGCGACGAGCACGATCCGAAGGAGACCCCCCATCTGATGCCGATGGGCCGGGACGCGGAGGGCCATACGCTGTACGACGCGGACGGCGCGGCCCGCATGGATCAGCTCAAGCGCATCGGGCTGCGGGTGCCGCCGGGCCCGTACGACACCCTGGCCGGGCTGATCGCCACCGAGCTGGGCCGGATCCCCGCCGTCGGCGACACCGTCGAGCTGGAGGGCTGGTCCGTGGAGGTGCGCAAGGTGACGAGCCACCGCGCGGCCCGGGTCCGGCTGCGGGCGCCGCTGCGTGGTGCCGGGAGCGACGGCGACGGCGGCGTGCCCGGTGCCGAGGGGGCGACGGGCCGATGACCGCCCTCCAGCTCCTGATCGGCCTGCTGACGCTGGTCCTCAACGCCTTCTTCGTGGGCGCGGAGTTCGCCCTGATCTCGGTGCGCCGCAGCCAGATCGATCCGCACGCCCAGCAGGGCGACCGGCGGGCGCGGTCCGTGCTGTGGGCCCTGGAGCACCTCTCCGCGCTGCTGGCCGCGGCCCAGCTCGGGATCACGCTGTGCACGCTGGTGCTGGGCGCCGTCGCGGAACCGGCCATCGCGCATCTGCTGGAGCCGTTCTTCCATGTGGTGGGGCTGCCGCTGGGTCTTGTGCACCCGGTCTCGTTCGTGATCGCGCTGAGCGTGGCCACCTATCTGCACATGCTGTTCGGCGAGATGGTGCCGAAGAACGTGGCGCTGGCCGAGCCGGTGCGCACCGTGCTGCTGCTCGGCCCGCCCCTGGTCGCCCTCGCCCGCACCCTGCGCCCGGTGATCTTCGGCGTGAACTCCCTGGCGAACGGGCTGCTGAAGCTGATGCGCGTGGAGCCCAGGGGCGAGGTCGCGGCGACCTTCTCGGACGATGAGCTGGCCCGGATGGTCTCGGACTCCAGCGAGGCCGGGCTGCTGGACGACCGCGCCACCGTGCGGCTGCGGGACGTGCTGGAGCTGGGCCGGCGACGGGTGCGGGATGTCGTGCTGCCCATGGATCAGGTGGTCAAGGCGCAGCTCGGGGTGGCCCCCGAGGAGCTGGAACAACTGGCGGCGCGGACCGGCTTCTCACGGTTCCCGGTGGTCGACGACTCCGGGCGGATCCTGGGCTATCTGCATGTGAAGGACGCGCTGGACGCACGGCCCCGGGATGTGCCGTTCCGCCCCGATCAGCTCCGCCCGATCCCCCGGGTGCGGTCCCATACGCCGCTGGACGACGTGCTCACCGCGATGCGCGACAGCCGCACCCACCTCGCGGCGGTCATCGCCGCGGACGGACGGCTGGAGGGTCTTGTGACCATGGAGGACGTGCTGCGCGAGCTGGTCGCCTGATCACATATGTGGCCGCGCGCCTCATTCCTCGTCGCGTCCGGTCACTCCTCGGTGCGTCTGGACTCATGGGCGATGATGCACTCCTGCCAGTGGGCCAGCGCCTCCTCCCGTCCGCCGCCGCCCTCCTCGGCCACCGCCACCAGCGCATGGGCGGCCATCGCGGCGAGCCGCACCGCGACCCGGCACGCATCGCGCATCTCGAGCGGCTCCAGGAGGGCGGCGGCGCCCTCCCCGTCGTCGGCGAGCGCGGCGGCGACGATGGCCATGGTCGTGCGGTCGCATTCGAAGGCATCCACGTCGACCAGACTGCCCCGCCACGCGGCGCGCGGAACCCCGCGCGGTCCAAGCGGGCCAACCGGAGGGCATCGGCCGGACGGCCGCGCGAGGCTCAGCGGCGGGGGCCGGGGGCGCTGCCTGGGCCGGTACCGGGGCCGGTACCGGGCCGGGTGCCCATCGGGTCGTAGCGGAAGATCACGTACTCGACCCGGCCGATGACCTTGGTACGGTTCGTCCGCCGGTACAGCTCCGGTGGCCGGAAGATGTTGTCGTCGTAGATGTCCGCGCCGGGCTCCACATTCCAGCTGGCGGTCGTCCCGTTCCGCGCTCCGCCCTCGAAGTAGATGTGGGTCATCGCCATGCGGCTCATCATGCTCGCGGTCGGCGGTCAACGCAGCCCGCACACCGGGATAGGATCGCCTGCGCCATGCAGACGAACATCACCTACAGCAGCTTTGTCGCGGTCGGCGACTCCTTCACCGAGGGCATGTCGGACCGGCTCCCCAACGGTACTTACCGAGGCTGGGCGGATCTGCTCGCCGGCCGGCTCGCGGCCCACAGCCCCGGCTTCCAATACGCCAACCTCGCGGTCCGCGGCAAGCTGATCGGGCAGATCGTCGAGGAGCAGACGGGCCCGGCGGCGGCCATGGGCGCCGATCTGGTGACCCTGGTCGGCGGGCTGAACGATGTGCTGCGGCCGAAATGCGATGTGGGCCGGGTGTGCGCCCTGCTGGAGGAGGCCGTCGAGCGGCTGGCGCCCACCTGCAAGCGGCTGGTGCTGATGCGCAGCCCGGGGCGGCGCGGGCCGGTGTTCGCGCGGTTCGAGCCACGGATGGAGCGGCTGTTCTCGGTCATCGACGACCTGGGCGCACGGCATGACGCGACCGTCGTGGACCTCTTCGCCTCCCAGGCCGTCGGGGACCCCCGGATGTGGGACGAGGACCGGCTGCATCTGAACGCCGAGGGGCACCGGCGGGTCGCCGAGGCCATATGGCAGGCGCTGGGCCATGAGCCGGAGGCCGACTGGAACGCGCCGCTGCCGCCCGCGGTGCCCGCCGGCTGGATAGCCCGCCGCACCTCGGACGTGCGGTTCGCCCGCCAGCACCTCGGGCCGTGGATCGGCAGGCGGCTGACCGGCCGCTCCTCGGGCGACGGTCGCGCCCCCAAGCGCGCCGAGCTGCTGCCGTACGAGGACTGATCCTCAGCTCATCCCTAGCTGATCCGTAGCCGATTCGCAGGGCCTGCGCCCGCCCGCGCCCCGGGCCCTTCGGAGGGGTCCCCCGGCCACCGGTCTGGCCTGCGAGGACGGCCAGTAGACTCTGTGCACGTGACTGGTAAGCCGCGCATTCCGAACGTCCTGGCCAACCGCTACGCCTCCGCGGAGCTGGCCGTCCTGTGGTCCCCCGAGTACAAGGTGACGCTGGAGCGGCGGCTGTGGCTCGCCGTGCTGCGCGCCCAGAAGGACCTCGGAATCGAGGTGCCGGACGCCGCCCTCGCCGACTACGAGCGGGTCCTGGAGACCGTCGACCTAGCCTCGATCGCCGAGCGCGAGAAGGTCACCCGCCACGATGTGAAGGCCCGGATCGAGGAGTTCAACGCCCTCGCCGGCCATGAGCACGTCCACAAGGGCATGACCTCCCGCGATCTCACCGAGAACGTGGAGCAGCTCCAGATCCGGCTCTCCCTGGAGCTGGTACGGGACCGTACGGTCGCGGTGCTGGCCCGGCTCGGCAAGCTGGCCGCCGACCACGCCGAGCTGGTGATGGCCGGCCGGTCGCACAATGTGGCGGCGCAGGCCACCACGCTCGGCAAGCGGTTCGCCACCGCGGCGGACGAGCTGCTGGTGGCGTACGGGCGGCTGGAGGACCTGCTGGGCCGCTATCCGCTGCGGGGCGTCAAGGGCCCGGTCGGCACCGCGCAGGACATGCTGGACCTGCTCGGTGGCGACGCGGAGAAGCTGGCCGAGCTGGAGCGGCGGGTCGCCGCCCACCTCGGCTTCGCGCAGGCGTTCACCTCCGTCGGCCAGGTCTATCCGCGCTCGCTGGACTACGACGTCGTCACCGCGCTGGTGCAGCTCGCCGCGGCCCCGTCCTCGCTGGCCAAGACCATCCGGCTGATGGCCGGACACGAGCTGGTGACCGAGGGCTTCAAGCCCGGCCAGGTCGGCTCGTCCGCGATGCCGCACAAGATGAACACCCGCTCCTGCGAGCGCGTCAACGGCCTCGCCGTGATCCTGCGCGGCTACGCCTCGATGACCGGGGAGCTGGCGGGCGACCAGTGGAACGAGGGCGATGTCTCCTGCTCGGTGGTGCGCCGGGTCGCGCTGCCGGACGCGTTCTTCGCCTTCGACGGGCTGCTGGAGACCTTCCTGACCGTGCTCGACGAATTCGGCGCCTTCCCCGCCGTCGTCGCCCGTGAGCTGGACCGCTACCTGCCCTTCCTCGCCACGACCAAGGTGCTGATGGGTGCCGTCCGGGCCGGGGTGGGCCGCGAGGTCGCCCATGAGGCCATCAAGGAGAACGCGGTGGCCGCGGCGCTGGCGATGCGCGAGCAGGGCGCCGAGCGCAATGAGCTGCTCGACTCGCTCGCCGCCGATGAGCGCATCCCGCTGGACCGGGCCGGTCTCGACGCGCTGATGGACGACAAGCTCTCCTTCACGGGCGCGGCCGCGAACCAGGTCGGCGCGGTGGTCGCCCGGATCGAGGAGATCGTCAAGGAGCGCCCGGCGGCCGCCGCCTACACTCCCGGCTCGATCCTCTGACGCCGGCGATGACCCCCGCCGAACTGGAGGCCGCCCGCGACCGCCTCGTCCCCGATGTGGTCGCGGACGGCCTGCGGGTCCTCTTCTGCGGTATCAACCCCGGGCTGATGACGGCCGCCACCGGCCACCATTTCGCCCGCCCCGGCAACCGCTTCTGGCCCACACTGCACGCTTCGGGCTTCACCCCGCGCCGACTCGATCCGTCCGAGCAGGCGGAGCTGGTGCGCTACGGCCTGGGCATCACCAATGTGGTGGCGCGCGCCAGCGCCCGGGCCGATGAGCTGAGCGACGAGGAGTACCGGGAGGGCGGCCGGATCCTGGAGGAGAAGGTGCTCCGGCTGCGGCCACGCTGGCTGGCGGTGGCGGGGGTCACCGCCTACCGCGTCGCGTTCGGCGACAAGAAGGCGAAGATCGGCCCGCAGACGCGCACGATAGGTGACACCCGCATCTGGGCCCTGCCGAACCCCAGCGGGCTCAACGCGCACTGGACACTGACGACGATGGCGGAGGAGTACGGCCGCCTGCGCGCCGCCGCCGAGGCGGACGGCTAGAAGCGGACGGCCAGGCGGAAGCCGGGGCCGAAGGGAGGGGCCGGAGGCAGGGGCGTCATATCGTCCCCTCCTCCCCTATCGCCACCAGGAGCTGGAACGGCAGCTCACGGTCGCCCTGCCCCACGCCCAGCCCGACCCAGCGGCCGTCTACGCGCCAGATGCTCAGCTCTGGCACATAACCGCACAGGGTGTCCAGTGGGGGCGGAACGGGCTCGCCCATCGCCGAGCGCTCCAGGGAGTCGGTGAGATCGAGGACATCGGGAGCGCCCCACCGTAAGGTCAGCACCTGGACCAGCACGCTCAGCTCGGCCTCGAACTCCTCCAGCACTTCCTCGACCCGGGTCAGGTCGGCGTCCCAGAAGTCCTCGCTGACGCGGAGGTCGGCGACATGGAAGCCGGGGCCGCTCTCCACTCGCCCGTCGGCGGCCCGCTGCGCGGGGAAGTCCCGCGCGCGCAGCCGATCGATGGTGGCCACATGGTCCGCCGTACTGGTCATGGTGTCAGTAAACCCTGCGAGTCGGACATCTGGCCGCCCGTCAGATGACCATCTCGGTGGCCGGGCGGTCCGGGTGGGAGGAGGCACTCGCCGCCTCCCCGTCCAGCGGATACGATCCGGCAGATACGCACTGGGAGGGAGGCCGACGTTGGGGCGGCTCACCGGCGGGGATCCGTCTCTGCTGCGACGCATCAACTCCGCCGTGGTACTGCACGCGTTGCGCGCGGCGACCGCGTCCGGCACGGCCACCGAGAGTGGCCCGGACGACGCGGGCGGCTGTGCCGGTAGCGCGAGCCTCACCGATCTCACGCGGGTGACCGGGCTGTCCCGGCCCACCGTCGAGGGCGTGATCGACGGGCTGGCCGACAGCGGTCTGGTGGTCGAGGTGCCCGCCGAGGAGGGCGGCGTCCGCCGCCAGGGCCGCCCCGCGCGCCGCTTCCGCTTCCGGGCCGAGGCCGGGCATCTGCTGGGCATAGAGATAGGGGCACACCGGGTTGCTGCGCTCCTGTCGGACCTCGACGGACACGCGCTCGGCTCGATCGTGCGCGAGGTCTCGGAGAAGGCGTCGGCGGACGAGCGGCTGGAGCGGGTGCGCACCGCCGTGGCGGATCTGCTGCGGCGCGCGGGGGTGGCCCGGTTCTCGCTGCGCGCGGTCGGGGTGGGCAGCCCCGGCATCGTCGAGGCCGACGGCACCGTCCATCTGTGCACCGCGCTCCCCGGCTGGACCGGACTGCCTCTGGGCGAGCGGCTGCGGCGGTCCTTCCGCTGTCCGGTGCTGGTGGAGAACGATGCGAACACGGCGGCGGTGGCCGAGCACTGGAAGGGCGCGGCGGTCGGCTCGGACGATGTGGTCTTCGTGCTGGCCGGGTTGAGCCCGGGGGCCGGGTCGTTGATCGGCGGCCGGCTCCACCGTGGCTTCGGCGGCGCCGCCGGGGAGATCGGGGCGCTGCATCTGCTGGGCCGCGAGGCCGCCCCGGAGGAGGTGCTCTCCACGACCGGGGAACCGCTGAACCCACTGGACGAGGCGCAGGTCGCGCATGTCTTCGCGCTGGCCCGCGACGGCGACGTACGCGCCCGCGCGGCCGTGGACCGCTTCGTCCGCAGGCTGGTGCACGACACGGCGGCCCTGGTGCTGGCGCTGGACCCCGAGGTCGTCGTGGTCGGCGGCTGGGCCGCCGGGCTGGACGGTGTGCTGGCCCCGCTGCGCGATGAGCTGTCCCGGTACTGTCTGCGGGCCCCGGAGGTCACGCTCTCGCTGCTGGGCGAGGCGGCGGTGACCACGGGGGCACTGCGGCTGGCCCTCGACCATGTGGAGCAGGAGCTTTTCGCGGTCGACAGCACGGTGACGACCCGCCGCGCGAGCCGCTGACGCGGGACGCGGGGCGGGCCGGACGTTTCGGGTTTTGGGATGCGTACGCGGCGACGACGCGACGCGGGCCCACGACATGCGCCGAACCCACGACACAGAGCGGGCCCGGATCAGCCCGCCAGAAGCTCCTCGCCCGCCGCGTCACCGAAGGTGAGCCGGCAGGTGTCGGCCCGGTAGGTGGCCACGGCGACGGCCGCGGTGCGGCCCTCGGCCACATAGCGGGTGGTCACGAGGAGGACGGGGGCGCCGGGCAGCCGGTCGAGCTCCTTGGCGTCGTCCGCGCGGGCCGAGCCGAGCTCCACGGTCTGCTCACGGCCCTCCAGCTCCAGCCGGCGCAGCTCGCGCAGCACCGCGCGGGCGCGGGCCAGCCCGCTGGGGGTGTCGATGGCGGCGAGGCCCGGGACGGACACGGCCGGTACGTACAGCAGCTCGGCGGCGAGCGGCTGGCCGTGGGTCATCCGGGTGCGACGCACCCGGTGGACCGGGGTGTCGGGGTCGAGCTCCAGCAGCCGGGCGACCTCGGCGGGCGGCACGACCTCGGTGCTGTCCACGGTCTGCCAGGTGTCCTCACCGGAGGTGTCGGTCCAGCCGTGGGCGTAGTCCCCGACGGCCACGCCGACGCGGGGCGGGGCGACGGTGGTGCCGACGCCGCGGCGACGCTGCAGCCTGCCCTCCAGCTCCAGCTGCTCGAGGGCCTGTCGGAGGGTGGCGCGGGCGACGCCGAAGCGGGCTGCCAGCTCACGCTCGTTGGGCAGGATCTCCCCGACCGCGAACTCCGAGTCGAGTGCGTCGCTGAGCACGGTCTTCAGATGCCAGTACTTGGGCTCAGGCACCGATTCCAGCTGAGTGGTCCCCACGCTGTCCCCCTTGATTCCGACGGCCGACAGTCCTGCGCGCCTTCACAGTTATGCGCGCTTCTTTATTAAAGGTTGTTGCAGTATCAATGCGACCATAAGGCGGCGTGCGAACTTGGTCAAGACCAATCCTTTGACCGGTTATCGTCTGTGACTATCGGAACGAAATGCGTTATGGGGCGGGAGCTGAGCACGCGGATGGGCATGGACCAGGTCACGGTGGTCACCGGGGGCAGTCGCGGTATCGGAGCGGCGGTGGCGGTGCGGCTCGCCCGCGCCGGGCACAGCGTCGCCATCGGCTACGAGAGCGCCCGGGACGCGGCCGAGCGGTGGGCGGCGGCGGTGCGCGCGGAGGGTGTGCGGTCGGTGGTCGTCCAGGCCGACACCAGCGACGCGGAGCAGGTCGAGGCGATGTTCGACCGGGTGCGGGAGGAGCTGGGCCCGATCACCGGTCTGGTCAACAACGCCGGGATCACCGGGCCGTTGGGCCGCTTCACCGAGACCTCACCCGAGGTGATGCGCCGCGTCGTGGACGTCAATGTGACCGGGGCCCTGCTGTGCGCCCGGCGCGCGGCGCGCGAGATGTCCACGCGCCACGGCGGGCAGGGCGGCGCCATCGTCAACATCTCCTCGGGTGCGGCGACGACCGGCAGCCCCGGGGAGTATGTGCACTACGCGGCCAGCAAGGCGGCGGTCGACACGATGACCGTCGGACTGTCGAAGGAGCTGGCGGCGGAGGGGATCCGGGTCAACTCCGTCCAGCCCGGGATGACGCTGACCGACATCCACGCGCGGATGGGCGACCCCGAGCGGCCGTGGCGCAACCCCGGGCGGGTGCCGATGGGGCGGCCGGGCGAGCCGGAGGAGATCGCGGGTGCGGTGGCGTGGCTGCTGTCGCCGGAGGCGTCGTACACGACGGGCGCGGTGCTGCGGGTCGCGGGCGGGCTGTAACCGCGCCGCGGATCGCGCACCGCTCACGGTCGGCGCCGGCGTAGGCACAGGCACCGGTACCGGGACTACCCTCCGGTAACTCTTGCTGACATGCTGTCTCATACGCCGCATGCGTGCCTGCCCGAACGCCGATCGCGAGGAGCCATCCCATGCCCGCGTCCGTCTCCTTTTCCGTCGCCACCCCCGGCGGCCCCCGCACCGCCCGGGTCGTCCACGAACGGCGCGGCGCGGGGCGGCCGTTGGTACTGCTGCACGGCATCGGCCACCACTGGCAGGCGTGGGAGCCGGTGCTGGACATCCTCGCGGTCGACCGCGAGGTGACCGCCGTGGATCTGCCCGGCTTCGGGGCGTCGGACGCGCTGCCGGACGGCATCGCCTATGACCTCGACGGCGTCATACGGGTGCTCGGCGCGCTCTTCGAGACCCTTGGCGTCAAGCGCCCCGACGTGGCCGGGAACTCGCTGGGCGGGCTGTTCGCCCTGGAGCTGGGCCGACTCGGACTCGTACGGTCCGTCACCGCGCTGTCCCCGGCCCAGTTCTGGAACGAGGCCGAGCGCCGCTACGCCTTCGGCGTGCTGTCCGCCATGCGGGCCGGCGCGCGGGCGCTGCCGCCGCCGCTGGTGGCCTGGCTGGCCCGCGGCGCCGCCGGACGGGCCGCGCTGACCGGCGCCATCTACGCCCGGCCCGCGCGGCGTTCACCGGCCGCGGTCGTCGCCGAGACGCGGGCGTTGCGTGAGGCGGTCGGGTTCGACGCCACGCTGGCCGCCGGAAATTCCGAGCTGTTCACGCATGACATCCCCGATGTCCCGGTCACCATCGCCTGGGGCTCGCGCGACCGGGTGCTGCCGCGCCGCCAGGGCGTCCGCGCCAAGCGGGTCATCCCCGGCGCCCGGCTGGTCCGCCTCCCCGGCTGCGGCCACGTGCCCATGAACGACGACCCCGCGCTGGTCGCCCGCGTCATCCTGGACGGCAGCCGCTGACGACCGGCTTTCCGCCCGGCACCCCGGATCTCCCGCTGTTCCCGCGCGCCGCCCGGTGCGCGGCGCCGGTGCGCGGCCCCGTGGGTGTTCCGTACGGGGCCGCGCACCGCGCCGCATACGGCTACTGGCCGACCAGACCCGGCCGCAGGGCCTTGGTGTAGAGCACCTTGCCGCCGTCCTCGCGCAGCCGGACCGTCATCTCGGCGCTGTCGCCGTCGATGTCCACCTCGCCGTAGAACTGGAAGCCCTCGGCGGGCGAGACGTTCGCCACCGTCGGCGCCTTGACGAAGGGCTGCTCGGGGCCGAACGTGCCGTCCAGCTTCACCGAGGGGAAGGCACCCGCGTTCAGCGGACCGGAGACGAACTCCCAGAACGGCGCGAAGTCCTTGAACGCCGCCCGCGAGGGGTCGTAGTGCTGCGCCGAGGTGTAGTGGACGTCCGCCGTCAGCCACACCGTGCCGGTGATCTTCCGGTGCTTGATGTGCCGGAGCAGGTCGGCCATCTGGAGCTCACGGCCGAGCGGGGCGCCCGGGTCGCCCTGCGCGACGGCCTCGAAGTCGGTGTCCCCGTCCGGGACCACCAGGCCCAGCGGCATATCGCAGGCGATGACCTTCCACACCGCGCGCGACCGCGACAGCTCGCGCTTGAGCCACCTGAGCTGCTCGGCGCCGAGGATGCCCTGCGCGTCCTCCGGCTGACGGCCCGGCGAGTTGGGGTCGCGGTACGTGCGGCAGTCCAGCACGAAGACGTCCAGCAGCGGGCCGTGGTGCTGGACCCGGTAGACGCGGCCGCTCGCGTCCGGCCGCAGCGTGCTGATCGGGAAGTACTCGGCGAACGCCTGGCGCGCGCGGGCGGCCAGCACGTCGACGTTCTTCTCGGTGTAGCGGTCGTCGACCAGGATCTCGCCCGGGTACCAGTTGTTGAGCACCTCGTGGTCGTCCCACTGGGTGATGGTCGGCACCTCGGCGTGGAAGCGGCGCAGCGCGGCGTCCAGGAGGTTGTAGCGGAAGTTGCCGCGGTACTCGTCGAGCGTCTCGGCGACCTTGGTCTTCTCCGGGGTGAGGAGATTGCGCCAGGTGGAACCGTCGGGCAGCTTGACGGTCTCGGTCATCGGGCCGTCGGCGTAGATGTTGTCGCCGCTGCACAGGAAGAAGTCCGGCTTGCGGCGGCGCATCTCCTCGAAGATGCGGTAGCCGCCGTGGTCCGGGTTGATGCCCCAGCCCTGCCCCGCCAGATCGCCCGACCAGACGAAACGCACGTCCTTACGGCGCTCGGGAACCGTGCGGAACGTGCCGTGGACCGGCTCACTGGTGCGGCGCGGGTCCTCCGGGTCGGCCAGCAGCACCCGGTAGTGCACCTGGCTCCCGGCGGGCAGGCCGTGCAGTGCGGTGCGGCCGGTGAAGTCGGTGCCGGGGCCGACCAGCGGGCCCCGCCACCGCTTGGCCCGCGTGAAGGACTCGGTCGCGGACGTCTCCACGATCATGCGGGCCGGACGGTCGGAGCGGACCCACACCAGCCCCGAAGACGTTGTCACATCGCCCACCTGAACGCCCCACTGGGCGCTCGGACGCCCCGACAGCGCCTGGGCGGGCGCGCCGGACGCGGCCGACGCCGCCGATGCCACGGCGGGCACCGCGAGCGCCGCCGACGCGGCCGCCGATCCCTGCAGTACCGTGCGCCGTCCGATCCCTCTGCCGGATTCCCGCCCCATGGTGCCCTCCGTTGCTCGTAGAACTGCTGTGCTGTTGTGTTTGTTATCGGTGCAAGATGCCGCTCTTACGAACGCCCAGTGAATAACCGTGCGCCCACACTGGGGAAGTGCCCCGCGCGGTGTCCCGGAGAAGGCACCGTAAGGGCGCCACGTTCCCGCGCTGGGCACCGTAAGGGCACCGCGTTCCGGCGCCGCTCGCCGTAAGGGCACCGCGTTCCGGCGCCGCTCGCCGTAAGGCCGCCGCGTACCGTACGGGCATGGGATCCACCGACGCCCCCGGCCCCGCCTCCCGTCTCACCTATCCGGAGGTGGGCGCCACCCGGCGGTGGCCGCTGCCCGCCGGCTATCGCCATCTGCGGGTGCGGACCCATATCGGCCACGGGCGGGGCACGTTCGAGGCGGCCGGGCGGGCGGTCATGGACTGGCGGATGCACCGGGCGGTGGGGGTGTCGATCCGCGCCACGGATCCGGTCGCCACCCCGGGCCGGCCGGTCGTGGTGGGCCTGGGGGTCGGGCGGCTGCGGCTGCGCGCGCCGTGCGAGGTGGTGTGGACGGTCGCGGAGGAGACGCGGACCGGCTTCGCGTACGGCACGCTGCCCGGCCATCCGGAGCGCGGCGAGGAGTCGTTCCTGGTGGATCTGGAGCCGGATGGCTCGGTGGTGCTGACGGTGACGGCGTTCAGCCGCCCGGACTCGTGGTTCAGCCGGGCCGGCGGGCCGCTGGTGCCGCTCTTCCAGCGGGCGTACGCACGGCGTTGCGGCAGGGTACTGCGCAGGTGGGCGGTAGGGTGACGGAACCTCGGACTTCAACCTTTTGATTTCGGACAAAATAAGCTTCTGTTATCAGATGCGCCCTTAACCCATAGGTCACAGTCCGTTCGTGATCACGCAACACCTTTGCGCGAGGGTGTTTGCATGACATTTCGAGCGACCCCCGAGACCCCTTCCCGGCACCGCCCCCGCTGGCGGCACGAGCTGGTCGCATGGTGGTCACGGCGCCAGGATCACGCGCCGCCGGGCAGCTCACCCTCGCCCGCGGCCGACGCGCACACCGCCCACGCCGCGGGCGCCCCGGAGACCACGGCCCCCGAGGCCACCACGCTGTGGCGGATGCGCACGACCGTAAGAGACGAGCCGGGTACCCTCGCCGCGCTGTGCGCGGCGCTGGCCGGGCACCGGGTCGACATCCTGGCCCTGCAGACCCATCCGCTGACCGACGGCACGGTGGACGAGTTCCTGCTGCGCGCGCCCGAGGCCCTGCCGTCCGCCGAGCTGACCGACGCCGTCGCGGCCGCGGGCGGCAGCGACACCTGGGTCGAGCGGGCCGACGCCCACGACCTGGTGGACGCGCCGACCCGGGCGCTGACCCTGGCCACCCGTACCGCCCTGGACGCCGCCGAACTCCCGCTCGCCCTGCGCCAGTTGTTCGGCCGCTGCACCATCCGCTCGGTTCCCGCCAAGTCCTTCAGCGGCCGCTCCCTGGAGAGCACACCGCCCGCCGAAGGTGTCCTGGAGGAGACCGTGATGCGGCTGCGCGATCCGTCCGGCGGCGCGATCGTCATCGAGCGGCCGTATCTGCCGTTCACCCCGACCGAGTTCGCCCGGGCCCGCGCGCTGGTCGAGCTGGACGCCCGGCTCGGCCCGCGGATCCCGCACGGCGGTGATGTGCTGACGCTGCCCGAGGGCAACGCCATCACCGTGCGCCGCGCCGGCACCGGCGACCTGGCCGCGGCCCGCGAGATGCACGCCCGCTGCTCCCCCGCGACGCTCGGGCTGCGCTACCACGGACCGGTCGGCGACGCCGACCGCTACCTCGCCCATCTGCTGAGCCCGCGCTTCGGCCGCACCCTGGCCGCGTACACCGCCTCCGGGCGGCTGGTCGCCCTCGGCCATCTGCTGTGGGACGGGGACGAGGCCGAGGTCGCGCTGATCGTCGAGGACGAGTGGCAGCGGCGCGGCGTCGGCGGGGAGCTGCTGCGGCGGCTGGTCGCGATGGCCGCCGAGACCGGCTACGAGAGCGTCTACGCCGTCACCCAGTCGGCCAACACCGGCATGGTGACCGCGATGCGCTCCCTCGAACTGCCGCTGGACTACCAGATCGAGCAGGGCACGCTGGTGATCAGCGCCCGCCTGGACCCGGCACCGGCACCGGTCCCCCCGCTGCCGCACTCGCGCTGAGACCGGCCGGGACATCGCTGTAGGCCGCGCGCTCCGCCCGGTGGGCGCCGCGCCCCGCCGGGCCGCCGTCGAGCGCCTGGTCCAGGTCGCGCCACACATCCTCGACGTCCTCGAGCCCGACCGACATCCGCAGCAGCCGGTCGCCGATCCCCGAGGAGTGGCGGTCCCCCTCGGCCACGATCCGGTGGCTGATGGAGGCCGGGTGCTGGATGAGGGTGTCCACGCTGCCCAGGCTGACCGCCGGGGTGATCAGCCGCACCCCGGAGATCACCGCATGCGGATCGCCGCGGGTCTCGAAGGCCACCATCGCCCCGCCGATCCGCGGATAGTGGACGCGGGCCACCCGGGGATCGGCGGCCAGCCGCCGGGCCAGCTCGGCCGCGGTCGCCGAGGCGGCCCGCATCCGTACGGGCAGCGTGGACAGTCCGCGCAGCAGCAGATATCCGGCGAGCGGATGCAGCACCCCGCCGGTGGCGAACCGCACCTGCCGCAGCGCCCGGGCGAACTCCTCGTCGCAGGCCACCACGCCGCCCATCACATCGCCGTGTCCGCCGAGGTACTTGGTGGCGCTGTGCAGGACCGCGCTCGCGCCCCGCTCGGCCGGGCGCTGCAGCACCGGTGTGGCGAAGGTGTTGTCCGCGAGCAGCGGGACCGTGCCGCAGGAGTGGGCGACGGCCCGCAGGTCGACTTCGGCGAGCGTCGGATTGGCCGGGGTCTCCACCATGACGAGGCCGGTGTCGGGGCGTATCGCCTCCGCGATCCCGGCCGGATCCACCCAGGTGACCTCGGTGCCCAGCAGCCCGGCGTCCAGCAGATGGTCGCTGCACCCGTACAGCGGGCGGACCGCGACCACATGCCGCAGCCCCTGGGCCCCGCGCGCCAGCAGACACGCGCTGAGCGCCGCCATGCCGCTGGCGAACGCGACCGCGCTCTCGGTGCCCTCCAGCCGGGCCAGGGCGGTCTCGAAGCGGGCCACGGTGGGATTGTCCAGGCGAGCGTAGACGGGCGGGCCGTCCGGCCGGGCGCCGGTGGCGGCGAACACGTCGATCCTGGCGGCCTCCTGGCGGCTGTCGTACGAGGGGTAGGTCGTCGACAGGTCCAGGGGTACGGCGTGCAGTCCCATGGCCGGAAGGTCCTCGCGCCCGGCGTGGACGGCCTCGGTGGCGAACGCGTGCCGTCCGGCCTCGCCGCGCGGGCCCTGTGTGCCCGGCGCGATCCCCGTGGCCTCCATGGCCCCCGTGGTCCTCATGCTCTCCGTGCTCTCCCTGATGTCCATGGGTGAAGGGTGAACAACCACCGGACTCTCGCGGCTGATGTCCGTGCTACGTTCGGCCGATGGCCGAAACCGTCGCTCTCGATCCGGTGGACCTCCAGATTCTGCGGCTGCTGCAGAACGACGCCCGGACCACCTACCGCGATCTGGCCGCCCAGGTCGGCGTGGCGCCCTCGACCTGTCTGGACCGGGTGGCCCGGCTGCGCCGCTCCGGCGTGATTCTCGGCCATGAACTCCGCCTGGACCCCACCAAGCTGGGGCGCGGGCTCGAAGCCCTGCTCTCGGTCCAGCTACGGCCCCACCGCCGGGAGCTGGTCGGCCCGTTCGTGGAGCGGATCCGGGCGCTGCCCGAGTCCCGGGCGCTGTTCCATCTGGCCGGGCCGGACGACTATCTGGTGCATGTCGCGGTGGCCGACACCGCCGATCTGCAGCGGCTGGTGCTGGACGAGTTCACCTCGCGCCGGGAGGTGGCCCGGGTCGAGACCCGACTGATCTTCCAGCAGTGGAGCTGCGGCCCACTGCTGCCGCCCGCCCGGGACGGCTCAGCAATCTCCTAGCACACCTCTGTTCCCGCTCGTCACACTCCCGTGGTGCTGACGCCGCACCCCGGAACGTACGAGGATGGGCCGCATGTCCGATACCAAGAACGCTCCGCTGCCCCGTCAGGTCGCCGACAGCTATGTCGACGCCCTCATCGAACTCGACCCGATCACCGGCACCTACCTGGGCGTTCCCGAGAGCTCCCGGCGCCTCCCGGACTTCTCCCCCGACGGGGCCGAGGCCGTCGCCGACCTCTCCCGCACCACCCTGGCGCGGCTGGCCGAGGCCGAGGCGCGCCCCGGGGCGGACAGCGACGCCGAGCGCCGCTGCGCCCGGCTGCTGCGGGAGCGGCTGACCGCCGAGCTCGCCGTGCACGACGCCCACGAGGGACTCCGCGCGGTCAGCAACCTGAGCTCCCCGCTGCACTCGGTGCGCGGCATCTTCACCGTGATGCCCAGCGAGACCGAGGAGGACTGGTCGGCCGTCACGGCCCGGCTGCGCGCCGTACCGGCCGCGCTGGAGGGATACCGCGCCTCGCTCGCCGAGGGGCTGCGGCAGAGCCTGCCGGCCGGTCCCCGGCAGGTGGCCACGGTCCTCGATCAGTTGACGGAGTGGATCGGCACGGACGGCGGCTGGTTCGCCGACTTCACCGCCGAGGGCCCCGACGCGCTGCGCGGTGAGCTGGACGAGGCCGCCGCCGAGGCGACGGGCGCGCTGGTCGCGCTGCGTGACTGGCTGCGCGAGACATACGCCCCGGCCATCGAGGGCGCCGCCGATGTGGTGGGGCGCGAGCGCTACCGCCGCTGGGCCCGGATGTGGAACGGCACCGATCTCGACCTGGACGAGGCGTACGCGTACGGCTGGTCGGAATTCCACCGTATCCACGCCGAGATGCGCACCGAGGCCGAGAAGATCCTGCCCGGTGCCAACCCGTGGGAGGCGCTGCGCCACCTCGACACCCACGGTGCGCATATCGAGGGCGTCGAGGAGACGCGGGTGTGGCTGCAGGAGCTGATGGACGAGGCCATCGAGGAGCTGAACGGCACCCACTTCGACCTGGCCGAGCGGGTCAAGCGGGTCGAGTCGATGATCGCCCCGCCGGGCAGCGCGGCGGCGCCGTACTACACCCAGCCGTCGGTGGACTTCTCCCGCCCCGGCCGGACCTGGCTGCCCACGATGGGCGAGACCCGCTTCCCCGTCTACGACCTGGTCTCCACCTGGTACCACGAGGGCGTCCCCGGCCACCATCTGCAGCTCGCCCAGTGGGCGCACGTCTCCGACCGGCTCTCCCGCTACCAGGCCACGGTCGGCATGGTCAGCGCCAACGCCGAGGGCTGGGCGCTGTACGCGGAGCGGCTCATGGACGAGCTGGGCTTCCTGTCGGACCCGGAGCGGCGGCTGGGCTATCTGGACGCGCAGATGATGCGGGCGCTGCGGGTGATCGTCGACATCGGGATGCATCTGGAGCTGGAGATCCCCGCCGATTCGCCCTTCCACCCCGGTGAGCGGTGGACTCCGGAGCTGGCGCGCGAGTTCTTCGGGCTGCACTGTGGCCGTCCGGCGGAGTTCCTCGACAGTGAGCTGGTGCGCTATCTGGGCATGCCGGGCCAGGCCATCGGCTACAAGCTGGGCGAGCGGGCCTGGCTGACGGGGCGGGAGGCGGCCCGTAAGGCGCACGGCGACGCCTTCGACGCCAAGAAGTGGCATATGGCGGCGCTGTCGCAGGGTTCGCTGGGGCTTGACGACCTGGTGGAGGAGCTGTCGGCGCTCTGAGCTTTTGCTGAGCGCCGACGGGCGGGCCCGCAATCCTTACGGGGTGCGGCCCGCCCTCCCGCTGGTGCGCGGACCCGCCCACCCGCTAGAGCGCAGGCCCGCCCACCCGCTAGAGCGCGGCGGCCGTACGGTGGCGTACGGCCGAGCCCTCGCGGCCCTTGACGACCTCCAGCTGGGCGGGGATCCGCCGGCGCAGATCGGCGACATGGCTGACGATGCCGACCGTACGGTCCCGCTCGCGCAGCGAGTCGAGCACGTCCATGACCTCGTCCAGGGTCTGCTCGTCGAGGCTGCCGAACCCCTCGTCGATGAAGAGGGTGTCCAGGCGGACCCCGCCCGCCTCGTCGGTGACCACGTCCGCCAGGCCCAGCGCGAGGGCCAGCGAGGCGGAGAAGGTCTCGCCGCCGGAGAGGGTGGCGGTGTCGCGTTCGCTGCCGGTCCAGGCGTCGATGACATGCAGTCCGAGACCGGATCGGCCGCGTCCGCCGGAGCGGGCGTCGGAGTGCACCAGGGTGTAGCGCCCGGAGGACATGTGGCGCAGCCGGGCGCTCGCCGCCGCCGCGACCTGCTCCAGCCGGGCCGCCAGCACATACGCCTCCAGCCGCATCCTGCGCTCGTTGTCCGTGGAGGTGCCCGCGGCGAGCGAGGCGAGGCGGGCGATCCGGTCGTGCTCCGCGCGCAGCGGGGCGAGCCTGCGGGCGTCGGCGACCGCCTGCGCGGAGAGCGCGTCAAGGTCCTCGCAGCGGGTGCGGGCCGCCGCGTCCACGGCCGAGACCTCGCGCAGCGCGCGGGTGGCCGCGTCGGCCGCCGTCTGCGCCGCCGCCGGGTCGGCGGGCGGCGCCTGCGCGGCGGCGAGCACCCTGGCGTCGGACAGCTCGGCCCCGGCCGCCGCCGACTCCGTCTGCCATGCGTCGAGACGGCGGCGCGCCTCGCGCTGCCGGTCCGGGGGCAGCACGGCCTCGGCGGCCTGCTCCGGGGTCTCGAACCCGGCCCGGTACGCGGCGTCGGCGAGCCGGGCATCCGCCTCCTTCAGCCGGGTCGCGGCCGCGTCGGCAGCCCGCGCCGCCTCGGCGGCGCGGGCCAGCAGCCCCGCCTGCCACTCGAGCCGCGCCGCGCGCTCGGCGACGGTGGCGTCCGCACCGCGCGCCTGCTCCAGCTCCGCCAGCAGCGCGGCCCGCTCCCGGGCCAGGGTTTCGCGGCGCGAGGTGCGGGCGGCCGCCCGCCGCTCGGCCTCCTGCCGCTGCGCCGTACGCCGTGCGTGCTCGCCCTCGGCCCGGTCCAGGGCCTCGCGGGCGGCGTGCCCATCGGCCGCCGCGTCACGGGCCTCGGCGTACGCGGCCCGCAACTCGGCCAGGGCCCGGTCGAGTTCGGCCGCGTCCTCGCCCTCCGCCGTGGCCTCCGCGCCCGCGTGGGCCTCCCGCAGTGCGTTCCGCGTGCGCTCGGCCTCCTCGCGGACCTCCTCGGTGCGCTGGTAGTCCGCCAGCGCGGCCTCCTCCGCCGTACGGTCCACATGCCCGGCTCCGGGCCGCGCCGGGCCCGGGTGCTCGGTCGCCCCGCACACCGCGCAGGGCTCCCCCTCGCGCAGCCTGGCCGCCAGCTCGGCGGCGATGCCACGCAGCCGGGCCTCCTTGAGGTCGAGCCAGTTCTGGCGCGCGGCGGTGGCCCCCTCCCGCGCCCGCAACAGCTCCTCCCGCGCCTGCCGCTCCTGCCCGGCGAGCCGGTCCCGCCGCCGGGCGGCTTCGAGGCGCCGCTCGGCGGGCTCGATCCGTCCGCCGAGCTGCTCGGCCCGGTTGACGGCCTCCTGCGCGGCCTCGACCCGCCGCTGATGCGCCCGGTGGGTCTCCTCCCACCCGGCGAGCCACTCGGCGGCCTCCTCGATCGCCTCGTCGTCGGCACGGGCCTCCCGGTCGAGCGCGGCGATCTCGCCGACCACGGCCCCCGCCCGCGCCTCCCCCCGCCGCGCGGCCCCCAACGCCCCAAGCTCCTCCCGCACCCGCCGCTCAACCCGCCCCAACCACTCGGCATCGGCCTCGCCGAGCACCGCGGACGGACCCGAGCCGTACGGGTCGGCTCGACGGTCCCGCTCGCCATACGGCGCGTCAGACGCACCGGTCGGGTCCGCGGCCGCCCTGCCGCGACCCGCCCAGGGCCCGATCGACCCCGCCGCGCCCGAGTGCGGCGCGCCGTGGCCGCAGGACGTGGGTCCGGATGCCCACGACGACGCACCGCACGCCTCGGTGACGGCGTCTCCGTCGCCGGTAGGCCCCGTCCGTGACACACTGCGCCCCCGCGCACCAGGCCGACCCGAGCCCGCACCCCGCGACGGCACACCCGAAGTGGCCGCCTCGCCAGACGGCGCGGGGACCGTCCCGGGCGTGCCGGTCCGGGAACCGGGCTGCCCATCTCCGGCACGCTCATCTCCCGCCCCATCCTCGGCGGCGGTGACCCGGCCGATGACGCGGGCACCCGACGCGCCCCCACCTGCGGAGGGGATGGCCCCCAGCGCCTGCGGCGGCACGCCCGGCGCTCCCGCCACCACGGGCAGCTCCTGATCCGGCGTGCCCGCGGCGGTGCCGTCGCCTCCTGTGCCGCTCTCCGCGGCGGCCTGCCCTGACCCACCGGGCCCATCGGTCACTGGCCCCGTCCGTGCGAAGGTGCCCTGCGCCAGGCCGGGCGCGTCCAGCCCCGGCTCGCCCGTTCCGGTACGCCCGGCCCTGACCGACTGCGCATCGACGGGACCCGGCGGCTCGGAGGCTCCCGCTTCACCGGACGACATCCGGCCCTGCGCGTCGTATGCCGTGTCCTCGTCGGGAGCCGCCCCGGCCCAGGCACCTTCCGCGCCCCCGTTCGGGGCGGCCTCCTCCGGGGACGCGGCGACCTGCGCGGGCAGGGGCGCCTCGGACGTAGCGGCCGGGCCGGCAGGGGTGCGTTGGTCGGGGATGTCCGGGATCGTCGCGAGGGCCGTCGCCGCCAGGCCGGGTTCGGCGGTAAGGCGGGCGCGGGCCTGGCGTTCGGTGGTTTCAGCGGTGTGGTGGTCGCGGGCAGCGGCGGTGCGCAGGTCGAGCGCGGGGACCACCGCGTCGGCCGCGCGGGCTCGTTCCAGCAGCTCGCGCAGCCGGTCGTGGTCGGGCCGCTGCCGTTCGAGGTCGTCCGCCCGGCGGCGGGCCTCGGCGTGGCGGCGCTGCAGCTCGGCCCGTTCGCGTGTCGCGTCGGCGGCCCGCTGGGCGGCGTCGTGGGCCGCCTCGGCGGCGCGTACGGCAAAGAGCGCGATGTCCCGCCGTTCGCGCGCGCCGGTGCGGGCGACAGCGGCCCATTGCAGGACGGCGTCGGCCAGCCCCGGTTCACCGGGGGTCGGCTCGGGCAGCGGATGCCCGTCGAGCTCCGTGGTGCGGCCCGCCGCCTGCGCCATCCGGTGGGCGAGCGCGAGCAGCCGCTCGTCCCCGGTCGCGACCCGCTTCTCCGCCGACCGCCGCAGCTCCGCCAGCCGTTCCTCGACGGCGGCGAAGCGGCCGGTGTCGAACAGCTTGCCCAGCAGCTTGCCGCGCGCCAGTTCATCCGCGCGCAGAAAGCGGGCGAAGTCGCCCTGCGGCAACAGCACCACCTGGCAGAACTGCTCCCGGCTCATGCCGAGCAGCTGCCCCATCTCCTCGCCGATCTCCTGGTGGGAGCGGCTGAGTGCCTTCCACTGCCCCGGCTCGGATGCCGAAGCGGGCGCCGCTGCCGGGGCGTACTCGCGCAGCAGGGTCTGCGCCTTCTCCCGGGTCATGCCCGTGCCCCGTTTCTTGGGGCGCGGCTGCTCGGGGCGCCGGGTGATCTCCAGGCGCCGCTCCCCGACGGTGAATTCGAGAACGACCTCGGTCGGGGTCAGCGGTTCGGCGTGGTCGCTGCGCAGCGAGAGCCCATTGCCCTGGCGAGCGCCGGGCACCTGGCCGTACAGCGCGTAGCAGACGGCGTCCAGGACGGACGTCTTGCCTGCGCCGGTCGGCCCGTGCAGGAGGAAGAGCCCGGCGGCGGACAGCTCATCGAAGTCGATCTTCTGGGTGGCGCCGAACGGGCCGAAGGCCGTGACGGCGAGCCGGTGCAGCCTCATCGCGCCGCCTCCTCCGCCGTCGCCCCAGCCCCCGCCGTCGCAGTCGCCGCGGCGCCATTCGCCTCGCCGGGCACAACGCCCTCGTGCGCCTCGCTCCGTACGGCCTCCAGCGCGTCGCCGAGCAGCCCGCGCTCCGCCTCGTCCGGGCCCCGGCCGCCCCGCACATGCGCCACGAAGTCCTCGGCGATCTGCCGGTCCGAGCGGCCGCGCAGCCGCTGTGCGTACGAGGCGAGCGGATCCTCGGGGGGCCGCTCGGGGTCGAAGACCAGCGTGAGTACGTGGGGGAAGCGCCGTGCCAGCCGGGCCATCGGCTCATGCGGCCGCACCGCGTCGGTCAGCGTGGCCTCGACCCACGCCTCCTCGTGGCGGTCGAGGTCCGGGTCGGCCAGCAGCTCCTCGATCCGGCCGCGGATCCGGGCCAGCGGGCGCGGCACCGGGCAGTCCACCCGTTCGCACGACGGCGCCTCGCCCGGCGCCCCCAGCTCCACCACCCACATTGACTTGCGGTGCGCCGCCTCGGAGAAGGAGTACGCGAGCGGGGAGCCCGAGTAGCGGATGCGCTCGGTGATGGTCTGGCAGCCGTGGAGATGGCCGAGCGCGGCGTAGTCGACGCCGTCGAAGACCTCGGCGGGTACGGAGGCGACTCCGCCGACCGTGATGTCCCGCTCGCTGTCGCTGACCGCGCCACCGGTGACGAAGGCATGCGCGAGGACAACGGAGCGGGTGCCGGACGGCCGGGTGGCGAGGTCGGCGCGCACCCGGTCCATGGCGGCACCCAGAACCGCCGTATGACCGGCCGCAGAGGCGCCCAACTCCTCGCGCACCAGGCCGGGTTCGAGATACGGCAGACCGTAGAAGGCCACCTCGCCGTGGTCATCGGAGAGGACGACGGGGGTGGCGCATCCGGCGGGGTCGGTGCGCAGGTGGATCCCGGCCCGGTCGATCAGCCCGGCACCGACGCCGAGACGGCGGGCCGAGTCATGGTTGCCGGAGATCATGACCGTGGGCACGCCGAGGTCCGCGAGCCGGTGCAGGGCGTCGTCGAAGAGCTCGACGGCGGCGAGCGGCGGCACGGCCCGGTCGTAGATGTCACCCGCGACGGCCACCGCGTCGATGTGCCGCTCGCGCACGGTGGTGACGAGGTGGTCGATGAACTCCCGCTGCGCGGCAAGGAGGCTGACCCGGTGAAAGGACCGTCCGAGGTGCCAGTCGGAGGTGTGCAGCATTCTCACAAGCGGTCTCCGACCTGCACTTCTGTCCTTCCTCCACCCCAGTGGCCAGCATCACACCCGCGGCGTACGCACGGCGCGGGCACCGACCACGTTAGCCGCGGTCGGTGCCCGGTCTCTCACGGACCTCGTATTTCCCGCCCGTGTCTCGGCCGGCGTCCCGGCCCGTGCCCCGGCGTGTCTAGCCGCGGTAGTCCCTCCACCGCGCTTCCTCGGAGTCCTGGAGTCCCTCAAACGGGCGAGTGTCCAGGTAGTACCACTCCGCGGACGGGCCCGGCTGGGAAGGGCCGTAGAACGCGTCGTACAGCGCACCGGACGACGACCGCTCGTGCGGCTGCGGCGGCGGCCACGACGGGGACACGGGCTGCCGCCGGAGCCCGGACCAGGACTCGGACCGAGACTCGGGCGAGGGCGTGGGCCGCGACTCGGGCGAGGAGTCAGGTGTGGACTCGGGCCGGGGCTTCCGCTTCGGCTTCTGCTTCTGCTTCTGCTTCTGCTTCTGCTTCTGCTTCGCCGCCGGGAGGTCGGGCAGCAGCAGTTCCACGCGTACGGTCTGCGACGCCCGCTTCTGCTCCACGAACTCCTCGATCTGGCTGCGGCACGCATGGTCCAGATGGGTCACCCCCATCAGGTCCAGCCGGATCCGCGGAGTCCCCGCCGACCCCACGGCCTCCAGCGCGTCGATGACCTTGGGCAGCCGCAGGAAGGTGGCGTTGCCGGTCATGACCAGCTTGGCGGTATCGCCCTCCACCCGGTGCTCGACGGAGGTCTGCGACATCCGCAGCGCCGCCAGGACGATCCCGGCCGCGAGCCCGACCAGCACCCCCTCCAGCAGCGCGGTGGCGACGATCACGCCCATGGTGATGGTCATCACGACGAACTCGCCACGGTCCTGGCGCCACATCTTCGGGAACTGTTCGGGTCCGAGCAGCTTCCAGCCGCTGTGCACCAGCACACCCGCCAGCACCGAGATCGGGATCAGGGCGAGGACGCTCGGCAGCAGCAGCGCGAAGCCGAGGAGCCACAGGCCGTGCAGGGTGCGGGAGAGCCTGGTCTTGGCCCCGGCCTGCACATTGGCCGAGCTTCGGGCGACGACGGCGGTCATGGGCAGCGCGCCGAGGATGCCGCAGACGGTGTTGCCCGCGCCCTGGGCGATCAGCTCGCTGTTGTAGCGGGTGCGCGGACCGTCGTGCATCCGGTCCACGGCGGCGGCCGTGAACAGGCTCTCCGCCGAGGCGATGACGGTGAAGGTGAAGACGGCGGTGAGCACTGCGGGATCGGCGAGGCCCGCGAACTGCTCCGGCCCGGGGAACTGGACGGAGGCCAGCAGATCGCCGACCTGAAGGGTCTTCACCTCCACGCCGGGCAGCGCGGCCACCAGAATGCCGATGGCGACGGCGACCAGCGCGGCGGGGATCTTTCTGACCGGCCCCGGCACCTTCTTCCAGACGAAGCTGAGGACGACCGTGGCGATGCCGAGCAGCGCGGCGATCGCCGTCTGTGCGTTGGTGAAGGTGTCGAGGACGTGCGCGGGGAAGCCGAGGATGTTCTCGATGGCCGTGCCGGGGGCCGCGGCATCGGCCAGCGGATAGGACTGGCTGAACATCAGCGGCAGCCCGATTCCGGCGAGCATGCCCTGGACGACGGCGATGGAGATGGCCTGGAACATACGGCCCAGCCGGATCATCCCCAGGCCGATCTGGAGCAGCCCGGACATCAGCACGATCACGCCGAGCATGGCGATGCCATGGGCCTCGACGGTCTCCGCGACGAGTGCGGTGAGCCCCGCGGCGGGGCCGCTGACTTGGAGGGTGCTGCCCCGGGTCATCCCGACCACCAGCCCGCCGACGACACCGGAGATGATGCCGAGTTCGGCCGGGGTGCCGGAGGCGACGGCGACACCGATACACAGGGGCAGGGCCACGAGGAAGACCACCAGCGAGGCGGTGATCTCGGTACCGAGGTCGACGCCCTGACCGGTCCCGCCTGCCTTTCTCTTTCCCCTCCCCTTGAACATGGCCTCGACCCGGGCTGTGCCACCCGCCCCGCCGTCGGCCTCATGGACGCCGGGAGCGTCGGCCTTACGGAAGCCGGGAGCGTCGGCCGTTCCCCTTACAGTTCCACCGGCGGGCCCATATGCGGGCATCGGTTGCGTCGACTGGGCGTCGCGTCCGCCTTCCGGCGGGAACACCTCGTCGATGTCGTAGGACGGCGAGGGATCCGGCTGAATCCGGCCACGGGCATGTCGTCCGCCCGTCATGAGTACGCCCGGAAGTCACCGTCGGTATCGAGTTCCCAGAGCTTGGCGCTGTCCACTTGGTAGAACCAGCCGTGCAGACGCAACCGCCCCGTCTCCAGTCGGCGCCGCGCCGCCGGGTATTCCTCCAGCGCGGCCAGCTGATTCCGGACATTGAGCTGCGCCAATTCCCGCAGGGACGGATCGGCGGAGGCCGTGTCGAGGGCGGACTCCAGCCCCGGCCGGGCGACCGACAGCCAGGCGCCCACACCGGGCAGCCGGGACAGATCCGTCCCCGAGGCCAGCGCGCCCATCGCGCCGCAGTGGGAATGGCCACAGATGACGATGTCGCGAACGCCGAGCACCTCCAGTGCGTACTCGATGGTGGCGGCCTCGCCGGAGACCGGACGCATCCCGTGCGGGGGAACGATGTTGCCCGCGTTGCGCAGCTCGAATATCTCGCCGGGCCGGGCTCCGGTGATCAGTGCGGGGATCACTCGGGAATCCGAGCAGGTAATGAAGAGCGCCTCGGGAAATTGCCCGTCGGCCAGTTTCCGGTATTCGCCGTGGTCGAAATCGGCCCGGCGCCGGAACGAGCGGGCGTGTTCGAGCAGAGCCCTCATCATGCCTCCCTGACGGGTGGTTGGACCAGATGCGAATCACCGTAGGGAGGGCTGTGCCAGGCGAAGGCTAAACGAACACTAGAGCATGACAAGTTCTTCTCCAATATTCGGACCCGCACTCGCAACATTACAAAAACCAGAAATCCATTCCGGCATTGCGGTACACAGGTCCCCATGACCGTACGAGCGCTGCTCATCGAGGATGACGACACGATCGCCGAGCCCCTCGTCGAGGGACTGGGGCGGTATGGACTGATGGTCGGTCATGTCGGCACGGGGGCTGCCGGGCTGGAGGGGCCGTACGGGGACATCGTTCTGCTCGACCTAGGACTGCCGGACATGGACGGCATCGACGTCTGCCGCGGTATCCGGCAGGTGTCGGACGTGCCGATCATCATGCTCACCGCGCGGGGTGAGGAGGCCGACCGTGTCCTGGGGCTGGAGCTGGGCGCGGACGACTACTTGGCGAAACCGTTCAGCATGCGGGAGCTGATCGCCCGGATCCGCGCGGTGACCCGGCGCTCCCAACGGACCGTCACCGCCACCGCGACCTCCACGGCGACCGCCACCGACCAAGCCCTCACCACCACAGCCCCGGCCGCACCCGCACCGGCCGCTCCCACCGCACCGGCCGCCGCACCAGCCCCCACCGCACCGGCCGCCGCCCAACCGTCGCCCTGGGAGCAGGAGCCGCTGGTCGTGGACCGTCGGACCCGTCAGGTGTGGGTGGGCGGCACTCCCGTCACCCTCACCCCCAAGGAGTTCGAGCTGCTGGCCCTGCTCACCGAGGATCCCGGCGCCGTGTACTCGCGTCAGCAGATCCTCGACCGCGTCTGGGACCCCCACTTCCACGGGCCGACCAAGACCCTGGATGTGCATGTAGCCACCCTGCGCCGCAAGCTGGGCGATCCGGCCTGGATCCAGACCCTGCGCGGGGTCGGCTTCCGTCTCGCCGTCCACTCGCGAGCCCCTTCGGGAGCCCCATCGCGAGCCCCGTCGGGGGTGCCGTCGGGGGTTCCGTCGGGGGTTCCGGCGGGGGTTCCGGGAGTACCGGAGGCCGCCCGGCCGTGACCCGACGTCTGCTGCTCGGATATCTGAGCCTCGCCGTTCTGATCCTGCTGAGCCTGGGGATACCGCTCGGCTACGTCTACAGCAGAGCCGAGAGAGAGCAGATCATCTCCTCGGCGGAGGACGAGGCCGAGTCGGTGTCCGCGTTCGCCTCGCTGTCGATCACGGCGGGCCGGGAGCGGCGCGAACTGCCGCACCGGGCACGGCACTGTGCCGAGCGCATTCGCGGCAGGGTGGTCATCGTCGGCGACGACGGCCGGCTCCTGGCGACCTCGCATGCGCTGTCCGCCACGGAGTCGCGAAACCTGACGTCGCGCCCCGAGATCGCCGCCGCGCTGCGCGGCCGGGACGCGATCGACGTCCGGACCTCCACCATCGGCGGCGTTCGCTATCTCTCGGTCGCCGCGCCCGTCGTCCACGGCGACGATCTGCAGGGCGCGGTGCGCCTGACCGTGCCCACCGACGCGGTGGAGTCCCGGGTCCACCGGATCTGGCTGCTGCTGGCCGTGGGCGGACTCGCGGTCCTTACGGCCATCGCCGCCGTGGGGTTGGTGTTCGCCCGCTGGACCAGCCGCCCCATCCTGGAGCTGGAGCGGTTCGCGCACCGTCTGGCCGACGGGCAGTTCACCACGCCGGCCCCCGTGACCTCCGGCCCGCCGGAGGTGCGCAGCCTCGCCGCCACGTTCAACCAGACCGCCGCCCGGCTGGAGCATCTGCTGGTCTCCCAGCGCGCCTTCGCCGCCGAGGCGTCCCACCAGCTCAAGACGCCGCTGGCAGCGCTGCGACTGCGGCTGGACAACCTGGAGGCGGAGATGACCGGACACGCCCGGGACAGTCTCAACGCCGCGATGACCGAGACCGACCGGCTGGCCCGGATGGTCGAGGGGCTGCTGGCGATGGCGCGGATGGAGGAGAGCGCCGTCACTCCCGAACCGGTCGACCTGGACCAGGTGTGCGCCGAGCGCCTGCTCACCTGGACCCCGCTCTTCGAGCAGCACAAGGCCCAGCTCGCGCTGCTCGGCGACCGGGCCGGCCATGCCCTCGCGGTGCCCGGAGCCATGGAGCAGATCCTGGACAATCTGCTCTCCAACGCGCTGCGTGCCACGCCCCTGGGCTCCACCGTCACCATGGTGCTGCGCTGTACGGCCCCCGACCGCCGCCATCTCCCCGCGCGGCCCGCCTGGATCGAGCTGCATGTCATCGACGAGGGTCCCGGCATGACCGCCGATCAGCGCCGCCGCGCCTTCGACCGCTTCTGGCGCGCGCCGGACGCCCCGAAGGGCGGCACCGGTCTGGGACTGTCGCTGGTGCAGCGGCTCGCCCATGTGAGCGGAGGGGAGGCCACCTTGGCCCGGGCGCCCGGTGGCGGCCTCGACGCCGCGATCCGGCTGCGGCCCGCACCCCGCGCGTCCCAGGGCCGCCCGTCCAGAATCGGCCTGCCCCGGAGAGTGCGGAGCGACCGGAGTACACCGGAGGCAGCTCCTTCGTCCGCCCGCTCACCGGTCTAGGGACCAGGCGGCCAACCGGTCCGGGGACCAGGCGACCAACCGGTCCAGGGACCAGGCGGCCAGGCGGTCCAGGCGACCAAGCGGCCCTCAGGTGTCCTGGTACGCCTCGCCGCCGAGCTCCAGTGCGGCGGTACCGGCGGTGGCGTCTGCCAGCCAGTCGCGGAAGGCGTCCACATCGGCCTCGGGCAGGCCCAGTTCGATGGTCACGGCCTCGGCGTAGCGCACCTCCCGGACCGCCCGCCCCGTCGCCCGCAGATCGTTCTCCAGCTTTCCGGCCCGCTGGTGGTCGACGGTGACGGTCACCAGCCGGAACCGCTGCCGGGTGACGGTGCCCAGTGTGTCGAGCGCCTCGCCGACCGCGCCGCCGTAGGCCCGGATCAGACCGCCCGCGCCGAGCTTCACGCCCCCGTAGTAGCGGGTGACGACGGCCACCGCGTACCGGACCTCGCGCCGCAGCAGCATCTGCAGCATCGGCACCCCGGCCGTACCGCCCGGCTCCCCGTCGTCGCTCGCCTTCTGCACGCCGCCCTCCGCGCCGATGACGTAGGCGAAGCAGTTGTGGGTGGCGGTGGGGTGCTCCTTCCTGACGCGCTGGATGACGTCCTGCGCCTCCTGCTCGGTCGCGGCAGGCGCGAGCGTGCAGAGGAAGCGCGATCTGTTGATCTCGATCTCGTGCACGCCCTCGCGCGCGACCGTCCGGTACCGCTCCTGCATCAGGCCAGCTTATGTCCCGGCCCGTGTGCGCTGGTCATGCGTGTGTCCCCCTTGAGCACTCAGGGGTGGACACCGGCGAGGCCGCCCACCCCTACCACCAGGCGGACGCCGCCCGGCCCCGCTGTCTCGCGGGGAGGGCGGCGCACCGCGGGAAGGGGCGGCGGTATCCAGGTCAGCGGCCCAGGGCCTTGGCGAGCTGGTCCTTGGTCATGTTCGAGCGGCCCTCGATGCCGCGCTGCTTGGCCTCGTTGTAGAGCTGGTCGCGCGTCGGGCCCTTGGGACCCGTCCGGCTGCCGGAGCGCTGGCCGCCACGCTGCGGCGCGGACTTCGGGTCCTTGGTCGAGGTCTTACTGGCGGACTTGGACTCGCCCGCGCGGGCGCGCTCCTTGTTCACCGTACGGGCGGCCATTTCCTTCGCCCGGCCGGTGGAGGCACCGCGCTGCTCGGCGCCTTCCTTGATGTGCTCGTACTGCCGTTCACGCTTACGGCTGGATCCTGCGGGCATGGTCTCTTCCTCTCCTTCCGCCCCCTCGGTCGGTCGCGGTCGGCGGTTCATGATTGCCGAGCGCATGAGTCGGGTTCCCCCCACTTCCGCCCCTATAACCAGCATGCGTCTCCTGGGCGTCGGCCGGATGCCGTGCGGTGTGCGCATATGGGGATTGGTCTTTCGGCAGTGTCCGCCGGTCCACGGTTTTCGTAAGGTCACCTCTGCGAGTCGGCTGATCACGCGGGTGGGGGACATGACGACACAGAGAACCGGATTCACCGGCCGCCCGGGGGCCTTCTTGACCTGGCACCTTCCGCTCGCGGCCACCGTCGCCGCCGCCGGGTTGAGCGTGGTCAGTCTGTGGTGGGTGGTGCCCACGGCGCTGTGCGCGTTCATGGCGGGCTGGCGGCCCGGGCGGACGTGGGCCACAGGGGTGGGGCTGATCGGAGTGGTCGCGGGCGCTGTGGTGGCGGTCGCCGCGGTGCCGTCCTGGATCACCTGGGCCGACCGCTTGGTGGCGGTGGTCGCCGGGGCGGTCGTGCTGCCGTGGTTCGTGGGGCGGTTCTGCCGTCAGTACCGGGAGTTGGTCCGGGCGGGGTGGGAGCGGGCCGCGCGGCTGGAGCGCGAGCAGCGGCTGATCGCCGAGCAGGCCCGGCTGCGGGAACGGGCCCGTATCGCCCAGGACATGCACGATGTCCTGGGCCATGAGCTCAGTCTGATCGCCCTCTCGGCCGGGGCCCTCAAGCTGGCGCCCGGGCTGGCGGACGGCCACCGGGAGGCCGCCCGGGACATCAGGGCCAGGGCGGCGGCCGCCGTGGACCGGCTCGGCGAGGTGATCGGCGTCCTGCGCCAGGAGCCGGACGGAGCGCCGCCGGAGCCGGGCGGCGCCGGGCTGACGGAGCTGGTCGAGCGGGCGTCGGCGTCGGGGCTCACGGTCCGGCTGCGGATCGACGGCGAGCCCGGCGAACTGCCGTCGGATGTGGAGCGCGCCGTGCACCGTGTGGTGCAGGAAGCGCTGACCAATGTGGCCAAGCACGCGCCGGGCGCGGAGGCGGCCGTGCGGATCTCGCATACGGCGGAGGAGACCGAGGTCCGGGTGGCGAACGGCCCCGCGCCCACCGTCGTCCCCGTCCGCTCGGGCGGCGAGGGCTTCGGTCTGATCGGCCTGGACGAGCGCGTCGGGCTGGCGGGCGGCACGTTCGGCTACGGCCCCGAGTCGGGCGGTTTCGCGGTCCGCGCCACGTTTCCCCGTACCCTCGCGGCGCGGCGAGCGGCACAGGCCCCGCCCCACGCCCCGGGCGGCGCGGACGTCCCGTACGGCGCGGACGTCCCGCACAGCTCGGGCGGCGCGGACGGCACCGACGCCCCCGACAACGCGGACGGCGCGGTGGCGGATGACCACCGGCGCGCCCGCCGCCGACTCGGCCGCACCCTGGTCGGGGCCCTCATAGTGCCCCTGGTCGCGGGCGCCCTGCTGATCGGGGCGCTGCGGATGTGGGACACGCTGAGGGCCCGGGAGTCGGTGCTGGCCCCGGACGACTACGCCCGGCTGCGCATCGGACAGGACCGCGACCGGATCACGGAGTATCTGCCCGATCGCCAGACCGGCCACCGGCCGACGGCGGCCGAACCGAGGGGAGCGGGCCTTGTCTGCGAGTACTACGCGATGACGGCCGATCCCTTCGACGACCGGTCCGGGGACGTCTACCGGCTGTGCTTCCGGCACGGCACCCTGGTGACCGCCGACGCCTTCACCGGGAAGGGTGTCCGATGATCCGGGTCCTGATCGCCGACGACGAGCCGATGATCCGCGCGGGCATCCGGGCCGTGCTCACCACCGATCCGGACATCACCGTGGTCGCCGAGGCCGGCGACGGCCACCAGGCGGTGGAGCTGGTGCACCGCCACCGGCCCCGGGTGGCGGTGCTGGACATCCGCATGCCCGGCACCGGCGGGATCGAGGCCGCCCGGGAGATCCACCGGACGGCGCCGGCCACCGGCGTCATCATGCTGACCACCTTCGGCGAGGACGACTACATCCTCCAGGCGCTGAGCGGCGGCGCCACGGGCTTCCTCATCAAGTCCGGTGAACCGGAGGAGCTGATCGCGGGGGTGCGCGCGGTGGCCGATGGCGCCGCCTATCTGTCACCGAAGGTCGCGGCCCGCGTCGTGGCGCATCTCGCCTCCGGTGGCGCGGGGGCCCTGGCCGACCGCCGCACCGCCGCCCGCGAGCGGGTCGGCGCCCTGACCGCCCGGGAGCGTGAGGTGCTGGCCCTCCTCGGCGGCGGGCTGTCCAACGGCCAGATCGCCCGTCGGCTCCATGTGGTGGAGGGAACGGTCAAAGCCCATGTGAGCTCGATCCTGTCCCGGCTGGGCGTGGAAAACCGGGCGGCCGCCGCCGTGGTGGCCCATGAGGCCGGAGTCCTTCCCCCACCGGCGTCCGGACAGCGCTGACACCGCCCGAGCAGCCGGAGGGCTCGCCACGATCAGCGTCGCCACCACCACGGCGACGCCCAGGAGCGCACCGGCGGCCACATCGTGCGGATAGTGCACCCCCACCGCCACCCGCAGCAGCGCCGCCGCCCCCGCCAACGGCAGCGCCACGGCGGCGAGACGGGGCCTGAGCACCGTCAGTCCGACGGCGATCCCGGTGGCCAGGGTGGCGTGGTTGCTCGGAAACGACCAGTCCCCCGCCTCGGGACACTCCGCCAACGCCGCGACTCCCCGTACCGCCCGGCACGGCCGCTCCTCGTCCACCACCAGCTTCACCGCCTCGCTGGCCGCGTAGGCGGCCACGGTGCCGATACCGGTGAGGACGACTCCGGCCACGCCGGAGGCGTCCGCGCGCCGGAAGGCCGACCACCCCGTCCACAGCAGCAGCAGCCCCAGCGCCACCAGCGTGCCCGCGGTGGCCACCTCCAGCAGCGACCCCGCCCACGAGGGCGCCCCGGCCACCACATCGGTCACCTCGCGGTACAGCGACACCGAGGCGCCGCCCGTGACCTCCTTCCGATCCGCGTCGCCCAGCCCACCGGGCGACAGCCACATCACCGCTCCCGCCCCGGCGGCGCACAGCGCCACCGCGGCCGGCAACCGACGGCCGAAGCCGTATCGCGTCCTTGATTCCATGGCCAGTGACCGTAGGAACGGCGAAGGCCCGCCACCTCTGGCGAACGGCGAGGACGAGCACCTGACCTTCGTCGGGGTTGACACGTCCGCGGGCCTCGGGGACAGGGCGGTCGCCGAGGCGAGGCCCGTCATGTCACCAGGGCACCACACCCCCGTCGTCGAAGAAGCCGCCGCGCGGCCCGTCGTCCGGCAGAGTGGCGAGCTGGATCGCTATCGCGGCACCCTGCTCGGGCGTCCGCGGCGCGTTGAAGCCGGTGAAGTCGGTCGCGACGTAGCCGGGGCAGGCGGCGTTCACGATGACATTCGTGTCGGCGAGTCGGCGGGCGTACTGCGCCGTGACGCTGTTGAGCATCGACTTCGACGGTGCGTACGCGGCCATGACCGGGCCGGTCTGCAGTGTCAGCGAGCCCATGTTGGTCGACATGTTGACGATGCGCGGCGCGTCCGCGCGACGGAGCAGCGGGAGCATCGCGTTCGTCACCCGGACCACCCCGAATACGTTGGTGTCGAGGACGGTGCGGACGACGTCGAGGTCGAGCGTCGTCGGGTCTTGCGCGCCTCCGTCGGTCCGGCCGGAGATGCCCGCGTTGTTGACGAGCACGTCGAGCCGTCCTGCCGTCTCCTCGATCGTCGCCGCTGCCGCCGCGACGCTGTCATCCGAGGTGACGTCGAGGGCGACCCCCAACGCGTCGATGTCCGCGGCACACAGACGCTCCACGGCCTCCTTGCGCCTGGCATCGTCGCGGGCGCCCACCGCGACCGTGAAGCCGATCGCTCCGAGACCCTGTGCGATGGCGAAGCCAATTCCCTTGTTCGCGCCGGTGACCAGCGCGATCTTCGTGTTGTTCACCCGATCCATGCTCGGCGCATCGCGCACTCGCTGTCCAAGACCGATTGGGCAGGCTGTGATACTCGCCAGGTATCAGGCGGTAGGGTCCGTTCGTGGACGATCTCGAGACCCGTCAGCTCCGCTACTTCGTCGCCGTCGCCGAGGAACTGCACTTCGGACGTGCCGCCGATCGGCTCGGGATCGCGCAACCGCCGCTCTCCCGCGCGATCCGCCAGTTGGAGCAGCGGCTCGGTGTCCGGCTCCTCGACCGGGACCGTCGCGGAGTGGCGCTCACCGACGCCGGCAGGGTGCTGCTCCGCGAGGCCAACGTGGCCCTCGACGCGGTCGCGGCCGCTGCGCGCCGGACGCGGCGTGCCGCGGATCCGAAGCGTCCGCTCGTACTCGTGACGAAGGCCGGGGCCTCCCACGAGCTGCTGCAACGGCTCCTCGACGCGGTGGCGAGCGAACCCGGTGCGGCACCGGTCGACGTCCTCCTGTGTGAGGTCGGTGAGCAGGCAGGGCTCCTGCGCGACGGGCGCGCCGACGTGGCACTGATGCACCGGCCGTTCGACGACCTCGCGGGGTTCGACACCGAGGACCTCTATACCGAAGGCCAAATCGCGCTGCTTCCCGCGGGGCATCCGCTCGCGTCACACGATCAGCTCACGCTGGCGGAGGTCCGCGATGTGCCGGACCTGCCGATCGCTCGATGGCCCCGGCTCGACGGGACCTATCCGGACGGGCCCGGACCGGAGGTGCACACCCAGTCACAGCTCGCTCAGCTCGTGGCGCTCGGCAGGACGCTGCTCGTCATCCCCGCCTCCAGCCGTGCCTGGCAGTGGCCCGATCACGTCGCGGTGCCCGTCGTCGACGCGCCGGACGTCACCACGGTGATCGCCTGGCCACCCAGCAGTCGCTCCCCGGCGGTCGCCTCACTCGTCCGCTCAGCGGCCGGGCTCCGCGGCACCACGCTGCCCGCGTCCGCGGGCTGAGAGCCTCCTACGCCGACCTGCCGCACGCTGCACGATCACCCCGACACCGGGGAATCCCCCGCACGCGGTTTCCGTTGTGCTGCACACAGATCGGTTCTCGCACCCGCAGGAGGCAGGTATGTACGGCGACTCGGCGACGGTCCGCGAGATCCTCACCGAGCTGGGCGACACCTGGGCCGTCGTGGGCCTGTCGACCAACCAGCAGCGTGCCGCCTACGGCGTCGCCGACGTCCTCCAGCGCTTCGGCAAGCGCATCGTGCCCGTGCACCCGAAGGCCGAGACCGTGCACGGCGAGCGGGGGTACGCCTCGCTCGCCGAGATCCCCTTCCCGGTCGACGTGGTCGATGTCTTCGTCAACAGCGAGCTGGCGGGCCCGGTCGCCGACGAGGCCGTGGCCATCGGTGCCAAGGCCGTCTGGTTCCAGCTCGACGTCATCGACGACGCCGCGTACGAGCGCACCCGCGCCGCCGGGCTCGCCATGGTGATGGACCGCTGCCCGGCCATCGAGATCCCCCGGCTGGGCTGAGCGCACCGCCGTACTGTCGATGTATGGAGTTCCGCATTACCGCGGATGAGCAGCGTGTTCTGTTCCTCATCGTTGACCATCTGAACGCCGGCGACGCTCCCACCGCCGACGAGCTGTCGCGTGCCGCTGACGGCGACGTGATGAGGGATGTCGCGTCTCTCCGCGCCAAGGGCTGGATCCTCGTGCGCTACGTCGACGAACACCCGACGGTGATTGGCCTCTCCCCCATGGCGGTGGCCGCCGTCCGGAACCTGCGCTACGGCCGACGCGAGACATGAACATCCCCGCCCGGCGCCACGAGGGAAGCGCACGGACGGGGCCGCTGTTGGGTTGTTGAGCTACTTCCTGTCGTCCGCCGCCTGGCCAGTGCCACGCTTGGGGACGACGAACCCTCGGACGGGCCGCCCAGTGCACTCCCGGAGCGCGCGAAGCGTGGTCACGAGGGTGAGGTACCGCGGGTCAGTCCAGGTCTTTGGCATGTCGAACCTCCTGGGGCGAGAGTACGGCCGTCAGCGGGGCTCGTTTGCCGTTCCGGGCGACGTTCATTACTCCGTGGGGCCGGGGTCCGGCGGCATCGGCATGATGGCGCACTCCTCCGTGTGCTGGCACTTGGCCGCCACCACGACCGGGTCCGAGCCAGGCGGGCCCCACAGCTCGGCGTCGACGTCGAATCCCAGCTCCGCGATTCGGGTCTTCGTGCGCTCCAGGATCGACGCATCGTAGTTCCGCGGGTTGTACCCGGGCGTGTGGTGGACGTACCCGCCCCTGCGAGCGCACAGGCTGGAGTACAGGTACGTGTGCAGGATGAGCGCGTGCCATCCCTCGTCGACGACCCGGGACGGGGCAGGTTCTTCCCGGGAGAGCACGACGCGGCGATCACGAACTTCGTGGCCTCGTCGACGATCCGGCCGGCCATGTCCTCCGCCATGTTCGGGTTGTTGTCCATGATGGTCTTGACCACGCCTGCCCGATCCTCGGCGGACAGCAGAGCTGTACCGTTGCTCATACGCGTGCCTCTTCTCTGTGAGTGGTGCGCTGCCCTCGTCCTGGTCGTCAGCCTCCAAGCACGCGACTGGGGCGAGGTTGTCCATGTGCGGCCCCCACTCCTCCACTCGCCGCACAACGGGCATCGGAGCGGGGGCCACGGCCCGGGACGGAGCCGACCAAAGCAATCCCGGACCGCTTCCTGCCTGCCAGGCGCACCAGCGCACCCAACGGGCAGGGGCTTTATGCGGGAGCCCCGTGAGCACCCCACCTCCAGTTCATGCCGTCGCTCCGTCGTGACGAACCAGCGTCACGCCCGGGCCGACCTGCTCCCCGCTGGCGCGGAGTCGACGCAACGTCGCGTCTCGGGAGCTGGGCGGCACCGAACCCCCGTCGATGGCCACACACGTACCGTCCACGTCGCTGACGAGCTGACGCATCTGGGCGCGGCCCCTCTCGTCGTAGGCGATCCGCTCCCAACTCGCCACGAGGCAGACAGCGTTGAACCCCTGCCCCTCATGCTTCATGGCAGCGACCATGCCAATCCAGAACGGCCGACGCTCGGCCACGGCAGCGTCTCCGCGGTCAACCCATTGGCCAGCGACCCTCCACCCCAGCCGCGCGGCATATTCCCTGCAGAGGGCGATACGGGCATCCAGCCTGTCCGTCTGGCGCGTCGCCTCGCGGTCGTAGATGAATGCGAGGGTGGCTGATTTCGTTGCGTCGCTGTCCATGCACATAATGTCGCCCTCTTGGCGAGACGTTTGAACGTCCTGGGACGGGACAGCCGGGACAGCTTCGCGCTATGGTCCCAAGCGTCCCAAAAGTCCGGGGGAGGAACCTTGAACGAAGCCCTTCGAGATGCTATGGCCGAGGCTGAAGTATCCACCAACCGCCTCGCTCGTATGGTGGGAGTGTCCACCAAAACCGCGGAGCGATGGTTGAAGGACCCCAGTCGGGCTCCACACCCCGATACGAGGTCTGCCGTCGCTAAGGCGTTAGGAGCAGATGAGGGCATGTTGTGGCCAAGGGCAGCCAAGTCGGTTGTCAAGACGGGGGCCAGCCGCGAAATCACCCAAGCCTATCCATACCGCAATGCCTGCCCCACGGCCGTGTGGGGACAGCTGATCGACGCCGCGTCGCACTCCATCACGTTTGCCGGATACACCAACTACTTCGTGTGGCAAGAGCAACCGAGGCTCATTGATCGTCTGGCGGCCAAGGCCGCGGCCGGCTGTAACGTGCGCTTCCTCGTCGGGGACCCGGAATCTGATGTGACGCGACGTCGGGAGGAGATCGAGGGCGTCCCACTCACCGTCAGCACACGGATTCGGATCACGCTTGATGCGCTGTCGAAGCTGAAGCACCTTGACGGCGTCGACGCTCGGTTCAGTGACGAGCACATTGCCTTGTCGGTGTTCAGCTTCGATTCCGAAATGCTGGTGACTCCACACTTGTCGAGTCTCCTCGGCCATGAGTCGCCGATGCTGCACCTGCACCGGATGGGCGACGATGGTCTGTACGACCGGTTCGCCGGCCACGTGTCCGCACTCTGGGAGGGCGGGCGGCCCGTCTGGGAGTAGCGCCGAAACGCAAACAGCCCCCGCCGGACCGTTCCGACGGGGGCTTTTGTCGCGCCGCTCGTCGACGGCCACCGACCTTCCGGCCCCACAACGGATGCGCTTCCCGTAACGCCATATCCCACCATGCTTCCGTGCATACTTAGCCCTCTCGGGCGGCATGGGGAGCCGCTCACATAATCCTTGGGGGGATTTTCCATGCACATACCCCGGTACGCCGTCAGTGCGGCGTCCGCGGCCGTCCTCGGGGCCGTTCTGGTGGGCTGCACGTCGGACGACGGGAACGACTTGTCGAAGCCCGCTCCATCCGCTCCTGCGACGGCCGAGAAGGCGGTCAAGGAGTCTCCGTCTACGTCGGCCACGAAATCCGCGGCCCCGGTGGTCGCCGTCGGCGAAACGGGGACGTTCGGCCTCGGCGAGACGGACGAGTACGGCGAGAACTACAAGGTGACGACCAAGATGCAAGTCACCGTCGTCAGCGCGAAGTACGTGACACCGGCGGAGGTGGACACGAGCAATAAGCCGGAGCAAGGTCAGTACGTGAAGCTGACGCTCACACTGAAGAACGCGGGAAAGGCTCCGGCCGAGATCATGACCTACGGCATGATGAAGTGGGAGGACGATCAAACGGCCGCGCAGGACGCGTCCACGCTCGAAGGCGTCGGCGACGGGCCGGACCTCGATACGACATACAAACCGGGGCAGGCGGTTACCGGATCGCTCGTCCTCGACGTCGCCCGTCGGGGCGGGCAAGTGAGCTACGTCGGCGTTGACGACCCGGATGCCGACGCGGCGTTCGTGGTCAAGCTGCCGAAGTAGGACGTCAGTTGGGCAGGGCGGCTCGGCTCGGCTCGCAAGAGAGCCTTTCCCGTATCGCCCTGCCCAGCCGGGCATCGCAGCTCGGGCGGGTTCAGGCGCCGGGGGCGCCCAGGCCCTCCAGGACCGTTGCGCCCGGCAGGGCGGCCAGCAGCTTGCCCGGCACGATGAGTTTGCCGCGGCGGCTGCCGCTGCCGATGAGCGCGTAGGGGATGTCGGCCACGGCGGAGTCCACCAGGAGCGGCCAGGTGGCGGGCAGGCCGATCGGGGTGATGCCGCCGAACTCCATGCCGCTCTCGCCCGTCGCCGTGTCCATCGGGGCGAACGACGCCTTGCGCGCGCCGAGATGGCGGCGCACCACGCCGTTGACGTCCGCGCGGGTGTGGGCGAGGACCAGAGCGGCGGCCAGGGTAGTCTCACCGCCCCGCTTGCCCGCGACGACCACACAGTTGGCGGACTGCTCCAGCAGCCAGGGGCCGTAGTTCTCGACGAGTACGGCGGTGTCGGCCTTGTCCGGGTCCGTGTCCACGAACAGCACCTGCTCCACCGGCTCCGAGCCACGCCAGTCGCGCAGCGCCGCGGCGACGGGGGCGGTCAGCAGATCCAGGCACTCGACGGCGGGACGGACCTCGTCGAAGGCATCCATCGGCGTACTCATGCCGTCAAACTAGCAGGCCGGGAGAGGGGTGACGGGCCGGGGCCCGCGGCCTCAGCGCGCGGGCGGCACCGACACCGCCATGGTCATCTCCACCGGCGCCGTCCCCTCGTTGCGATAGGTGTGCGGGGTGTTCGCCTCGAACGCCGCGGAGGTGCCGGCCGGGACGGTGTGCGCCTCGCCGCCGAGCACCAGGGTGAGCTCGCCCGCCGTCACATGGATCAGCTCGACCGTGCCGGACGGATGCGGGTCGGAGGCGCTCTCGTCGCCGGGCATCAGCCGCCATCCCCACATCTCCAGCGGACCGCCCGCCTCGGTGCCGACGAGCAGCGCCGTGTAGCTGCCCGCTTCGGTGGACCACATCCGCACCGCCTGCTCGGGCGGGACGAAGGTCACCCGCGGCCCGTGCTCGTAGTCGAGCAGGGTGGTGATGCTCACGCCGAGCGCGTCCGCGAGCTTGACCGTGGTGCCGACGCTCGGATTCGTACGGGCCTGCTCGATCTGGATGATCATGCCCCGACTGACCCCGGCGCGGGCCGCGAGGGTGTCGAGGGTGAAGCCGCGTTCGTTGCGCCACCGCTTGAGGTTGCGGGCGAGCGACTGCGTGAGCTGATCGAGGTCCGTCACGTTCCGGTCCGTCCATCCGTCCAAAATAGTGAATGGCATAGTCGAGTGCAGTGAACTACTGTGGGCTGTACTCCCACGTCCACCACACTGTACGGCGAGGTTTCACCATGTCCGCGCTCTTCGCTCTTGCCACCAGCCTGCTCTGGGGGCTGGCCGACTTCGGCGGAGGGTTGCTCACCCGGCGCACACCCGCGCTCACCGTGGTCGTCGCCTCCCAGATCATCGCGGTGACCGTCCTCGGCGCCATCGTGGTGGCCATCGGCGGATGGTCCGAGGCGGGCCCGCAGCTATGGTTCGCGGCGGCGGCCGGTGTGGTCGGCCCGGCCGCGATGCTGTGCTTCTACCGCGCCCTCGCGCTCGGCCCGATGGGCGTCGTCTCCCCGCTCGGCGCGCTCGGCGGGGTCATCGTGCCGCTCGGCGTCGCGCTGGTGCTCGGCGAGCGGCCCGGGCTGCTGCAGGTCTCGGGGGTCGTGGTGGCGGTCGCGGGCGTGGTCCTGGCGAGCGGTCCGCAGACCGGTGGTGCGCCCGTCCAGCGGCAGACGCTGCTGCTCACCCTGGTCGCCGCACTGGGCTTCGGCTCGGTGATGGCCCTGATCGCCGAGGCGTCGACCACCCTGACCGGGCTCTTCCTCGCGCTGTTCGTCCAGCGGGTGTGCAATGTGGCGGTCGGCGGCACCGCGCTCCTCTTCTCCGTACGGCGCGGAAACCCCGGGCTGCCCGAGGGCGGGATGGGCGTGGTGTGGGCATCGCTGCCCGCGCTCGCCTTCGTGGGTCTCGCCGACGTGGCCGCGAACGGCACGTACAACCTCGCCGCCCACCACGGCCCGGTCACCGTCGCCGCGGTGCTCGCCTCCCTCTACCCCGTGGTGACCGCCCTCGCCGCCCGCGGACTGCTCGGCGAACGGCTGCGCGTGGTCCAGGCCACGGGCGCCGGACTCGCCCTGGTCGGGACGCTGCTGCTGGCCACGGGCTGAGCGGGCCGCGGTCGCGCTTCCGCCCGGCCGTAACACCATCCGCCCCGCCCCGTCATGCATAACCCGACGCGTCCCAGGAACCCCCTGCTCCATGGCGCACATGATCGAGAAGCTGTATGGGGTGCGGGCCGGAGCCCGGGGGGTCGCACAGGCCGCGGTCCGGGCGTGCCGGGGGCCGGGGCGGGAGCGGGACCTGGTCGTGCAGTCACTGAAGGCTGCCGGGGCGGCCACGCTCGCCTGGGCCGTGTCGGGGTGGTGGCTGCGGGATCCGGTGGCGCTGATGGCTCCGTGGGTGGCGGTGGTCCTGGTCCAGGCCACCGTCTACCGTTCGCTGTTCAAGGGGTTGCAGCAACTGGTGGCCATCGCCGTCGGCACGCTCCTGGCGGCGGGGGCCGAAGCCCTGACGGGGAACACCCTGGCCTCGGTGGCCCTGGTCCTGCCGGTCGTGATGCTGCTCAGCAACTGGCCGCGCCTCGGCGACCAGGGCATCTACGGGCCCACCACCGCGCTGTTCACCCTCACCTCGGGCCCCGTGTCCGGCCTCACGGTCTCCCACCGGCTGCTCCAGGCGCTCCTGGGCGCCGCGATCGGCATCGCGGTCAACGCGCTGGTCTTCCCGCCGGTCCATCTGCGGGACATACGGGAGAACCTCAGCGGTCTGGCCCGTGGCGCGGAGGACGCCCTCGCGTGCATGGCCGAGCGCCTGAGCGAGGAGGACTGGTCCGAGGAGACGGCCGCCGACTGGCGGCGGCTGTCGAATCGCCTCCAACAGCGGCAGGAGAGCCTGCGATCGGCCCGGCTGTGGAGCCATGAGAGCCTCCGGCTGAATCCCAGGCTGCCGTGGAAGTGGCGCGGGAAGCTGCCGCCGGTCCCCGCCGAGAGCGAGGACCAGCGATGGGGGTCGATCGTCGCGCAGATCGGCGGGATCACCAACACCATGATCGACATCGCCGACGAGAACCGCGCCATCCCCTCCCCCGACCAGCAGGCGCTCGGCGACTACGGCCGCCTCCTGTGCGACCTGGCGGCCGCGTGCCGGGCGCGCGCGGATCTGATCTGTCTGCCCGCCGCCCCCGACGACGAGGAGACGCACGCCCGTCTCGACGAGGCCCTGGACTCCGTGGAACGGCGCCACGACGCCCTCCACAAGCAGCTCTGCGACGAGCGCGGCATCTCCACCGCCACCACCGCCGTCCTGGGCACCCTGCTGATCCAGGCCCAGAACATCTGGCATGACATCACCCCGGAGACCTGGCCCCGCGCCACCGCCGGGGCATAGCACCCGGCCGTCGGGGTACACCGCTGCAGTCCCCGCGGTGGTGTCGGGGCGGAGTGTGAGGAGTGGTGCCCATGAAGCCGATCGGCCACGCACGGCCGGGATTCCCCTGCTGGGTGAGTCTCGCCGCCCCCAGCCTCCAGGCGGCGCAGGAGTTCTACACCGCGGTGCTCGGGTGGACCTGGCGCCCCACCGGGCTGGGTGAAGAGTTCCGTACCGCGCTGTTCGGCGGCGCGCCGGTGGCCGGGGTCGGAGCACTCGCGAGCAGCCTCCGGAGCGCGGCCGTCTGGACGCCGTTCTTCGCCGTGGCGGACGCGGACGCCACCGCGGCACGGATCCATGAGCGGGGCGGCACCGTCGGCGTCGGCCCGCTCCCCTTCGGCCCGGGCCGCCGCGCCGCGCTGGCCGCCGACCGCGACGGCGCCGTCTTCGGCTTCTGGGCGGGGGAGGCGCTGCCCGGCTGGCCGTCGGGTCCGGACGGCGCCCCGGCCTGGCTGGAGCTGCGGACCCGTGACGCGTTCGCGGCCGCACTCTTCTATGGCGAGGTCTTCGGCTGGGCGTCCCCGGCGGGCAACTGCTCGATCGAGTACGAGAACGACGAGGTGATTGTGCGCGAGGCGGGGCGCAAGCTGGCGGTGGTCCACGGCGGCGCCGTCGAGCAGGCCCCCGACCCGGAGGTCCGGCCGCGCTGGTACGTCCACTTCCGCGTCCCCGATGTGACGGCCGCGGTGGCGGCGGCCCGCGCAGCCGGAGGCACCGTCGCCCTCGCGCCGACCGCCTCCCCCACGGGCCGTCAGGCGATCCTGCGCGACCCCGACGGCGGGCTGTTCACCGTCACCGCCGCCTGACGGACGGCCCGCGCCGGTTCGCCCGGCTCGGCTGAGCCCGCCCCGCCCCGCCCCGCCCCGGCTCGGCTCGGCTGAGCCCACGCCACCCCGCCCCGGCTCGGCGTATGGCGGAAAGACGGCGCGGACCGGTGACGAAGCCGGTCCGGCCGGGAAGCCGTGGTGGCGACGGGCGCGCGGGAACACCCTGCCGTCAGGACTGTCGTCAGGACGGAGAGCGGTGATGGCCACCACGACGGAGGAAACCCGAGCCGGTCTGCCCACGCCGCGGACCATCCGGCTGCCGGGGATCGTGCTGGGCGTGGGGCTCGGCGGATTCCTCGACGGGATCCTGCTCCACCAGTTGCTGCAGTGGCACCACATGCTCAGCAGCACCAACCACGACCGCATCGGGGTCAGGTACTACAACCCGCACACCGTCTCCGGGATGGAGATGAACACCGTGTGGGACGGGATCTTCCACGCCGTGTGCTGGATCGCGGTCCTGCTGGGGCTGGCCCTGCTCTACGCCCGGGTCACCCACGACCGCCGCCGGGTGTGGGGCTCGCGCGTCCTGTGGGGCTGGATCCTGGTCGGCTGGGGCCTGTTCAACCTGGTCGAGGGGGTGCTGGACCACCAGATCCTCGGCATCCACCATGTCCACAGCGGCCCGGAACAGCCGTGGTGGGACGCCGGTTTCCTGATCCTGGGCGCCCTTCTGGTGGCAGGCGGCCATCTGCTGCAGCGTGGCGGCGCGCCCTCCGGCCCCGAGGCGCCCCGCGCCACCGGGCACAGGTGATGGATGGCGGCGCGGCGCATCCCTCCCATGGACACGGCGGGGGCGGCGTGGGCGCCGGGGGCGGCGGCCCCTTGGACGTATGGCTTCCGGCCCTCCCCCTGCTGGTGTGTGCCGCCGCCTACGCGCTGGCGGTCCGCCGCGCCCGTCGCCGCAACCCCGCCCAGGGCTGGCCGCCCACGCGGTCGTTGAGCTTCGCGGCCGGGCTCGTCCTCCTCGCCGTGACGCTGCTGCCTCCGCTCGCGCCGTTCGCCCATCAGGACTTCCGCGGCCATATGGCCCAGCATCTGCTGCTCGGGATGTACGCACCCCTCGCGCTGGTGCTCGCGGCCCCGGTCACCCTGCTGCTGCGCGCCCTGCCCCCAGGCCGCGGCCGACGGCTGACCGCCGTGCTGCGCTCCCGCCCCGCGCGGCTGCTCGCCCACCCCGTCACCGCTCTGCTGCTGACCACCGGCGGGCTGGTGCTGCTGTACTTCACCCCCCTCTACGACACCGTCATGGGCCGGCCCGGGTGGCACTGGCTGACGCACGCCCATTTCCTGCTCTCGGGCTGGCTGTTCGCGTATGTCATCGCCGGTCCCGACCCGGCTCCGGCCCGGCCCGGTGTGCCGGCCCGGCTGGTGGTCCTCGGCGTCGCCATCGCGGCCCACGCCGCCATCGCCCAGTTGATGTACGGGGGCTTCTGGGTCGAGGTCCACGCCCCGATCGCCGAGGTCCAGGGCGGCGCGGAGATCATGTACTACGGCGGCGACGTCGCCGAGCTCCTGCTGGCCGCGGCCCTCGTCGCCACCTGGCGCCCGGTACGGACCCCTCGGAGTGCGTACGGGACACGGCTACGCTCGGTGCGGCGCCCGACCGGGCGGCGCGAGGAGGGGATGCGTGATGGCGGGCCGTGAGGACCAAGACGGAGTGGTGGTGTACTGGCGGCCGCTGTGCCCGTTCTGCATGCACCTGCGTACGCGGCTGCGCCTCGCCCGGCTGCGGCACACCGAGGTGAACATCTGGCGGGATCCGGAGGCGGCCGCGTTCGTCCGGTTGGTCGCGGACGGGAACGAGACCGTGCCGACCGTGACGGTGGCCGGCCGGCCCATGGTGAACCCGTCAATGGGCGAGCTGATGGAGGCGGTCCGGACCCACGCCCCGCACGTCCTGTCCAAGGACGGATGAGGGTGTCGTACCGGGCGGGCCGGGGTACCCGCCCCGCAAGCCGTCGGCGTACCCCCGGGGGAATTCGGTGGCCAGGCCCTTCCGGTCCAGACCACGGGCCGGAAGAGCCGTTCGGCTGACGCGTCGGCTCCGGCCGATGCGTCAGCCGTCGATGCCGCCGCTCTCGCAGATCTGCCGGGCGAGGTCGCGCAGCTTGACGTTCCGCTCCTGGGACACCCGCCGCATCAGCGCGAAGGCGTCATCCTCGGTGATCTTCAGGCGTTCGATGAGGATGCCCATGGCCTCCCCGATGGTGTGCCGGGTCTCGATCGCCTGCTGGAGCTGGTCGGCGGTGCGGGCGCTGGAGAAGGCGACCGCGGCGTGCGAGGCGAGCAGCCAGCCGGCCGTCTCGCTGGCCTTGGTGAAGGCGGCGGGGCGCGCCGAGTAGAGGTTCAGGGCGCCGAGGTTCTCCTGCTCGGTGTAGAGCAGGAATCCCATCATGCTGCCGATGCCGAGGTCGCGGGCCTGGCTGACGAACGCCGGCCAGCGCTCCTCGGGCTGGGTGAAGTCCCTGATCCGGAACACCCGCTCACCGCCCAGCCGACGGGCGGCGTCGAAGCAGGGCCCCTCGCCGAGCCGCTCCTGCAACCGGTCGGAGCGGACCACCAGGCTGTCGGTGGGGGCGAGGGACTCCACCCGCTTGCCGTGGAGCATCAGGATGCCGGCCGCCTCGCAGCCGTCCACGATGTCCACCGCGCACTCGGAGATCCGCTCGAGAGTGGCCTCCACGGATGCCTGCGCCAGCAGGTCCCGCGCCAGGGTGGCCATGCGCTCGGCGAAAGCTTCCCAGTCCATGACCACCATCCGATCACATCGAGCTACTCGCCGCCTCTGAGCGCTTCCCGGTACTGCTTGGCCCGGTCCGCGTACACCTGGGCGTTCAGCTTGATGCCTTCCCGTTCCTCGTCGGTGAGGGGGCGCTTCACCTTCGCCGGTACCCCGGCCACCAGTGAGCCGGGCGGTATCTCCATCCCCTGCGGCACCAGCGCCTGGGCGGCGACCAGCGATCCGGCACCGACCCGGGCGCCGTTGAGGACCGTGGCCCCCATGCCGATCAGCACATCGTCCTCGACCGTGCAGCCGTGCACGACCGCGTTGTGCCCGACGGAGACCCGCTCGCCGATCGAGACCGGGAATCCGGGGTCGACGTGCACCGTGCAATTGTCCTGGATGTTGCTGTCCGCGCCGAGGACGATGGGGCCGCCGTCGCCTCGTAGCACCGCCTGGAACCAGATGCTCGATCCGGCGGCCAGCACGACCTCGCCGATCACCACCGACGTGGGGGCCACGAACGCCTCGGGGGCGATCTGTGGCTCCTTACCGCCGATTCCGAAGATCAAGGCGTCGTGCACCGTTACTCCCACCTGGTCGTCCCCTTCACGTTCCTCGCCCTGGCCGGTCCCATCGCTTCGACCGGCGGGGCCGTCCTAGTCGCCGGCCGGGACCGGCTGCGGCTCGGCCGTCTCGGAATCGGCCGCCGTGACCGCGGCGGGCTTGGCCTTCTTGGAGCGCCACTTCATGACGAGCATCGAGCCGAGGCCGAAGAGCAGGGCCAGCACGAGGCCGAGCCAGGAGAAGCGCTTGAGCCAGTCCTCGGCGACCTTGCCCAGGGAGTAGATGACCGCGGTGGTGCCACCGGCCCAGACGATGCCGCCGAGCACATTGGCGATGAGGAACTTCCAGTACGGCATCTGCAGCACACCGGCGAGCGGACCCGCGAAGATACGCAGCAGCGCGATGAAACGGCCGACGAAGACCGCCCACATGCCCCACTTCTGGAAGGAGCGCTCGGCGGTCGCCACATGTTCGGCGCTGAAATGCTTGGGGAATTTACGGCCCAGCCAGGTGAGGAGTGGCTGTCCGCCCTTGCGGCCGATGAGATAGCCGATGGAGTCGCCGATCACCGCGCCCGCGATGGCGCTGCCCCCGAGGATGTAGGGGTTGATGTGGTCCTGCGAGGCCGCCAGCAGCGTCGCGCTGACGAGGACGATCTCACCGGGAAGCGGGATTCCCAGGCTCTCCAGGCCGATGACGAGACCCACCAGCAGATATACGCTGACCGCGGGTACGGTCTCGAGCCATTCCTCGATATGCAACGCCGGTTCCTCCCCATGTGGCGATCGCTTCCCGGCGTACGCCGGACGGGAGCGCGGCGCACCCCGGGAAGACTACTCAATCGGCGCGCGGTCGCCATCATCCCCAGGTCGTGGTCCCGCGCGCGTCGACTCCGGCGAAGGGATGACCGCTCAGGACTGGGGACGCAGGGTCCATACGATGGACATCTCGCCCGTGACCGCGCCGTCCTCCCGGGTGATCGCGATGTTCACCGGGAATTCGGGACGCTCCCCCGCGTCCAGCTCGGCGACCACCTCGGCGGCGGTCCGGCCGAGGGTGGCGGTCGCGGTGACGGGCCCCTTGGCGAGCTTCTTGTAGCCGATCTCGGCGCGCACGGCCAGCGGTACGGCACGGCCGAGCTGATCGCCGAACGCCGCCAGCACGACCGCGCCGCTCGCGGACTCGGCCAGGGTGAACATCGCGCCCGCGTGGGGGCCGCCGACGTGGTTGTGGAAGTCGGGCTGGTCGGGCAGGCGCAGCACCGCGCGCTCGGGCGACGCCTCGATGAACTCCAGGTTCAGGGTGCGCACCATGGGCACGGTGGCGGCGAGCATCTCACCGACGGAGGGCAGGGTTTCTGACATGCCCCGGAAGTTACCATCCAGTAGCAAACGGGGGAAGGGGCGGTTCGCGGGGCAGGCGTAGCAGCCGTCGTCGGCCCCCTCTATCGTTACTCGCCATGTGGCCAGGACAGCAGCCGCCCGGGGGCGAGCAGAACAACCCGCAAGGTCAGAACCCCTACCAGCAGCCGGGGTACCAGCAGCCGGGATACGACCAGTCCAACCCGTATCAGCAGCCGGGATACCAGCAGCCGAATCCCTATCAGCAGCCTCCCCAGCAGCAGCCGGGACAGCCCGGCCAGCCGGGGCAGCCGGGACAGCCGGAGTACGGCCAGCAGCCGGGTTACGGCCAGCCGCAGCAGCCCGATTACGGCCCGCCACAGGGTCCGCCGCAGCCGACCGGCCAGCAGTGGGGCGCTCCATCCGGCCCGCCCGGCCCGCCGCAGCCGCCGCGCGACAACAAGAAGCGGACGACGACCATCGCCATCGTCGCGGCGATCGCGGTCGTCGCGGCCGCCGCCATCACCGGTGTGCTGGTCCTGGGCAAGGACGACAGCGACGGCGGTGACCAGTCCAAGGGGAAGGACAAGACGCCCACCGCCCCCTCGTCCGCTCCGGCCTCCGACAAGCCGACCGAGGACCCGGCCGGCGGCGGTGCGGACAACCCGCGCGCCGGCGGTGACGCCACCGACGTCAAGGCGGTCATACCCGGCTGGACGCCGGTGGTCAGCCCCAAGCGGCACAACGCCTTCGACGTCCCCCCGGAGTGGACGGTCGAATCGCCGGGGCTGAGCACCGGTTTCGAGGACGACAAGGGCAAGCCGCTCGTTGTCATGTCCGCTCCGGCCAGGTACAAGAAGGACTACTGCTCGGTCAAGGACAAGGACGGCTACGTCAACAAGAGTCACGCCGCCGGAGCGGGCTCGAAGGGTGCGCAGGGCGCCAAGAACGAGGCGTCGGCCGCCGAGGTCGAGGCCGAGAACTGGGTCTTCGCCGCCTTCGACCAGGACCAGACCGGGACCCGCAAGGTCACCGAAGCCAAGAAGTTCACCAGCGCCCACGGCCTCAAGGGCTACACCGCGTCGGCCACCGTCACCGGGGTGAAGAAGACCGACAAGTGCTCCACCGACGGCAAGTCCGTCACGGTGACCTACACGGACACCAACGGTGACTTCGCGACGTGGGTCCTGTACTCCGTCAAGGGCACCAAGGAAGAGGTCCCGGACTCCACCATCAAGAAGATCATGAGCTCGCTGCGGCCGGTGAAGTCGGAGGTCTCCTGACCACCAACTGACCGCCCGCTGACGGCGGCCGGAATCCGGTTGGACGCCGGGGCCCGCCCCCAGGGATAGTCCCGATGTGACGACTCCTCCGGCCCCGCGCCTCCGACCGCGCCGCCCCGCGTGGGCCGGCCGCAACTACACACTGCTGACCACCGCCGCCGTGGTGACGGGCCTCGGGAACGCCGGAGCCCTCATCGCGGCGGCGTTCGCGGTGCTGGAGGCCGGCGGGGACGGCGGCGACGTCGGGCTCGTGGCGGCGGCCCGCACGCTTCCGCTGGTCGTCTTCCTGCTGATCGGCGGCGCGCTGGCGGACCGGCTGCCCCGCCACCGGGTGATGGTCGCCGCCAACAGCCTCAACTGCGCCTCGCAGGCGGTCTTCGCCGTGCTCGTCCTGTCCGGCGAGGCGCGGCTGTGGCAGATGGCCGTGCTCTCCGCGCTCGGCGGCACCGGGCAGGCGTTCTTCTCCCCCGCCGCCGAGGGCATGCTGCTCTCCAGCGTCACCGGCGAACAGGCCGCCCGCGCCTTCGCGCTGTTCCGGATGGGCATGAACGGTGCGCAGATCGGCGGGGCGGCGGTCGGCGGCGCGCTGATCGCGGTGGTCGGCCCCGGCTGGATGCTGGCCGTCGACGCCGCCGCGTTCGCGATCGCGGGTGCCCTGCGCGCCCTGCTCGACGTCAGCGCCGTGGCCCGGCGGAAACCCGGGGGCGGCATGCTGCGGGATCTGCGCGAAGGCTGGCACGAAGTCATCTCCCGGCCCTGGCTGTGGTCCATCATCGTGCAGTTCGCCGTCGTCAACGCGGTGGTGGGAGCGGCCGAGTCGGTGTTCGGCCCGCTGGTCGCCGAGGACCATCTGGGCGGCGCGCGCCCCTGGGGGTTCGCGCTCGCGGCGTTCGGTGCGGGCACCGTCCTGGGCGGTCTGCTGATGATGCGCTGGCGGCCACGGCGGCTGCTGCTCGCGGGCTCCTTGAGCATCCTGCCGCTCGCCCTGCCGGCTGCCGCGCTGGCCGTCCCGGTGGCGATTCCGGCGCTGGTGGTGGTGATGTTCCTGGTCGGGGTCTCGGTCGAGGTGTTCGGGGTGTCCTGGATGACCGCGCTGCACCAGGAGATCCCCGAGGACAAGCTGTCGCGGGTCTCGGCGTACGACTGGTTCGGCTCCGTCGCCATGGTGCCGGTCGCCACGGCGCTCGCGGGCCCGGCCGAGGAGGCGTTCGGCCGGTCGGCCTCGCTGTGGGGCTGTTCGGCGCTGATCCTGGCGCTGACGCTGGCGGTGCTGACGGTTCCGGACGTACGGCGGCTGCGCCGGCGCGAGACCACGCCCGTCATCGAGGGCGGACCGGCCGCCGCGGACGCCGCTCCGGAGCCGGTCAGCCCACGCTGAACGCCCCGTCCGGCGGCTCGGGCGACGGTGTGGCGTCCGCGTCCCGTACCGGCGCCGCGCCGCCCATGAAGCGCTCCAGCGCCGCCCCGTACTCGACCCTGGCCGGGAAGGCGTCGGCCGCCGTGCGGCGGGCCAGCACGGCGACCGGCGGTTCGGACTGGGAGGCCACCAGCACGGCGTTGCCGAACCGGCGGCCACGCAGCACGGACGGCTCCGCGATCAGGGCGAGATGCGCGAACGCCGTGCGGTAGGTGGCCAGTTGGGAGCGGAGGAAGGCGAACGGCGCCCCGTCGGCCAGATTCGCGACGTACCACCCGCCCGGCCGCAGCGCCCGGGCCGCGGCGCGGGCGTACTCGACGGAGGTCAGATGCGCGGGCACCCGCGAACCGCCGAAGACATCGGCCACGATGACATCGGCGGACGCCTCGGGCGCGGTCTCCAGCGCCGTCCGGGCGTCCCGCGGCCGCACCGTGATGCCCGCCCCGGGCGGCAGCGGAAGATGCTCGGCGACCAGCTCCAGCAGCCCCCGGTCGGCCTCGATCACCACCTGGTGCGAGCCGGGGCGGGTGGCGGTCAGATAGCGGGGCAGCATCAGCGCGCCGCCGCCCAGGTGCAGAGCGTCGAGCGGGGCGCCGGGGTCGGCGGCGGCGTCCAGGACATGGGCGATCCGCCGCGCGTACTCGAATTCGAGATGGACCGGATCGTCCAGGTCGACATACGACTGCGGGGCGCCGTTCACCGTGAGCAGCCAGGCGTGCGGGCGGTCCAGGTCCGGCATCAGCTTGGCGGTGCCGCCGTCCACGGCGCGGCTTACGGGTATCGGCTCGTTCACCGTCTCATTGTGCCGTCACGGGGCTCGCGCCTCGTGCCGCCAGGGGGCTTCGCGGCCTCGCTCGCCCACCTCCTGCCGGGGAGGCGGGCGAGCGGTGCCGGTCGTCGTTACGGCTGGTCGAGCACGGTGGTCACGGTGCCCGCGCCCACCGTGCGGCCGCCCTCCCGGATCGCGAAGCCGAGGCCCGGCTCCAGCGGTACGGCGCGGCCGAGCTCGACCGTCATGGTGACGGTGTCCCCGGGGCGCGCCACCGCGACGGGCCCGAGGTCCACGGCGCCGACCACATCGGCCGTGCGGAGATAGAACTGCGGGCGGTAGCCGGTGGTCACCGGTGTCCGCCGGCCGCCCTCGGCCGCCGACAGGACGTACACCCGCGCGGTGAAGCGCCGCCCCGGCACGAGGCTGCCGGGCGCGGCCACCACATCGCCGCGGCGCACCGTGTCCCGCGCCACCCCGCGCAGCAGCAGCGCGACATTGTCGCCCGCCTCGGCCGCCACCATGGACTTGCCGAAGGTCTCCACACCGGTGACCACCGTGGCCACCTCGGTGCCGGGCATCTCGACACGGTCGCCGACCCGTACCGTGCCGCGCTCGATGGCGCCGGTGACGACCGTGCCGCGGCCGGTGATGGTCAGCACGTTCTCCACCGGTAGCAGGAACGGGGCCTGGGTGTGGCGCACGGGCGTCGGCACATAGATGTCCACGGCGTCCAGCAGCGCCTCGATCGCCCCGGTCCACCGCGGGTCGCCGTCCAGCGCCCGCAGCCCGGAGACCCGTACGACGGGCGTGGTGTCGCCGGGATAGCCGTGCGCGGAGAGCAGTTCGCGCACCTCGAGCTCGACGAGGTCGGTGAGCTCGGGGTCGCCCGCGTCGGCCTTGTTGAGGGCCACCACGATGTGGTCGACCCCGACCTGACGGGCCAGCAGCACATGCTCGGCGGTCTGCGGCATCACGCCGTCGAGTGCGGAGACGACGAGGATCGCCCCGTCGATCTGGGCGGCGCCGGTCACCATGTTCTTGATGAAGTCGGCGTGGCCGGGCATGTCGACATGCGCGTAGTGGCGGGTGTCGGTCTCGTACTCGACATGCGCGATGTTGATGGTGATGCCGCGCGCGGCCTCCTCCGGCGCCCGGTCGATGCGGTCCGCCGGTACGTAGGTGCCGCCGGTGCCGCGCTCGCTCAGCACCTTGGTGATGGCGGCGGTCAGCGTGGTCTTGCCGTGGTCGACATGGCCCATGGTGCCGATGTTCAGATGCGGCTTGGTGCGCACATAGGTCTGCTTGGACATGCGACGGTCTCTCCTCGTCAGCGGGGGTGGGAAGCGCGGACCCCAGAACCTCGCCGACCCTCCCCCTGGGGGATCCGTCGGAGTTGTCCGAGGAGGGTCAGCTTCGGGCGCCGTGGAGGCAGACGGCGGGAACGGCGGCGGGCGGGTCCGTGGTGAGGGCGGCGACCGCGGCCGGAGCGAGAGAGGGGACGGCAGCCTTCGGCGCGTCCGCGACCGCGGACGTCGGCGTGAGGAAGGCGAGCCGGAACATGCTGTGATCTTCGCGCATTGTACGGTCCGCGTCGAATGGTTTTCGGTGCGTGCGGGGCCGGTGGGACCGGTGGTCCGGGAGCGAACGCCCGGTGGCACAGGGGTGGTTGGCCAGCCGCCCGGCCTGCTCGTTTCCGGTGTCCGGCCCGGGCCCGGCGACTGGTTTTCAACCGCCTGCCGACTGGTTTCGGACCGTCCGCCGACTGGATTGAGACGGTCCGCCGACCCCCTGTCGACGGTCTGCCGACAATCGGACGACAACGCGACGACATCACGGCGTCCGCCCGGCTTGGTCGGTTACGCTCCACCGATGCTCGATGTCGCCGCACCGCCCGCGAAACCGGCCACGCGCCGCGCCCGCGCCGTGCTCCTCTCGCCGTGGTCGCGGCTGGGGCTGCTCGCCGCGCTGCTCACGGGTTCCGCGATCGCGGTCTTGCTGTGGCAGCCGCAGCGGCTGCTGACCCACGGCTGGCCGGAGCTGTCGGGCGCGACGGCCGTGGTGCTGTTCACGGCCGCGTACGGGGTGGGGACCGCCGCGCTGGTGCCCCGGCCGCTGCTGAACCTGGCGGCCGGTGCGCTCTTCGGCATCCAGGCCGGGCTGGTCACGGCCGTCGGCGGCACGGTGATCGGCGCCGGGATCGCCTTCGGTCTTGGCCGGCTGCTGGGGCAGGACGCGCTGCGTCCGCTGCTGCGGGGCCGCTGGCTCACGGCGGCGGACCGGCAGCTTAGCCACCACGGGTTCCGGTCCATGCTGGCGATCCGGCTGTTCCCCGGCGTACCGTTCGCCGCCGCCAACTACTGCGCTGCCGTCTCACGGATGGGCTGGCCGTCGTTCCTGCTGGCCACGGGGCTGGGCAGTGTGCCGAACACCGCCGCGTACGTGGTCGCGGGCAGCCGCGCCACCACCCCCACCTCGCCCGTCTTCCTCCTCGCGATGGCCTTCATCACGGTGCCCGCCGTCGCGGGGGCGCTGGTGGCCTGGCGCAAGCGTGGCCGACTGCGGCCCGCGGGCCCCGGGGAGCGCCTCGGCCAGGACGCGACTGCGAGCGAGACCCCGCCGTCGGCGTGACGGGCGGGCCCGCGGCGGCCGCTGGGGTCCGTCAGCCGCCGGCCGGTCCGTGGGCGGAGGCGGAAGCAGCCGCCGCGCGGGCGGACAGCGGCTCGGCGATGTCCTCGAGCGGGCGCTGTTCCGCCGGGATGGCGAGGAAGGCGGCGACGAGCCCGGCGGCGACCATGAGCGCCGCCCCGATGGAGAAGGCCAGCGCGGTGTCGGCGAGGACTCCGCTCTGCGTCAGATCCGAGAAGATCAGCGGACCGGTGATGCCTCCGGCCGCCGTGCCGATGGCGTAGAAGAAGGCTATGGCCAGGGCGCGCGTCTCCATCGGGAAGACCTCGCTGACCGTCAGATACGCGGAGCTCGCACCGGCCGAGGCGAAGAAGAGGACCACGCACCAGCAGGCCGTCATCGTGGTCGCGCTGAGCCAGCCGTTGCCGAACATCCAGGCGGTGATGAAGAGCAGCACACCGGAGAGGATGTACGTCCCCGAGATCATCAGACGGCGGCCGACCGTGTCGAAGAACCTGCTCAGCAGGGCCGGCCCGAGGAAGTTGCCGAAGGCGATGACCGCGAAGTAGTAGCCGGTGTCGCCGGTGGGCACATCGAAGAACCGCACCAGGATCGAGCCGAAGCCGAAGGTGATGGCGTTGTAGAGGAACGCCTGCCCGATGAAGAGGGCCAGCCCCAGGACCGCGCGCCGGGGATACGCCCGGAAGAGCGTCCGGGCGATCTCGATGAAGCCGGTGCTCTTCCGCGTCTTGATGGTGATGGCCTTGTCCGGCTCGGGGAGGCGCCGCCCGGTCTCGTCCTCGATCCGCCGTTCGGCCGCCGCGACCAGCTCCCCGGCGCCCTCCACCCGGCCGTGGATGAACATCCAGCGCGGGCTCTCCGGGACGTTCCGGCGCACCAGCAGGATGACCAGGCCGAGGACGACACCGAGGGCGAAGGTGAGCCGCCAGCCGACGTTGAGCGGGAAGAAGTCCGTGTTGAGCATGAGCACGGAGAGCAGCGAGCCGCCCATCGCGCCGAGCCAGAAGCTCCCGTTGATGACCAGATCGACGCGGCCCCGGTACCTGCTGGGGATCAGCTCGTCGATCGCGGAGTTGATGGCCGCGTACTCCCCGCCGATGCCGAAGCCGGTGAGGAAGCGGAAGAGGAAGAACCACCAGGCGGAGAAGGCGATGGCGGTGAGCGCGGTGGCGGCCAGATAGACCCCGAGCGTGATGAGGAAGAGCTTCTTGCGGCCGTAGCGATCGGTGAGCCAGCCGAAGACCAGCGCCCCGGTGCAGGCCCCGGCCACATAGAGGGCCGCCGCGACCCCGGTGACCTGCGCGTCGGTGATGGGCAGCCCGCTGCCGGGCTCGGAGAGGCGGCTGGCGATATTGCCGACGACGGTCACTTCGAGACCGTCCAGGATCCATACGGTGCCGAGGCCGATCGCGATCATCCAGTGCCAGCGCGACCAGGGCAGCCGGTCCAGCCGTGCCGGGACCTTGGTGGTGATCGTCCCGCCGGGCCCGTCCCCTCGGCCTCCCTGTCCTCCGTCGCGCCCGATCGCGGTCATACGGTTCGGCTCCTCGGCTGTCCAGGCCGTCCACGGCCGTCCACGGCCGTCCACGGCTGTCCGCGGCTGATCCTCACCAGGGCGCCCGCGGCCGGGCGGCCGAGCGCCGAGTACCCGAGGTCAAAGCGATGAACCGATGGTCCGACCAGGCCCTTGATGGGCCGCGCACCCGGGGACGCTACGCTGCCCACACCCGGCAGTTGATCCTCGACCGCCGGCTTCCCACCGACCACCCCGCCTGAATCGGTCACGCCTGGCCATCTCTGGCCAGAAATCGATCAGCGCACGATCAGCCTCTGGATAGCGAAGACTCAATGTCGTGGTTTGAATCATTCATCCTCGGGCTGGTCCAGGGGTTGACTGAGTTTCTTCCGATCTCCTCCAGCGCCCATCTGCGGCTCACGGCCGCGTTCGCCGGCTGGAGCGACCCTGGGCCCGCGTTCACCGCGATCACCCAGATCGGCACGGAGCTCGCGGTGCTCATCTACTTCCGCAAGGACATCGTCAACATCGTGTCGGCCTGGTTCCGCTCGCTCTTCAGCAAGGAGTGGCGGGGCAACCACGACGCCCAGATGGGCTGGCTGGTGATCGTCGGCTCGCTGCCCATCGGTGTACTCGGGCTCACCCTGCAGGACGCGATCGAGGGTCCGTTCCGCGATCTGCGCCTCATAGCCACGACCCTCGTGGTCATGGGCCTCGTCCTGGGCTTCGCGGACCGGCGTGCGTCGCGCGATGAGTCGGGCGGCCGGCATCGCGTCGCCAACCAGCGCAAGACGCTGAAGGAGCTGAGCATCCGGGACGGCCTCATATTCGGCGTCTGCCAGGCGATGGCGCTGGTGCCGGGCGTCTCCCGGTCCGGCGCGACGATCAGCGGCGGACTGCTCATGGGCTACACCCGCGAGGCGGCGGCCCGCTACTCCTTCCTTCTCGCGGTCCCGGCGGTGCTGGCCTCGGGTGCCTTCGAGCTGAAGGACGCGTCCGAAGGGCATACGGAGTGGGGCCCGACGATCTTCGCGACCGTCATCGCCTTCTTTGTCGGCTATGTCGTCATCGCGTGGTTCATGAAGTTCATTTCCAGCAAGAGCTTCATGCCGTTTGTGATCTACCGGATTCTGCTGGGCATCGTGCTCTTCGCGCTGGTGGGCTTCGGTGTGCTGAGCGCCCACGCGGCCGAGTCGGCGGGCTGACGCTTCTCCGCACAGGACAGGGAGATGGGCCGCCGGCCGAGGAGGGAGGAGTCCGGCGGCCCCTTCGCTCAGGTCTGGCGCCCCCTGAGCGGCATGGGACGAGTCAATCGCCATGCGGGGCGCCCGGGAAGGGTGTGCGGTAGATATATGCAAGCACTCGCGTCACACCGGGTGTGAATTCCTCACCCAGCGCACGCCCCTGCCCTGAGTCGGCAGGGCACGGGGACGATCACACCGACGGTTGGGCGACGATCTCCACCAGCTCACTCAACGAGTCGATCCGCCAGTCCGCCATCGCCGCGTCGGCCGTATCGGCCGTATCGGCCCTATCGGCCCACAGATACGCCCACGGCCCCCGGCGGATATGCGCGGCCCGCAGCCCGGCGGCCTTCGCCGGCCGGATGTCGAAGGCCGGATAGTCACCCACGTACAGCGTGTCCCCCGGCGCGGCGCCGCCGAGCTCCAGCACCCGCCGGAAGAACTCCGGATCGGGCTTGGCGACCCCCCACTCACTGGACGTCGCCACGGCGTCGACCGGCAGCCCCAACTCCCGCAGCAGCTCACCCGCCCGCAGCGACTGATTCCCGGCCAGGACCACCCGCAGCCCCGACTCCCGCAGCCCGCCGAGCGCGGACCGTACATCGGGGTACACGTCCGGCTCGTCCAGCCACTCCCCCCGCCCCGCCGCCTCCCGCGCCCGCCACTCGGCGTCGATGTCCACGCCCGGCCGCACCAGACGGATCGCGTCCTTGTCGTCCCGCCCCTGCGCGACGACGGCCCCCACCAGCGCGGACAGGGTGTGCCGCGGCACCCCGAGCCAGTCGGCCCAATCGCCCCAGTAGCGGTCCTCACGGACGAGGGTCGAGCCGATGTCGAACACGACGCTCTCGATCACCGCGGCCCCTTCCTCCGGCCTCTGGCCCTCACACCTTCTCGGGCCCCTGACCCTCCCAGTCCGCGTAACGGATCCGGGCCAGATCCAGCACCTCACCGACCGTGCCCCACTCGTTCTTCCCCAGCCGGGACAGCGGCCGCAGCCGGGTGATCTCCGCATGCCCGTCGACCATCACCGCATCGTCGATCGCGGCATGCACCACCCGCCCGAAGACCACCGTCGAATTCCCGAGCCCCATCGTGCTGTGCACCACGCACTCCAACGCCACCGGCGACCCCGCCACCCGAGGCGGCTTCACCCGCGCACTCGCCTCCTGCGCCACCCCCACCGCCTCGAACTCGCTCACCCCGTGCGGAAAGTCCGTCGCGGTCGCGTTGACCTGCTCGAACAGCCCCTCCGGCGCGAGGTTCACCACGAACTCCCCGGTGTCCTCGACGTTCCGCAGCGAGTCCTTACGCCCCACGGAGGTGAACTGCACGATCGGCGGAGCCACGGCCGCGACGGTGAAGAACGAGTGCGGGGCGAGATTCGCGGAGCCATCCCGGCCCACCGTCGACACCCAGGCAATCGGCCGAGGCACGATCACCGAGGTCAGCAGCTTGTAGAAGGGAGTCGGACCCATGGCCTCGGGCTCGAAGTCAATACGCATACGGCCCAGTATCCGCTGGCGCGGCGGCGCACCCTAACGACGTTCCGCCGAGGCCATTCTCGCCCTGCCGGTTCGGCCTTGCCTCATACACCGTCTTGAACGAGCGGGGGTGTGCTCTCGGGAAGGCGGCGGTGCTGGGTGGCCTGCTCCAGGGCATAGCCCAGGCGGAACAGCGACGCTTCGTCGTAAGGCAGTGTCACAAGCTCCAGTCCGACCGGAACACCTTCGTCGCTGAATCCAGCAGGGATGCTGATGGCGGGCATCCACGTCTGAGAAGCGATCAGGGTGTTGGTCGGGAAGGTGAGTGTCGTCCACTTGCCGGTCTGCAGCTCCTTTCGGGTAGGCGGCAGGAGTTGTACATCCGGGAAGCAGAGCCCGTCCAGGCTGTGGCCGGCCATCACATTCACCACTTCGCGCTGGAACGCCTCGCGTGCGATGTACTTCCGGAAGTACTCGGTGTCGTCCTCAGGGTTGTCCGGGCCACCCGCGATCGCGATGAACAGGTCGAGTTCCTCGTGGAACCTTTTGTCCTGGTGGATGGCCTGTACTGACAGGTGACTCAGCTCCGGGCGCTGGGCGAGGAAGGTGTTGAGGTCGTGCTTGGAATGCGTGATGTATAGCGAGGTGTACTCGATGTAGTGCGCGAGATCGGGGATGACGACCGGGTCCACCACCTCGGCGCCGGCGGACCGGAGCGCTTCGAGGGCCGTGTCGAAGACCGTGTTGACGGCCGCCGCCGAGGGATCGTCGGCGGAGCCCATGGCCTCGCGCACCACGCCGATCCGCTTGCCTTGTAGCCCATCGGCGCTGAGTCCGTCCGCGTAGCTGTCCTGGTGGCGGGCCACCGTATGAGCCGCGGTCCAGGGGTCCTTCGGATCGTGCCCCACAAGGCTGTCCAGCAGCAGCGCGGCATCGGTAACCGTGCGGGCCATGGGACCTGCGGTGTCCTGGAAGGAGACCAGGGGCGAGAGGCCGGCTCGGCTGATCAGGCCGGGGGTGACCCGTACACCGACCAGATTGTTGAAGGAACTGGGCACGCGGATCGATCCGCCGGTGTCCTCGCCGACGCCGACCGTCGCGAAGTTCGCGGCGACACCCGCGCCGGTGCCGCTGCTGGAGCCTCCGGCATCACGGCTCAGGTCGTACGGATTCTTCGTCTCGCCGCTCAGGGAGGAGGTGGAGAACCATGAGGTGGCGAAGTCGGGCATGGTCGTCTTGGCCAGGATGACGGCCCCAGCGGTCTTGAGGCGCGTCACGATGGTCGCGTCGGCTGCCGGCTTGTAGCGTCCCGCGACCCATCACCGTGCGCAGCGCCGCCGTACAGATCGCCGATCAGCTTCGGGCCGCCATCGCTGACGGCACATGGCGTCCGGGGGGACCGTCTGCCGTCGGAACACCAGCTCGCCGAGACCTACGGTGTCTCCCGCGGAACGATCCGCGAGGCGTCCCGGATTCTCGCCGCGACCAACCTGGTCGAGTCCACCCGAGGCGCGTCGGGCGGCACATTCGTCACCCTCCCCCGGGCGGATGTGGTCGCCCACCAGATCGGGGAACTGATCGCCCTGTGGTTCCGCGCCGGAAACGTCTCGGTCGCGGAGGTGAACCACGCCCGCGACGTCCTCGAGCGTGAATGCGTGCGGTTGGCCGCCCTCAACAGGACCGAGGACGACCTGGCGGCCATTCGCCGACCCGTCGAGGACTCCAGGAACGCCGATCTCACATCTGACGAGTGGCTCGCCAACGACCTGGAGTTCCACACCGCCATCAGCAAGGCCGCCAAGAACCACGTGCTGGAACTGGCCATGACCTCCGTCCACCTCGTACGGCCCAGGACGAACGCGCTGCTGCACCGGGTACTGGAACGCGAGCCCGTGCTCGAGCAGCACTGGAAGATCTACGAGGCCATCCGGGACCGCGATCCCGAGGGAGCTGTCTCCGCGTTCACCGCACACTTCGATCACCTCAGCGAAGTCCAGCGCCGCGCCCTGGCCGACCGCGACTCCAGCAAGGTGTCCGTCGCCGACATCACCGAGGAGGAACGCCCCGCACCCGATGTGCTGCGCCGCCGACGTACACAGCAGCCGGACGCGCCGAGCCGTGAGGACAGTCCCGACCGGTGAACGGACGGGCCCCGTAAGCCGAGAGTCGTCGGGCTGCGCCATGCGCCGTCCGCCGTCGCCTGAACGGTCGTGCGAGGCCGCGGCGGCTCGGCTCGCCCGGCCCGCATGCGCCTTTCCGCAATCGGCGCCGTGATGGCCAAGGCCCGCAGGTCGAATGGGCGAGAGGTCCTCAATTGTCAGTAGGCCGCCCTTCCAGCGCCGGAGACGGCTCCGGTGGAGAAGCTGACCCCATCGGAGGGCACAGACCTCTCCGAGCCACCCATGCGCTGCTCGGAGAGGCCGTCGTCGGGGCGTGCCCGAACACCACTTCCTGTGACCCGCAGGTCAGGGGAGCCGTATCGGCCTGAGCTCCTCGAAACGGTCACCGGCCCGGGGGCCGGCGGAGGCCTTGCCACCAAGCTGGCTCATCACACCCCATACAGCCTCGGGCTCGAAGTCAATTCGCATGCCGCCCGGTATCCGCGCATGCGACAGCACATCCCAACGACGGATCGATCCCATCCCAGGCCCGCAGCGGCCGCGTCTCCTGGCCGATCTGGTCAGCGGGGTCATCGACGGAGTGATCTTCTACGACCTGGACCGGCTGGTCCGCCGGCCCAGGGACCTCGAAGAATCGTCGTCGCACGCGGCCGTTGATCAGCGTCGCGTCCCGCTTGCGGCCAGGACCTTTCCAGGGTTGAGGATGTGCCGTGGGTCCAGGGCCGCCTTGACCTCGCGGTGGACGCGCAGTCCAGCCGGTCCGAGTTCCTTGGCGAGCCAGTCCCGCTTGAGCAGGCCCACTCCGTGCTCGCCAGTGATCGTGCCACCCAGGGCCAGGCCAAGGTCCATGATTGCTCCGAACGCCTCGTGGGCACGTTGCACCTCGCCCTCGTCGGTCCGGTCGAACAGAACATGGGGATGCACGTTGCCGTCACCGGCGTGCGCAACGGTGGTGACACGGACACGGTGCCGCTCGGCGATCGCGGGGAGCCCCTCGACCATCTCGGCGAGTCTGCGGCGCGGTACGCACACGTCATCGGCGAGGTAGCTGCCAAGTCGCTCCGTGGCGATGCCCACGAGGCGCCGTGCCTGGAGCAGGAGTTCGGCCTCGGCCGGGTCGGTGGCGACCAGCGCTTCGCCGCCGTGGGACTCCGCGATCCGCGCAAAACGTTCCAGGTCCCCGCGCGCCAACTCTCCTCGATCGGACTGGGCGATCAGCATCGCCCCGGCGTCGGAGGGAAAACCGAGGTCCTGGTAGTCCGAAACCACGTCCATCGTGGGACGGTCCATGAACTCGAGGAGGCTGGGGCGCGCCCCGTCCGCCATGAAGTCGGGCACGACGGCGCATGCCGCACCAGCGGTGGGGAAGAACGCGACAGCGGTCAGCGGGCGTTCAGCCGCGGGGCGCAACGCCACCGTCACCTCGGTGATCACGCCGAGGGTGCCTTCGGAACCGACGAAAAGGTGGGTCAGGTCGTATCCGGCTACCCCCTTCGCTGTACGTCGGCCGGTACGCAGGACCGTCCCATCGGCCAGTACGACCGTGAGTCCGCGCACGAAGTCGCCAGTCACACCGTATTTCACACAGCACAAACCCCCGGCGTTGGTTGCCGCGTTCCCTCCCAGGGTGGATGTCTCCCAGGACGAAGGGTCCGGTGGGTAGAACAGTCCGTGCTCGGCTACAGCCCGTGAGAACACCGCATTGACGACACCCGCTTCGACACGCCCCGTCTGGTCGACGGTGTCTATTTCCAGGATGCGGTCCAGGCGTTCCACCGACAGGAGCAGGCAGCCGTCCACGGCGTTGGCGCCGCCTGCGAGCCCGGTGCGGGCCGCCTGCGGGACGACGGGGACGCTGTGCTCGTGCGCTATCCGCATGACCTCGGCCACCTGCTGGGTCGACCGGGGCCGCACGAGCGCGGCGGGGATGCCACTGGGGCAGAACGGGGCGTGGTCGGTGCGATACGAGGCGAGGATGTCGGGGTCCGTGGTGAAGGCCTCGGCGGGCAGCTCACCCGCTATTGAGCGCAGTGCGGAGTCGAGCGAAGTCGGAAGAGACGCGGACGCGGACATGGTCGTACTCCTTGTTCCTGGCGGGACGTCTGAGATCGCGCTGCCCGCCGCCCGATGTGCTGCGAGACCGTGACCGGCAAGGGACAGGGTCACCCTCCATTGCCTTCCGGCCAGCGCTCCGTGAACGATCGCTCGCCATGCGCGGCGAACGCGTCCAGTACGGCCCGCAGGTCACCATCGCTGATCACATCGAGCAGCTCACGGTGGCGCTCCACATGAAGGGTCAGGTCTTCATGGTGGTGCTCGCGCTCGTAAAGGTTCATGGCCATGCACAGGACCAGCTGCCGGTACAGCGAGTCGTAGATCTCGACCAGCCTGCGGTGTCCGGCGAGCATCACGAGGGAGCGGTGGAACTCGTAACCGAGCTGGACGAGTTCGGCGCGATCCTCCTTTTCCGCGCTGCGTCGCATGGCTTCGAGGGCGGCACGCGGCCCGTCCAGGAGAGACGGGTCGCTCACCGGAACAGCGAGTTCGACGGCGAGCCGCTCCAGAGAGGAGCGCAGGGTCAGGATCTCGTGCACGTCCTGGGCCGAGAGTTCCATGACCGTGGCGCCGCGGCGGGGCGCGATGGAGACGAGGCCCTCCTGTTGAAGCAGGCGCAGCGCTTCGCGCAGCGGCGGCCTGCTGACGCCGAGGTCGGCGGTGAGGCGCTCCTCGATGAGACGGTCGCCCGGGCGCAGGGCACCGGCGAGGATGCGGCGACGCAGTTCCTCTGCGATCAGCTCGACCATGCTGGGGGGGTCGATCCGGCCGGCGGGGGTGTTGACCATCGCACCTGCTCGTTGAACGGTCGGGCGGCTGGTGCTCAGTGCTGGTTTCATCGGCGCTCCTCATTCTCCTCGATGGGGCGCGACTCCCTGTGTGGATGGGGTGTTGCAAGACTCTTGTCTATCCCTAACCAATCGATGTAGACAATAGACGGAGCGCGATTGAAGACAATAGACGGAGCGCTTCGTGTGGGATCAACTGCATGACGTGACATGTCAAGGTTCGATGCGCCGTTCGCGCTCCGATCCCACCGCGCCTCACCGCCCCCACCCTCACGGGCTTCACACTTCTGTACCCGCTCCGGGATCGGCCCTGGAGTGCCACTTGCCCCTGGAAGGTATGGCCATGAACAACGCGACACTTCTCACGAGGTACGACGGACACGGGAGGTCCCGCACCAGGCGGCAGGACGGGTCCACCAGCCCTTCGTGCGCCGGCACGGCCCGCTGAGGTGCCGGACATGTTGCAGGGAGATCAACCGGTCGATCCCCGACCACATGCCGTATCCGTCGGCTTCGTCGGGCTTGGCAATCTCGGCCTGCCCATGGCCCGCGCGCTCACCAGAGCGGGACACGCCCTCCACGTACACGACTTGGACCCGCAGCGGATGCAAGCCGCCGAGGATACGGGCATGACCGCGGCGACAGGCGGTGTGAAGGATCTCGCCGGATGCGCGGTCGTCGCCCTCGCCGTCTCCGACGACGCTGCCACGTGCCAGATCCTGACGGGCGACTCAGGACTCCTCGCCGCGCTGGCACCTGGCTCTCTTGTGCTGCTTCACTCGACGCTGCTGCCCGCCACGGTTCATCAGATAGGGCTGGAGGCACAGGCACACGGTGTGGAACTGGTCGAGGCGCCTGTCAGTGGGGGCGCGGAGCGGGCGCTGCGCGGAGAACTGACGGTCATGGCCGGTGGGAGTGAGGCGGCCTTGACCCTGGCCCGCCCCTACCTGGAGGCGATCGCCACCGAGACCGTTCACATCGGTCCGTTGGGCGCCGGGGCAGTGGCCAAACTCGCCAACCAGCTGATGATGTTCTCCGCGCTGGCAGGTGCCTACGAGGCATTGGACCTGGCGAAGGCGTATGGCATCGATGCCGAGGCCGTTTTGAGGGCCGTGGGCTCCAGCACCGGCGACTCCTGGGTCACCCGGGAGTGGGGCTTTTTCGAAGATGTCGCTGCCGCGTACGAGCGCGGCGGCGTCCCGCGCCATCAGCGCTCCTGGTCCAAGGACCTGTGGGACGTGATCTCCATCGCCCGCGATGTCCAGCTGCCCGTGCCGTATGCGGCACTACTGGCCCAGACACTGGCGCATCGCATCGAACGCCGGAACACCGAGCAGAACTGACACCCGCACAGCGGCCGCCTTGCGAACAGCTACGTCGCCGAATCCGAGAGGGACTCCGGCAATGACACCCACCGACACCACTGCCCCTACCGACGCTCATACTGCCCCGCGGCCCGGTGCCCTGGATGGTGTGCGCGTCGTCGACCTCACCCAGGTGATGGCGGGCCCCTTCGCCACGATGCTCCTCGCCGACCTCGGCGCGGACGTCATCAAGGTCGAACAGCCAGGGTCCGGAGACCAGACGCGCGTCTCCTGGGGCTACCCGCCGCCCGGCCGTGACAGTCCCGCCTTCCACGCGCTCAACCGCAACAAGCGCAGCGTCACCCTGGACCTCGGCTCACAGCAAGGCAAGTCGGGCTTCCGCCGGCTCCTGGCGGACGCCGACATCGTCATCGAGAATTTCCGTCCCGGTGTCGCGGCCCGTCTCGGTGTCGACTACGACTCCGTACGCGCGATCAAGCCCGACATCGTCTATGCCTCCGTCTCCGGCTTCGGCCAATACGGCCCCTACGCGGAGCGCCCCGGCTACGACCTCATCGCCCAGGGCATGGCGGGTGCCATCAGCATCACCGGCGACCCCGATGGCGCCCCGGTCAAATGCGGACTGCCTGTCGGGGACCTCGGTGCGGGCCTGTTCTGCCTCTACGGCATCCTCGGCGCCCACATCCACCGGCTGCGCACCGGAGAGGGCCAGTACCTGGAGACCTCCCTGTACGAGGCCGTGCTCGCCCTGTCCGTATGGGAATCCACGGAGTTCTTCAGCACCGCGAAGGCACCCGAGCGCCTCGGTTCGGCCAACCGCATGTCCGCGCCCTACCAGGTGGTGCGCGCCGCCGACGGGCACCTCACCATCGCCGCCAACAACCAGCGCCTATGGCAGCGACTATGCCAGGCGCTCGGCTTGGCACACCTGGCCGAGGACGAGCGGTTCGCCACCAACATGGCCCGCATGGAACACCGACCCGAACTGATCGCCCTCATCGAGGGCAGGCTTGCCGCCACCACCGTCGAGGAGGCGGTAAATCTCCTCCTCGACGCGGGTGTCCCCGCCGGCCCCATCCTCGACTACGCCCACATCCTCGCGCACGACCCGCACGCGAAGGCCCGGGCGATGGTCGAGGAGTACGAGCACCCCGTCGAAGGACCCACTCGCGTCCTCGGCTTCCCCGTCAAACTCGGGCGCACCCCGGCCCGCATCCGTCGCCACCCGCCGCTGCTCGGCGAGCACAACGCCGAACTGCTCACGCCCGCACCGTCGGAGCCCCGATGACCAGCCACTCCGAACCACACGTCCGCTGGGAACGCGACGGAACGCATACCGCCTGCCTCACGTTTTCCCACCCCCGCCTGCGCAACGCTCTGACCCTCTCCATGTACGACGAACTGGAGAAGGCATGCGACGAGATCGATGCCGCCGACGCCGTGCGCGTCACGGTGGTACGCGGCGCAGGTGAGGCGGCCTTCGCCGCCGGCACCGACATCCGCGAGTTCACCAGCTTCACTTCGGGCGCCGACGGCATCGCCTACGAACACCGCGTGGGCCGCGCCGTGGACCGTCTCGCCGCCCTCCGCATGCCCACGATAGCCATCGTGCGGGGACCGGCCGTCGGAGCCGGCACGATCCTTGCCGCGAGCTGCGACATCGTCCTGGCCACCCCGGATGCCACCTTCGGCGCTCCCATCGGCCGCACTCTGGGCAACTGTCTCGCCCCCGCGGCACTCGCCCGCCTCTACACGGGCTTCGGCCGCTCTCGCACCCTCCAAGCGCTCTACACCGCCCAACTGATCACCGCAGCGCAGGCCCACGAAACGGGCTTCGTCAGCGAGATCATCCCGCCCGAGGCTCTGGAGGAGCGCACCGCCGCGCTCTCCTCCCAGATCGCCGGTTGCGCCCCCCTCACCCTTGCCGCCCTGAAGGAGGCCGATCGCAGAGTCCTGGCCACGACGGTCCCCGCGCACGCCGACGACCTGTACGCCACGTGCTACGGCAGCCGCGACTTCGCCGAGGGAGTCACCGCGTTTCTCACCAAGCGCGCCCCCGTCTGGGAAGGTCGATGATGGCCCGGACTTTCACGGTCGACGCACACCACCACTTCTGGCGAACTGCCCGCCAGCCGCAGCCCTGGCGTACCTCCCACCACGCCGCCCTCGCCCGTGACTTCGAGCCGGCCGACCTGGAACCGGCGCTGAAGGACAGCGGTATCGACGGGACGGTCCTCATCCAGTCCGCCGACCTGCCCGAAGAGAACGAGCGCATGCTCGAGTACGCGGCCCAGGCGCGCTGGGTGCGCGGTGTCGTCGCCTGGCTTCCCCTCCACGATCCGCCCACGGCCCGAGCCCTCCTCGCAGACCTGCGCGCCCACCCCCTGATCCGCGGAGTACGGTGCCTCATCGGCCGCGACGACGCCGAATGGCTCACTGCCCCCGCCACACTCGCCCTCTTCCGTGCACTCGCCGATGCCGACCTGACCTGGGACGTCGTCCCCGTCACCGAAGCCCAGGCCCGACAAGTCGCCGGCGTCGCCGAAGCTGTCCCGCAACTCCGCGTCATCATCGACCATCTGGGCCGTCCCCCGCTGGACGCCATGGCCACCGGCGGCGACCGCGAGGTCTGGGGACCGTGGCAGGACCGCATCGCCTCCTTCGGCCGGCTACCCAACCTGGCGCTGAAACTCTCCGTGGGCATCGACGTCCTTACCGCCTGGCGCACCTGGTCATCCGCCGCCCTCCACCACCCGGCGGCCCACGCACTGCATCACTTCGGAGCCCACCGCGTGATGCTGGCGAGCAACTGGCCCGTCATCACACTCCATCGCAGCCACGGCAGCGCCTGGAACGATCTCTCCGAGGCGGCCCGCCACGCCCTCCCCACCGACGAGCGGGCGCTGGCCGCCCTCCGCGGAGGCACCGCGATGCGCTGGTACGGCCTGAAGCCCTGAGACGCGGCCGAAGCCTCCACGGTCCAAGCCCACTGGCCAGGGCCTGGTTCCACCTGCCCACACCACCCGTTGCACCCCCGCTCACCAGAAGGGAAACCCATGCGTATCGCCCTGGGCAACGACCACGCGGGCCTTGCTCTCAAGGACCACGTACGCAAGGTCCTCGAAGAACTCGGCCACGAAGTCACCGACTTCGGAACCCACGACGACCAGCCCGTCGACTTTCCCGATATCACCCGCGCCACTTGTGAGCCCGTCCGCACCGGAAGGGCCGACCGGGCAGTCCTCGTCTGCGGAACCGGCGTGGGCGCCGTGATCGCCGCGAACAAGATCCCAGGAATCCGCTGCTGCCTGGGCCACGACACCTACTCCGCCCACCAGGGCGTGGAACACGACGACACGAATGCGATCGCCATGGGCGCGTGGCTCATCGGCCCGGCGCTGGCACGGGAGGCCCTGGTGGCATTCCTGGGAGCCCGCTTCGACAACGACGAGGCAACCGCACGCCGCGTCGCCAAGCTGCACGAGATGGAACGCGACGCCGCAGCGGAACTCACCCGCTCCGCCTGAACACCGCTCCCCGGCTCGGGGGCGACTCCGCACTGCCCCACGCATTGTCCGCTCAGACCGGCCCGCCGCCCGGGCACGGCCCGTCGGTGGCCCCGCACTGTCATCCCCGGACACGCAAAAGGACACCCATGCCTGACTCGTTCGTTCTACGCCATCCCCAAGATGTCGCCTCACTGGTGAACAGCGGCCGCATCCGCGGCGGCAACGCCAAGTTCGTCGTCGTCATCGCGCTTGCCGGCATCTTCATGGATGCCTACGACTTCACGTCGATCGCCTTCGGCCTCAGCTACGTCCAGGAAGCCTTCAACCTGTCCTCGCTCATGCTGGGCATCACCGCAGGCGCCATCCTGGTCGGCGCGCTGATCGGCTCTCTGCTGGGCGGAACACTCATGGACCGCATCGGCCGCGAGAAGGTGTTCACCGCCGACCTCGTCGTGCTGATCATCGCCACGCTCCTGTGTGCGATCGCGCCCAACGCCTGGTTCTTCCTCGCCTCCCGCTTCCTGATGGGCATCTCGGTGGGCATCGACTACCCGGTCGCCTTCAGCTTCATCGCCGAGTACTCCTCGCACCGGAACAAAGGCAGGGCACTCAACCTGTACGCCCCCGTCTGGTACGTGGCGGTGGGATCCACCTTCGTCCTTCTTCTCATCGGCTACTACGTCTTTCAGGCACTGTCCTGGGACATCAGCGAACTTTGGCGCGTGGTCGTCGGGTTCGGAGTGGTGCCCACCGCGGCAGTCCTCTACCTCCGGCGCAAGTACCTGACAGAGTCCCCGACCTGGGTGGCCATGAACGGAGACCTGCACGAGGCGGCAGCCGTCCTGCGCAAGGCCTACGGCGTGGACGTCACCGTCGCCGACGACGCCGTGCTGCGCATGCCGAAGCGCACCCGCACCGAACCGGTTCTGCAGAGCTTCGGCCGGCTGTGGAACCGCACCTATCGTCCGCGCACGCTCCTCGCCCTTGTGGTCAACTTCTGCCAGGGCGCCGAGTACTACGCGGTCGGCTTCTCCATCGGGGTGGTGACTCAACAGGTATTCGGCCAGACCATCCTGACCGGCATTGTCGGGCCTCTCGCCTTCAACCTGCTGTTCGGAGTCGGCGGCGGACTGCTCTCCACCTGGCTCGCACCCCGGGTACGCATCAGCAGACTCGCCCTCTGGGGCTTCTGTGGAACCACGGCCTCCTTGCTGCTGGTCAATCTCTTTGGCAAGGAGCCGTTCGACGGCGCCATCTGGATCGCCGCCCTGTTCCTCGGCGTGTTCATCTTCTCCCACGCCGCCGGCCCAGGAACCCAGGGAGTGGTTATCGCCACCTTGTCCTACCCCACCTCGATCAGAGGAGTGGGCGTCGGCTTCGCCCAGTTCGGCAACCGCATCGGCGGCACCATCGGCTTGGTGGCGTGGCCTGCGCTGACCGCGGCATACGGCCTCGACGCGTTGCTGTGGCTCGCCCTGATGCCGTTCGCGGGACTGCTCTGTCTGCTGGTCATCCGCTGGGACCCGACAGACGAGGACGTGGACGCGGAGGACTACGCCACCGCGCCCAGTGTTGTTCCCGCCGCAGGACCTACCACGCCCCAGATCCCCGCCTCTCCTGGAGGAACGCTGTGACCGAGACACCAGCCACCACACACCCGGCCGGACCCTCCCGGCTCCCCGCTCCCACCCCTGGGCCCGTGGCCTTTGTGGGCCTCGGCGTCATGGGCCTGCCCATGGCACGCAATATCGCGGCCGCTGGTATCGAACTGTGCGTCTACGACGCGTCGTCGCGGGCCTGCGACAGGGCCCGCGACCAAGGGCTCGAGGTCGCAGCCACCCTTGCGCAGGCGCTCGAGGGAGCATCCACGGTGGTCACCATGCTGCCGGACACCCCTCAGGTACGGGAGGTACTGCTCGGTCCTGGCGGAGTCCTCGCGTGCTGCGCCGAAGGGACGGTGGTCGTGGATATGAGTACGATCTCGCCCCTTGCCACCCAAGCACTCGCGGCCGAACTTGCCGACCGACGGCTCGCCTTGGTCGACGCGCCCGTCAGCGGCGGGGTGCGCGGAGCGGTATCGGGGGCACTGTCCATCATGGCGGGAGGCACGGCCGAGGCACTGGCCCGCGTCCGTCCCGTACTGGAGACCATGGGCTCGACCACCGATGTGGGCCCGGTCGGTTCAGGGCAAGTGGTCAAGGCCTGCAATCAGGTCGCGGTGGCGCTCGCCATCCAGGCGGCGTGCGAGGCGTTCACCCTGGGTTCCCGCTTCGGCGTGCAACCCCAAGTACTGCGTCAAGCGCTCCTGGGCGGCGCCGCATCCTCCTGGGTACTCGAACATCTCGCCCCGCAGATGATCGACGGGGACGACAGTGCGGGATTCCGTGTCGCCCTGCAGGTCAAGGATCTGCGCATCGCGGTGGACACGGCGGCCGCCCAGGGTATGCCGCTGCCCGGGGCGTCCGGGGTGCTGCAGCTGTACCTGGAGGCCATGTCACACGGGCAGGAGGCCGACGGTAACCAGGCCCTCGCACGTGTCTACGAACGCATGGCGCACGTCCGTATCGCCTCACCAATGAACACATCGACCGAGCAGGTCAACGACCGGATCACGAACGGAGGGGACAACTGATGGAGGACCTCTCGACGGCCCTGACGCCCTGTCTGCCGGAGGACGAAGCGGACGCGGTTCTGGTCGGACGGGTCTGGGACCCGCGGTGCCAAGGCCCGCGGGTGGTGACCGTCCGCGGCGGCCAAGTCGTGGACCTCACAGACGAGTTCCCCACGGTGGCCGACCTCATGGAGGAGCACGACCCAGGCCAGGCCGTCGGGGCGGCATCCGGGCCGACCCGCTGGTCATTGCGGGACCTGCCTGGCGCTCAGGACGGCGATCGGCACCTACCGCATCTGCTCGCGCCGATCGACCTTCAGGTGGTCAAGGCATGCGGAGTCACGTTCGTGGACAGCATGATCGAGCGCGTCATCGAGGAACGCTGCGGAGGGGACTTCACTCGGGCCGCCGCGGTTCGTCGCCTGGTCCTGGACACACTCGGCGGCAGCATCACCGCAGTGACCCCGGGCAGTGAGGAAGCAAACCGGGTCAAGGAGGTACTCACGGCACAGGGAATGTGGTCGCAGTACCTCGAGGTGGGCCTCGGGCCCCATCCCGAGGTGTTCACGAAGGCTCCAGTCCTGTCGTCGGTGGGCCATGGCTCCGCGATCGGCATTCCGTCCTTCTCCGTATGGAACAACCCGGAACCGGAGCTCGTCCTCGTCGTCGACTCCGCAGGGCGCGTCAAGGGCGCGACACTCGGCAACGACGTGAACCTGCGCGATATCGAAGGACGCAGTGCCCTGCTCCTCGGAATGGCCAAGGACAACAACGGCTCGTGCGCCATCGGCCCGTTCATCCGGCTCTTCCACCAAGGCTTCACCCTCGACGATCTGCGCAGTGAGGAGATCACCCTGCGCGTCGACGGACCGGACGGCTTTCTCCTGAAGGGCCGCAACAGCCTCGCCAGGATCAGCCGGAGCTTCGAGGAGCTGGTCGCCGCGACCCATGGCAGCCATCACCAGTATCCGGACGGGTTTGCCCTGTTCACCGGAACACTCTTCGCCCCATCACAGGATCGTGGAGAACCGGGCATGGGCTTCACCCACCGATACGGCGACACGGTCACGATCAGCAGCCCCCGGCTCGGGACACTCGGGAACGTGACCCGCCCGACCAGTGAGCTGCCACCGTGGGAATTCGGCATACGGGCGATGACGGCCTACCTGGCCCGGCTCCGATCGCCTGGCGGCGCGACGGTGGCTGCACAGTGACCCCCAGCGGCCCCGGGGTCACTCCTCCAGCAGCGACATTTCGGTGATCTTCTAATCCAGGACGCGGCCCTTGGTTTCTGGCAGTAGCCAGATGAACAGGAGGGTCAGGACGGTACAGACCATCACCACGGTGACGATTGCCCTGCCCAGCCCGCTACCCGCCGCTGCCCAGCCGATGAACGCCGGACTGAACGCCGCGACACCGCGCCCGACGTTGTAGGTGACGCCCGCGCCGGTGCCGCGGACGCGCGCCGGGAACAGCTCGGTGAACAGGGCGCCCTTGCCTGACGCCTGGGCCGAGATGAAGAAGCCGACCACAAACGCGAGCAGCAGGTTGTACCAGAGGGCATCGAGCGGAACTGCCATGAACAGGAATCCGAACACTGTCGTTCCCAGGTAGAAAACCGTGAACGCCCAGCGTCGTCCGATGCGGTCGTGCAGGTGGCCGCCGAGCACATAGCCGAGCCAGTTCCCGGCGATCATGAACCAGATGTACATTGCGGTGTCGCTGACACTGAGCCCGCGTTCTTCCTTCAGGTACAGCGGAATCCAGGTCTGCATCGCGTAGGTGCTTGCCAGACCGCTCGCACCGAACAGCGTGCCCAACACGGTGTGTTTGCGTAGTCCTGGGGCGAAAAGCTCGGCGAATGCGCCCCTTTCGCGCGGCTTCCGTTGCACCTGGGTCATCGGCACGTCGCGTAGCTTCCGCCGGATCAGCAAAGCCGCCAGCGCGGGCAGGACACCGGTCAGGAACATCACCCGCCACGCGACCGTCTCCGGCAACCAGGCGTTACTGAGCAGGTAGGCGAGGTTCGCGCCGGCCCAGCCCACGGACCATGCGGACTGGATCCATGCCAGCACCCTCCCCCGGCGCTCCGGAGCCGCGTATTCCGCCATGAGCGCGGCACCCACCGGCCATTCGGCACCGAAGAAGAAGCCTTCGAGCGTGCGCCACAACAGCAGCTGCCCGAAGTTCTGCGAGGTGGCGGTCAGGCCCGTGAACAGGGCGTATGCGCCGATTACCAGGACCAGGATCTGGACCCGGCCGAAGCGGTCCGCCAGTCTGCCGCCGACCACGCCGCCCACCGCGGAGCTGATGAGCGCGCAGGAGGTGGCCAACCCGCCCTGCGCCGTGGTGAGGCCGAATGTGGCGATGATCCCGCCGAGGGCGAGCGGGAACATCTGGTTGGTGAATCCGTCCAGGCCCCAGCCGGTCCAGGTTGCCCAGGTCACCCGTCGAACGAGGGATCTGTCGAGGCCGGCGGAAGAGGGAGCAGTCGATGTGGTGGTCATGCCTGCACTCCGATCGGTCAATACCAGGGTTCGATCAGCGCCGTGGGACCGCGGTTGCTCAGTCGGCCGACCGGAATCCGTAGAGGTCGCGTGCCGCTTGCTCGGTGATTCGCCCATTGCGCAGGTCCTCGCACACCCGTTCGGGACTACGTGAGGCCGGGTCGCCGAAGCCACCACTGCCGGGGCTTTCCACCCGGAGTACATCGCCCCGGCGCAGCTGTACCCCCGACACCCGCCCGCCCGGTAGCCGGTGCTCGTCGTCCCGGCCGGGGTTGACGATGAAGCGTCCGGGACTCCCGTCGTGACCGCCGCTCAGGCCCCATGGCCGGGTTGCCTGCCGGTCGGCATGCGCGGAGAATTCCGCACTGTCACCGAGGATCCGCAGGTCCCGGCGCACACCGAGGCCGCCGCGGTGGGTGCCCGCGCCTCCGGAGTCGGGGATCAGCTCGTAGGTGTCGACCAGCAGCGGGTATTCCTGTTCCAGCGCCTCGATCGGGAGGTTCGAGGAGTTGGTGATGTGCACCTGGACTGCGTCCAGACCGTCCTTCGTGGTCCGGGCACCGCCGCCCCCGGCGACCACCTCCGGGTAGACGAAGAAGTCGCCGTCGCACTCCCCGGAGAACGTCACATAGGTGACGGTGCTGTGGCTGGCGGCCGGGACCCGCTCCGGCACCGCGGCAGCCAGCGCGCCCAGCACCACGTCGGCCACCCGCTGGCAGGTGTCGGTGCGGGCGGTCACCGGCGCGGGCTCGACCGGGTTGACGATGCTGCCGTGCGGCGCGTCGATCTCCACCGCGTCGAAAAACCCGCCGTTGGGCGGAATTCCCGGATCCAGCACGGCCTTCAGCGCATAGTAAACGGTCGCTTCCAGCGCCGGGCGCACCACGTTGATGCCCACCGGCGACTGCGGACCGGTACCCGCGAAGTCCAGCGAAACGCGTTCGCCGTCAACGGTGATCGCCACCGCGATCTCGGTGGCCGGGCCGTCGCTGGGGTCCATCAGGTCGTGGAATCGGTAAGTACCGTCCGGGACCTCGCGCAACGCCGCCGCCAGCCTCTTGCGGGAGTGGTCGAGCAGGTATGCGGTGGCCGCGCGGACCGTCTCCCGGCCATAGCGCCGGTGCACCTCGCGCAGCTGCCGTTCCCCGATTTCCACCGAGGCCAGCTGGGCGAGCATGTCACCGCGCCGCTCCTGCGGCAGCCGCGAGTTCAGCTCGATGAATGCCAACGGCGCCTGCTCGACACCGTCCACCGTGGCGAACTTGACCAGCGGAATGCGCAGACCCTCCTGGAAAAGCGAGTTCGAGTCACCAGCGTTACTGCCGGGCACCCGGCCGCCGATGTCGGAGTGGTGCGCGATGTTCGCGCTGTAGCCGATCAACTCACCGTCGACGAACACCGGCTTGACCATGGTGATGTCCGGCAGATGGGTGCCGCCGCCGTGGTAGGGATCGTTGGTGATGAACACATCCCCCGGTCGCACCGTCAGCTCGGCGGCCACCAGCGAGTCGATCAGGCCGGTCATCGATCCCATGTGGATCGGCATGTTCTCGGCCTGCGCGACCAACTTGCCGTGCTCATCGAACAGCGCGGTCGAACAGTCCGAGCGTTCCTTGATGTTCGTCGAGTAGCTCGCCCGGCGCAGCACCGCGCCCATCTCCTCGGCTATGGTCACCAGGGATGCGCCGATCACCTGCACGGTGATGGGGTCCAGAGTCTTCATCGCTGCTCCACTTCGATGATGAGGTTGCCGTAGCGGTCGACGCGCGCGGTGGCGTCCGGAGTGATGACCGTGGTGGTGTCGAGCTGTTCGACGATCGCCGGGCCCGGCAACACGGTGCCCGCCCGCAGGCCCGCGCGGTCGTAGACCGGGGTGTCGACCGGGCCGGTCTCGTCGAAGTCGACCCGGCGGCGGCCGATCAGCGCCTCGCCTGACTCGGAGCCTTCCGCGATGGCCGGCAACTCCGGCTTGTCGACCGCCGCGGCCGCGGTCAGCTGCACTTCCACGATCTGCACCCGGGCGTCGCGGTGCGCGAAGCCGTAGCTTTTGGCGTGCTGCTCGTGGAACGCCGCCATGATCTCGGCCACCGCGTCGGAGTCGAACCGCGCCGCGTCGATCACCCGCTGCGGCAAGGGAACCGACAGCTCGAAATTCTGCCGGGCGTAGCGCATCTTGGCTTCTCCGGTGATTTTCGTGTCCGCACCGGGCGGCGCTTCGGATGTCAGCCAGCCACGTGCCGATTCGTGCACCTCGTGCAGCACCTCGTTGAGCTTGTCGGGGTTGCGCTCGTCGGCCTCCTCCAGCACAGCCTTGGCGAACTCGGTGCGGATATCGGTGACGAGCAATCCCAGCGCGCACAGCGTGCCCGGATTCGGCGGCACCAGCACGGTGCTCATGCCGACCTCGCGAGCGACCTCGACCGCGTGCAGCGGGCCGGCCCCACCGAAGGCGACCAGGACATAGCCGCGCGGGTCTTCGCCTGCCTCCACCGAAACCTTGCGCACCGCTCCGGCCATGTTGACCGCCGCGATCCGCCCGATGCCACGTGCGGCCACCGACCGGTCGGCCCCCATCGCCCGCACGACGCTGTCCACGGCACGCTCGGCTGCCGCGTAGTCCACCGCGAGGGCACCGCCCAGGACGTACTCCGGGTTCAACCGTCCACGGAGGACGTTCGCGTCGGTGACGGTCGGTTTGACACCGCCCCGCCCGTACGCGGCCGGACCGGGCTGCGAACCGGCGCTGCTCGGGCCGACCTCCAGCGCCCCGCCGGGGTCCACCCGGGCGATGCTGCCGCCGCCGGCACCGACAGTGTGGATGTCCAGCGAAGGCGTGCGGACCGGGCGCTGGTTGATCCGGCGCTGCGAGGACACCAGTGCCCGCCCGTCGCGCACGAGGCAGACATCGGTGCTGGTACCGCCCATATCGAAAGTGATCAGGTTGCCGAAACCGGCCTGCCCGGCCACCTGCGAAGCCGCGACGACGCCCGCCGAAGGCCCGGACAACAACGTGGTCACCGGGTACCGGCTCACCGAATCCAGCGACATCATGCCGCCGCTGGAGCCGATCACCCTGGGCTCGACCAGCACCCCGGTCGCCCGGATCCGCTCGGCCAGCCGCGACATGTAGCGGTTGATCTTCGGGCCGACATAGGCGTTGACCACAGTGGTCGAGAACCGCTCGAACTCCCGGAACACCGGCGCCACCTCGGCGGAGGCACACACGTAGACCTCCGGCAGAGCGGCCCGCAACCGGTCGGCGACCTCCAGTTCGTGGTCACCGTTGCGGTAACTGTGCAGGAAACAGACGGCAACCGCCTCGGGCTCCGCCGCGCGGACCCGATCCACCGCGGCGGCGATATCGTCCTCGTCCAGCGGGGTGAGCACCTTGCCCTCCGCGGACATCCGCTCGACGACCGCGTGCACCAGCGACCTCGGGACCAGCGAAGGCGCCTTGTCGGCGTCCATGTCGTAGAGGTCGGGGCGTTGCTGGCGGCCGATCTCCAGGATGTCCCGCAGTCCCGCGGTGGTCACCAAAGCGGTGAGTGCACCGTTGGACTCCAGCACAGTGTTGGTCGCGACGGTGGTGCCGTGCCCGAGGTATCCGACCTCCCCGGGGTCCGCGTCGGCCTGTCGCAGTACCGCACGGACGCCTTCGGCGACCGCCACGGACTGGTCGTCGGTGGTCGAAGGCAGCTTGTGGATGTAAAACCGGCCTGTAGCCGCGTCCAGGGCGGTCACGTCGGTGAACGTGCCGCCGACGTCGATTCCGATGCGGAGCATGGAAATCCCTTCGGGATGGAGATCAGGCCAGCCGCGACAGCGACAGGTGGTCAATGGGGACATCCGTACGGCCGGTCAGCAACAGGTCCACCGCGGACCTGGCGAACACCGGCGCCAGCTTGAAGCCGTGCCCGGAGAACCCACCCATGATCAGGACATTGGGCCGCTCCGGGTCGCGGCCGATGATGCCGTGGTTGTCCGCGGTGTAGCCCTCCATGAACGTACGCACCACGGCGGGCCGCGCCGGCAGGCCGTTCAGGCACCGCGACACCGCGGCCGACACACGCGGGACATATTCCGGCTCCACCACCGGGTCGAGCCGGTCCGGATCGTCCACAACGGACTTCGGCACGTGCAGGTTGATCTTCAGACCACCGCCGACGTCCGGGAAGAAGGAGAAGGTGTTCTCCCCGCCGCTGCGGCGGATTCCCACCGGGAAGTGCTCGGGAGCCCACCCCGGTCCGGCATCGAACCAGCACAGCACGGCGCGGCGGATCTCGACCTCGCGCGCAAGCCTCGGCACGCTGCGGGTGATCCAAGGGCCGGTGCACACGACTGCCTGGTCGAACTTCTCGACCTTGACTTCGTCGCCCCGGCGGTGGTGGACGGCCACACCGGTGTCGGTGTCGACGACATCGACGACGGTATGGCCGGTATGGATCAACGCACCTGCTTTCTGCGCGAGCAGGGCGGTTTCGGCCACCGCGCGGTGCGGATGCAGCAGCCCACCCTGCCGGTCGAGTAGCACCACGTCGTCGTCGAAGAGCTGGTGCTGCGGAAACCGCTGCGCCGCCTGACGGTGGTCGAGTCGCTCGACGTCGAGTCCCCATTCCTCGGACACATCGACGACGGTGCGCACATCGGGATCCTGCGCCGACCCAATGGTCAGCGCCCCGCACGGATCGAGCAGCCTGACGCCTGCCTGCGCGCCGAGCCGATCCCACGCGCGCCGCGCCTCGCGCAGCAAGGGCACGTAGCTGCCGCCCTCCTTGTAGGCGACGCGGAAGATGCGGGTTTCCCCGCCCGCGGCGCCCCGCTCGTGGCCGACGTCGAACTGCTCGAACCCGGTCGCAGACACGCCGCTGGTCGCGAGCCTGTGCAAGACCTGGCTGCCCATCGTGCCCACGCCGATGACGGCGACTCTCGGCTGCTGGCGTGGTTTCATCGCTGTCTCCGCAGGTGTCGGGAGCCGTTTGCGCGAGGAACGTAGCATTCACATCACATGCAGACAATGGATGAAGCAAACACTTCATCTCTGGATGGACAATGGACGACGTGAACACTTCAGCCAGCGAGACCTTGGGGCACCGCATCCGCAACCGCTCCGCGACGCTCTCCAACGGGGAACGGGCGGTGGCCGACTACCTGCAACGACACCCCGAGCAGACGGCGATCTCCTCGGCCGCGAAGCTCGGCGAGATCACCGGGACCAGCGACGCCACAGTGATCCGCACGGCCCGCAAGCTCGGCTTCGACGGACTCAACGACCTCAAGCGCAGCCTGGTCGAGCACCTGACCCGCCGCCGCAATCCCGCGCAGGTCCTCGATGACCGGGTGCAGCGGCTGAGCCCGGCGGAGCACGGCGTGCTGCAACCAGTGATCGACGCCGGGCTCGCACTGCTCGGTGAGGTGCCCGCCCTCGTCGAGAGTGACGAGTGGTCCCGCTCGGTGGCGGCGATCAACGAGGCCGAGCATGTCTGGGCGTACGGCATCGGACCCGGCGCCTCCGTCGCCGAACACCTCGCCTTGAGCCTCAGGCGCGTGGGCAAGGCGGCCGATGCCTGGACGGCGACCGGGTTCCGCCTCGCCGACGACCTCCTGCGACTGCACCCCTCCCACGCGGTGGTCGCCGTCGCCCCACTGCGGGTGTTTCGCGAGATCGGCATCCTTCTCGATCACACCCATCGCGTCGGCGCGAGCAGCATTCTGCTGACCGAAGCCACCGACGAAGGCAGGGGAACCCGGGCGGACATCTTGCTGCCGTTGCCCGACTCGACCGACGGGGCGGCGAACGAACTCATCGCGCCGCTGACGATCCTGCACGCCCTCGTGCTGGAGCTGGTCGCGGCGCAGCGTTCCTCTGCCGTCGACCACTACCAGCAGCTCAATGCCCTCCGTACCGAGATCGCGGGCACCGAACTCGACATCAGCCAGCTGCCGGAGCTATGAGCTATCTCATGAGTTCCGGTCAGCTCGTCGACCAGAAGGACCAGGTCACGGCATACCGGGCGAGCCGGATGCGGTCCAGCGCTCAGCATGGTCGAGGTGGTGTTGTCCCCGGCCATCAGACGGCCTGGGCCTCCACGGCCGAGGACGCCAGTCGGCGCTCGGCAATCTGCTGGGCCGCCCGCAGCGGGGTGGTGCCGGTCGAGAGCGCCAGGTCAAGGATGCGGGTCACGGTGTCGCCGATGTCCTCCACCCGCTTCTGCGCGGCCTCGTGGCTGTAGCCTTCCGACTCCCGGCTCAGGGCGTAGGCGATACCGCCGGCACTGGCGACATAGTCGGGCACCCAGACAATGCCCCGCTCCGCGAGGACATCGGCCACACGCTCCTCGGTGAGCTGGTTGTTCGCCGGGCCGACGACCAGGCGCGCGGTGATCTGCCGGACGGTCACGTCATTGAGTACACCGCCGACGGCAGCCGGGACCAGCATGTCGGCCGGCGCGGACAGAGCCTGACCGGGCTCGACCCATCCGTAACCGCTCGCCAGGGCCGCCTCCTTACGGGATGCTTCCAGGTCCGACACGACGACATGTGCGCCCTCAGCGGCCAGGCCGGCGGCAATACCGCTGCCCACCGACCCGAAGCCGCTGATCACCACGGTCCGTCCGGTGCAGGAGGCATCGCCGAATACCTGCCGCGCACCGGCGCGCAGGGCCGCCAGGACGCCGGTGGCGGTCGGGACTCCGGAATTGCCGGTACCGCCGTGCTCCTCGGGCGCGCAGTACGCGTACGGCGAGAAACGCCGCAGGACCACCATGTCCTCGGGGCCGGTGCCGACGTCGGGGCCGGTGCGGTAGGAACCCTGGAAGGAGGCGATCAGCTCGCCCAGATCCTCCAGTGCGGCCTCACGCAACTGTGGGGTGAGTGCGGTGTCGTTGTCGAGGGCGACCACGCTCTTGCCGCCGCCGAAGTCCAGACCGGCCACCGCGGCCTTGTAGGTCATCGCCTCCGACAGGCGCAGCGCGTCGGCCAGTCCATGCTGCCAGGTGTCGTAGCGGCGCAGTCGGCAGCCGCCGACCGCCGGGCCCAGGGCCCGGGAGTGGACTGCCACGATCAGCGGCAGCCCAGAACGGCGTCCACGTCGAATGATCACGTCTTCATGTGCAAGTGCTTGGCTCATGCCCCCGAAGCTAGGCTGATGCACGGAGCGGTTGACGTGACGCCGAAGTACATTCGGTATCGCGATCCAGGAGGCAGTCATGGATGAACTTGATTCGGCGATCGTGCACCATCTGCAGGCCGATGGTCGGCAGTCCAACCGGGCCCTCGCCGAGAAGCTCGGTATCGCCCCCTCTACCTGCCTCGAACGCACCAGGTTGCTGCACAAGCGCGGCATCATCCAGGGCTACCGGGCCCAAGTCTCCCTGCGGGCACTCAACCGCGCCGTGCAAGCGATGGTCTTCACCCAGGTCCGGCCTCTGCGCCGGGATGTCGTAGCCGCCTTCGAGCGGTCGGTGACCCAGCTACCAGAGGTGGTCTCCGTCTACACGATGGCCGGCAGCGACGACTTCCTCGTCCACGTCACGGCGCCGGACATCGACCACCTGCACGCTTTCCTCCTGGACCAGTTCACCAACCGCCGGGAGATCGTCAGCTTCCGCACCTCGATCATCTACCAGCACCTCACCAACCCAGTGCTCGACCCACTACCCACAGAGACAGAGCACCTGTGACGCCACGCGGTCACCGGACAGGCCGCTGTTCCGGCGCCCGCCTACGCCTCAACACGTAGCCTTGACAGGGAATCCGCCGCAATGGGCGCCCGCGAGACAGCGACCCTGTCTCCGCAAGACTTCAGCGTCGTGGTGGCCATTTTCAGTCCGAGCGCAGGCCCGCTGGTGAACCGGCCGGACTGTGCGACGTCGAGCGCCCGAAGGTGCGGCGGTAGGCGGTGGGGGTGGTGCCCAGTGCGCGCCGGAAGTGCAGCCGCAGATTGGCTGCCGTGCCCAGTCCGCAGTCCCGCGCCACCCGATCCATCGGGTGGTCCGTGGTTTCCAGCAGTTCCCGCGCCCTGCTGAGGCGGGCGTTGAGCAACCACTGCAACGGGGTCGTGCCCGTCTCCTCGGTGAACCGGCGCATGAAGGTGCGCTGCGAGAGACCCGCGTGCCGGGCGAGCACGCGCAGCGTGAGCGGCTCGCCGAGCCGGTGCAGGGCCCATCCCCGGGTACCGGACAGCGACGCCTCACCGGCCACCGCGACGGGAGCCGGCACGTACTGGGCCTGCCCACCGTCCCGGTGGGGGGCGGCCACCAGACCGCGGGCGATCTGGTTGGCCACCACCGCCCCCAGGTCACGGCGCACGAGGTGCAGGCACAGGTCGATGCCGCAGCACACCCCGGCCGACGTGAGCACGTCGCCCTCGTCGACGTAGAGCACGTCGCGGTCCACCTTGACGGCCGGGAAGCCCCGCTCGAACTCGTCGAGGTGCTTCCAGTGGGTCGTGGCGTGCAGCCCGTCCAGCACGCCCGCCGCGGCCAGTGCGAAGGCGCCCGTGCAGATCGACACCACACGCGTGCCTCGGTCGCGGGCCTCGGCCAGCGTGCCGAGCACGGCGTCCGGCGGCCGGAGGATCGGTTCGAATCCCGGCACGACCACGGTGTCGGCGGTGCGCACCTGCTCCAGCTCCCCGTCGGCGACCAGGGCGAAACCCGCGCTGGTGACCACCTTCGCGTCCAGCGCGCACAGGGTCATCTCGTAAGGGGTTTCCGGCCGGGTGGCGAAGATCTGCGTCGGGATCGCCAGGTCGAGCGGGGTGACCCCGTCCAGCGCCAGGACCGCGACTCGATGCACTGTCATGGCAAGATTCTATCGAAGCAAGGAAATTTTGCCTCTCGCCAGGTCAGGGTGGTCGCGGCCAGGCTGAGGACATGACCAGACCTACCCGCGAGGCGACCGCCGACCTGATCACGCTGCCCGGCACACCGCTCGCCGACGCCGTCGTCGATCTCATCCAGCCGGTGGAAACGCCGTCCGTGTTCAACCACAGCCTCCGCAGCTATCTGTTCGCCCGGCTGGTGGCCGGCCGCCTCGGCCTGGCCGTCGGCCACGACTACCACGACGACCTGTTGTTCGCCGCGTGCGCGATGCACGACCTCGGCGTGGCGTCGGACGGCCCGCACAGCCGGCGGTTCGAGGTCGAGGGCGCCGACCGGGCCGCCGCGTTCCTCATCGAACGCGGAGTGCCCGCGGTCGACGCCGACCAGGTCTGGCAGGCCATCGCCCTGCACACCTCCCCGGGTATCGCGGAACGCCGCGGCACGCTGTGCGTGCTCGTCCGCGAAGGCGTCGCGCTCGACTTCGGCGGCCCCCTGGGTGCCGGCCACGTCGACGCCGTCACCGATGAGCAGGCCGATGCCGTGCACGCCGCCTATCCACGGCTGGACATGATCCGCTCACTCACCGACGCGATCGTCGCGCAGGCCGCGAAGAACCCGACGAACGCACCCCGGTACTCGATCCCCGGCGAATTCCTCCGCGAACGCGAGACCTTCGGCCGGACCCGGCTGGAGCACGCCTGCCGTGCGTCCCGCTGGGGCAACTGACTCCACTGCCCCCACGCCTGACGTCGACAAAGAAAAGGAAGCACCGCCATGACCATCCACACCGTCGAGGTCCCTGAGGACAACGCCGTCTTCGGGCAGACCACCAGCGCCTTCGCGGGCTTCGGCTATTCCGCCGCGGTCCGCGCGCACGGCCTCCTGTTCATCGCGGGAACGATCGGTCGCCGAGCCGACGGAACCATCCCGGACACCATCGAGGAGCAGACCGAGATCGCAATCCGGAAGATCGAAGAGATCCTTCGACTGGAGAACCTCGACCTGTCCGCCCTCGTCGACGTCACCAGCTACCACGTCGACATCCGCCAGCACCTGTCCGGCTTCGTCGAGGCCAAACAGCGCCTCGTCAAAGCGCCCTACCCGACCTGGACGATCATCGGGGTCAGCGGCCTCGCCAGCCCGGGACTCCTCGTCGAAATCCGCGCGACCGCCGCGTACCCCGACTCATCCCGGTAGCCGCCGCTCCTCGGCCCGCTCCCGGGCCCACGAGCCCGTCGGCGACTGACGTGAGGTCGTCATGAAGACCACTCGGCATCCCGGCTTGCCCGGCCTCGTGTTGCTGACCTCGATGGTCGTGTCGTTCCTGACCCCCTCGGTCGCAAACCGGCGCTGCTGACCGCGCGGGCGCTGCAGCTCCTCGCCATGGTCGTCCGTGACCCCGGTGGGCTCAGCCCTATAGGACTGGGCCCACCGGGTCAGCGAACATCAGCATCCTTTTCCATTGCCTCAGCCGCATCGACCAGCCGGGCAATTAGCCCCACAGCAGCCGAAGCCACCACGGACGCCGATCGCCAAACCCTCAGCCGTCTCGTCGGCCGTCGCATCGTCCGCACAGGATTCACCCTGGTCATGCCCCGATGGGGCGGCTGGACCAGCGACCTCGACCAGTCCGCCGGGCTCTTCGCCGCTACTACCCCGAGCGCGTCGAGCAGATGCGCCTCGCTGCGTCCATCGGCCGTGCGCCCTCACCCTCTTGGGGAGCGGTCGCGGAGGGTTACTGAAGCAGGATCATGTTGCGGAGTAGTTCGAATCCGGCGCGCCCGTAGGGCTCTTGACCCTCACGTCACGTCAGGCTGCATAGTCAGTGCCGTGGAGGATCACTGGACCCTGGGACGCGTGGCCGAGCTGGCCGGCGTGAGCGTCCGCACGCTGCATCACTATGACGAGATCAGGCTCGTTCGGCCGTCGGCGCGGACCGCGGCCGGATACCGGGCCTATTCGGCGGGCGACGTGGAGCGGCTGCGGGAGGTGCTGGCCTATCGGCGGTTGGGCTTCGGGCTGCGGGAGGTTGCGGAGCTGGTCGGCGACCCGTCCACCGACGCGGTCGCGCACCTGCGCCGACTGCGCGGCCTGCTGCTGGAGCGGCGTGATCGCGCTGACGCCATGGTGGCGGCCATTGACAGAGAACTGGAGGCACGGGCGAAGGGACTGATGGTGACACCGGAGGAGCAACTGGAGATGCTCGGTGCACGGCTGTACGACGCGATCGGCGACGCTTACACCGCGACACGGCGTACCGAGCCGCGGATCGCCGCGCAGATCTGGGACGCGCTCGGCGACGCGCGGACGGTGCTGAACGTCGGGGCCGGCACCGGCTCCTACGAGCCTGCTGATCGCGACGTGACCGCGGTGGAGCCATCGGCGGTCATGCGGGGGCAGCGGCCTGCTGATTCGGCGCCGTGTGTGGCCGCCGCCGCGGAGAGTCTGCCGTTCGAGGACCAGTCCTTCGACGTCGCGATGGCCGTCTCCACCGTTCACCACTGGGGGGACCCGATAGCGGGGCTGCGCGAGATGCGGCGCGTGGCCCTACGTGTGGTGGTGCTCACGTTCGACACCGACGAGCACGGATGGCAGGACCGGTTCTGGCTTACCCGCGACTACCTGCCCGCGTTCGCCGCCGTCCTCGCAGAGTTTCCCTCGCTTGCTGGGATGGCCGACACGATCGGCGCCCGCGCTGAGCCGGTGCCCATCCCGTGGGACTGCGCTGACGGCCTGTTCGAGGCGTATTGGCGCCGACCGGGGGCGTATCTGGAGGATCACGTGCGCCGTGCGATGTCGGTGTGGACGAGGGTCGGGCCCAAGGCCGAGCAGCGGGCGGTGCGAAGCCTCAGCGACGACCTCGACTCCGGCCGGTGGGCCAGGCGCAACAGCGACCTCGCCGACCTCGACGCCGCAGATCTCGGCCTCCGCCTGCTCATAGCTTGACCCGCGTCGCAGGTTCAGCGTCATGGCGGCTTCTGGACGGCCCGCTGGTTCGGCTGGTTGTCAGGCGACTCTTCCCGTCTGGCGCCCGGTCAGCCGGCCTGGGCTTGTTCGGCGTGGGCTTGTGTCGCACGGCTTTGCCACTGCCCGGTGAACATCTCCTCCGCAGTAGCGGCACGGGAGAAACGCAAGATCGTGTTGAGGGTCATCCCGAGCTGCCGGGCGACGGACCGCTTGCTGTGCCCGGCGGCGAGGAGAGCGTGGATGGTGGCGTGCTTGGCGCGGATGCGTTCGGCGAACCGGTGGCCCTGTCGGCCAGGGCGACGCGGCTGGCTCCGCCTCTTCCTGCGGCTCCTCAGGCTGGGCCGGCGTGGGACGCAAGCAGCCACGGTGCCGGTAGACACACTTCTCGGCGGCTTCGCCCAGGTTGTGCCAGAGAAGCCATCGGTCGGCGACCTGGAGGGCCTGCGGGGCGCCACGGGCGGCACCTTCGGCGAAGAAGGGCGCCCGGTCACGGCAGACGATCTCGATGCCGGGCCGCTCGGCGAGCCAGGCCGCGAGCGTGTCCGCCTCCCGATCGGGAAGGAGGTCGACCGGGCGACGTGTCTCGACGTTGACGAGCACGGTTCCGTAGATGCGGCCCTTGCGCTGGGCGTACTCGTCCACGCCGACCACGCGGGGTACTGCGGTGGCGGGGTCCGGCAGCGAGGCGATCAGCTCAACAGGGTGTTCCGGCTGACCGGAACCTTGAAGGCGTCCGTCATCCGGGCGCCTGCCCGGCCCCGCGAGCGCAAGACCGACCGACACCAGCGTCGACCGCAGCCGCTCGGTCCGTCGCCCGAACCTGCGGGTGAGACCGGGTACTTGCTCGGCGAAGGTCATGCGCTCGCAGGATTCCTCCTCGCAGACGAACCTCCGCACCCGCAATGACACCACGACGGACTTGCCCGCCGTCGGCAGATCACGAGGAAATCGCAGGTAGGAGCCGCGTACACCACCATCCAGCCAGGCGATTTTCGGGCGAACTTCAGTGGTCGTAGGCGGTCAGTGCGCCCATGACCGGCTGGCCGCGCATGAACCTGGCTCCACTCATCAGGCCCCCTTGGAATCGATCATCCAGGGAACCGGGAGGCGCTCTACCGGCGGACCGCCGAGATCAGTCCGCCGGGCCGCTCCTCGCGCTGCGGCGGGGTGCTGATCGGGCGGCCGTAGGCGGCAGCGCGCTCGCGCAGGGTGTGGCTGTCGGCCTCCCAGCCGTGCCCGACCAGCCAGCCCACCGGGTCGTCGGGCATCTCCGAGACCCACATGGACGCCGCCGATCCCGGCGCGGCGTCCGCGCCGAAGCGCTCGATCACGCCGCGCGAGCCCAATGTCAGCCCCATCCGACTGCCTGCCGCCGACTGCGTGCTGATCCGGGCCAGCAGTAGCTCCACCGCGTCCTCGGGCAGATAGATCAGTAGTCCTTCGGCGATCCACGCGGTCGGCACGGCCGGGTCGTGCCCTGCGGCGGCCAGCGCGCCTGGCCAGTCCTCATGCAGATCCACCGCGACGGTGATCCGCTCGCAGCGTGCGACGGCCCGCTCCTGGCGCAGCACCGAAGCCTTGAAGTCGAGTGGCGCGGCGGTGTCGACCTCGAACAGCCGGGTGCCCTCGGGCCAGTCCATCCGGAAGGCCCGGCTGTCCATGCCGGCGCCGAGCAGCACGACCTGCCGGACCCCGGACGCGGAGGCCTGCTGCAACAGGTCGTCGAGGAATTTCGTCCTGATGACGATGGAGAACGACACGGCCAGCCGGCGGCGTCGCGCGGCCTCGTCACCGGGCGGCGCCGGCGAGGAGGGCCACAGTCCGCCGGCGGTGGCGAAGGCTCGTGCCAGTGGGTCGCGGAACAGCGCGTTCTCCCGCTCGGTCTCCAGCGCCCGCACCCTGGCCACCCCCACCGCCGTGGCCCACACTCCCGACGGCTGCACCCGCTCCTGCTCATCAGTCACCGCGCCAGCCTAGGTGATCGATTCCAAGGGGCCTGATGAGGGGAGCCAGGTTCATGCGTGGCCAGCCAGTCATGCGCGCGCTGACCGCCTAAGAGGGGGATCCTGTGGTTCGGAGGGGGCGAGGAGGTAGGAGTGGAGCTGCCCGAGCAGTTCGGCGATGCCTTCCCGGTCGGCGCGGTAGCGGACCAGTTTGCCGCTGCGCGTCGACTGGAGCAGGCCACCGCGCCGGAGGACCGCGAGGTGCTCGGAGGTGGTCGACGGGCCGAGTCCGGCACGCTCGGCGACCTCGCCGACGGTCAGCTCCTCGCCATCGAGGAAGTGCGCGAAGAGCCTCTGCCGGGTTCCGCTGGTCAGCGCCTTGAGGAAGACCTGGAGGTCGTCGCCGGGTACGGCGGCCCCGGGGCGTGTCCCCTGTGCCTCACTGGAGCCCGCCCGCTCGGACACCTGGTCGCCGGCCGCCGGTGGGAGCTCGTCCGGGCCCCGGTACGGGCGGGGGACGCGGAGGGGGCGGTGGAGGTCGAACTCGGTCGGAGGGATGTCCAGGGCTGAGCAAGCCTCGCGGACGACGTCCCGCTCGCTGTCGTCGAAGTAACCGTCGGCGCAGCCGATGACGATGCCGATCTGGATGACGGCCCGGGCCTCGGCGGGCCTCCTCTTCGCCTTGCCGATCTCCCGCATGGCGCTCGCCATCCCGAGGGCGAAGTCCGTGGTGAGCTCGTCGAGGTGGTCCTCGAAGCGGTGGTGCAGCTCGTCCGGGGGGAAGTTCTGGAGCACGTCGTTGGTGGCGATGAGCTGGGCGACGCGCTGCCGCTCGGACAGATCGATCGTGCCGTCCGCCGCGGCCACCAAGGCGCACATCGCCATGCTCGCGTCCCGGAAGGCCCCGCTCCGCAAGTCGTTCTTCTTCGCCGTGAGCTGAGCCTGCATCGTCTGGACCGAGTCCTTGAGGCGGTCCCACAGCGTCATCTGCATCTCCTTCTCAGTAATACCTCCATTGTGAGGAGAAAACAGAATCTACAGGTTTGTAGAGACCCCTCGCGCGCAGCCGCGGCACCCTCGCCTCCCCTGGCTTTAAATGATCGGTTGCGGCACACCAGGCGGAGTCGGTGCGGTCACCGACCGCGGAATAATCTGACGGGGCGAACACGGTTCACGGGGCCAGTAGGGACGATGGCCCGGCTGTCGCTGCCGGATGCGGACAGCCGGACAAGCACGGTGGCGCGGGAGCCCTGCTCCATGGGACTGCCGGAACGAAGGTCGAGTACTGGGCCGCGCCCGCGCCCGCTTGCTCGCCATCGGGTCGCTTGTGTACCGAACGCGGCTCAGAAGCCGATGTCGGCCTGTCGGTAGGTGGGCGGTCGGCGGACGCGGCCGGCCTGCTCGTAGGCGTAGGCGAGGCGGAGCAGGTTCGGCTCGCTCCACGCCGTACCCATGAATGTCAGGCCGACCGGCAGGCCGAACGCGAAGCCGGCCGGGACGCTGATCGCGGGGTATCCGGCGAGTGCGGCGGGCGTCGACGCACCGCCGCCGTAGCTGTCCCCGCGGATCAGGTCGATTTTGGCCGGCGGTCCGGTGGTCGGCATCACGAGTGCGTCCAGGCGGAATCGGCGCAGCACCGCATCGATGCCTTCGGCGCGCGAGAGCCGGTGGTTGGTGGCCAGCGCCTGACGGTACTCGCGTTCGGTGAAGTCCATTTCGTGCACCGCCTCCAGCCCGTCCTGCCGCACATAGCGAAGCTCGCGGTCGGCGTGCGCACGGTTGAACGCGATCAGCTCCGCCAGGCTGCGCGGGTGGTCGCCGGGGGCACCGGCCAGGTAGGCGTTCAGCGCACGCTTGATCTCATATGCCTGGACGACCATCGAACTGGGCAGGTCTTCAAGCTGCTCGGCCGTCGGGATGTCGGCCGGGTCGACCACCGTCGCCCCGGCCTCGCGCAACGTGGCGATCGCCCGCTCCGCGATCTCGTCGGCGTGGTGGCTGTAGCCGAAGTACACCGCTCGCGGTACGCCGATGCGCGCCCCACGCAGCCCGTCGGCGTCCAGGAAACGGGTGTAGTCGCGATGGAAGCGGCCGCGACTCGCCTCGGTCGCCGGATCGCGGTCGTCGATCCCGACCAGGGCGCCGAGCAGGATCGCCGCGTCGCGGACCGTGCGCGCGATCGGGCCGACGCTGTCCTGGCTCGGCACACCGGGGATCACGCCGCCGCGCCCGACCAGTCCGACGGTCGGTTTCACCCCGACGACGCAGTTCGCCGAGGCCGGGTCGATGATCGAACCGTTGGTCTCCGTTCCGATTCCGGCGACGCACAGGCTTGCCGCGGTGGCAACCGCGGTACCGGAGCTGGACTCACTCGGTGACCGGTCCAGCTTGTACGGGTTCCGGGTCTGCCCACCGCGGGCGCTCCAGCCGGCGTGGTGGGTGAGCGACATCCCGCCGGCCCACTCGCTCAGGTTGGTCTTGCCGAGGATGACGGCACCGGCCGCGCGCAGCCTGGCGGCGACCGTGGCGTCCTTTGCCGGCCGCAGGCCCCGCAGGGCGAGTGATCCTGCCGTCGTGTGCATCCGGTCCGCGGTCTCCACCAAGTCCTTGAGCAGGATGGGCATGCCGTGCAACGGCCTGCCGAGATCACCCTCCGCGTCCACGCGCCGGGCCTCGCGCAGCGCGTCGGGATTGACCTCGATCACCGCGTGCAGGAGCGGGTCGATGCGTTCGATGCGGTCCAGGTAGTAGCGGGTGAGCCGTTCGGCGTCGAGCTGTCCGTCGTTCATCCGCCGGCGAAGCTCGGTGATGCCCAGCTCTTCCAGCCCTGTGGTCGCGGCGTCCCCTGTTGATGTGGCGCTTCCTGGGGTGGCGGCGTGGGCTTGGACGGAGGCTCCGCCAAGCCATGGTGTGGCCGCTGCGGCGGTACCGAGCGCAAGCGCTGTGCGGCGTGAGGTGTTCATCCGGTCCATTCGGTGCGGCTCCCGCGGCGAGGCGATGGATTCACAGGCACGCTAGAGGCGTAGCCGACGTTTCTCCCTCCGGCTGTCCCCCGGCTCTGCTGTGGAAGCAGCCCCCCGCCGCACCGGGGGTCAGCCGGAACGTCCAGTGCCGCAACGCCCAGCAGTACTCGCGTCAGTCAGGACGGTTTCGCATCTCACGGACGTCTGGGCGGCAGCAATGCGCAAGTACTCCAGTTTTCCCTCGTCCGAAGTGCCCGGCTCTGCCGTGTAGGTGACGACCCTCACATCGTGGTCAGGTACCTTCAGTACATCGTTGTCGAGACTTATCTCCCCCACCAGAGGATGCCGCAGGCGTTTGTGGCCGCCCAGGCGGGAGCCGAGCGCTGGGGTGCTCCAAAGGGCCCGGAACTCTTCGCTGTTACTCATGACCTCATCAATCAGACCTCTGAAGTCCTCATCATGAGGATATGCTCCGTGCGTTATCCGAAGGTCTACGACGAGAGCAGCTTTGAATTCTGCGGTGCCCTGCTCAACGGGAAAGAGCGGATGGTCCGTGTCCGACGGCTCGTTGAACACCGCGCGTACCAGGTTTCGTTCTTCTGACGAGCGACGGGACGGGTCACCCAGCAAGGCCGCCCACATGGATGTCCATGTCAGCAGGGTCCATGAGGCGGAGAACACTCCCACCGGAATGTTCCCCCAGCGGCTGACGAGCCGTTGTACACCAGGCGGCATCAGATGCGGGATTTTGGGGGGCGTCGGCGGAAGAAGCCCGGCCACCAGGTGCAGATGGCAGGTTTCATCCGTACTCAGTCGCAGCGCGCGGGCGAGTGAGGCCACGACATCGCGCGATGGGCGCTGAGACCGGCCCTGTTCAAGACGGAGAAGGTAATCCGTGGATATTCCCGCCAGATGGGCAAGCTCTTCGCGGCGCAAGCCGGCGGTGCGTCGCCGGCGGGTGGCCGGTAGTCCAACGTCTTCAGTCGTAATTCGGGCACGCCATGCACGCAGCGCGTTCCCCAGCGAGTTCTCTGGACGACTCATGTTCCCATTGTTACCGACCCCGCGGTCGGTAACATGGTACTGCCGTTCCTGGGATAAGTTGGGCGGGCGCCTTAGTCGTGGTGACCGAGATGGGCCGTCAGAAGATTCGCATCCCCGCCTGTGGTGAGCGCACCGCTGGCGACGTAGACCGTGTCGCCGTCGACCGCCACGGATGTGGTGTTCTGCAGACCATCGCTCTCATCGAGGACGGTACGGTCAGCCTCGCCCGGAGTGATGAGGACCAGCTTGCTCGGGACGTTGAGTGCGGCCAGCAGCTGATCGCCGCGGCCGGTAAAGGCGAAATCATCGACGCTGTCGAGTCCGGATGCCGTGACCTGATGCGGACCAGCGGTTCCCTTGTCTGTCAGCGGTATCCGAAGGATTGTTCCTCGATCGATGTTGGAGACCCATACAGCTCCGTTGTGCACCTTCACGCCGTTGGCGCCGAAGAAGTGAGTCGGGGCGAGATCCTCTCCCGCGGCCCAGAGCTTGGCAGTTCCGCCGTGCGATCCGACCTGCCAGACTCTGCCCTGTGTGGAGTCGGTGATGTAGAAGTTCCCCGTACGGTCGTCCCTGGCAAGTCCATTGAGGAAGCTCGCCGCCGGTAGAGCGGCGACGCGCTCCGGCTTGCCTCCCGGGCGCAGTTTCCATAGACCGGTGAGGTTTTCGTCCCCTGCCGAATACAGGAAGTAGAGGGTTCCATCTCCCGTTCGTTCGATCCCCGTCACCGCGGCGAACCCGGTGCCGGGGGTGTTCACGCCCCCATCCGCGGGGAGAGGCATGGTCGCCAATACCTCGACACGTCCGCCAAGCGTGACGTGAGCCACCTGCCGCGACAGGATGAGGCCGATATCGGCTGACCCGTTCGGCCGCACGATGACGCTCTCCGCCACCTGCCCGGCTGGACGGTCGAAGTGAGCGACGATCCGCGGGTGCGAGAGGGGCGGCGCGGCCGCTTCAGCTGTTGACGAGACCGCGGTCAGTCCGATCACGGCGCCGGCAGTGGTCACCGCCAGGCGGAAGACAAGGTGTTTCGGCATGATCGCCTCCGAAGGTGATGCGCTTCATAACAGGCGGGCCGATGCGGCAGGCAGGAGGGAAGGGGAACAACGGATGTTCCGCCAGATCTCCCGGCAACCGCGAACTGGCCTGCGGGAAGAAGCATCAGCGCACCCGCGTAGCTCAACCAGTACCCGGCTTATCCCTGGAACCGCAGGACCATGCTGTCCGCCAGGACCGTTCCCACCTTCCAATTCGGGCTGCCGGTCCTCTGGACGGCCACCCGCTACTCGCTGCCCGTCGTATTCGTCGTGGTCAACAACCAGTCGTATGCCGCCGTTGGCGCCGCGATCCGCCGCTACGCCGGCGGACTGACCGCCCGCGAGCGCGACATGACGTGCGTACTCCACTGCCGGACGATCGGTGGCCAGTGCTCGGCCATCACGACGTGAGTGTGGCGAAGAGGTCGGGAATCAACCCCGCGTTGGGGTGGCTCAGAGGCACGGTCAGCACCGGCTTCTCGACACCCGCCTGATAGATCCAGATCATGCCGTTGTTCCCTGCTCCTGTCGCTACCGATGGTGGGAGCGCGAAGTCGCCCGCCACACCAGTTGGCTGACGATGTCAGTTGCCGGTAGTGGGAAGTGCCACTACGCCAGCGCAAATCCTTGCCCCAGTACATGAGTTGGCCGCAATGACCGAGGTCGCATGCCCCGACATTCCCCGACTGACTCGCCACCTCTCCGAACAGCGCAGCTAGGCCCGCTCGAAGGTGCCGTACATGGTCGCCCTCGCGATCGCGTGGCTGAACAGGAGGAAGTCGAGGTAGGCAGGGGTCGATCTCTCGGACACCGCCAGTTCTTCCACGCCGACGGCATGCACTACGAGGAAGTAGCGGTCCGGCCCGTTTCCCGGAGGCGTCGCCGGACCGAGGTACCTGCTGTAGCCGGCGTCGTTGGGCAGCGTCACCGCGCCGCCAGGCAGATCACTGCCGTCTCCCGCCCCGGCCGGCAGGTCGGTCACAGAGGCGGGCAGGTTTGCCACGGCCCAATGCCAGAAGCCCGACGCGGTGGGTACATCGGGGTCGCACATCGCCACCGTGAAACTCCGCGTCTCCTCGGGAAAGCCGCACCAGCTCAGCTGCGGTGAGATGTCCAGTCCGCCTGCTCCCAGAATGCCGCTCACCTGATCGGCGGCCAGTTGCCCGCCGTCGGCCACGGACTCGGAGGCCAACGAGAAGGTCCTGATCGGCGGCATGAAATCGTAAGGGCCGTAGGGTTTGATCATGGCAATCCCTCGGGGTCAGGAGCTCAGGCGCAGCCGAATCTGTGCGGGGTGATCGGCGACGAGGGGGTGGTATCCACCCCGCACCCCACCTGAGGCAAATGGGGGAATTTGCGAGCTCTATCCCACCGTCATACCGTCGAATTATGGCTATCGCAACGACGAGTCCTGTGACAGGTGAGGTCCTCAGGAGGTTCGAGGAGCTGACTCCGGAGGAACTGGAGGACAAGCTCGCCCGGGCGGCGGCCGCGGCCGCCTCGTACCGTTTGACGAGCGTCGAGGAACGGGCGGCCTGGCTGCAGCATGCGGCCGAGCGCCTGGAGAAGGAGATCGAGAGCGTCAGCCGGATGATCACCACAGAGATGGGCAAGACCTTCCGGGCGGCGGAGGAGGAAGTGGCCAAGTGCATACACGGGCTCCGCTTCTACGCCGCCGAGGGCCCCGCGTTTCTGCGGGACCTGGACGCTGACGCCGGGCGCGTGGGCGCGAAGCAGACGTTCGTTTCGCACCAGCCCATCGGTGTGGTGCTCGCGGTGATGCCGTGGAACCTGCCGTTGTGGCAGGCCATGCGGTTCGCCGCGCCCGCGCTGATGGCGGGGAACGTGGGCCTGCTCAAGCACGCCTCGAACGTGCCGCAGTGCGCCTTGTACCTGGAAGAGCTCTTCCGTGACGCCGGCTTCCCCCAGGACGTGTTCCAGACTCTGCTGATCTCCGCGAAGCGGGTGGAGCAGGTGCTGCGCGACCCGCGGGTGGCGGCCGCGACGCTGACCGGCAGTGAACCGGCAGGGCGGTCGGTGGCGACCATCGCCGGTAATGAGATCAAGAAGGTGGTCCTCGAACTCGGCGGATCCGACCCGTTCATCGTCATGCCCTCCACGGACCTGGAGCGGGCCACCGATGTCGCGGTGAAGGCGCGGTGTCTGAACAACGGGCAGTCGTGCATCAACGCCAAGCGGTTCTTCGTGCATCAGGACATCGCCGGCTCCTTCATCGACATGTTCGTGGCGAAGATGGGGGCGCTGGTGGTGGGTGACCCGATGGACGAGGGCACCGATGTCGGGCCGCTGGCCACCGAGTCCGGCCGGCAGGATGTGATGGCCTACGTGGACGATGCCGTCGGCAAGGGCGCGACGGTGCTGCTGGGCGGCGAACTCCCGGACGGGCCCGGCTGGTTCTACCCGCCCACCGTGCTGACCGGCGTCACACCGGAGATGCGGATGTACCACGAGGAGGTCTTCGGCCCCGTGGCGCAGGTGTGGGCGGTCCCCTCGCTGGAGGAGGCCCTGCGTGAGGCCAATGGGCACCCCTACGGCCTCGGATCGAACCTGTGGACCGAGGACGAGGCCGAACGCGAACTGTTCGTCCGCGACGTGCAGTCGGGCATGGCCTTCGTCAACGGCAACACGACCAGCTACCCCGAGATCCCCTTCGGCGGCGTCAAACGCAGCGGCTACGGACGCGAGCTGTCGGACCTCGGCATGCGGGAGTTCATGAACGCCAAGACCGTCTGGATCGGCCAGGACGCCTGAACCCCTGGTACCGGGCGGCGCTCGACGCCGTCGGCATGCGCGTCGGCCGTCGCGGCGCGCGGCCCGCCGAGCGCGCGTATGGAGGCGCGACACGCCCGCCCACACTTGCAGAACCCCGCTTCCTCGAGCCCTCTCGCACAAGGGCTCATCACGGCCCTGGCCCGACCTCGCGGTCAGGCCGGAACCCCGCGGATCACCAGCGCGCGGCCTGCCAAGCGGCCCCCGGCCGCCGCCTGCCGGCGAAAGCGAGGCACCCCATGCAGATGCGAGCTGCCCGGATGCACGGTTACCGGGAACCCCTTCGAATCGACGAGGTTCCTGTGCCCGAGCCCGGGCCGGACGAGATTCTCCTCAAAGTGGCCGCGACGGGCATGTGCCGCAGCGACTACCAGCTCCTCGACGGCTACTTCAAGGGCCCGTTCCCCGTGGATCTGCCCTACATCCCCGGTCATGAGGTCACGGGCCGGGTGGCGGGACTGGGCAGCGGCGTACCGAAAACGGTGGGCTACTCAGAGGGTGACATGGTCGTGGTCAATCCCAGCTGGGGAGACGGTACGTGCCGGCAGTGCCGCGAGGGCAACGAGCAGCTGTGCAGCGGCAACGGCAGGTGGGTGGGGTTCGGGCCGCCGGGCGGCTTCGCCGAGTACATGGCCGTGGAGTGTCGCCATGCGATCCCGGTCTCGGAGGACGCCGCGAAGGCGCCTGAGCTGCTGGCCCCGATGACCGACGCGGGCATGACCCCGTACCGGGCGATGAGGAAGCTCCGGGACGCGCGCAAGCTCGGAGCCGACCGTACCCTCGCGGTCACGGGCATCGGCGGGCTGGGAAGCTACGCGGTCCAATACGCCAAGTTGCTCGGGGGCGGCGCGACCGTGGTGGCGCTCGCGCGCACGGACAGCAAGCTGGACGTGGCGAAGGAGAACGGTGCGGACCACGGGATCAACGTCAGGGACAAGTCCATCGAGGCCATCCAGGACGAACTGGAAAGACTGACCGGCCGGAGAACCATCGGCGCCATCCTGGACTGCGTCGGCAGCGAGGCGTCGATCTCCATGGGGTTCGACCTGCTGGGCCCCGAAGGCGCACTGGCAGCCGTCGGCCTCATGAGCGACCGCGTCGAGCACCGCCAATTCCCCTTCGTCGGCACGGAGTTGTCCTACCTCGGTTCCTTCTGGGGCAACCACCTGGACCTCGTCGAGGTGCTCTCCCTCGCCGAGGCCGGCCTCGTCAAACACAACGTCACCAAAGTCAGGCTCGAAGACATCAACGAGAACCTGGAAGCCTTGGGGCGCGGCGACATCGTCGGACGCCAGGTCATCGTCTTCGAAGGAACGGCGTGACGTTGTCCGCAACGGCTCCGACGATCATGGCGCGTACGCTCGTGCACATGGTTGAGCATCGAATGGTCGAGACGAACGGGATTCGGCTGCACATCGCCGAGGAGGGCGAAGGCCCCCTGGTCGTGCTCCTGCACGGCTTCCCCGAATCATGGCACTCCTGGCACCACCAGTTCGGTCCCCTGGTCGAGGCGGGCTTCCGAGTGGTCGCCCCGGACCAGCGTGGATACGGGCGCAGCGACCATCCCGACGACGTCGACGCGTACAGCATCCTCCACCTGGTCGGCGACGTCGTCGGCCTGATCCGGGCACTGGGCGAGGACAAGGCGTACGTCGTCGGGCACGACTGGGGCGCGCTAGTCGCCTGGAACACCGCGCTGCTACGGCCGGACATGGTGCTCGGGGTGGCCGGTCTGAGCGTGCCACCGCCGTTCCGCGGCGCGCAGCCTCCGCTGGCCACCATGGAGAAAAGGTTCGGTGGCCGCTTCTACTGGAACTACTTCAACCGCCCCGGTGTCGCCGACGCCGAGCTCGCGAGGGACACCCGCACCGCGTTGCGGAAAATCTTCTACTCGATTTCCGGCGACGCTCCCGACACGGGCCAGCAGCCTCTCGTCGCCCCGGAGCAGGGCTGGCTCGCCACCATGCAGAACCCCGAAGTACTGCCGGAGTGGTTCACCGAGGAGGACCTCGACGCGCTCACCGAGAGCTTCTCCAAGGGCTTCACCGGAGCCCTCAACTGGTACCGCAACCTCGACCGCAACTGGGAACTGACCGCGCCGTGGCACGGCGCCGTCGTCACCCCGCCCGCCCTGTACATCTACGGCGACCGCGACCCGGTTCCCGCTTTCCCCGGCGCGCCCGAACTGATCGCGAGCCTGCCCGACCTGATGCCCAACCTGCGACGCGAGCCCCTCGAACTGGCGGGCTGCGGACACTGGACACAGCAGGAACGCCCGGCAGAGGTGAACGCCGCGCTCATCGAATTCCTCACGGCCCGCTCCTGAGCCCGGCCCGCCGAGTCACCGAACCTGATATCCGGGCGCGTCCGGTCCTCAGGCGGGGCGCTTGGCCATGACGACCACGCTCGGCCCGGTGTGCTCAGCCGCGGGGAGCCGAAGTTCGGCGACCGGGTGCAGGCCGGCCTGCTCGATCAGGTCCACGAGTTGTTCCGGCCGCCATTTGTGTGTCGTCCAGCGAACGGGCACACCTCCGTAAGCCTCCGTGCGCACCGCGTCCTCGTCGCCGACGTGTGTCCCGGTGATGAAGTGTCCGCCTGGCTTCAGGGCGTGCGCGAACAGGGCGAGGACCTGAGGAAGGACGTCGCGAGGGAGGGTGAACAGCGACCACCACCCGAGTACGCCGCCGAGGGACGCTTCCACAAGGTCGAGGTCGGTGGCAGAGGCGACGCTGAAGCGGCATTGCGGATGAAGACGGCGCGCGTTTTCGATCATGCGGGGTGAGAGATCGACTCCAGACACGTCGAGTCCGCGTTCGGCGAGGTAGGCGGTCACCATTCCGGGTCCGCAGCCGACGTCGAGGACAGGCCCGAGCTCGCCCACGGTGTCGGCGAAGGCATCGATTGACGCCTTGAGCCATGGAAAGCGCCGGATGTCGCCGACTCCCGTCGTCATCACCATATGGGCGTAGTTGTCGGCCACCCGGTCATAGGACTCACGGACCACGTCGAGATCGGCCGGGCGGTCTATACGGTGTGCGCGCATCGGCCAACAATAGGACGACGGTCACCTCAAGGGCGGAGGAACGACTCGATGATCATGGCGGCGTCCTCCGTCGTGACCGCCTCCGCGATCACCTGGGCTTCTTCTCGGCCTCGCTGCTCGCGCGAGGTGTCCCAACAGGTGCGCATCAGGTGTCTGGTCCGCCCGAGGGCGGACGTCGGCCCCGCGCTCGCGGGAGGCGCACGGGGCCGCGGGTCCGACGTCAGCCCTTGCGGGTCTTGACCTCTTCGGTCAGCTGCGGGACGACCTCGAAGAGGTCACCGACCACGCCGTAATCGACCAGATCGAAGATCGGAGCCTCGGAGTCCTTGTTGACCGCCACGATCGTC